>CAZEVY010000009.1:18070-60316 GCA_964515555.1 uncultured Solibacteraceae bacterium | reverse complement strand
TCCGTCGTAGCTGAGAGTGATGCGAATGCGGCGCATAGGCGTCGCGGTTGCCCCGAGATTCGAGGTTACTATACCATTGAAAATTCAGGGAACTGAGTTCGCCCGATCTCGTCTATACCCGAGTGGCCCCTCGAAAAGGCTTAAGAAGGAACCTCTATGTCTACGCTTCGACCTTTCGTTTGCCTCCTGCTGGCCATACTGCTGATCGCGCCGGCGGCGCCCGCGCAGCAACAGGGCATCCACTATAGTCCGGCGCCCGACACCGGGCTTTTCTCGCGATTCACGCGGCCCTACCGGCCGTCGTCGGTGCCGCCCATCCGGCTCGGCAATTCCGGGCGCCTGGAAGCGCTGCTGCGCGGCGGGCGGCTCTACCTTTCCCTTCAGGACACCATTGCGCTGGCGCTGGAGAACAGCCTCGATATCGAGCTCTCGCGATACGGGCCTATCATCGCCGAGGTCGACCTGACGCGCGCCCAGGCCGGCGGTCTGCTGCGCGGCGTGCCGAGCACGATTCAGCGCGGCGCCTCCAGCGCGCAGGCTCAGGTCCTCGGCCTCGGCGCCGGCGGCGGCGGTGGTGGCGGCGGCGGTGGCGGCGGCGGCGGGGCCAGCACCGGCGGCACGATCATCACGGCTACCGGAACGTCGCTGCCGAACCTCGATCCCGTACTGTTCTCGTCCTACACTTGGGGGCACCGCACCAGCCCGCAGGCGAACACCGTGACCACCGGTCTCACCGCGGTCACCTTCGATACCCATTCGATGAATCACGGAGTCTCGCAGGCGTTTCTGACAGGCACCAGCGTCAGCTTCGGATGGAACACCGACCACGTCTCCAACAACAATCCGCGCGGCGACCTGAATCCTTTCACGCAGGCGAACTTCCAGCTCAACGTCAGCCAGCGCCTGCTCCAGGGCTTCGGCCGCGCGGTCAACAACCGCAACATCCGCATCGCCAAGAACAGCCAGAAGGTCTCCGATCTGGTGTTCGAGCAGCAGGTAATCGCGACCGCCACATCGGTCATCAACCTCTACTGGGATCTGGTCAGCTTCAACGCCGACCTCGACGTGAAGCGCAAGGCGCTGGCCCTGGCCGAGAAGCTGTACAACGACAACAAGAAACAGGTTGAGATCGGAACGCTCGCGCAGATCGAGATCGTCAGCGCCGAGGCTCAGGTCGCGCGCCGCCAACAGGAGCTGCTGGCCTCCGAGACGCAGCTGCTGCAGCAGGAGGCCATCATCAAGAACGCGCTGAGCCGGACCGGCGTCGCCAGTCCCACGCTGGCCGAGGCCCGCATCGTCCCGACCGACAGCATTCGAATTCCGGAGAAGGAACCGATCCGCCCCATGCAGGATCTGGTCGAGCTGGCCATGAAGAATCGCCCCGACCTGGAGCAGACGCGCATCAACGTCGAGAGCAGCAAGATCGGTCTGGAGGGCAGCCGCAGCCAGTTGAAGCCGTCGCTCGACCTCGAGCTCAACCTTCAGAACAACGGCCTGGCCGGCTCGACCAACACCCTGCTTTTCCAGGGGCAGCCGGTGTCCCACGCCGTCGATCCGTTCTTTCTCGGAGGGTTCGGCTCCACGATGGGACAGCTTTTCCGCCGCAACTTCCCCAACTACTCCGTGGGATTCTCGCTGAATATTCCGATCGGCAACCGCTCGGCGCAATCCGACTGGATTCGCGACCAGCTCGAGCTGCGGCAGTCCGAAATCCGCGCGCAGCAGCAGGTCAACCAGGTGCGCGTCGACGTGCAGAATGCGCTCATCGCGCTTCAGCAGGCGCGCGCGCGCTACGACGCCGCCGTGAAGGAGCGCGTCCTCCAGGAGCAGACCCTGGACGCCGAGCAGAAGAAGTACGCCCTCGGCGCGACCACGGTGTTCATGATCATCCAGTACCAGCGCGACCTGGCGCAGGCGCAGTCGTCGGAGGTCCAGGCGCTGGCGGCCTACGCCAAGGCGCGCGTCTCGATGGACCAGGTGACGGGCACGACGCTCGACGCCAACAACATCAGCATCGACGAGGCCAAGCGCGGCCAGGTGTCGCGCGCGCCGAGTCCGCTGCCGGCGGAGCGTTAGCGCGCCATCTTATTTCTTCCGGCCGGAGCCGCGGCGCGCCACGAATCGAGGTCCCGGCGGGCGGTCCCAGCGCTCCTCGGTTCCGTCGAGCCATCGCACGGTGACCGATTCGACACGCGCCGCGCCGATGCCGAAGTGCACGCGCGGGTCGCTCGCGCTCAGGTAGCTCGAATCGGTGTGCGCGCGGCGGGTCAGTTTTCGTCCATCCGACAACGCTACGATTACCGCGGCGCCTTGAACGAACGGAAAATGTTCCACGTGGAACGTCGCTTTTTCAGATTGACTTTTGTTAATCAAGAGGCGCGCGGAGCCGTGGTTGTTGTTGATAACAATGTCGATATCGCCGTCGTTGTCGATGTCGCCGAAAGCGGCGCCGCGCGAGACTCCGGGCGTGGTAAAGCCCAGTCCGGCAAGATCGGTCATATCCAGAAAGCGCTTACCCAGGTCGTTGCGCAAGAGCAGATTGCGCTGGAGGAAGGGCCAGGGCTGACCGCGCAGCGACTCCATGACAGTCACGGCGCCGTTGGCGATAAACAGGTCGAGCCAGCCGTCGTTGTCGTAGTCGATCCACTCGGTCCCGAAGCCGGTGTAGGCGAAGGTGAGCGGCTTCAGGCCGAGCGGCAGCGAGGCATCCTGGAATCCGCCGCCGTCGTTGCGGTAGAGGGTCGCGCCCTCGCGCGTGAGGTTGACGACGAACAGGTCGTCATCGCCGTCGTTGTCGTAGTCGCCGGCGCTGACGCCCATGCCGGCGCGCGCCAGGCCGTCCTCGGCGTAGGCGGCGCCAGCGGCAAGCGCCGACTCCTTGAACGTGCCGTTGCGCTGGTTGATCCACAGCAGGTTGGCCGACGAATCGTTGGCGACGTAGATGTCCACCCAGCCGTCGGCGTTGAAGTCGCCGCAGGTGACCCCGAGTCCGGGGCCGAAAGCGGAGTTGACGCCGGAGGCGGTGGAGACGTCGGAGAAGCGGCCGGCGCCCTCGTTGCGAAACAGGCGCGCGGCGACGGGGCGGTAGGCTTTCGGCGTGCAATAGTCGGGCTCGCCGGTGGCGGCCTGGCAGCGCTTGTTGCCGAGCACGGTGAAGTCGACGTAGTTGAGGACGAACAGGTCGGGGTCGCTGTCGCGATCGTAGTCGAGGAAGGCGGCGCTGGAGGACCAGCGGTCGTCGTCGACGCCGGAGGCGCGGGTGACATCGGTGAACCTGCCGCCGTCGTTGCGGTAGAGGACGTTGCTTCCAAAGTTGGTGACGTAGAGATCGACGTCGCCGTCGCCGTCGTAGTCGGCGGTGGCGGCGCCCATGCCGTGCGCGACGTGTCCGGCGCGGGATTCGGCGGTGACATCGATGAACCGGAGTTGGCCGGAGGGGACGAGCTCGTTGCGGAACAGCCGGTTCCCGAGCACGACGCCGGAGGGTGGCTTCGCGCCGTCGAGCGGCGCGCCCTGGATGAGGTAGACGTCGAGGTCGCCGTCGCGGTCGAAGTCGAGGAGCGCGACGCCGGCGCCCATAATCTCGGGCATGTAGAACCTGCCGGTGGCGCCGGTGAAGTGGGTGAAGCGGAGACCGGCCTCTTCGGCGGCGTCATGGAAGAGGGGACCCGAGGACCGCTCGGCGGCAGGGGGAGTGGAGGAGCAGGCCGCGGAGAGAAGGGCGAGCGCGATGGGAAGGTGCCTCATCGCACCTCGCCGAGGGTGCGAAGGTCGCGGTCGATGCTGGCGGCGAGCTGCGACTGGTTGAACGAGACGGCGCCGTCGCGCGCCTGCCGCAGGTAATCGGCGGCGCGCTTGCGGTCGCCGGCGCGTCCCCAGGCGGCGCCGAGCGCGTAGAGATAGCCGGGCGTGCTTTCGTCGGCGGGCTGAACGGTCTTCTCGAAATGCGCGATGGCGCGCGCGTACTGGCGGCGGTTCACCAGGAGGCGCCCGAGGTGAAAATGCGCCAGGCGGAAATCGGGCTTGGCGGCGACGGCCTTTCCGTAATGCGCCTCGGCTTCGGCGAGCTTTCCCTCGCGTTCGATCAGGAAGGCGTAGTTGTTGTGCGCGTCGGGATGATTCGGATTGATTTCGAGCGCCCGCTGGAAGGCGGCCTTAGCCTCCGGAAAGCGCTTCTGGCTAAAACAAAACACACCGAAATTGTAGTGGGCCTCGGCCATGTTGGGATTCAGCCCGATGGCGGTGCGGTAATGCTCCTCGGCCCGGGCGGCCTCGCCGAGACGGCCATAAAGCGAAATCAGGTTGATATGCGCCTGATCGAGCGCGGGATCGGCGTCGAGGGCCTGGAGCTGGAGGCCGACGGCCTCGGAGAGCTTCCCCTGGGCGTCGAGCTCGGCGGCGCGCCGGAGCAGCTCGGTGGCGACAGACCCGGCCTGGCGCAGCTCGGCCGAAAGGAAGTCGGTGGAGGGCGGCGCGCCCATCTTGAACTTCTCGTAGAGGGCGAGCTGCGGCCCGGCACGCGGGTCGCCGAGCTTTCGATAGGCGAGCGCCAAGGCGTAGTGGGCGGCGCCGTATGCGGGGAACAGCCCGATCGCCCGGCGGTACGCTTCGGCGGCGCCGGCGGTGTCGCCGCGCGCCGAGCGGATGCGCCCGACGCCATAGTGCGGCTCGGCGAGATCGGGATGCGCGGCGGCGAGCCGGTCGTAGAGCGCGGCGCTTCCGGCGACATCGCCGGCATCGAAGAGCACCTCGGCGAGCTTCAGCTCGGCGGGCAGGTAGTCGCTCTTCAAGGCGAGGGTGTCGCGCAGGGCGCGGGCGGCGCCGGTGGAGCGGCCCTGCGCCACGTCGAGCAGGGCGAGGTAGTAAGGCCAGCGGAACTCGCGCGGGGCGAGCAGGCGCGCGCGGCGGTAGGCGACGCGGGCGGCGTCATACTGCTGGTGGGCGTGGAGCGCCATCGCCAGGCGGCCGTTGCGATCGGCGCTATCGGGCGCGGCGCGGACGGCGTCGAGCGCGGCGCGGACGCGCTCGCCTGCCGCGGGGGTGAACTTCGACGTGTCGACGGCGGGCAGATCGGGCAGCGGCTCGCGGCGTCCCGTGCAGGCGCACAGACAGAGGCACAGCGCGAGCGCCCGCTTCATCTATGCCATGGTAATCAAAGGTGCCCCGATTCTGCGACGTGAGCCTGCCGGTTCCGGTCGACCATGTCTTCACCTACGAGCTGCCGGAGACGCTGCGTCATCGCGTGCGGCCGGGTTGCCGGCTGGTGGTTCCGTTCGGATCGCGGCGTCTCACCGGGATGACGGTGCGCTGCCACGACGATCCACCCGATGTCGAAGTGCGCGAAGCGCTGCGGCTGATCGACGAGGAGCCGGCGCTCGATGAGCCCTTGCTCGCGCTGGCGCACTGGATCGCCGACTACTACTGCGCGCCGCTCGGCGAGACGCTGCGGGCGATGACGCCGATCGCGGCCGAGGTGCGGCACACCAAGGTCTACGCGCTGACGGACCAGGGCCGGGACGCGGCGCGGCAACTGCTGTTGGGCGCATCGAGCGCGGAGCCGGCGGTGGAGCTGCTGCGGATGCTGGAGTCGCGGCCGCTCTCGGGGCCGTACCTGGCGAAGAAGTTCCCGAACGCCGACGGGCTGCTGCGCTCGCTCGCCAAGAAAGGCCTGATCGCGCGCGAGGACTCGACCGACGCCCGCGATCCGCTGCGTGCTCCGGCGGCGCGGCTGCGCGTGGAGTTCACGGGCCGGCCGGAGGGCGTGAAGCTGACGAAGGTGGAGCGCGAGGTGGTGAGTTATCTCGAGCTGCATCCGGGCGTGCACGTGCTCGCGGAGGTGGAGGGAGTCATCGACGGCGCGGGGCAGGCGGCGCGCGCGCTGGCACGGCGGAAGCTGGTGAAGCTGGAGCTGGCGGCGACGGGCGTGCTTTCGCGGACCGAGCGGCCGCCGCACGAGCTGAATGCAAGCCAGCAGGCGGCGTTCGAGGCCATCCGGGGAGCGGTGGAGTCGAAACAATTCCATACGTTTCTGTTGCGCGGGGTGACGGGGTCAGGCAAGACGGAAGTCTACCTGCGCGCGATCGACGAGACCATCGCGGGAGGACGCGGCGCGCTGCTGCTGGTACCCGAGATCGCGCTGACGCCGGCGGTGGCGGGGCAGTTTCTCCATCGCTTCGGGGACAGGGTCTCGATTCTGCATTCGGCGTTCAGCGACACGGAGCGCATCGACCAGTGGCGGCGCATACGCACGGGCCAGTCGTCGGTGGTGGTGGGGACGCGATCGGGGGTGTTCGCGCCGGTGAAGGACCTGGGGCTGGTGGTGATCGACGAGGAGCACGACCACAGCTACAAGCAGGCCGAGACGCCGCGCTACAACGGGCGCGACGTGGCGATCGTGCGGGCGCGGGCGCTGGGGGCCGTGGTGGTGCTGGGGTCGGCGACGCCGAGCCTGGAGAGCCGCTACAACGCGGATCGCGGGAAGTACACGCTGCTCGAGCTGCCGGAGCGAATCGAGCGGCGGCCGATGCCGGCGGTGGAGCTGATCGACATGCGGCAGGAGTTCCTGGAGACGCGGCGGCAGGCGACGTTCTCGCGGCGCCTCGCGGAGGCGGTGCGGGACCGGGTGGCGGCGGGCGAGCAGACGATGCTGCTGATAAACCGGCGCGGGTTTTCGAGTTTCGTTACGTGCCGGAGCTGCGGCGAACGGGTGCAGTGCCGCGACTGCTCGGTGACGCTGACGTATCACAAGCGCGACCGGCGCATGCTGTGCCACTACTGCAATTACGCCGAAAAGGTCCCGGAGCGGTGTCCGAAGTGCGCGAGCGAGTACATCTATTTCGTCGGGGCGGGGTCGGAGCGGGTGGAGGAGGAGCTGCACCGGGAATTTCCGGAGGCGCGGATCGCGCGGATGGATCGCGACACGGTGACGGGGCGGCGGCGCTACGAGACGATTCTGCACGCGTTTCGGGAGAAGGAGTACGACATTCTGGTGGGGACGCAGATGATCGCCAAGGGGCACGATATTCCGAACGTGACGCTGGTGGGCGTGGTGTCGGCGGACACGGGGCTGGGGATGCCGGATTTTCGCGCGGCGGAGCGGACGTTCCAGTTATTGACGCAGGCGGCGGGTCGGGCGGGGCGCGGGGATTTGGCGGGGACGGTGCTGATTCAGACGAGCAATCCGGAGCATTACGCGGTCCGGCTGGCGGCGACGCAGGATTACGCGCAGTTTTATGAAAAAGAGATTCAATTCCGGCGGCTGATGCGGTATCCGCCGTTCGCGGCGCTGGCGAATGTGCTGGTGCGGGGCGAGAAGCAGGAGGACGCGCTGGCGATGGCGGCGGATTTGGGGGTCTACCTGACGCCGTCGCCGGAGGGCTTGAAGGTGTTGGGTCCGGCGGAGGCGCCGGTGGCGAAGCTGATGCGGGAGTTCCGGTACCAGGTGCTGCTCAAGGCGACGAGCCGGCCGCTGCTGGGGGAGACGCTGCGGGGGATACGGCGGTTCGCGGCGGAGCGGCGGTGGCCGGCGGCGTCGCTGGCGATCGACGTGGATCCGCTGAGTCTGATGTGAGGGGGGAATGATAATGGCCACAGATGAACGCAGATAAACGCAGATAAGACCTTGGAATCTTATTTGAGTTTACTGTGTTTATCCGTGGGATCAGGGTGATGACCCTCACGACGCTGAAGCTCCCTCAGGATTTCCTGGCGGGCGCTTTCCCAGTTCAGTGGTTCGACCGCGCCATCGGAGATCTCGCGGGAGCGCCGCTCGAGTTCAGCCGCCCAGGCGGCTGCGACGGTCTCTTCCGGTTCCTCAAGGTTGATCAGCACGGCGCCGGCGAGGCGGCGCTGTTCCGAGCGAGGCAGGCGCAATTACTTCGGCGAGTTCGTCGGGCGCCATGACATTGTTATCACCCGGCGCGGCGGTACGAGGCGATTCTGCACGGGTTTCGCGATCGGGAGTACGACGTTCAGCGACGAAAAACGTGACGCGAGAGAGACGGAAGGTAGAACACCTGGTCCCGAAGATCGAGTTCCCCGGCGAGGGACCAAACCTGAATCAATGCGTCCACGACCTCGCCGATGGGCGCGCTTTGCGAAGCGATCAACAGTCCGGGGCCCGACTTGCCTGCGGCGAGCCGATCGTGGAAGTAGGGAATGATCGTACGCCGATCGTGAGAAACCAGAACCCGCTGCTCCCGGGCGGCGCGCTCCAACAGATCGGGATCGGCGACGCCGTTCAAGCCGGCCTCCTGAGCCGACACAAAATCGATTGCAGGCTCACGGCGGCGGACGCCCGTGACGATTCCGAAATTGAGATCGTTGTCCGCCTGGAAGCGAATGCTCAAGAACGCCGATCGCCTTGGGCGGCTTCTTCCCGCGCGCGCCGGATCTTCGCCCACAGTGCCGGGTTCGCCTGTTCCAGGGGAATCGCCTGGCCCTCGAACTCTCGCGCGGTCGCCGCCAGATACTCGTCGATCTCGGGCTGATGGTCGAGGTAAAAAGCGATCGCACCATAGATCTGGGCGCGCTTGAGAGCCGGGAAATCTTCGCGAATGGCTTCGGGCGACCGGCCGGCGTTAAACGAACAGACGATCGAATCCAGAGAGACGCGAGTCCCGGCCAGGTAGAATCCTCCGTTGCGCTGTTCGACGTATTCGTTGTTCACACGCGCGCTCCTGCTGTGATTATACGGGAAGAAGGCGAAGGGAAGACGCTCTCGAACGCTCCCGCTTCCGGCGTGAGGGCCGTATCCTGGCCGCCGCGGGCGAGGGACTGCCCCGGGGAGTTCCATCGCGCGATGTTACGATACGGCGAGCGCCCGTCATGCCCGAGACCATCTTCCTCACCGGCGCGACCGGCTACCTGGGCGGCGCGGCGGCGCGCGCGCTTCAAGGCGCCGGCTACGCGATCCTCGGGCTGGCGCGCTCCGACGAGGCCGCGCGCAAGCTCGAAAGCGCGGGCTGCGCGGTGCATCGCGGCGGTCTCGGCGATCCGGCGAGCCTAGCGGCGGGCGCCCGCTCGGCAGACGCCGTGGTGCATGCGGCGATTCAGTGGGGACCGGAGGCCGGAGCGCTGGACGCCTCGGCGGTCGACGCCATGCTCGAGGCGCTGGCCGGAAGCGGGAAGACCTTCCTCTATACGAGCGGTACCTGGATCTTCGGCGACACGCGCGGGCGGGTGATCGGCGAAACGGCGCCGCTGCGGCCGCCGCCGGTAGTGGCGTGGCGGCCGGCGGTGGAGCGGCGGGTGCTGGACGCAGTGGAACGCAAGGTCCGCAGCATCATTCTGCGGCCGGGGACGGTGTATGGCGGCGCGGCGGGGCCGATCGCCAGGGCGCTCCGCGAGGCGCGCGAGACCGGCGTCGTCAATTACGCGGGGGACGGCGAGAATCACGTGCCGCTGGTCGGGATCGCCGACCTGGCGGATCTGTATGTCCGCGCGCTGGAGCGGTCGGCGGCGGGCGAGGTCTACGTCGCGACCAATGGGGAGGCGGTGAAGGCGCGCGAGCTGTGGTCGGCGGTGGCGCGCGTGGCGGACGGACGGGCCGAGTCGCTGCCGATGGAGGAGGCGCGGCGGCGGTGGGGACCGCTGGCCGAGGCCATGACGATGGACCAGCGGGTCGTGAGCACCAAGGCGGGCCGGCAACTGGGCTGGATTCCCCGATCGCGCCGGGCGCTGGACGATATCGGCTCGTGATCGCCGCGCTGGACGCCACGCCCCTGACCGTCGCGACAGGCGGAGTGTCGCGCTACACGGCGGAGTTGGCGCGGGCGCTGGCCGACGAGTTCCCCGACGACGACTACCGGCTGGTCTCCGACCAGGAGTTCGCGATGCCGTCCGGACGGCTGCGCGGAGGCCGGGTGCGGTCGCGGCGGTGGTGGTCGGTCGGCCTGGCGCGGGAGCTGGCGCGCATCGGCGCCGATGTGTTTCACGGGACGGACTTCGCGGTCCCCTATCTGCCGCTGCGGCCGAGCGTGATGACGATTCACGACCTCTCGCCGTGGCGCTTCCCGGCCTGGCAGCCCGGGGCGGAGCGCGTGCGCCGCCGCGCGCCGTACCTGGCGGGCCTGGGCCTGGCGACGGCGATCGTCACGCCCACGGAAGCGATAAAACGCGAATGCATCGAAATGTTCCGGGCCGCGCCGGCCCGGGTGACGGCCGTACCGCTGGCGGCGGCGGCGCATTTTCGTCCCACGCCGAGGCGCGCCGGAGCGCGTCCGTACTTCCTGTTTCTGGGGACCGTGGAGCCGCGCAAGAATGTCCCGGCGATCGTCGACGCGTGGCGCGAGGTCCGGCGGGGGCGGGAGGTCGACCTGGTGATCGCCGGGCGGCGGCGCGCGGACGCGCCGGAGATGGCGCCGGAGCCGGGGATGCGCCTGCTCGGTGAGACGCCGGAGGAGGATCTCGCCGGGCTATACTCGGAGGCGCTGGCGTGCCTCTATCCATCGCACTACGAAGGGTTCGGACTGCCCGTGCTGGAAGCGATGCAATGCGGCGCGGCGGTATTCACGACGCACGATCCGGCGATCCTCGAAGTGAGCGGAGGCGCGGCGGTACATCTCGACGCGCGGGACCCGCGGGCGTGGGCCGAGGCCATGCGCGCCGCGCTGGACGGTCCGGAGTGGATCGCCTCGTTGGGCGAGGCCGGAGTCCGGCGTGCACGGGATTTCTCGTGGCCGCGCACGGCGCGCCTGACACGCGCGGTATATGACGAAGCCATCCGGCGATTCTAGGGCGCCCGCGCTGATGCTGGCGCCGGAGTCGCCCTACCCCCTGGCGGGCGGCGGCGCGATGCGGACGGGCGGGCTGCTGCACTACCTGGCGCGGCGATACGAGGTGGACCTGGTGGTGTTTCGCGAGGCGGGCGCGCCGGATCCGGTGGAGTCGACGCCGGCGGAGCTGGTGCGGCGCGTGCAGGCGATCGAGCTGCCGTTTCATTCGAGGGCGCGTGGGGCGCGGCTGCGCCGCAACGCGATCCGGCTGCTGCGGGGCGTGCCTCCGCTGGTCGACCGGTTCGCGGGGTTCGGCGAGGCGGTGGGGCTGGCGGCGGTCGGCCGGCGGTATGCGCTGGCGGTGATCGAGCACTTCTGGTGCGCTCCTTATCTGGAGGGGATCGCGGGCCGCGCCGACAAGGTCGTACTGGACCTGCACAACGTGGAATCGGCGCTGCACGCGCGCTGCGCGGTGTCGGAGCGATGGAGCGAGGGGCTGGCGCACCGCTGGTTCGCGCGCCGCAGCCGGAGTCTGGAGCGCCGCTGGCTCCCGCGATTCGACGTGGTGCTGGCGCCGTCGGAACAAGATGTTGCACTGGTGAAAGCGATCGCACCGGGAGCGCGGGCGGCGGTGTATCCGAACACGATACCTGCGGTCGAGCGGCCGGATCGCCACAAAATGGACGCTATCGTGTTTTCAGGAAACATGGAGTATCATCCCAACCAGACGGCGGTGCGTTTCTTCGCCGAGCGCGTGTGGCCGTGGCTGCGCGAGAGCCGGCCGTCGTTGAACTGGCTGCTGATCGGGCGGAATCCGCAGGCGGTGCTTCCTTATATGGAACGCGACGCGCGCATCCGGGTGATCGGCGAAGTGGAGAATGCGGTGGAGGCGCTGGCGCTGGCGCAGGTGGCGGTGGCGCCGCTGCTGGCCGGGAGCGGGACGCGCGTCAAGATTCTCGAGGCGTGGGCGGCGGGGATTCCGGTGGTCGCGACGGCGATCGGCGCCGAGGGCCTGCCGGCGCGGGATGGCGAGCACCTGCTGATCGCGGATGATCCGGCGGAGTTCGGGGCGGCGGTCGGGAGGCTGCTCGATTCGCCCGATCTTCGCCGGCGCATCGGCGATGCGGGACGTGCGCTGTACGAGCGGCAGTTCACATGGGAGGCGGGTTGGGAGCGCTTGGAGAAACTGGGGATTTGACTATACTATAGGGACGCGCATGCGTTTTGGCATTGACGCTCATGCGATCGGACAGAAGCTAACGGGGAACGAGGTTTTCATTCGCAACCTGTTGCGCGGGTTCGCCTCGCAGGACGATACATCCGAATTCGTCGCTTACGTTTCCAGTCCGGATGCGGTCGCGTGGATTCCCGAGGGATTCCGCTGGCGCATGGTGGCGAGTAATCCCTTTGTGCGCCTGGGCCTGGACCTCACGCGCAAGATCGGCGAGGACAAGCCCGATCTGCTGCACGTACAGTACACGGCGCCAGTGCGCTGTCCGGTGCCGGTGGTGGTGAGCGTGCACGACGTGAGCTTCATCGAGCATCCGGAGTACTTCACGGCGCAGCGCGCCATGCAGCTTCGATGGACGGTAGTGCGGACGATGCAGCGGGCGGCGCGCGTACTGACGCCGAGCGAATTTTCGCGCGACGCGATCCTGAAGAACTGCGGCGTGGCCGAAGACAAGATCGCGGTGGTTCCTTACGCGGTATCGCCGTCGCTGCGGCCCATGCCCCGCGAACAGGCGCGCGCGCAGGTGACGGCGCGCTACGGCGTGCCGGGACCGTACGTGCTGACGGTCGGCGACCTGCAACCGCGCAAGAACCAGGCGGGGCTGATTCGCGCTTTCGAAGAGCTGATCCGGCAGCATCCGCAACTGCCGCACCGGCTGGTGCTGGTCGGCAAGGACACCTGGTTCGGAGCGCGGGTGCGGAAGCTGGCGGCACAGTCGGCGATCGCGGAGCGGATTCACTTCACGGGCTTCGTCTCCGACGAGGATCTGCTGCCGCTCTACGGCGGCTGCGACCTGTTCGTCTTCCCCTCCTTCTACGAGGGCTTCGGCCTGCCGGTGCTGGAGGCGATGGCGTGCGGACGCGCGGTGGCGAGCTCCAACACGTCGGCGCTGCCGGAGGTGGCGGACGCGGCGGGCATTCTGTTCGATCCGACTTCGATCGGCGAGATGACGCGGGCGATGCGCGACGTGCTGCTGGACGCCGAGCTGCGCGCTCGTCTGGAGCGGCTCGGCCAGCAGCGGGCGACGCTGTTCAGCTGGGAGGAGACGGCGCGGCGCCATCTGGACGTGTACTACGAGGTGGCTTCCGGCCGCCGGCCCGCGGTCGCGGCGATGTCGTCGGTCGCCGGCCGCCGGTCATGAAGTGGATCGGTTACCTGGCTGTTTCGGTCGTCGCGCTGGCACAAGGGCCCGCGCGCGATGAGTCGCTTAACTACAGCGTGAACTGGCCGAGCGGACTGAGTCTGGGCGAGGCCAACCTGCGCGCGAAGCTGCTGGCGGCCGAGGAGGGGAAGCCGGAACGCTGGCAGTTCGAGCTGCTGCTCGACGCCTCGATCCCGGGTTTCCAGATCGCCGAGCGATACCGCTCGACGGCGACCACGGCGCTGTGCTCGATGGAGCTCGAGAAGAACGCCACGCGCGGCAAGCGCAAGACGCAGGAGACGTCGGCGTTCGACGCCACGCGCAACATCCTCACCCGGCAGACGTCGGGCGGCGGCAAGTCCGAGATTCCGATCGCCGCGTGCGCGCGGGACGCGCTGACCTTTATCCAGCACCTGCGGCGCGAAGTCGCGCAGGGACGGATTCCTCCGGCGCAGAAGGTGTACCTGGGCGCGGCGTACGACCTGCGGTTCCAGTACGGCGGCGCGCAGCGGCTCTCGATCGGCGGCGAGGCGGTGGACGCCGAGCGGATCGTGGTGAGCTTCAAGGGGCCGGCGTCGGAGCTGACGTTCGACCTGTTCCTGGCCCGCGACGCCGCGCGCACACCGGTGCTGGTGCGCGCGCCGCTGGCGATGGGCACGTTCTCGATGGAGCTCACGCGCTGATGCTGCGGGCGGCCTGCTACACGCCGCTGCCGCCGGCGCGTTCGGGGATCGCCGACTACTCGGAAGCGCTGCTGGAGGCGATGCGGCCGCTGGCCGATGTGATTCCGGTATCGGCCGCAGGCGCGGCGCCGGAATGCGACATCGCGCTCTACCAGGTCGGCAACAACGCGCATCACACCTTCGTCTACGAAGCGGCCGTGGCGCGGCCCGGCGTGGTGGTGCTGCACGAAGCGAACCTTCACCACCTCCTCGCGGAGATGACCATCCGGCGCGGCGACTGGGACGCCTACCTTCGCGAGGCCGAATACGACGGCGGCGCCGAGGCGCTGGCCTACGCGCGCCGGGTGCGGGCGCTCGAGGTGGGACCCGACTACGACGGCGTCCCGATGCTGCGGCGGCTGCTCGAAAGCGCACGTGGGCTGATCGTGCACAGCCGCTACGTGGAGTCGCGGGCGCGGGAGGCGGGCTATCGCGGGCCGGTCGCGGTGATTCCGCACGGAGCGTGGATTCCGAATGCCGACCGTCTCGGATACCGGCACAAGCTGGGCCTCGACGAGACCGCGCCGCTGATCGGCGTGTTCGGTTTTCTGAAGCCGTACAAACGCATCGCCGAATCGCTGCGGGCGTTCCGCCGCCTGGTGCGTGTGGAACCGCGCGCGAAGATGATCCTGGTTGGCGACCCGCATCCCGATCTGCCGCTCGCCTCGCTGATCCGCTCGCTGGGACTGAGCGCGGCGGTGCGCGTGCTCGGCTTCACGCCGGCCGGGGAATTCACCGGATATCTTGCCGCCTGCGACGTCGTGCTCAACCTGCGCTATCCCACGGTCGGTGAGACGTCGGGGACACTGCTGCGATCGCTCGGGCTGGGCCGCGCGGTGGTGGTCTCCGATGTGGGCGCGTTTCGGGAGTATCCCGGCGAGATTTGCCTGAAAGCGCCGGTCGACGAGACGGAAGAGGAGACGATTTTCGAATACCTGAATCTGCTCGTTTCGCGGCCCGAGCTGGCGCGGGCGATGGGCGGCCGGGCGCGCGCCTGGGTGGAGCGCGAGTGCGCCTGGGAGGTGGTGGCCAGCAAGTACGCCGCGTTTCTCGATGCTGTCGCTCACGGGCGCGAGTGGACCGGCGGCGGCGCACCCGTGGCGCAGGCGGCGACGCCAGAGCAACCCGCGGTGGAGGAGCGCGACCTGCGCGCCTGGTCGGCACCCGAGGCGGGCGACTACGTCGACACGCATTTGGACCGGCTGATGCGGACGCTGGCGATCACGCCTCCGGGCGGGCCGGCGGACCGGATTCTCGAGATGGGCGCGTACTTGCAGATCACGCCGTCGCTGAGGACGAAGCTCGGCTACGGCGAGGTGCGCGGCTGCTACTACGGCCGCGCGGGCGGCGTGGATCGCCGGACGGTGACATCGGCCGAGGGCGAAACATTCGAATGCGAGATCGACCTGTTCGACGCCGAGCGCGACCGCTTTCCGTATCCCGACGCGTATTTCACGACGGTGTTGTGCTGCGAACTGATCGAGCACCTGGTGGACGACCCGATGTTCCTGATGTCGGAGATCAACCGCGTGGTGAAGCCGGACGGCTGGCTGGTGATGACGACGCCGAATATCGGCTCGCTGCGCGCCATTTCGGCGATTCTACAAGGGTTTCATCCGGGATTCTTCCCGGCTTACATCCGGCCGCGCGAGCCGGGCGCCGAGGCCGAGGCGCGCCACAATCGAGAATACACGCCCAAGGAAGTTTATAGACTTTTCGCCGACGCCGGCTTCACGGTGACGCTGCTCGAGACGGGACCGTTCCGTGAGATACCGAAGCCCGAGCACAACTGGGTGCTGCACCTGCTGGCGCGCTATGGGCTGCCGGCCGACTTACGCGGCGACGGCATCTACGCGGTCGGGCGAAAGACGAGCGGTGTCCGGCAGCGATGGCCGGAGTGGCTGTACAACTGAAGTCACGAGAGGAAGACGATGTCTTCCTTCACAGTGCGACGGCTTCCCGAAGCACTTGGTCCTTCATGTACGGACTGATGGCCGGCTCGGTAAGTACGTGCACTTTGCGTCCCAGCAGGTCTTCCAGATCCTGTTGAATCGCGATCACGTCGAAGGGAATCGGCTCGCCCGACTCCTTCTTCACTTCCAGCCACAATTCCAGGGCTTCCTTGATACTCTTGAGGGCCTCTTCGCACGTGAATCCCCAACTATGGCACCCCGGCAGTGTGGGAATCTCCGCATAGAATCGATCCACATCCGGCTCAACCACGACGCGGTACACGTAAGGAGTCGTCCCGCCGGTCGTCCCGATGTCGGTCGGCATGCGCGAATCCATGACCTCATGATAGTCCACGCGCGATCATCGCGCCCCGGCCGCGGGCTGCTGCATCGTCATGCAGTGCAGCGTCCCCAGCCCCAGAACCAGGTCCACCGAGTGAATCCCGACGACCTTGCGGCGCGGGAACAGGCGCGCGAGCGTGTCGAGCGCCACGCGATCGTGGGGATCGTTGAAGGTCGGCGCGAGCACGAGATTGTTGGCGATATAGAAATTCGCGTAGCTGGCCGGAAGGCGCTGGCCGTCGAAGGAAACCGGCGCGGGCATCGGCAGCGTCTCGACGCGCAGGCGCCGGCCGCGCTCATCCGTCATGCGGCGAAGGAGCCGCAGGTTTTCGAGCAGAGGCTCGTAGTTCTCTTCCGACCAGTCGCGCTCAACGACGGCGACCACGGTCGACGGCGCGACGAAGCGGGCCAGATCGTCGACGTGGCCGTGCGTATCGTCGCCCGCGATTCCGCGTTTGAGCCACAGCGTCTTCTTCACGCCAAGGAAGCGCGCGAAGGCGGCCTCATACGCGGCGCGCGTCAGGCCCGGATTCCGCGCCTGTACGGCGCTCAACAGGCAATCCTCGGTAGTCAGCAGACAGCCGCGGCCGTTGGCGTCGATGGCGCCGCCTTCGAGCACCAGGCCGGTCTCGATGCGCGGTAGGCGCAGCTTCCCTTCGATGAACTCCGGCACGCGGGCGTCGCGGCGCCAGTTGGAGTATTTGGCCCAGGCGTTGAAGCGCCAGTGCGTCATCGCAACGCCGCCGCCCGCGCCCACGAAGATCGGGCAGGTGTCGCGCGTCCAGCTCCGGTCGGTCGGGCAGAGGAAGAATTCGACGGCGCTCATCTCGGCGCCGGCCAGTTTCAGCTTCCTCGCCGCCTCGCGGTGATCCTCGCGCCGGATCATGATCCGCACGCGCTCGACGCGCGAGAGATGCCGCACGACCTCGCCATAGACCCAGGCGATCGGCTCGAACTTGCCGGGCCAATCGGTGCGCTCGTGCGGCCAGGCGAGCCAAGTCGCCTCGTGCGGCTCCCACTCGGCGGGGAGCCGGATCGCCTTCGCTTGCGGCCCGGATGGGGGCCGCTTCAGGCGTTCCATCGATTCAGAATCGGCGAATAGGCGTCAATGCGGCGGTCGCGGAAGAACGGCCAGTGCCGGCGGACCTTCTCGACGCGCGCCGGATCGCACTCGACGACGAGGATCTCCTCGCCCGCGCCGGCCTCGGCGAGCAGGCGGCCTTGCGGGTCGGCGACGAAGGAGGCGCCCCAGAACTCCAGCCCGCCGTCCCGGGGTCCCTCATGGCCCACGCGATTGGCGGCCGCGACGTAGATGCCGTTGGCGATGGCGTGTCCTCGCTGGACGGTCCGCCAGGCGTCGAGCTGCGTGGCACCGTACTTCTCCTTCTCGCTCGGATGCCAGCCGATGGCGGTCGGATAAAACAGCACGCCGGCGCCGTTCAGGCTTGCCAGGCGCGCGCCCTCCGGATACCACTGGTCCCAGCAGATCAGCACGGCGATGCGCCCGTAGCGCGTATCGAAGCTGGGGAATCCCAGGTCGCCGGGCGTGAAATAGTACTTTTCGTAGTAAAGCGGGTCGTCGGGGATATGCATCTTGCGATAGAGCCCGGCGAGCGACCCATCGGCGTCGATGACCGCCGCCGAGTTGTGATATACGCCCGCGGCGCGGCGCTCGAACAGCGGGGCGACGATCACCACGGCGAGATCGCGCGCGATCGCCGAGAGCGTGTCCGTCGCCGGTCCCGGCACGGGTTCGGCGAGGGCGAACAGCGCGGCGTTCTCCTCCTGGCAGAAGTACTGCGACCGGAACAACTCCTGAAGACAGACGATCTGCGCCCCGCGCGCGGCGGCGTCGCGAATCCGGCCGCACGCCTTCTCCAGGTTCTCGTCCGGATCCTTCGAGCAGGACATCTGCACGAGGCCGATGCGGAACTTGCGGTCCTGCGGCATACGCCTCAGTGTCGCACTTTGCCGCGCGAGGCGGCCCCGGCAGTGTCGCGCCACAGCACGCCGACCGGCAGCGCGTGCAGGCGCGGCCCGAACGAGACCGCTTCGTCGCCGGTGTAGAGAACCACCCCGCGCCGAAAGCGCGGCCCCGCGATCTCCGCCAGCGTCCGCAGTCCGTTGAAGTCGCGCGGGCCGATCGTCGCCGAAGCCTTCACCTCGACGCCGGCGATCTCGCCCGACGGCTTCTCGAGAACCACGTCGACCTCCTGTCCCGCCGCCAGCCGGAAGTGATGAAGGCTCGCGCGCGACGCGCTCCATCCGGCCAGCTTTGCCAGCTCCATGACGACGAAGTTCTCGAGCAGGGGCCCCATCCAAGTGCGGTCGCGCTTCAGCCGCTCGCGGTCCAGGCCGAGGAGATGGCTGAGCAATCCGGTATCGCTGAGGTAGATTTTCGGCGACCGGGTGAACCGCTTACCGACGTTCGTCGACCATGCGGGAGCGAGACAGGTGAGAAACGTCGCGCCGAGCAGGTCCAGGTAACGGGCCATCGTCGTCTGCGGAATCGCCATGCTGCGCGACAGGTCCGCGAAGTTCAACAGGGACCCGGCGCGCGTCGCGACCAGGCTCAAGAGGCGCGGCAGGTCGGCGAGGCGATCGATGTTCGCCAGGTCGCGCACGTCGCGTTGAAGAATGGTCGTCACGTAGGCGCCGAACCAGGCGCCGCGGCGGTCGTCGCGCGCGCGGCGAAAGGCGTCGGGATAACCGCCGCGAAGGACGCGCAGTTCGACCGAGGGCGGCGCGGAAGGCTTCCACGCGGGGAGACGGTCGGCGAAGAGCGCGTCGACAAGATTCGCGGCCGCTCCCTCCACCTCGCTCTGCGAAAACGGCCACAGCGTCAGGGTCTCCATTCGTCCGGCGAGGGCGGCGGCCAGGTCCGGCAGCACCAGCGCGTGCGTCGATCCGGTCAGCAGGAACCGGCCCGGGGCGCGGTTGCGGTCGACCTGGGCCTTAAGGGCGAGGAACAACTCCGGCGCGCGCTGCACCTCGTCGATGACGACGGGGCCGTCGAGCCCGGCCAGGAAGGCTGCGGGGTCGTGGCGCGCGGCGGCGAGCGGCGCGGCATCGTCGAGCGTGAGGTAGCGCGCCGGATGCGGCCCGGCGGCGATGTGCCGCGCCAAGGTGCTCTTGCCGGTCTGGCGGCCGCCGTGAAGGAACACGACGGGCGTGTCGGAGAGGGCGTCCAGGGCGGCGGACTCCAGAGTGCGCCGGATCATGGTTGTATTATCAACCACGTCGTGGTGGATTATCAACCACGGTGTGGTGGATTTGCAACGGCCTCAAACACGCCCGCCGCCTAAAACCGCGATGCTATGATTACGCCTGATGCGACTCCCGAGCTTTCTGGCGACACTCCTGGCGGCCGTTGCCTGGGCCGCTCCTCCGACTCCGCGCGAGCACTTCGGCTGGACGCCGGGCGACGACTATAAGCTGGCCGGCTACGCCGAAACGGTCGCGTACTTCCAGAAGCTGGCGCAGTCGACGGATCGTCTGCGGCTGGTGGAGTACGGGCGGAGCGCGCACGGCAAGCCGATGTATCTGGCGATCATTTCGTCGCCGGAGAATCTCAAGAATCTCGAACGCTACAAGCAGATGAACCGGCGCCTGGCGCTGGGCGAGTCGAGCCCCGAGGAGGCGCGCCGCTTCGCGAGCGAAGGCAAGGCGATCGTGTGGATCGACTCCGGCCTGCACGCGAGCGAGGTCGCCACGGTGCAGCATGCGCCCGACCTGGCGTATCGCATGGTGACGGGCGAAGACGAGGAGACGCGCCGCATCCGCGACAAGGTCATCCTGCTCCAGGCCTTCTGCGTGAATCCCGACGGACTCGACTGGATCGTCGACTGGTACCGCAAGAACGCCGGCACGCCGTATGAACTGGCGCCGCTGCCGCATCTCTATCAGAAGTACGCCGGGCACGACAATAATCGCGACTGGTTCATGATGAACCTCGAGGAGACGCGTCACATCGCGCGGCTGTTCTACCACGAGTGGTTCCCGCAGATCATCTATAACCAGCACCAGGCGCCGGCGTTCCCCGCGCGCATCTTCGTCCCGCCGAACGCGGAGCCGTTGAATCCCAATGTGCCGGCCCCGGTGATGGAAGGCGTCAGCATGATCGGCGCGGCGATGCGCGAGCGCTTCGCGCGGGAGAACAAGCCGGGCGTGCTCTCCTATCTCGGTTACGACTCGTGGTGGAACGGCGGCATGCGCACCACGCCCTACTACCACAACATGCACGGCATCCTCACCGAGACGGCGGCATCCGGCTACGCGTCGCCGCGCACCTACCGCGCCGAGGATTTTCCGGAACGCTTCTCGAGCGGCATTCCGACGAAGCTCCCGACCATGTTCTACGCCATGCCGTGGATGGGCGGGCGGTGGACGTTGCGCGACGCCATCGACTACATGCTCACGGCGGACTTCGCGATTCTGGACCTGGCGTCGTCGCGCGCGCCGCACTTTCTCTGGAAGGCGCACGAGAGCGCACGCGCCGCGATCGAGCAGGGGCGCAAGGGGCGGCCGTACGCTTACGTCGTCGCCGCCGACCAGGGCGATCGGACATCGGCGATGGAGATGCTGCATCGGCTGCAACTCGGCGGCGTGAAGGTGGAGCGCGCGCAACTGGCGTTTCGCGCCGGCGGAAGGGAGTATCCGGAGGGAACTTACGTGATGCCCGCGGCGCAGCCGTTCCGCGCCTACTTGGTGGACCTGATGGAGCCGCAGAAGTATCCGGAGATTCGCACGGGAACGGGCGGCGCGACCAAGCGTCCCTACGACATCGCCGGCTGGACGCTGAGCATGCAGATGGGCGTCGCGGTCGATCGCGTGGACGAGGCGTTCGAGGCGCGCACGGAGGCCGCGACAGCGTTCCCGGCGCCGGGCGATGCGGCGTCGGCGCGCGACAACGGGGCGTTTCGCACGGCCGCGCGCGCGCTCGCGAAGAACACTCGCGTGCGCCGCGACACGAGCGGCGACGTGCTGATCGACGGGCGGGGCGAGGCGGCGCGGTTCGACAAGGCCGCCTGGGAGCTGCGCGCGCCGCGGGTGGCGCTGTACGAGCCGTGGACCGCCAACATGGACACCGGCTGGACGCAGTTCGTGCTCGACCAGTTCCAGATTCCGCACACCATGCTGCGCAACGCCGACGTTCGCAAGGGCGGCCTGCGCGCGCGATTCGATGCGATTATTCTCGCGTCGCAGACGGCGCCCTCGATTCTGCACGGCACGCGCGCGGGCGAGCGCACCGGCCGCGGGCGTCCGGGTGAGGCGCCGGTGCTGCAACGGCCCGAGTACACGGGCGGGATCGGCATCGACGGGCTGCACGAGATGGAGTCGTTCGTGCGCGCGGGCGGAACGCTGATCGCATTCGACGCGGCGACAGAGCTGCCGGTACAGTTCTTCCCGCTGCCGGTGCGCGCGCTGCTGCGCTCGACCGCCGACACGCCCGCGGGCGCCGATCGGCCGGCGACCGGCTACTACTGTCCCGGGTCGCTGCTGCGCATCAACGTCGACAGCGCGCATCCGATCGCGCTGGGGATGCCGAAGCAGGCGATCGCGTTTTCGAGCGGCGGCCAGGCGTGGGACATCACGCTCGTGAAGGAGGCGGGCGCGAGCGACCGCGAGGTGCGGTCGGTGGCGCGCTACGCCGATTCGAACCTGCTCGCGAGCGGCTGGGTATCGGGCGAGCGCGAGGTGCTCGGCAAGCACATCCTGCTCGAGGCGCGGCACGGCGCGGGGCGCGTGGTGCTGTTCGGCTTCCGCCCGCAGTTCCGCGGTCAGCCGCACGGGACCTTCAAGTTCCTGCTGAACTCGATCTATCTTTCGGCGGCGAAGCCGCTATGACGTTCCGCATCGGAGTCTCACCGGACTTTTACAGCGAAGCTCGCGCGAGCCTCGAGGAAGTGGCCGCCGAGCAGCTCGCCGGAGTCGCGGGCATCGAAGTGGTTCCGATGCCGGGCGGCAAGACCGCCGAGCCGGGATCGCTGGCGGGCTTCGACGCTGTGTTCGCGCTGGCGCTGAAGATCACGCCCGAGAGCCTGCAGGGGGCGGACCGGCTCGCCATCGTCGCGCGCTGGGGGGTCGGCTACGACCTGATCGACGTGGACGCGCTGACGGGCGCGGGCATCGTGCTGAGCATCACGCCGAACGCGGTGCGGCGGCCGGTGGCCGAAGCGATCCTCACGCTGATCTTCGCGCTGGCGAAGAACCTGTTGCTTCAGGATCGGGTGGCGCGCGCGGGCGGCTGGCGCAGCGATCTGCCGAGGCTCGGCCAGAGCCTGGTGGGCCGCGTGCTGGGCTCGGTGGGATGCGGCAACATCGCACGCGAGATGTTCCGGCTGGCCGCGCCGCTCGGCTTCCGGCGGCTGGTCGCCTGCGATCCGTATGTCGCGCAAGAGCAGGTGCTCGACCTCGGGGTCGAGCTGACGGACATCGACACGGTGTTCCGCGAGAGCGACTTCGTCACCGTGAATACTTTTCTGAGCGCCGAGACGCGCGGACTGGTCGGCGAGCGGCATTTCCGGCTGATGAAGCCGACGGCGTACTTCATCAACACGGCGCGCGGCCCGATCGTGCAGCACGAGGCGCTGGTTCGCGCGCTCAGCGAGCGCTGGATCGCGGGGGCGGGCATCGACGTGTTTCCGGTGGAACCGCCGCCGCGGCGCGATCCGCTGTTCGAGCTCGACAACGCGATCGTCGCCCCGCACGCGCTGGCGTGGACCGACGTGCTGATGCGCGACAACGGCCGCGAGGCCTGCCAGAACGTGCTCGCGGTCTCGCGCGGCGGGCTGCCGGGCGGCATCGTGAATCGCGGCGTGGTCGAGCGGCCCGCGTTTCAGGCGAAACTCGCGCGCTGGAGGGGGAGATCGTGAGGGAGAATCGACTGCGTGCGGCGCTCGCCGGGGGCCGGATCGCCATCGGCCACATGATCAGCGAATTCGGAACGCGCGGCGTGGCGCGCATCGTGGAGGCGGCGGGCGTCGACTTCGTGGTCGCCGACATGGAGCACACGGCGTTCGGCGCGCCGCAGATCGCCGACATCCTCTCGTGGTTTCGCGGCACGACGGTCACGCCGTTGGTGCGCGTGCCGCAACGGCAGTATCACTTCATCGCGCGCACGATGGACGCGGGCGCGATGGGCGTCATGGTGGCGAACGTGGAATCGGGCGCCGAGGCGCGCGAGATCGTCGCGGCGGTGAAGTATGCGCCGCTCGGCAATCGCGGCGTGGGCCTGGGCGGGGCGCACACGGATTATGTGCAGCCCGACCCGGTGGCGTACTTCGAGGAATCGAACCGCACGACCACGGTGATCTGCCAGATCGAGTCGACGCGCGGTCTGGCGAATCTGGACGACATCGCGGCGGTGGAGGGGGTGGACGTGCTGTGGGTGGGGCACTTCGACCTTTCGCAGTCGATGGGGATTCCGGCGCAGTTTCACCACGCGGATTTTCTGGCGGCGCTCGGTCGCGTGGTGGAGGCGGCGCGGAGGCACGGCCGCGGGGCGGGGATTCAGCCGGGGTCGGCGGAACAGGCGGCGGAGTGGCGCGCGATCGGCTATAACGTGATCTCGTGGTCGAACGATATCGCGGTGTATCGGAATGCGCTGGCCGCGGCGGTGGCGGCGTTGCGGGGCTGATCAACGCCAATCACGGATTCATGAGCTGTTGGAGCCAGAACGCATCGGAGCCGGCGGCTTTGCGATACCAACTCGTGTTTCTGTAGCGCGTGGAGAGCAGCCGAGCGGCCGCGCGAAGCTCCGGCGATTCCCTCGCGCTGATGTGCGAGTGCCAATTGTTTATCAGCACCGAAATAGCGCGATACAACGACTCGGCCGCGCCCGGGCGACCCGGTTGCTCGCGCACCGCACGCACGATCCGACCCGCGATCCAGTTGTACCCTTCCGGTTGCTCCGCGAGACGCTTCCACTCGGCGGCGGCCTCCTGCCGGTCGGCGGCGCTGAGAAACGGCAGTTCGGGAAGGTCGAACCGGACCGGTATCTCATTCGGATAATCCAGCTCCGACATATCCTCGTCGTTCAACCTGTGCCACCAGTTGCGTCCCCACTCGTCGTGCTCGTGGGCGGCGAGCGCGCGGCCGTATCCGCGGCTCATGTAGGGCTTCGCGCCGGGCAGCTTCGCGAGCACGAACGCCGCCTCGGCCTCGGCTTTCGCGGGGTCGGCGTCGAGGAAGCGCTGCATCTCGGCCTTGATCGAAGGATGATCCGACGCTACCGCGCCGCCGAGCTCGCGCGCCACGTCGATGCGGCCAAGCAGCGCGGCGCGCGTAAATGCCGCCAAGCGCAACTCCGCGGTGAGATGCTTCGGCAACGCTGTCCCGGCCAGTGCGATGTCGCGCAGCAAGCGCAGCGGAAGGCGGCGGCTGAGGACAACCTCCGCGCCGCCGTCCAGTCGCGGCAGTCCGGCGAGGCGTCGATGCTGTGCGATTTCGCTCCGATCGGAATACCAGCGGCCGGGCGTCGCGGCGGACTCGAATTCGGCATCGTCGAGTTCCGTCGACGCCATGATTACGCGCCTCGGCGCGAGCTTCAGGAATTCATCGAGATCGCGAGCCACCTGCGCGCGTGCTTCCAGCGCGATATTCAACGCCGACGGCAGATCGCGCAGCTCCGCCAGGACGCCGTCGAGCACGTCGCGCGCTTGCGACACGTCGCCCGTGAGCGCCAGCAGCCGCGCGGCGGCGTATCGAATCGCTGGGCCGCCGGTCTCGCCCACCGGAACGGCGAGAGCCACGCGGATCAGCTCATCGCGCTCCGGCGACGAGGCCCTCGCCTTGTAGATTGCGGAGTAGAGCCACGCCCGCGAGGCAGTCGCCCGCCAGCGCGCGAGCGCCGTTGTGTAGGCAGAAGGCCCGGCGCCTTGGAACGTGTAAGTCCACTGCGTGAGATTGTCATTCGGAAGAATCTGCTCGACGGTCTTCCGGGGCTCGTCGTAGCCGCCGGTGTGCATGTCGATCGAATTCAGATACATGAATAGATCGCTGGAGCGGGTGGCCACGGCCGACGCGTTGTCGAGCCGGCGCGCCAGCCGCTCCAGCCCACGGCGGATTCGTGATCAACAGGCATCGAATGAGCAGCCGATCAGCGGCGGCGTGCGTCACGCGGAGCGCCGGATTCGCGAGCACCGCCAGGAACTGCTTCTCCGCTTCCCGAAGCCGCTTGTGATACTCGGGTTCCGCCTGCGTCATCCGAGCCATCCACAGGAACGTCCGGCCGATCAGATACGGCGCCCAAACTCGCCACGGCGACGCGGCGTCCTTCTCAATGAGACGGAAGCGCTCCAGCGCCTCATCGAAACGGAGGTTGTAGAACAGCGCCGCCGCAATCTGATAATCGCGGTCGGCGCGAATGAGCGAGTGCATGGCCGGCGGCGCCGGCGCGGGGATTTTCTGCCCGGGACTGCATCCCTCGAAGACAAGATCCTGTCCCTCGACCCAGAATCGGACTTCCGGACTCAGGTTGCCGAACCGCTGGATGCGCTCACGCAGCGTGCGCGCGGCCATTGCGAAGGCGTCGTCCGAGCAGATCGGGCGATAGACAAAGCCTCGCGTTTCGACCCCCTCCTGGGGACGGGGTTTTCCGGAGACCTTCCAGCGAAGGTCCCTCCACTCGCGGTATCCGGTTTCGGGCTCATGTGGGACGTCGATTCCAGCGCGAAGGCGCCAGGCGCGCATGTAGGCGCGCTGTTCCGCCGGAGTGAAGGGGCGTCCGTCGAGATAACGATACGCGGCATAAAGGTAGATTCTCGCGTGTCCCGGCTGAGGGATGCCGAGTCGGCCGGCGGCGAAGTTCTCAATCGGCAGATCGGGATGATTCGCGAACACGAGCACCGGGCGCGGGAAGTCGTGCTTGGTTCCCGCCCATGCGGCCGCCGACGCGACGATCAGAACAAGCGCGCGCATGCTGCGTCGAACGCCTCCCTCGTCCATCGCGTCGGGTGAAACAGGTAGACACGCGACGCATCAGGCCGCCAGGCGAGCGGCTCGTCGGTGGCGAGTCCGACCGCGCCCGCGCATTCGTTCGCGAATCCGCCCTGGCGGCGAAGTCTCGCCAGAATGCGGCCGCGATCGGGGCCCATGCGGAACAACATGGGGACCGCTTCGCCTCCAGCCTCGAACCACGGTTTGTCGAGGCACCACGAGGCCAGCGCGGTGATCGAGACCTTATGCGTCCTACGCAAGTCCTTCAGCAATCGCGCATACCAGTCGCGCTCGGACTCTCGCGCGTCGAAGTCAACCTGAAGTACGGGGAGCTTGCCTCCTCGCAGCAATCGAATCCACAAGGCAACGTCAACGACGCCCGGCAGCCCGCTGCCATCAGATTCCAGACGCGCGACCCCGTACAGGGGAACGCCCTCAGGTACCAGCAGAGGGAGATGGCGAAACCAGGGATTGCCCTTGCCGTTCTTCATTTGAATCGTCACCAGCAGTCCCGCGACTTCCGCCTCGCCGGGCTTGAGGAATCGCAGATCTTCGTAGCGATCCCAGGCCCACAAAACCACCGTCGGGCGTTTCGGTGGTTCTTTCCGCTCGGGCGAAGGTGCGCCGCAGCCCGCGAGAACCAAGGCGACGACCGCCAACCAGTACGCCGGCCTTAGACCTTCTTCTTTCGCTGAGCCGCCAGATTGTAGCTGCCGTGCCACGTCGACTCCGCACCACCTCCGTAACGCGACACCTCCACCTCGACGAGATACGGCTTGCCGTCGCGCGTGGCCGCGATGCCGCGCTTCAGCGCGCCCTCGATCTCCGACCCCTTCGTCACGCGCTCGCCCTTGAGTCCCTGGCTCTCGGCCAGGCGCACGAAGTCGATCTCCGGGTCGCCGAGGTACATGCCCATGTAGTGGCCGGTGGACGCCATGCGACCCTTGTAATTCGCGTAGGCCAGGCGCACGGTCTGGTAGTTATGGTTGTTCCACACGACGGTCAGCACCGGAACGCCGTAGCGAGCCTGCGTCCAGAAGCCCGACGCCGAGTACATCACCGACCCGTCGCCGATCGAGCACACCACCTGGCGGTCCGGCTCGGCGAGCTTCGCGCCGGTGGCCGCGCCGACGCCCCATCCGAGTCCCGCGCCGGTGTTACCGACCCACATCATCTCGTCCTCGCGGAAGCCGAACGGCAATTCGCCGTGACGGCCCGTGAGGTTCTCGCTGACGACGATGGCGTCGCGATCGAGCGTGCGCGCCATGGCCACGCCCAGCTCGTCGGGATGGATCGGTGTGCGGCCCGCGTTGGCCCGCGCCGCGGCCTCGGCCGACTTGCGGTTCGACGCGCTCATGCCTTTCACTTCCGCCGCGCGATCGGCGCCGAACTTCGCGATGCGCTGCTTCGTCAGCATCGATTCGAGCGCCGCGCGCAGGTCGGTGAGCGATTCGCGTACGTCGCCGATGAGAGCGAGATCCGTCCCGTAGTTGCGGCCCATCGAGGCCGTGTCGAGTCCGATGCGGACGATCCTGGCGTCCGCCGGGGCCTCCGAGGCCGCCGGGATGACGCGGCCGCCGAAGTCGCGCGCGCCGATCATCACCAGAAGGTCAACGCCGCGCTTCACATACTCCGATCCCAGTCCGAACGCGCCCAGGAAATGCGGATGCCGCACCGGGAAGTTGCGGTATCCGGCGTTGCCCTCGGTCACGCCGAGACCGAACTGCTCGGCGAACTTCACCAGCTCCGCCTGCGCGCCGGATTTCCACACCTCGTCGCCGATCATCAGCAGCGGTCGCCTGGCCTCGACGATCATCTTCGCCGCGCGCTCCACGGCCGCCGCCTCGGGCCGCACGCGCGAGCGCAGCAGGAAGCGGCCGGCCGGCAGGATCTGAGTCTTGAGGCCGCGCGATTCGAGCGCGTAGTGCGCCATGGCGAGGTAAACCGGGCCGCCGGGCTCGGTGGTGGCCGTCTTGAAGGCCCGCCGCAGCATCAGCGCGAGGCTCGGGCCCTGGCGCGCTTCCCAGGATATTTTCGTGAATTGCCGGGTGATTTCCTTCTGGTCGAAACCGGGACGCGCGGCCAGTTGGGCCTCGTCGCTCCAGACTTCGTTGTCGTTGAGGCCGGCGGTGATGACCATGGGGGTGCCGTCGCGGCTGGCGTTGTAGAGCTGGCCGGCCATCTGCGCGGTGCCCGCGACCACGTGGACGTTGACGAACCCGGGCTTGCCGCTGACGCGCGCGTAGCCGTCGGCCATGGAAATGACGACGCCTTCGTGGAGGCCCATGATGAGGTGCATGTCTGGCTGGTCGACCAGCGCGTCGAAGAAGCCGACCTCGAAGGAACCGGGATTGGTAAAGACGAAGCGCGCGCCGGCGGCCTTGGCCTGCTCGACGACGGCCGCGCCGCCGGTGCCCTCGAACGTGTAAGCGTCGGCGACCGGCTCGTTGCGCGCCGCCTTCTCGGAGGCCTCGACGGGCGCCAGCACGGCCTGGGCCGCGGCGGCCGTGAAGCCGAGGCGTCCCATGCCGTTGAGAAATCCGCGCCTCGAAAGGCCGCTCGTCATGTATTGCTGCACCAGATCGCGCATCGTATCCCCTCCCGGGTGGTTACAGCATACCAGAGGCGCCGCGGGCCGCTATAATAAAGGACCTGGGAACCTCCCTCCCGCGATGGAAGACCTCAAGAGACGACTCCAGGAAGAAATCGCCGCGCTCGATTTCGAGCTGCGCACCGAGCTGCCGCGCGAGATTTCGAAGGCGCGCGCCCACGGCGACCTGAGCGAGAACGCCGAGTATCACGCCGCCAAGGAGCGGCAGCGCTTCGTCGAGGCGCGGCTGGGCCAGCTACGGAAGCGCATGCGCGACATCTCGATGGTGGACATGGCGCGCATTCCGCAGGATCGGGTGGGCCTGGGCTCCGAGGTGGTGGTGCTGGACGTGGATAAAGACGAGAAGGTGACGTACCGGCTCGTTACCAGCGAGGACGCCGACGCCAACAAGGGACTGATCTCGACGACGTCGCCGATCGGCCGCGGGCTGCTCGGAAAGCGAGTGGGCGACTCGGTGAAGATCACCATTCCCGGCGGCGCGCGCGAGATGGAGATTCTGAAGCTGACGACCATGCACGACCTGGTCTGAGCGACGGCCGGGACGGTCTCAGCTCCAGAGCCTGTCGTTGCCCTGCGGGGCGTTCCACTGCGGGGTGGGCTCGAAGTAGCCGCCCTCGCCCAGGTGCTGGCGGACGACCTCTTCGTTCAGCGTCACGCCGAGGCCGGGCTTATCGGGCACGCGGGCGAAGCCCTTGGAGTGGAGCGGCTTCTCGACGCCCTCGACCATGTCCTCCCACCACGGCACATCGACGGAATGGTGCTCGAGAGCGACGAAGTTCTCCGTCGCCGCGGCGCAGTGAAGGTTGGCCATGAAGCTGACGGGCGTGCCGGCGAAATGCATGGCCATGGCGACTCCGTGCTCCTGCGCGGCGTCGCCGATCTTCTTGGTTTCGAGGATGCCGCCCGAGGTCGCCAGGTCGGGATGGATCATGTCGACGGCGTGCTCGCGGGCGAGCTCGATAAAAGGCTCCTTGAGATAGATGTCCTCGCCGGTGAGGATGGGGATGTCGACGGCGGCGGTGACCTGCTTCAGCAGCTCCTTGTACTGCCACGGCACCATGTCCTCCAGCCACGCCAGGTTGTGTTTCTCGAGGGCCTTTCCCAGCCGGATGCAGGAGTTGAGGCCGATGTGGCCGAAGTGGTCGGCCGCCAGCGGAATCTCCATGCCGATCACCGAGCGCACTTGAGCGACATAGTCGGCCATGGCGGCGACGCCCTTCTCGGTCAGCTCCATGCCGGTGAACATGTGCTGGGTGTTGCGGAAGCTGCCTTGCGACGTTCCCAGGGGGCGGCTCACCGTGCCCGGCTGCCGCTCGACGAGCCCGACGCCGAGGTCCATCTTGAGAAACGTGAAGCCCTTGTCCATGCGCGCCTTGAGCCGCTCGCCGAAGACCTTGGGGTCGGGCGACTGCGTGGTGTCGGCGTACAGGCGGGCCTGATCGCGGAACCGGCCGCCGATCATCTGGTGCACCGGCACGTTGTAGGCCTTGCCGGCCAGGTCCCACAGGGCCATCTCGACGCCACAGACACCGCCTCCCTGACGCGCGTGGCCGCCGAACTGCTTGATCTTGCGAAACACCTTGTCGACGCTGCACGGATTTTCGCCGAGCAGCCGGCTTTTGAGCATCAGGGCATAGTTCTTGCTGGCGCCGTCGCGAACCTCGCCGAGTCCGTAGATCCCCTGATTGGTGTCGATGCGGATGAGCGGACAGGTCATGGGCGCGCGGGCGACAACGGCCACGCGCAGGTCGGTGATCTTCAAATCCGAGGGTCGCGAGCTGGTGTTGGTGTTCTGGGGCATGGCTTCGAGGGTGGCGTCGTCCCAGAAGCCGAGGGCGGCCGCGCCGGCGCCGGCCTTGAAGAAGGAGCGGCGGTCGCAGAGTCGAAGAAGGGAAGATTTCATCGGGAAGGGACCTCCGCCCGAGATTCTATCTCCGGGCGGGGGCGATTACCAGCCGGCGGCGTCAGTCGACCCAGTCTTCTTCGATGTACTCCAGGTATGCCATCCAGCACTCTTCCATGGCCATGCCGTCGTCGCCCCATTCGTAGACGGTGGAGTAACGGAACTCGGATTGCACGGCCAGGGGGATAGCACGGAAATCGAACACCGCCTCGCCCGAGCTACCCGGCTCGGGGGCCTCAACTAAGGTCGATTCGAACTGTTCGCGCGTCATCGTCGCCTCCGTGGATGAAGCCGGGAAAAACGGAGTCCCGCGAAACGGTTATGAATCGGAAGCGCCGCGCTGTACAGTGTACTTCGACGCGGATGCGGCTGCAAGCGCCGCGGCGGCGGGTGTGGGCTAAGAGTAGCCCGCTACCGGCGGCGGGTGTGGGCGGGCGGGTGGGATGAGGAAACTCGATGAAGCTCAAAAAAAAAGGCCTTGCATTTGTGCTCGTATCGGTGAAATAATGCGCCAAACAGACAGGAGGGAAGCTGGATGAAACTCAGAAAGCCTGGAATACCCGCGGCGGCGATCGCGTCTTGCTGGCTGTTTTTCTCGCTCGCCAGTGCGACCCAACACGTCGCCAAAGACGATGGAACTCTGAACGCCGGACCCGGCAACGGGCCCGGCAACTCAGGTACGAACCTGCGGGTGGGCGGCCCCGCCGGTAGCAGGTCGTTTGTTCGGTTCGACCTGTCCACATTGCCGGCCGGCGTGGGATCGTCGAACATCTCCAAGGCCAGCCTCACGCTGTACTTGAGTCAGGTCGCCACGGCGGGCGCTTTCGAGGTGTGCCGTGTCACCGGCGCCTGGACCGAGAACTCGCTGTCGTCGCCCGGTCCGGCATATGACACGGGAAGCTGCATCATCGTGACCGCTACGTCCTCCACCCCGGCGCTAAACTACATCACCATCGATGTGACGGCCTTCGCGAACTATTGGGTCGATAATCCCGGGATGAATCAGGGCGTCGTCCTGCTGCCAAACGCCCCGGTAAACATCTTTTTCGACAGCAAGGAGAACGGCGAAACGAGCCACGATCCACGAATGGAGATCGTTCTTGTCGCCATCGGCCCGGCAGGTCCAGTGGGTCCGGCGGGCCCAACGGGTCCGGCAGGCCCAACGGGTCCAGCGGGTCCGGCGGGTCCACAAGGGCCGGCGGGGAACCTCGCGCCTCCAGCCTACGCGTCGTCCGCGCCGGCGGGCACCAGGGTCGGCTCCGCGACGTTCGGGCCTCTGGCGGCCCCGGCGCCGGATGTCAGCGTCGTGGCTACGATCGGCGCCGGTGGCAGCGCGCTCGTGATCCTGACGTCGGAGATGATCGGTACCCCATCCAACAACTGCCTTATGAGCTTCAGCACCAGCACGGGACTTCCCGCCGCGGACGCCCGGTCCCTGCGGATCCCTGGTACGCCATCGCGCCATCTGCTGAGTGCGACTTTCTGGGTGACCGGACTCACCCCAGGCGTGACCACGTTCACAACGCAATACAAGGCCACGCTCCCGACCTCCGGCGGCCCCGACAGTTGCGATTTCTCGAACCGGAGTATTATCGTGTTCCCGTTCTGAAGGGAAGCCGGCTGGTGACCAGCGCCGGGAAACTGAGGATCTGGATCGAGGCCCTGGAGTAGTTGCCACTTACGAGCTGACGCGCTCGGCGGGGCGCCGGCCGGGCCGCCGGGGCGGCTTATAATAGCGGTAGATGAGTTTGCTGTCCCCGAGGCTGCAACTGCGGGTGGCGCAGAAGCAGATACTGACACCCGGCCTCGTCCAGATGGTGACGGTGCTTCAGCTCAACCGCCTGGAGCTGAAGGACATGATCTCGCAGGAGATCGCCGAGAACCCGGTTCTCGAAGAAAGCGCCGACGGAGTCGAGGAGTTGACGCCGCAGGAGCTCCAGACGCTCCTCGAATCCGAGCGCGACCCGCATCCGGCCGACGAGGGCATCCTGGCGGCGGCACAGGAACCGGAGGCACCCGTCGAGGAGATCGCCGCCGAAGCGCCGGTCTCGATGACGGAGTCGGCGCCCGCACCGGAAGCCGAAGCGCCGGCGCCCGCGGAGACCACGTCGACCGACCCGTTCGACGAGATCGATTTCGGGAGCTTCTTCGACGACTACCTCGACCCGGGCTACAAGAGCCCGGCCAGCGAGCAGAGCGACAAGCCGTCGTTCGAGACCTTCCTCTCGTCGCCGGTGACGCTGGCCGACCATCTGCAATCGCAGCTCAGCCTGATGGTGCTGACCGAGGCGGTTCGGGACGCGGCCGACGCCGTGATCGGCAATCTCGACGAGAACGGCTACCTGGTGGCGTCGCTCGAGGAAGTCGCCGACGAGACGGGGTGCGGCGTGGACGTCGCCGCCGAGGGTCTTCGGGTGGTGCATTCGCTGGACCCGGCGGGAATCGGCGCGCGCGACGCGCGCGAGTGCATGCTGCTGCAACTGGAGAGCCGCGGGGCGCGCGGCGGCGTGGCCTGGCAGATCGTGGCCGACCACTTGAAGCTGGTCGAGACGCGGCAACTGAGGGAGCTGGTGAAGGCGCTGGGGCGGCCGATGGAGCACATCCAGGTGGCCGTCGACGTGATCAAGCATCTGGATCCGCGGCCGGGGCTGCGGTTTTCCGGGCCGGGCGCGCAGAAGATCGAACCGGACGTCTACATCACCAAGGACGGCGACGAATACCTGATCGAGCTGAACGACGACGACCTGCCGGTGCTGCGGCTCAATCCGGACTACCGCCGGATGCTCGACCGCAACCAGGAGCAGAACAAGGAGGTGCGCAACTACGTCAAAGAGCGGTACACCTCGGCGCTGCTGCTGATGAAGAATATCGAGCAGCGGAAGCAGACCATTCTCAAGGTGTGCAAGTCGATCGTCGAGCGGCAGCGGGACTTTCTGGCGCACGGCCTAGAGCAGCTGCGGCCGATGATGATCAAGGAAGTGGCGGAAGAGATCGGCGTGCACGCCTCGACGGTGAGCCGCGCCGTGTCGAACAAGTACTGCCACACGCCCCAGGGCGTCTTCGAGCTCCGGTACTTTTTCTCGGAGGCGGTTCAGGGGCCGTCGGGCGGCGACACGCCGCTGCTGCTGTTGAAGCGCAGGGTCAAGAAGATGATCGAGGAGGAGGACGCCTCCCATCCCCTCACCGACGAGCAGATCACGGCGAAGCTCGAGACCGAAGGGATCCGCGTCACCCGCCGCACGGTGGCGAAATACCGGGAGGACATGAAGATCCCCTCGACGCACCAGAGACGGCAGAGAAACTGATGAAGGTCAACTACACCGGAAGTCAAAACGGACTCACCCCGGCGCTCCGCAAGAAGCTGGAGGCGCGCCTCGGGAAACTCGGGAAGATTCTGGACCGAAGAGAGGAGAAGGAAATTCACGTGGTGATCGGCGCCGAGCGCCATCTGTTCCGCGCCGAGGTGACGGTCAACTACTACGACCACCCGCTGGTCGGCATCGAGTCGTCGTCCGACCTGTTCGGGGCCTTGACCACGGCCATCGACAAGATCGAGAAGCAGGTGCTGAAGCTGCGGGCGAAGTTCCGGGACAAGCGCCGCGGCGGGCGCGCGACGGCGCCGGAGCCGCAGGAGCCGGAAGTGACGCTGGCGACGCCGGAGTCCGACGGCGGGCCGCGGGTGTTCCGCAGCAATCATCTGGGGTCGCGGAAGCCGATGACGGTGGAAGAGGCGCTGATCGAGATGGAAGGCGATCGCGACTACATCGTGTATCGCGACGCCACCACGGATCGAACCGCCGTGCTGGTCCGGCGGCGCGACGGCAACTTCGACCTGGTCGAGGCCTAGGAGCTTGCGGAGCCTGGTGGCGCCAAGGACCGCTCCCCGCGGCCGCCTCCTGGACCACGGCTAAGCGCCGATGCCCACCTCTCGCAAGCCCAAGACGCCGCTGGCGCAGCCCGAGCTGGTGATCATCACCGGCCTCAGCGGCTCGGGCAAAGGGACCGTGCTGAAGTGCATGGAGGACCTCGGCTTCTACGCGGTCGACAACCTGCCGATCGACCTGATGCCGAAGTTCGCCGAGCTGACGCACGAGGCGCCGAACATCCGCCGCGCGGCGCTGGTGGTTGACGTCCGCGAGGGCGACGCATTGCGGCGTTTTCCGGCCATGTTCACGCGGCTGCGCCGGGGTCTGCGCACGCGGCTGGTTTTTCTCGAAGCCGACGAGGACACGCTGCTGCGCCGCTTCAGCGAGACGCGGCGGCCGCATCCGCTGGGCGCCGACCGCTCGGTGGCCCGCAGCATCCGCTCCGAACGCGAGCAACTGGAGGCCATCCGCCGACTGGCCGACCACATCCTGAACACCTCGAAGTTCAACGTCCACGAGCTGCGCGAGACCATCCGGCAAACGTTCCAGGGCTCGGGCGACGACTCGCGGATCCTGGTCTACATCACCAGCTTCGGCTTCCGCCACGGCGTGCCGTCGGACTCGGACCTAGTGTTCGACGTGCGGTTTCTTCCGAATCCGAACTACATTCCGGAGTTCAAGAAACTTACCGGACGGCATCCGCGCGTGGCGCGCTACATCCGGTCGTTTCCGCAGACCGTGGAGTTCATCAACCGGATCGGCGAGCTGCTGGTATACCTGTTGCCGCACTACGTGCGCGAGGGCAAGAGCTACCTGACGATCGCCTTCGGATGCACGGGCGGCCATCACCGCTCGGTGCTGATCGCCGAGGAGATCCGCCGGCGGCTGACGCGCGCGGGATTCCGCACCAAAGGGTCGCATCGCGATCTCGACAAGGCGGTATGAGGACGGTCGCCGCCGCCCTGGCCGCGCTGGCGCTGCTGGCGCAGGAGAAGACGCCCGAGCCGGCGGCGATTCCGGATACCTTCGTCTGTCCCATGGACAAGGATGTCCGCGCCGCGAAGCCGGGCAGTTGCCCGCGCTGCGGCATGCGGCTGACCGCGAATCTGCCCGAGCACGTCGACTACCGGATGACGGTCGCCGCGACGCCTTCGGTGGTCCGCGCCGGGCAACCGGCTGAGCTGCTGTTCCGGGTCGCCGATCCGAAGACGGGAAAGCCGGTGACGAGCTTCGAGGTGGTGCACGAGAAGCTGTTCCATCTTTTCCTGATCTCGCAGGATCTGAGCTGGTTCGCGCACGAGCACCCGGCGCCGCAGCCCGACGGGACCTTCCGGTATCGCGCGACGTTTCCGAAGCGGTCGGGCTACCGCCTGCTGGCCGACTTTTTCCCGACCGGCGGGACGCCGCAGTTTCTCGCCCGCACGATCGTGACGGCCGGCGCGACGGCCGCTGAAGCCGCGGCCGTGCCGAAGCTGGCGGCCGAGCTGGGAGCGAAGCGCGGCGAGAACCTGGAGGTCGAGCTGGCGATGGAGCCTCCGCAGCCGCTGGCCGGCAAAGAGACGCTGCTGTTCTTCCGGCTGAAGCCGGGCGAGGGGCACGAGCAGTATCTCGGGGCCTGGGGCCACATGCTGGCGGCGTCGGACGACCTGGCCGACCTGATCCACATGCATCCGCGCTACGTTACCGACGGTCCGCGCACGGTGCAGTTCAACCTGATCTTCCCGCGCGAGACGATGTATCGGGTGTGGGTGCAGTTTCAGCGGAGCGGCGTGGTGAATACGGTCGCGTTCACGGTGCCGGTGAAGGCGCTGCGGTAGGGCGGGAGTTTACTTCGCCTTGCGCTGTTTCTGCTGTCCGACGCGGACCTTGAACTGCTTCTGCTGCGCCTCGGCGTACGCCTTCCAGTCGAAGCGCTGGGTGGCTTCGGTGAGGTAGGCGTTGACGTCGGCGCCTTTGGGCAGGACGGCCATCAGGGTCGCCGACTGCGCGCCGTCGGGACTGGAAATGCGGAATCTCTTTACGTTGGGAATGCCCATGACAAGGACTATCGTAACATGGCCAATGCAACGGATCGGGGGCCGCTTGCGTCAACTGTCTGAAGGCTGTAAGCTCGAAATCGCGAAGGGGGATTCATGCGCCTTCCCTGGACAGCGGGCCTGATACTGACGGCGGCGGCCGGACTGGCGGTCGCGCAGCGGGCGGCCGCCCCACGAGGGTCGATTGCGGGTATGCCGGCGACGCCCCGCATCGGATCGCCGAGCGGCTTCGGCAACGTCGTCTTCCCGTCGACCGGAGGTGCTCCGGGAGCGCCGTCGCACTTGTTTTCGACGCACGCGCAGCGGCTGGGCGCGACCATCAGCGGGACGGTTCCGCTACGCCGCGGATCGCAGGGCTACCGGGGCGGCTACGGCTACCCGGCGGTGTACGCGGTGCCGGTGTATGTCGGCGATTACGGGTCGTTCTACGCGCCCCCGGCGCCGGCGTACTATCCGGCGCAGGCGCCGGCGTACTATCCGGTGCAGGCGCCCGCGCAGCAGGCGCCCTCGGTGATCATCAACCAGTACTACACGCCGGATCGCCCGTCGCCGGCGATGCGCGATTACAGTCAGACGCCGCTGCCGGAAGCCGCGCCCGAGCGGATGCCGTCTTATCGCGCGCCGACGCCCGCGACGGCCGCCCCGGTGGAGGACAAGGCGACCATCTACCTGATCGCGCTCAAGGACGGCACCATTCACGCGGCCTACGGCTACTGGCTGGAGAAGGACACTCTGAATTACGTCACCACGCAGGGCAGCCACAACCGTGTGAGCTTCGAGCTGGTGAACGTGAGCTTTTCGGAGCAGTTGAACCGCGAGCGGTCGGTGGAGTTCAAGATCGAATAGCAGTCAGCGGGGCGTGATCAGGCCCCCGAGCTTATCGGTCTCGCCGCCCGCCGAGCGCGGGAAGCGCGTCGCGTAGGTCTCCAGGTACTTCAAACCCGACCCCGTGTTGTACACGACGATCCTCTCGCCGGACGTCAGGAAACCGTTCGCGAGCAGCCGGCGCAGGGCGGCGAAACAGGCCGCGCCTTCCGGGGCCACGAAGAGGCCCTCGGACTCCGCCAGTTCGACGCCGGCGTCGAGCGTCTCGTCGTCGGTCACGGCGATGGCCGTGCCGCCGCTCGCGCGCACGGCGTCGAGGACCAGGAAATCGCCCAGAGGCTTGGGGACGCGCAATCCCGCCGATAATGTGCGCGCATTCTCCCAGAATTCCGAGCGCTTTTCGCCGCGCTCGAAGGCGCGCACGACGGGCTGGCATCCCTCGGCCTGGACGGCGATCATCTTGGGTCGCGCCGCGCCGATCCAGCCGAGCGCCTCCATCTCCTCGAAGGCCTTCCACATGCCGATGAGTCCGACGCCGCCGCCGGTCGGGTAGAAGATGGCGCCGGGCAGCTTCCAGTGAAATTGTTCGGCGACCTCGTAGCCCATGGTCTTCTTACCCTCGATGCGATACGGCTCCTTGAGCGTGCTGACGTCGAACCATCCCTCGGCGGCCTTGCGCTCACCGACGATGCGGGCGCAGTCGCTGATCAGCCCGTCGACGAGCGTGACGCGGGCGCCGAACGAGCGGCACTCGACGTAGTTGGACATCGGCACGTCGCGCGGCATGAAGATGTGGGCCTCGATGCCGGCGGCGGCGGCGTAGGCGGCCATGGCGCTGGCGGCGTTGCCCGCCGAGGGGATGGCGAGCTTCGCGATGCCGAGCTCGCGGGCCATGGAGACGGCGCAGGAGAGGCCGCGGGCCTTGAAAGTGCCGGTCGGGTTGAGGCCTTCGTCTTTGATCCAGAGGTCGGCGGCGCCGAGGCGGGCGCCCAGTCGCGGGGCGCGCAGGAGGGGGGTGAATCCTTCGCCGAGCGAGACGATCGACTCGGGTTTGCGGACGGGGAGGACGGGCGCGTATCGCCACATGGTGGAGGGAGCGCCGGCGAGCCATTCGCGGTTCCAGTTCTGACGGGCGGTCGCGAGGTCGTAGCGGACGAGGAGGGGTCCGCCGCATTCGCAGAGGTTGTGGATCTGGCCGGCCTCGCGGCGCTTTGCGCAGAGGCTGCATTCGAGGTGGGAGACGGTGGTCATGGGATGCCCTATGATAGCGAAGCGACTTGAGAACGTTCGAGGGTTGCGAGTGCCATACCGGCGGAGAAACACGAGATCGAATTATCATCGGCACCCATTTAACGGCGCACGAGAGACAATGAATAGGTCGCGAACCGAAGTAATCACCTCACTCCGTTCGCGACCAAGCCTGCCCCTGATCGCGCATTCCATGAATGATCCTTGAGATCAGGATGCCGCCGCGCGGCGCCTTCCGGTAGTAGATCAGGTAGTCGCCCACCGGGAACATCCGAAGACCGGGCTCAACAACATCAATCGTCCGGCCGATCTCCGGCATTCGGGCAAGCACCGGAAATCGAGCGGTGATTCTATCCGTGAACCCATCCGCGGCTTTGATGCCGCCTGCTTGCGCGATCCGCAGCCAGATACGGTCCAGGTCGGCCCGCGCGCGGCGCGCCAGCCGGTAGCGGCTCATCGCCTGGCGGTTTTCTTCTTTTCCGCGGCGAGGCGAACGCGCCCGCGTGTCTTGATGTCGTCAGCGAGACGCCGGGTGGAGCGTTCGTCGTAGTCGGAACAGTCGCCTCGCTCGATGTCCTCGAAGCCGGCGCGAACTTCGGCGCGGAGCCATTGCAGGTGCTCGTCGCGTTCTTTCAGGAGCCGCAAGCCCTCCCGAACGACCTCGCTGGGCGTTTCGTACAGGCCAGCCTTGACCTTGGTGTTGACGAGCTCCTCAAGCTCCGGCGTTAGCGACACATTCATGGTCAACTCACATCATACGCAACTGCCCGCGCATCATTGGCAGGGGGTGACGACGGGCTGCGCCAGCTGTTTGCCGGTCGTCGGATCGCCGGTACGGAGGACGCGGCAGCCGGCCTCGCGGTACGCGGTCTTTTCGAACTGGTACGTGCGGCGAACTTCGTCGAACGCGGAGGCGTGCTGGCGGAGTTCGAGATCGCGCCAGCCTTGCGTCGATGACGGCAGCCGATCCAGGCGGTTGCCCGTCTGATGCAGCACGGCGCGCCATCGCGGGCCGTCCTTCGCGTAGACGATGAGGGGGCCGTTGTTGGGACCGGAGAGGCAAGGCCCGAGTCCCTGGATCAGGACGGCGGGCGCGCCGCCGGATACCAACGGGAGTCCCGCCGCGCGAATCGACTCCTCGAAGGCAATGCGATGCCGGTCGGAGCATTCGGCGCTCTCGTGCCAGTCGAAGCCGCTCATCGCGATCGAGACGAGATCGGGCGGCAGCACGGCGCGATCTCTACGTTGCGGCGCAGGGCGGGCGGCGAGCGCCGTCGGAACGAGCGACTGCGGCAACGGTGAACGGTAAAGTCCAAAGACGCCCTCGGGACAGCAGATCGGCGGGACTCCCAAGTCGATGGTTCCGGCATCGAAGGACACAGTTTGGCCAACCGGCACGACCAGGGTCTTTCGCTCCCAGCAGAATGCGGACACGAACAAGTAATAGGTTCGACGCCCCGAAACGGGAATCGCGAATCCGCCGTTCCAGTCCGTCGTCGCCGAGCCGCGGAGGCCGTCGTCGCGAACCCACACATGCGCGCCCGCGACCGGGCCGCTCCAGTCGACGATACGGCCCGAGACGAAGACGTCCTGCCGGGCAGGCTGCTGAGCAAGAGCGGCCGCCGCGGCGACAAGGCACAGCGGGATGCGCGCCGCAAGACTCATGGCAATCCGAGAAGTCGCGCCGGGTTGGTCTTGGCGATGGCGGCGAGGTCGGCGTCGGAGAGTCCCTCGCGCTTGAGCATCGCGAAGACGCTCTGGAGCCCGTCGGCGTGCGAAGGGTTGCCGGCCTGTCCCAGGTCGCTCGAGAGAATCACGCGCGCCGCGCCGACGGCCAGAATGGCGCGCGCGTAATCTCGCGGCTCGGCCTCTTTGGTCGTGCCGATCAGGGCGTTGGAGACGAACTCCAGGAACGCGCCCTCGCCGGCCGCCTGCTTCATCTGGTCGACCGTCATGCCGACCCATCGCAGCATGGCGTGAGTCGCCACGATGCGGGTGATGCCGCGCTTCTTCGCGGCGCGGATCAGAAGCATGGCCTCGGCGGGCGAGGAATGGCCGGTGGCGAGGACCAGGTTGTGCCTGGCGATCAGGTCCAGCACGGCCTCGACTTCGGGGAGCAGGGCGCCGGCGCGCGAAACGGCGGCGAAGGGGCGGTTCTCCTTGGCGATGCGCACGTGATTCTCGGCGTCGAAGGTCGGCATCCACACCACACGTCCGCGCGCGCCTTCGACGCGCGTCATGCGCTCGACGGCGGCCGGGTTGACGCCGCCCACGGTGCGGTTCAGCGCGATGCCGCCGAAGACCTCGACGCCGGGAACGTGTCCGGCGACCAGAGCCGCGAGCGCCGCGGTCGGCTCGTAATGATTCTTGAGGACGATGGCGCGGAAGCCGCGTTTCTGCGCCATGCGCGCGACCTCGATGGAATCCATCGAGCGCGGCGTGCTGTCGGGTCCGCTGTGCGCGTGAATGTCGACGACGCCGGTGAGGGTCTGCGCGGGGAGGGCGAGGGTCGCGGCCAGGAGCAGCGCGCCGGTCATCGACTCCAGGCTAGCATCACGGCAGGTGAAAGACTTCCGGAATGGGCGACATCTGCTCGTCGGCCTTGCGGCCGGCTTCGTCCTCGAAGAAGCCGGCCATCTCGGTCTGCCAGCGGCGATTGACCTCGGTGGCGGCCATGAGGGCGAGCGCGCGATCGAAGTCGGGAGTTTCAACATAGCCGATGAGCAGGCCGTCGTCGCGGAGGAACAGGGAGTAGTTGCGCCAGCCGGCGCGCGAGAGCGCCTCGCGCATCTCGGGCCAGACGGCGCGGTGGCGCTCGCGATACTCGTCGAGCCGGTCGCGCTTGACCTGAAGGGTGAAGCAGACGCGCCGCATGCGGGTGGTCAGCGGGCGCGGCGCGAGATCGCCATGGTCGCGAACACGAACCAGGCGGCCGAGCCGATCGCCAGCAGCATCTTGTATCCGGGCATCGTCAGGCTTCCCCAGAAGTAGAGGAACGGGGACGACAGACTCACCGCGAGGCTGAGGGCCGCGAGCGCGCGGATCATATACGGGCTCCTTTCGCCGCGCCGCCGCGCGCGCCGGTGGCGGCCGCGAGCGCCAGGTAGATCGCCAGGGCAAAGAAGTATCCGGGCAACCACTTGAAGAACAGGTCGACCGGCAGCCACCAGCAAAAAGCCAGCGTGGCGATCCAGGTCGCCAGCGCCTGCCAGTTGACGGTCCAGCCGCGGCGCTCGGCACGATACTGCTCGAATCCGAGTGCGGGAAACAGCCAGTGCTCGGCGACAACCACGGCGCCGGCGGGCATCAGCGCGAGTCCGTAGATGGCGACGTAGTCGAGCAGCCGGAGAAAGAAGACGGGCATGCATGCAAGGACGGTGGTGACGGCGCCGGCGAGCGCAGTCATCTTCCAGCGCGGCCAGTTGGGCGTGATCGACTGGAAGGCGAGACCGGCGCGATAGAGGGTCGGGTTGGCGGTGGTCCATCCGGCGATCAACACGGCGGCGCCGCCGGCGAGTCCGCCGGCCTCGATCGCCATGAGTCCGGGATCCATCTGGCGTCCGATGCCGGCCACCATGACGCCCGAGCACAGCCATGCCAGCATGTGTCCCGGATACATTCCGCAGGCCGAGAGCAGCCCGTACTTCCAGTTGGGGGCGAAGCGGAACAGCGCCATGTCGCTGAGGCCGATGTGCATGGCGAGGTTGCAGAACCA
>CAZEVY010000009.1:0-17970 GCA_964515555.1 uncultured Solibacteraceae bacterium | reverse complement strand
GCGCTCGGCGGCAGGAAGTCGTCCAGGCCCGGCGAGGGGAGTCCGATGAGCGCGCCCACGGCAGTGGTGGAGACGGAAATCATCGCGCCGGCGAGGACGCAGAACAGGACGCCGTTCAGGATGTTGTAGAGCGCCATCAGGCCCGGTCCTCCGATTTTGCGGAAGTACCAATAGAGGGTGAGGCGCGTGCGCGTGGCGATGGGCGCACAGACGAGAGTCCACGAGAGCACGGCAAGCAGGTTGCCGGCGGCGAGGCCGAGGAGGAGGTCGGCGAGGTGGACCCCGTGGAGGACGAAGAAGGCGCCGATGACGAACTCGGTGGCGGCCACGTGTTCGCCGGCGAAGAGGCCGGCGAACTGGCGAGCGCTCTGGAACTTTTCGGGCGTTACGCGCTCGCGCTCGAACTCCTGAATCTGGTCCATCTGCGCGGCCATCGCCGCGAGTTTGCTTGCCATAAGCTCCGAGCGATCATATCGCAGAAGGCGCTGGCGCGCCGCCGGCTAAGGCGGCGGGTGAATGACCGGGATCGGCTTCACCTGCGGGAGAAGCCCTTGCAGGTGGAGAGATTGCGGGGACCGGCGACCGCGTTCGCCCCTTGGAGGAAAGGCCGCTGCGCCGTGTCCTCCAGCCACCGGGCGAGGTCCCTCGGGAGCCGTATCGTGGGTGTGCTACTCATCGGCACGGCGTGCGCCACACTACGCCGAGGCGAGCGCGGCCTGCACCGCATCGGCGATCTGGTCCGCTTCGCCGGCCGACAGGATCAGGGGCGGCGCGATCGTCAACACGTTGCCAAGGCCCGGCGCGGTGTCGTTGTTGCGGCCGACGATCACGCCCCGGTCGCGGATCGACTTGATGAGGCGCACGACGGCAGGTTCCGGCAACGGCTCGCGCGTCGCGCGGTCCGCGACCAGCTCGAGTCCGATCAGCAGTCCGCGGCCGCGCACCTGGCCGACTTGCGGCAGGTCCATGGCGCGGAAGCGATCGGCGAGATACGCCCCCACGCGCGCCGAGTTCTCCCAGAGGCGCTCGCCGGTGAGGATGTCCAGATTCGCCAGCGCCGCGGCGCAGGCGCAAGGGTGACCCGCGAAGGTGCTCACCTGCGTGAACTTCGCCGTGTCGTCGCCGCGAAAGGCGTCGAAGACCGCCTCGGTGGTCACGACCGCGCCCATCGGCAGGTACGCCGACGTGATTCCCTTGGCGAGCGTCACGATATCCGGGCGGATGCCGGCGTGCTCGAAGCCGAAGAGCTTCCCGGTGCGGCCGAAGCCGGTGATGACCTCGTCGCAGATGAGCAGCACGCCGTGGCGGTCGCAGATTTCGCGCAGGCGCTCGAGGTAGCCGTCCGGGGAGTGGAAGACGCCGCCGCCGCCGATCGAGGGCTCGACGATGACGGCCGCCACCGAGTCGGGGCCCTCCATGCGGATGACGCGATCGAACTCGTCGGCGCACCCCAGCGTGCAACCCGGCTCGCGCGAGCAGAACGTGCAGCGATAGGGGTCGGGCGGCTGGACGTGGAGGAATCCCGGCACGAGCGGCTCGAAGGCGCGGCGGCGCGCGGCCTGACCGGTCGCCGAGAGGGCGCCCATGGTGAAGCCGTGGTAGGCGCGATGCCGCGCGATAATCTTGAAGCGGTTCTCGCCGCGATGCATGCGCCGCGCGCACTGGCGCGCCATCTTCAGCGCCGTCTCGACGGCCTCCGATCCGCTGTTGAGGAAGTGGACGCGCTCCAGTCCCTCGGGCATGAGGCCGGCGAGGCGCGCGGCCAGTTGCGCGCCGAGCGGGTGCGTCTGCGTGAGGGGATAGTAGGGCAGCTCGGCCATCTGCCGGGCGACGGCGTCGACGATCGCCCGCCGCCCGTAGCCGACGTGAACGCACCACAGTCCGGCCATAGCGTCCAAGTAGCGGTTGCCGTCCGAATCCCATACGAAGCAGCCTTCGCCGCGGACCATTTCGATCGGCGGGCGGGCGGCGAGGCCTTCGTGCTGGAGGTTGCCGTGCCAGACGTGCTTCAGGTCGAGGTCGCGATTGGTGGTCGGGGTGATGGTGGTCGCCATGGGTTGATTATGGCTCGGAACCGGTCCGGCAGGCAGGCTGAGGGCGAGCGGCGCGTGCGCGAGAGAAGAGCCGGCCGCCGTCAGGCCGAACCCAGCTTGTCCCGATGCTCGTGGATCTTCCCGACCGCGGCGACGATGTCGTCCATGTCCGCGCGGGACCCCAGCAGCATGCTCTGGTGGAAGCCGACGGTCTCCTCGACCAGCCGGTCGCAGCGCGGGCACTCGTTCTCGGCGTCGTAGGCGGCGAGCTTCTCGCGGGAGTAGACCCGCTGGAACGTCTTCGAGCGAAAGGCGTCGCCGATGCAGCCTTCCTTGTTCATCGGCTTGCCCTCGATGACTCCCAGCCCGCTGCTGGCGCCGACGCCCTCGGCTCGCAGCGCCGCCAGGAACTTCGCGCGAGTGAGCCCGGCGAAGCGCTCCTTCTTGTACCGGAAGCCGTAGTAGTAGAACGCCGTGCGGGTCACGCCCTCCGGGTCCACGCGCGGCACGATTCCGTCGACCTGCCGGAGCTTTTCGGTTAAATACTCCGCATTGTCGCTTCTGCGCCGCGACTCGGCCTCGAAATTCTCCATCTGGGTCATCAGGATCGAGGCCTGATACTCCGCCATGCGGCACTTTCCCGCGAGAATCGGATGCCGCTCCTGGTTCTTCGCGGCGACGCTTCCGTACGGCCGCCCGAGGTTGTGCAGCGAATAGCAGCGGTCCATCAGGTCCTTGTCGTTTCCCAGGATCGCGCCGCCCTCGCCACAAGTGAGCGCCTTGCCGGTCTGGAAGCTGAAGCAGCCGAGGTCGCCCAGGGTCCCGACCTTCCTTCCTTTCCATTCGCCGCCGTGCGCCTCGCAGGCGTCCTCGAGCACCTTGAGATTGTGCTTCCGCGCGATGGCGTTGATGCGGTCCATGTCGCAGATGCCGCCGACGATGTGAACCGGAAGTATGGCGACGGTGTTCCTCGTGATCCGGGCTTCGATGGCGGCGGGATCGATCTGCCAGGTGTCCGGGTCGATGTCGGCGAACACCGGCAGCGCGCCGGCGAGAAGAATCGGGTGGATGCTCGCGACGAAGGTGTAGGGCGTGGTGATCACTTCGTCGCCCGCGCCGATTCCGAGCGCGCGGACCGCGGTGATGAGCGCGTTGGTGCCGTTGCAGGTCGCCACGCAGTACTTGGCGCCCATGAGCCGCGCGAAGCGCCGCTCGGCCTCGTCGACGAGCCTGGCGCGCGACCAGACGCCGGCGCGCAGGACCGGCAGGATCGCCTGTTCGTCGGCGTCGCGGAAGTTGGGCCATTTCGGAAAGGGCGCCTTGCGGACGGGCTGGCCGCCGAGGATTGCAGGGAGTCCGCTGGCGCTGCTGCGAGGCGCGCCGGCGGTGATCGCCGCGCCCGCCGAGGCCGCCTTCAGCAATTGCCGCCGGCTGGGGTTGTTGTTCATGGTGGAGTTCCTGGTTGCCTCGATTGTAGGTCAACTCGGAGCGGCGAAAAAGGAGCGGCGGGGCCGCGCCGGGCCCCGCCTGAGAAGCACCTTCGGCGCGCTGCCGGTCAGAAGAAGAACTTCCCGGCCAACTGCACGAAGCGCGGCCAGTTCTGCTGGTTATCCGGCAGGAAGCCGAACCGCGAGCTGTTGAAGTCGGTGGTGACGCCGCCGTAGATCGACGTGTTGGTGAGATTGAACGCTTCGGCGCGCAACAGGAAGCGGAAGCGCTCGTTGATGTGCGTCGTCTTCTCGAAGACGATGCTCAGCTGCGGCTTGGAGTGCTGCCGGATGTCGGAGAAGCGATCGGGCAGCGTGCGCAGTGTGAAGGCGGGCAGCGTCTCGTAGCACGTTTTGTCGTTGTTGAACCACGAGTAGCGCGTGCGGTTGGTGGCGTGCCAGGTGCCGCACTTGTTGTTGAGGTTCGGCCAGGGCACCGGATAGCCGGAGTTGTACGTCAGGATCCAGTCGAACTGCCATCCGCCGGCCAGCTTCTGGACGACCGGGCTGTCGGAATTCAGCAGCGAGCGGCCTTTGCCGAACGGCAGGTCCCACACGCCGCTGAAGGCCAGCATGTTGGGCTTGTCCTGGTTATCGAGCTCGTAGATCAGCGGCTCGTCGAGGTTCCAGCTTTGCAGCCGGTGGTTCTGCTCGTAGGCCTTCGAGAGCGTGTACGAAAGGACCCACGTCATGACGCCGGTCTGGCGGCCTTCCAACACGCGCTTCTCGACCTTGGTCTGAAGCGCGTCGGAGCGGTAGTGGCCCCACTGCGTGTTGGCCTGCGTGATGCCGCCCCACAGCGGATTCGGCCGCATCAAGTTGCCGCGCGAAATCGTCGCATTCTGACCGACTCCGCCGTTGCGCGGCAGGATCCCGTAGAACGGATTTGGCAACTGCAGCGCGTTGTACTGCGAGTTGTCCGCGCGCGACTGGTTGTAGTCGGCCAGGCTGATCTCGTTGATGCCGAAATCGACGCCGATGTACGTCTGGTAGTTGCCCGCGAAGGAGACCTCGGCGACGATGCTTCCGGGCAGCTCGCGCTGTACGCCGAACGAGTACTGATACGTGCGCGGCGTCTTGTACTTGGCCTGGTCGAAGGTCACGCCGCGGCCGATGAGCGTCAGCAGGCCTTCGCTCGCGCCGGTCGGCTGAAGGATGCCGGTCGGGAACGGGTCGACCAGCGAGTAGGGGCCGCTCAAGTTGGAGCCGGCTGAGGGCAGGCGGCCATCGAGGGACCCCTCGTAGTTGGTGGTGATCGAGAAGCCGTTGGTGCGCCCGGTCTGCGTGTTCGCCATGTAGTAGACGCCGCCGCCGGCGCGGAGCACGGTCTTATTGGTCACGCGCCAGGCGACGCCGAGGCGCGGGGCGAGGTTGGTCCAATCGGTATCGAAGATGCGCTCGGGACGCCCGCCGACTCCGGCGAACATCCACCCGCCGTTGAACTGCGCGGGCGGCGCCGGATACGGGTACCTCGGGTTCGTGGCGTCGTGGGCGGCCTTGAGCGTCGCCCAACGGGCCAGCACGGCGTCGCTCAGCGGGTTCTTCTCAGACACCGCGAAGCCGCGATTGTACTGGTTGAAGCGCTCCTTCCACCAGAGCTGCACGTCGTAACGCACGCCGAGGTTCAGCGTCACCCGCGGCGAGAGCTTCCAGTCGTCCTGAACGTAGAAGCCGAGGTAGGGCCGCGTCCGGTAGGGGTTGTCGGCCCAGTCGACCTGGCCGCTCGCCGGATAGCCGAGCAGCAGGCTCGCGACGGAGGCGCCGTCGTAGGTGCCGCCGCCGACGTCGGAGAGCTGCCGCGTCCAGTTCTGATTGAACGTGAAGGTGCCGTTCGACCAGCTCCGGTTGCCGACCGGGTTGGCCACGTAGTTGTACTCGAAGCCGCTCCGCATGGTGTGCCGGCCACGGGTCATGCTGAGGCTCGGGGTAAAGTTCCACTGGTTGTGGCTGCTCCACTCGCCGGCGCTCGAGAGCGCGAACAGTTGCGTCGAGCCGCTGACGTCGAAGCGCGGCACGGTGGACTGCGGGTTCGTAGGCGCGTGCGGCATGCGCGTCATGCCGAGCTTGTCGACGGTGAAGTCGTAGTCGGTGTAACGCGGGAACATCGACGTGTAGCGCCCGAACGATCCGCGGACATCGAGGACGGCGGTCGGCGAGAGCACGCGCGTCCAGGCGGCGATGTAGTTCTGATCGGTGCGCTGCGAATTGATGTCGCCCGAACCGGCCGGGGGCGCGAAGCCGGTGGAGTTGCGGTACTCCTTGCCGTGCTGATAGGTCACCAGCGCGTAGAACTTGTCGTTCTCGCCGAAATTGTGGTCCCAACGGCCCATGGGCTGGTCGTAGCGGTAGCGCCCGTTGGTGTTCGCGTAGAAGTTGCTGGAGAGGGCGCGCGGATCGGGACCGTTGGCGGAGGGAAACGCCGACAGCACGTTGCGTCCGACCGGGCTGATGCGGGTCTGCGGGATCAGACTGCCGGGGAAGGGCTGGCGGACGTAGGCCGATCCCCGGCAGTTGACCGGCGCGGCGCAGACGGCCGAGGTCAGCGGATCGTAGATCGTGTAGCCGAACTCGGCGAAGTGCTGGCCGTCGCGCAGAAGGTCGGGCGGAACGGAGGAGATCACGGCGGCCGGCTGAATCTCGCGCCACCCTTCGAAGCTGAAGAAGACGAAATCCTTGTCTTTGCGGAGCGAGCCGCCGACGACGCCGCCGAACTGGTGCTGATTGTGCTGCGGGCGCACCTTGTTCGGAGTGGTTTGCTTGTTCTCGGTGCGGTTGGCGTCGAAGACGGTATTGCGGAAATACTCGAAGACGTTGCCATGCCAGTCGTTGGCGCCGCTCTTGATGGTGGTGTTGACCACGCCGCCTCCGAATCGCCCGAAGGAGGCGTCGTAGGTGTTGGTCATCACCTTGAATTCCTGGACGGCTTCGACGTTGGGGGCCACCTGCCAGGTGCCGCCGGCGTCGCTGATGGGCGCGCCGTTCAACAGGAACAGGTTCTGACCCTGTCGCGCGCCGTTGATGCGGTACTGATTGGTCGTGTCCCAACCGCGGGAACCGGAGTGGCCGCCCGGCCCGAAGGCCTCCTGGGTGAACAGGACGCCGGGCGTCAAGGCCATCAACTGATAGGTCTGGCGTCCGTTGAGCGGCAGTTGCTGCGTCTTGATGGGATCGAAGACCAGCCCGCGGTCGGCCGACGCCGTCTCGATGACGGCCTGGTCGGCGGTGACGACGATGCTTTCGGTGGTCTGGCCGAGCTTCAGCGAGACGGGAAGATCGACCTTGTCGGCGACGCGCAGCACGATTCTCTCGCGCACCACCGTCTGGAAGCCGAACGAGCTCACGGTGACGTTGTAGACGCCCGGATCCAGGTAGGGAATCGTGAAGATGCCGAGCGCGGTCGTCTGCGCTTCCTTGACCGCGTTGGTGGCTGTATTGGCCGCCTTGACGGTGGCCCCGGGGATCACGGCGCCGCTGGGGTCGGTGACCATGCCGGTGAGCGTGGCCCGGAAGTCCTGGGCGGACAGGCCCGCCAGGCACAACACGACGAGGACGATACGAAGTGCTGTCATGACTTAAGACTCCTGTGTTGCGAAATTAAACACAGTGGGTCGTGCACGCGGCGGGCCAGGGGCGGCTTTCCGAGGAGACGCCGAACGTGGTGATTCTGCTGGATCTCACCGCGATGTGAAGCAGAGTTATCGAGAATCCGGTGTGGGATTCCACGCAGACGCCGAGCGATATCGCGCAGCTACAGGCCGGCCCAGTCCTTGACCTTTTCGAAGAAGCCTTTCTCCTGGGGCTCGTTTTCCGCGGGCAGCGTCTCGCGCAGCTCCTCGAACAGCCGCCGCTGCTCGCGCGTCAGCCGCCGGGGCACGGCCACCTGCACGTGCACGACGATGTCGCCGCGCCGGCCGCCGTTCACCTGCGGCACGCCCAACCCGCGCAGGCGCACCTCGGAACCCGATTGCACGCCCTCGGGTATCTTCACGCTTTGCAGGCCGTCGAAGGTCAGCAGGTCGACTTCGGCGCCGAGCGCCGCCTGCGCCACGTTCACCGGGATGATGCAATGCAGGTCGTCGTCCTGGCGCTCGTAGACGGGGTGCTCCTTCACCTTGAGGACGACGTAGAGGTCGCCCGCGGGCGCGCCCTGCGCCCCCGGCTGGCCCTCGCCGTTGAGCCGCATGCGGGTTCCCGAATCGACGCCCGCCGGAATGTTCAGCTTGAGCTTGCGATCCAACCGCACGTAGCCTTCGCCGCGGCATTGTGTGCAGGGGCGGCGGATGATCTGGCCGGTCCCGCGGCAGGTGGTGCAGGTGCGGCGCACCGAAAGGAACGACTGCTGGTAGACGACCTCGCCGCGGCCCCGGCACGTCGAGCAGGTGGTGAGTCCGTCCTTGGGCTCGGCGCCATTGCCGCCGCAGCGGCTGCACGGATCGAGCCGCGGCACCTGAATTTCGATGGAGGCGCCCCGGATGGCGTCTTCGAAGGAGATCTCGAGGTCGTAGCGCAGGTCGTCGCCGCGCTGCGACCGGCCGCGGCGACGCGACCCTCCGCCGAAAAGATCGCCAAATCCGAAGAAATCGCCGAGAATATCGCTGAAATCGCTGAACGCCGCCGGGTCGAAGCCGGGCGAAGCGCCGCCGGTTTGCAGGCCCTGGTGTCCGAAGCGGTCGTACATGGCGCGCTTCTGGGAATCGCTCAGGACGCTGTAGGCTTCGGCGGCCTCCTTGAAAAGCTCCTCGGCGTTCTTGTCGCCCTGGTTGCGGTCGGGATGGTACTTCAGCGCGAGCTTGCGGTAGGCGCTCTTGAGCGCCGAATCGTCCGCGCCGCGGTCCACGCCGAGGATTTCGTAGTAATCGCGCCTGGTCACCGGGAGTCTACGCCTTCACCGCCACGCGAACCATGGCCGGCCGCAGCAGCTTTCCTTTGAAATTGTAGCCTCTCTGGAACTCGTCGATCACGGTGTGATCGCCCTCTTCGCCCGGAACCATTTCGACGGCGTGATGGAAGTTCGGGTCGAACGGACGTCCGAGGCTTTCGAGCGGTTCCAGGCCCAGCCTGCCGAGGGTCTCGAACACGCGCTGATAGATCAGGAACATGCCCTTGGCGAATTCCGCCGCGGGCCCTTCGACCTCGGGGGCCGATTTCAAGGCGCGCTCGAAATCGTCGAGAATCGGCAACAGGCGGCGGGCGCTCTCCATGCTGGCGTACTCGCCGAGCTGTTCCCGCTCGCGCTCGTGACGCCGCCGCGAGTTCTCGAACTCGGCGCGCAGGCGCAGGACCTGGTCGCGGAGCTGGTCGCGCTCCTCGATGGTGGCGGCGAGGAGCGCCGCCAGGTCGCCCGAACCCGCGTCGGCCGTAGCGGGCGGCGCCTGTTCCGCGGTCGCGGGAGGCGCGTCGGCTGGATTCCCATTCTCCATAGGTGCAGACTTTCAGCGTAACAGGAACGGAGTTTGCACCGCGACTGCGGGGATTCGGCTTACGCGGGCAGGCTCTGGATGGCCTCGCGGAGATGCCGCACGGCCGAGACGGCGCGCTCGTAGTCCATGCGCATGGGGCCGAGCACGGCGATTCTCGCGGTGACGCCGCTGGGAAACGCCACCGTCGTCCCTACCAGCGAAAGGCCCCGCATGCTCGGATGCGCTTCGCCCAAGCCGATCTGCGCGGCGACCGTCTCGGCCGATTTTTCGAGGAAGCGCTCGAGCAGCTCGAGCACGCGCGCCTTCTCTTCGAGCGCCTCGAACAGCTCGCGGAGCTGATCGCCGGTCAGGTAGACCTCGGTGACCGCCAGGTTCGACGCACCGTCGACATGCAGCTCGGGGGCGAGACCCAGGTCGAGCAGTCCGTGCTCGTAGAGGTACGCGAGCTTCCGCATGGCCTCGCGATACTGCGAGCGCGTCTCATCCAGCCGCGCGCCGAGCTCGCGCCGCACGTCGGCCAGGGTCCAGCCGATAAAGTGACGGTTGACGTAGTTCCGCATGACGTTCAGCTCGTCGGCGGTGACGTCTTCCTCGAGCGAAACGACCGGGCTGCGCACCATCTTGTCGCGCGTCACCAGGATCACCAGGATGCGGCGCGGCGCCAGCGGGACGAAGTCGATCTGGTCGAGCACCTGGCTGCCGGCCGGAATGGCGGCGGCGATGCCCATGCCGTGCGTCATCTCGCGCAGCAGGTGCGAGGACTGCTGCATGATGGACTCGAGCGTCTCCTCGGCGCCCAGGCGCTGGCGGATGCGGTCGAGCTCGCTGGTCTGAAGGCGGGTGTCCAGCGTGGCGACGTACTCGCGGTACGCCTTCTCGGTCGGCACGCGGCCGGCCGAGGTGTGCGGCTGCGAGAGGAAGCCTTCGTCGGTGAGGTCGGCCATGATGTTGCGCACCGTCGCCGGGCTCACCGGATGGCGGCGCATGCGCGATATCTGCGACGACGCCACCGGCTGGCCCGTAGCGATGTAGCTGCGGACGATGGAATTCAGGATCTCGCGGCTGCGATCGCTCTCCATCGGACGGACCTCTCCTTCCCGTATAGTATCAGGCGGCGTCGAGCGGTCCTGAGGCAGGGTCCGGTTGTGCGGCGGCCGCCCTTGCGGGCTCGCGGAGAGCCCGCCGCAACCTAAGGCCGCACCAATCTCCTCGCACGCTGATTCCGGCGCACTCTCCAGGCAACATCGCGCACAACGCAGCGGGGCGCGAGCGTTGACTGCCGCCATGGAGCGCGCCCGCGCTGTGCGCTTAGAATCGGAACCGAAGGCCGAGTTGAACGTTGCGCGAGAAGTTCAATTGCGCGACGGGGAGAATCCCGAAATCCGCGGCCGAGGGATTGCCCGACGGTGCGTCTCCCCGCAAGGGCGTGTTGGTGGCGTTGAACGCTTCGCCGCGAAACTCCATCTCGTAGCGCTCCGTGAAGCGGAACTTTTTGGAGAGCATCAGGTCGAGCTGCGGAGCCGTGTGGCTGCGGATCTGGTGGAAGCGCGAGGGAAGCTGCGTCAGCTCGAAATTGGTGAGCTGCCGGTAACAGCTTCTGGTCTGGTCGAACCAGCGCGTCTCGGTGCGCTGGACGTTGGTCGGGTCGCCGCAGGTGTACTCCCAGCGGTTCCAGGTTCCCAGCGGAACGCCGGTCTGGTAGATCAGGTTCGCGTTGAACGTCCAGCCTCCGATCAGCGCCTCGGTGATGCCGCCGGCGCCGCTCCACAGGGCGCGGTTGCGACCGAAGGGCAGGTCCCAGATCAGTGCATAGGTGAGATTGTGCGAACGGTCCTCGCCGGTGACCTGGTTGATCAGCGGCATCCATTCGAACGTCTGGTTCTGCCGCAGCGAGTCCTCCATTTGCTTGGACCAGGTGTAGGCCAGCACCCAGGTCATGGCGCCGCCCCGGGAGCGTTGGCCGAGCATACGCCGTTCGAACCGAACCTGGAGCCCGTTGTACCAGGACGTGCCGAACGGCACGGTGTTCTGTGTGACGCTATTGAACTGCGGAATCCGCCGTAACAAATTCTGTCGCGAGATGGTCGCGGAGGCTCCCAGGGGGACGTTGGTCGGCAGGATGCCGAACCACGGGTTCGGAAGCGTCTGTTGAAAGTAAGCCGGGTCGCGGCCGGCGATATCATAGTCGGCCTTGCCGGCGTCGGAGAGCTGCAAGCTGCGGCCCTCGTGAATCGTCCGCGTGCCGACATAGGAGGCTTCCAGCACCATGCTCCAGGGGAACTCGCGCTCGATGGTGAACGACCAGTTGTAGGTCCGCGGAATGCGCCGGTCCCTATTGTCAAACGTGACGCCGGTGCCGACGCTGGTCAGCAAGCCGCGGCTGGCGCCCAGGGGCGGTATCAGCCCGTCCGGGAAGGGGTCCTCCAGCGAATAGGGACCCGCGAGTCCGGCGCGATGGTTTAGCCCGCCATTGATCGAGTTGATGTAGGGCGTCGTCTGGCTGAACCCGGTGGTCGCCGCGCCTTCGGTCGAGGTGCGATGGAAGATACCAAGGCCGCCTCGGAGCACGGTCTTCGGCAGGATGTTATAGGCCAAGCCGATACGCGGCTGGATATTCGTGTAGTCGTTGGCGAACACCCGGCGTGGAACCCCGCCGACGCCGGCGAACAGGATTCCGCCGCGGATCTCCTGCGGCGCGGCCGGGTAATTGGCCGTGTTGGAGGCGAAGCGGCGCCAGTTCGCCAGCACCTGGTCGCTGACTGGGCTCTTGGTGTTGAAATCGAAGCCGCCCACCAGCCGGTCGTTAATCTCGTAGACGCCGAACTGAATGTCGTAGCGCAGCCCGAGGTTGAGGGTCAGTTTCTTGCTGACTTTCCAGTCGTCCTGGACAAACCAGCCGATGTACGGCTCGCGTCTCAGAAATGTGTCGTTGTATGGCATCGAGGCGCTGTTCAACAGCCCGAGCAGCATGTCGGCGACACCGTTGCCGTCCAGCGCGCCCGACTGTCGCACGCCGAAGTGGCGCCGACTCCAGACGGTGTCGAAGGTCCAGTCGCCGCCGACGTTGCCGGAAGCGGCGTTATGCCGGATCAACTGCGCCCATTCGAACCCGTACTTGATGCCGTGCTTGCCCCGGGTTTCGAAAACGTTGGCCTGGAGATTCAACTGCTGGCGCGAGCTTTGGTTCAGGTACTGGCTGCCCAGTATGTTGTTATAGCCGCTGACGTTGACCTGGGGAGGAAGCTTGGACGGAAACGTCGGGATCTCGGGAATCCGCCTGATTCCGAGCTTGTCGAGAGTAAAGCTCGGGTCGGAGACGTTGGGGAAGTTCTGGATGAATCGGTTGAAGCTCGTCTGCACGTGCAGGATGCGGGTCGGCGACAGCGTTTTGTCGTAGGAGACGATGGCGTTGGTGTCCCGCCGTACCGTCCCCGGCATGTTGCCGTTCTGCGCCGGCGGCGCGAACCCGTTGGAGTTGCGGTACTCGCTGCCGTCCTGGAAGGTGAATACGATGCTGAGGCGGTCGTTGTCAGTCAGCACACGATCCCAGCGGGCCATCGGTTGTTCGTACCCGTAGATGCCGAGGTTGTCGGGACGCAGGTAGTTCTGCGTCAGACTCGTCGGATTGAAATTCGGGGCCGGGTACAGCGCGATGATGTTCCTGGCGATCGGACTGATGCGATTCGCCGGGATGGTGTTGCCCGGGAACGGGTCCCGCCGGTAGAGTCCGCCCGCCTGGCAGGTGATCGCACCGCCGCAGGGGACCGACGTTAGCGGGTCGTAGACCTGCACCGGCCCGCCCTGGCCGGCAGGAGTGAAGTTGAAGTTGCCGGTGCGCATCTCCACCGGCGGCACTGTCGTCACCGATGGAAAGGGAGTCCGCTCGCGCCAGCCTTCGAAGCTGAAAAACACGAAGTCCTTGTCCTTGCGAATCGGTCCGCCGACAACGCCGCCGAACTGGTGCTGGTTGCGAAAACCGCGCGGCGATCCGCCGGCGTTGTTCTGCCGCGTGTTGGCGTCCAGGATTCGGTTCCGCCAGAAGTCGAACACCGACCCGTGCCAGTCGTTGGTGCCGGACTTCAGCGTGGTCGAAACGTGACCGCCGCCGGAGCGCCCGAACTGTGAATCGTAGGTGTTCACCATGACCTTCATTTCCTGGATGGCCTCGACGTTCGGCGCCAGATTGAAGGTGCCGTTGGTCGATATCGGCGCACCGTTCAGGAGAAACTGGTTGCTGCCCGAGCGCCCGCCGTTCATCACGAACGAGCCGTTGACGTCCCAGGCGCGCGTCCCGGAGAACCCGGTCGCGCCGAAGGTCCGCTGGGTGAACATCACGCCCGGAGACAGCCTCATTAGCATGTACGCCTGCCGGCCGTTGAGCGGAATCTCCTGCACCTTGATGGGATCGAAGACCAGCCCTCGCGACGCCGTCGCCGTCTGAATCAGCTCCTGTTCGCCGACGACTGTGATCTCCGTGGCGACTTGCCCGACGTCGAGCCGCAAGGGAAGATTCAGCTTTTCGGCCGTTTGCAGCACGATGCCCTCGCGGCGCACGGTGTTGAATCCCTGAGCGCTGACCGTCACCAGGTATCTTCCGGGCTCCAAGCCCACCAAAGTGTACAGGCCCTCGGAGTTCGACACCGTTTCCTTGCTGACGTTGGTGCCTTCCTTCACCGCGCGCACAGTGGCGTTGGGAATCGCGGATCCGGACGGATCGGAGACGTGGCCAAGAATGGTCGCACGGTACTCCTGCGCCACGGCGAGCGTACCGAGCGCGGAGCAGACAACGAACAGGGTCGTCCTGAGCTTCACATCCACCTCCCAACCAAACCGGCGGGGGCTGAACGGCCCACCCCAATGCGGCCGCTTGGTTTGGATTAGTGTACCCGCGCAAGGCGCGGAAGGCAAGCGGTTTCTGGAGTATAACGAGTCGTCCGTTACCGGAAAAACACCAGCGTAACGTCGACTGTCCGCGACGTGTCGTCGATCTTGAGATCGGCGCGCGTCTTCGCGAGATTGTCGAAGACGCCCTGCTCGCGTAGCTTCGCCAGGAAAAACTCCGGGTACTCGGGATTGAACGGCTTGCCCGGCTCCATGGCCCACAGCTTGCGCAGGGGCGGCTCGTTGAGGATGTCGAGGCCCTGTATCGCCAGCTTCCCGAAGACGAACTGCGGTCCGGCGTCGACGATCAGAGTCACGTCGGCCTGGCGCTCCTTGTCGTCGATGGCGCGCTCCAGGCGCGCCGACGCGCGCATGTAGCCCGCGCGCCGCATGCCCGACACCACGCGCATGCGGGCCGCCTCGACCTCCTGGCGATTGTAGATGTCGCCGGTCTTCAGATCGGCGAGGTCGAGCAGCTCGCGGTCGCGCGTCTCGGTTCCTTCCACGCGGGCGCGGCGCAGATTGTAGCTCTCGCCTTCTTCGATCTCCACCGTCACGGCGACGCCTTTGACGTCCGGCGCGCTCGCCGCTTGCATCTTCGGGAACGCCACCCGCAGACGCCCGCGCTCTTCGTAGAGCGGACGGATGGAGCTGTCGAGAATCTGCCGGAAGGTCTCCTCGCGATACTCGGCGCCGATGGCGACGCCGTAGATGGTCCGCTGCAACAGCTCGGCGGGAAGCACCTTGTTGCCGGTGAACTTCACCTCGGCGACCACCGGCGGCGCGCCGCCCGGATGGAACAGCACGTAGAGATGGGCGGGGTCGCCGGTGACGCGCCCGCGCACTTTCTCCTTCACGCCCTTCGAGGCGAGGAACGCGTCGATGTGGCGCTGGTAGCGCTCGATCATCTCCTTGGTCGCCGGGATGCGGTCGCCGAAGAGCGGCTCGGCCTTCTTGAGCCACTCGGCGAGCTCGGCCTCGGGCGCCGGAATGCGGTCGAAGCGCAGCGGGTAGACCTGCGCGATCTCGGCGATCTCGAAGGTCACCGCGTAGCCCTTGCCGGAGGCCGCCGGCTCGAATCGCATGCCGACGCTCTCGAAGGCGCCGGACTTGAGCAGCCGGTCGCGGGCGGCTTCAAACGCCGCGGGCTCGACCACCGCGCCGGCCTTCAGTCCTGTCATCGCGAGAATGCGATCGGCCGGGTATCGCATCGCACCTTCGACACGCATCGACTCGATGGGGAACGCCTTCGGGGGCGGGGACTGCGCGGTCAACAGCGCGACGAGGGCCAACCAGGGCATATCTATACTGTATTGGATGCACACGGACCTCTCGGGGTTAACAGCGGTTGTTACAGGAGGATCGAACGGTATCGGGCTGGCCTGCGCCAACGCGCTCGCCGAGGCGGGCGCGGCGGCGTGGGTGTTCGATCGGGAGCCGCCGCCGGCGCACCGGCATCACATGGTTGACGTGACGGACCGGTCGTCGATCGAGTCGGGATTCGCCGCCTCGGGACCGCCCGACATCGTCATCGCCAACGCGGGCATCGTGCGCATCGCCGGAATCACCGAGACGAGCGACGACGACTGGCGCCGCACGATCGACGTGAACCTGACGGGCGTGTTCCGGACCATTCAGATCGCCGCGCGGCTCATGAAGCCGCGGCGCCGAGGGGCGATCGTCGTGACCGCCTCCACTAATTCCTTCGACGGAGAGGCGGGCCTCGTCGCCTACAACGCGAGCAAGGCGGGCGTGCTGGGGATCGTGCACACGGCGGCGAACGAGCTCGGGCCGTACGGGATTCGCGTCAACGCGGTGTGCCCGGGGCTGATTCGCACTCGCCTGACGCGGAGCTACTTCGACCAGCCGGAGATTCTGAAGGAGTACTTCCGCCCGATCGCGCTGGGCCGCGGTGGTGAAACCGAAGAGGTGGCCAACGCCGTAGTATTTCTGGCGTCGCCACTCGCGTCGTATATCACCGGCGCGGCGTTGTTCGTCGACGGCGGGCAGATGGCGTCGAAGTTTGGCGCCTGGAACGAAGAAATTGCGCTATTTGAGAAGGACCACTGGAGGTTACGTTGATCTCACTTCGCACGGCGGTTCTCGCGTACGCCCTGGCCGGAATCGTCGTACACGCGCAGGGCATTATTACCACGGTAGCAGGATCCGATTACATCTTTCCCGACGACGGTAAGCCCGCCGTTCAGGCGCAGCTCGCCGGGCCCTACGCCGTCGCAGCCGACTCGCAAGGCAACTACTACATCGCCGAGCCCTACCTCAACATGGTCATGAAGGTCGACCGCAACGGCGTGTTGACGGTGCTGGCGGGGAACGGCCTCAAGCGGCTTGCCGGGATCGGCGGACCGGCGCGTGCGGCCTCGATCGGCGAGCCGCGGAGCATCGCGGTCGATGCGCAGGGCAACGTGTACATCGCCTCCGAGTTTGTGCACGCGATTCTCAAAGTGGATCGCAACGGGGTGGTGACGGCATTAGCGGCGGGCTTCGGATTCGGCGGTGACGGCGGGCCGGCCAGCCAGGCGCGGCTATCGCACCCTACGTGCGTCGCAGTCGACAGTCAGAGCAACGTTTATTTCTGCAATATCGGCGAGGGAAGCAACCACCGCATCCGGCGAATCGCGCCCAACGGAATCATCACGACCGTGGCGGGAGGCGCCGGCATCGGATCGGCGGGCGACGGCGGCCCCGCGACCAGCGCCACGCTGGCGTTTCCGCTGGCCATGGCCTTGGACGCGCAAGGAAACCTCTACATCTCCGAAAGCGGCCGCATCCGGCGCGTATCGAACGGCGTCATCACGGCCTTCGCCGGCGGCGGCAACGACGGTATCAACAATGGCATTCCGGCGACGCAGGCGGGGCTGAACGGCCCCAACGGTCTGGCGTTCGACGCCGCGGGGAACCTGCTGATCGCCGAGGCCGGCGGCAACCGCGTGCGGCGAGTCACGCCGGCGGGTATCATCTCGACCATCGCCGGCACCGGCAACAACGACTTCGGGGGCGATGGCAACACTGCCGCCAACGCCTCTTTTAGCAACCCCTCTGGAGTCGCAGCCGATTCCGCCGGCAACATTCTGATCGCCGACGTGAGCAATCACCGCGTGCGGCGACTGCTCGCCAGCGGGCTGGTGGAGACCGCGGCCGGCCGGGGCGCGTTCATCGGCGACGGCGGCGCCGCCATCAACGCGCGGCTGGTCGCGCCCGTGGGGCTGGCGGTGAACAGCGCCGGCACGATCTACATCGCCGATACCGAGTCGCGCCGGATTCGCCAGGTGTCGCCAGGCGGCCTGATTTCGACGCTGATCGGATCGGGCCGGTCGACGTTTTCTCCCGACAACACTCCCGCGGCCGCCGCCTCGATCGGCGGTACTCTCACCGCGGCGGTCGACGCCGCCAACAACGTCTACTTCGAGGATTTCGGGCGCATCCGGCGCGTGTCGCCGGCCGGCGTTCTCACCACTTACGCGGGCAACGGCACGGGCCAGTTCAGCGGCGACGGCGGGCCCGCCATCAACGCCGGCCTGACTGCGGTGGGCATGGCCTTCGACCGCACGGGGAACCTCTTTTTCGCGGATCCCCAGGCCGCCCGCATTCGCAGGATTACGCCCGCCGGTCTGATCACGACGATCGCCGGCAACGGCCAGCGCGGATCCTCCGGCGACGGCGGCCCCGCCCTGAGCGCGGCGATCGACCCGAGCGGCTATATCGCCGTGGACGCCGCAGGGAACGCCTATTTCTCCGAGTATCAGTTCCAACGGGTTCGCAGAGTGGCCGGCGGCACGATCACCACATTCGCCGGCAACGGACAGCCGGGAGCGTCGGGGGACGGCGGCGCTGCGACCGCGGCCAGGGTCGGCGCTCCCAACGGCCTGGCGTTCGACAGCGCCGGGAATCTGTACATCGCGAGCGCCGGCTGCAACTGCATTCGACGCGTATCGCCGGCGGGGAACGTTTCGCGCTACGCCGGAGGCACCCGCAACGGCTTCGGCGGCGACGGCGGGGCAGCCCTCAACGCCGCGTTCAATTTCGTCTCCGGACTCGCCATCGACCCGCGCGATAACGTCTATGTTTCGGACAACGGCAACCAGCGCGTGCGCGTGGTGCAGGCGGGCGCCGGACCCTCCATCATCCTCT
>CAZEVY010000008.1:40605-99912 GCA_964515555.1 uncultured Solibacteraceae bacterium | reverse complement strand
CGAGTTCCGCGACTTGATTCTCGGCCGCTGAGGGAATGCCCGGGATCGACTGAACGCCGCCCTGCGTTCCTATCTGCGTTTATCTGCGTTCATCTGCGGCGATTAGATCCCGCCCCGGCGCCACGTCATCGCGCGGGCTGGGCGGGAGGCTCCCGGGGAACGATCAGCGGCATGGCGATGGATTTCCCCTCGCGATCGCGCACTTTCACCGGATGGTCGCTGAGCGGGTGAACCCGCATCGACTCGCCCTCGATCTCCACCAGCAGAAAATGCCGCTGCGCCGCCCAGCCGGCGATGTGAGCCGCCGCCAGCCCGTTACGGATGTTCTCGCCGCGCAGCTCGCCCGCGGCGCCGGTCACCATGTACTGCACGCCGCGCGTCCGCTCGTCGACGAAGCTGAATTGGAAGTTGTGCTCGTGGCCGTTAAAAACCGCCCGCACGTTCGCCTTTCCGAGTGCGTCGACGATGTGCTGAATTTCATCGAGCTTGGGCTCGTGCCGCGGCCCGCCCGTGAACGGCGGGTGATGAAAATAGGAGATCTTCCAGGGCGCGCGCGACTCCTCCAGCGACTTCAGCAGCCAGGCGAACTGCGGCCCGTCCTTGGCGTAGGCCGGCGTAAGAGGGCCGATGGGGGTGTTGGTGGTGGTGTCCAGCGCGAAGAAGTCCACCAGCCCGCCGAAACCGAACTTGTAGTAGCGCGCCGGCTCGCCGCCGGGGAAAAAGAAATTGTCGAGATACGCCGCCAGATCCCCGACCGATTCCGACTCGTTGCCGTCGTGATTCCCCAGCACCGGATAGAAAGGAATCTCCGCCAGCAGCCGCTGGTAGGGGACGTAGAACTTCGACTCCCAGTCCCGGTCCCGGTCGCCGGTTCGCGACACCGGAACGCCCAGGAACGTGTTGGCGTACAGGTTGTCGCCCGTGGTCAGCACGAAGCGGACAGGGTTGGCGCTGCGGCGGGCCTCGAAGGCCTTCACCATGGCTCCGGCGACGCGGCGCTGCGCGTCGCTTCCGTTGCCGTAGTCGCCGATGACGAAAAACGCCAGCTTGTCGGACTTTACCGGCCAGGTGCGCACGCTTCCGCCGCCGATCTTCGCTCCGCCCAGCCAGACTTCGTAGGGGTAATCGCGATCCGGCGTCAGCCCCGTGACGCGCACCCAGTTCTCGCGCTCGGCGGCGAGCTCGCGCCCGTCGATGCGTACGATTGCCTTTCCATGCGAAGGCGACTGACGGCCGATGGTGTTGTCGCCGGCCGTGGTTCCCCAGGCGATCAGCGCCGAGGTCGGCTGGAGATCGCCGACCTGGACGAAGAACTTCGCGGGAGCGGCGTGGAGAGCGAGGGCAAAGGACAACAGCAGGGCCGGAACGCCCGCCAGTCGGGCAGCCGCCGCGGGCCGTGGGCCCGCTCCACGATTTACCACGAGCGATCGACGCCCGCGATCTGGAGCCGCCCCCCGCGCTTGCGCAGGTAGACGGTCACCGACTTCTTCGCGTCGCCGCCGTGAATCGCGGTGGCCAGATAACCGCCCTCGGGGATGCGCGCCGCCGGCGCGGTCATCGACGTCTCGCCGGGAATGGGCGTCGAGGTCTCCTTATCGTTGTCGAACACCGACCAGGCCACCGTGTAGTTCCGCGACGCAACAAACTTGTGCCTCACTTCCAGATCGTCGAACGTCAGGCGCCCGTCGCGCACCTCGAAGCGGTCGACCGGCAGCACCCGGGCGAAGAACGCCCGGCCGATCTTGTCGCGCCGCTTGATGAGGCATTCGATCACGTACTGCTCGGCGCGCGGATCCGAGTATTGTCCGGTCTTGACGATGGCGCGAATCTCGTCGTCGGTGAAGGCCATCACCTGCTTGGCGGCCCAGAAACCATCGTCGGGCAGCCGGTTGGAAAAGGCCGGATTCGGATACTCGGGCACCCATTTCTCGGCGTCGAAGGCGTCGGCCTCGAATTTGCCGACCGACGGGAAGTCGCCGAAATCGGCGCGCGCCCACTTGGGCGACCACAGCCCCAGCGAGAAGAGCTGGGCGGCGGCCGGCTTGGTTTCGAACAGGTAGCCGAAGCCCGAACGCTCCGAGTTCGGTCCGTTGCTGGCGCTCCCTAGAATCGATCCGAAATCGATGAGGTAGTGACGGATGAACTGCACGCCGCCTTCCTCCACCAGCATGTCCAGCGTGTTGATGGCGCGCGAGTCGTCGTGATTCAGCCACGCGCAGAAAACGCTCAGGCCCCGGAGATCGCGACGGTGCTCGTGCGGAACGACGTCGTTGGGATCGTCCTTGCGCGTGCCGTAGTAACGGAATTCCTTCACCGGCTGTCCGCGCAGCAGGAGGCTGGCGGTGCCGCGGTACCGGCGGTCCCCTCCCCGGTTGACGCGCATCAGCAGCTCGGTGAGGTCGCGCCCGGTCATCGTGCGCGCGCGCCCCAGCGCGTCGCGGAGCTGCACATCGTCGGTCAGCTCCAGCTGATCCTCGCTGAAGGAGACGATGTAATTCTCGGGCACGTTGTAGCCCAGCGCGTGGAACAGCTTCGAGCCGATGGTGTCGACCGAGGTGGCGATCTCGGGATTGCTCTTCGGATCGAACTTCAGCAGGTAGCGCCGGCCCTTGCTGTCGACGATCTGAAATCCCGGCGTGATGCCCTCGGACTTGGCCGCCACCACTTTCCACTTGCCGTCTGTCGACGGAGCGTTCTGGTCGCCCGGTCCCCGCACCAGCTCGGCGATCGACATCCGCCGCCAGTAATGGCGCTTGGTGTACCAGGCGCTGTCGGGCGCGTCGCCGAGAGTGTTCACGGCCTGGGCCGGGTAGCGCTTGGTCTTGGTGTGCTGTTCGCCGAGTTTGCCGAAGGAGTTGGAAAAAAAGTCGTAGTAGTCGCTCAGCTTGCGCGGCTTGATCTTCTCGGCGTTGCGCGGCCTCGGCTCACGCTCGATGGGATCGTCGTCGTAAAAGCGCTTGGCCGCGGCCGGGAGCGCGATGAGGGCCGCGGCGGTGAGTCCAGTGAGAATCGGGTTCCTCATGTCGCCTCCTACTGCACGTGCGCCGGCACGGACGATCCGAAGGGCCGCTGCGTAAAGGCCCCGCCGAATTTGAACCATACCTGGAAGCCCTCGTGCGAGAACCCCACATCGATGCGCAGGAACACCGCGTTGCGCGCGTTGAAGCGCATCCCCACGCCGACCGCCGATTCCAGGTCCTTGAAGTTCAGCTGCGCCTTGCGCGTGAACACCTTCCCGGCATCGGCGAAAATCGCCATGTCCATGCCGCTGAAAGTCTCCCAGCGGTACTCGGCGTTCATCACCATCGAGTTCATGTCGTGGAAGCGGAAGGTGCGGAAGCCGCGCAGATCGTCTGATCCGCCCAGCACCGGCTGCAGGTAGAACGGCACCGTCTGCCCGGGGTCGAGATACGTCAGCGCGGTCTTGCCGCGCAGGGCGATCACGCGCCGCTTGTTGAAGAACGGAATGAACTGCTGCAACTCCACCTCGACGCGGTCGAAATCGTGGCGCGAGAGGTTCTGATCCATGTAGCGGTCGAAGCGCAGCGTGTAGTTTCCGCCGCTGCGCGCCCCGAGGGGATTGTCGCGATAGTCCACCTGTCCGAAGGCTCCGTAGCGCAGGAAGTTGGTCTGACGGTCGATGCCGGGCGCCTGAGCGGGCGTGTACTGGCGCTCGGTGGAGATGTAGCGCTTGTCGGTCCCCGGTCCGGTGTTGACCCACAGGTAGCCGCCCGTTCCTCCAAACCAGACGTGCGGCAGCGGCTTGACGGCGAACAGGCCGTCGGCGGCCGTCTCCTCCAGGCGATAGTTGCTGCGCCCGGTTTTTTCGGAGTCCGGCCCCGGTCCGTAGTAGCCGATGCCGGGGTAATTATGATGCACCCCCAGGAACTGAAACTTCAGCCGATCGTGCGCCGCGCTGGGAGCGCCGAACTCCAGGTCGTACTTGCTGTAGCCGCGCAGCGAACGCTGCGCCGAAGCGCGGAACATGAGCTCGCCGCGCGCCAGGTCCTCGCGCAGGTACTCGGGGCCGATGCCGAATCCGCCGCCGGTGACCATGCCGCCGAGCTTGGCGCGGAATCCTCCCACGCCGGCGCTGAAGCGTTCCAGCACCTTGCCTTCCTTGATATAGAGCAGTCGGCTCTCGCCCTTGGACACTTCCTCGACGGCCAGGGCCTGAGCCTTTTTGTCGCGCGCGGCTTCGATCTCGGCGGCGCGCGTCGCCGGAGCCTGGGCGGCCAGGGGCAGGGCGGCCCATAGCAGCGTCGCGGAAAAAGAAATCTTCGTCATTTGGTCCCCGTTTTACGACCCTACAAGTTTGCCACAAAACCGGACGCCGCCACACCGCGCCGCCACACCGTGTTGCCACACTGCGCCGCCACATCACGCCGCCCCATTACCGCCTGCCCGCCCGCCCCCGTGATATATAATTCGCCCGAGGAGATCTCATGAGACACAACGTCCTGCGGCTGACGATGATCGCGGTGAGCGCGATGGCGCTGACGGCGGCGTACCAGCGAACCAAGTCGAGCGCCGCCATGGCGAGCGCCGCAGGAAACTTCCTCGGTATGCTTTCGGCCGACCAGAAGACCAAGGCGACCTTTGCGGCCGACGACAAGGAGCGTCTCAACTGGCACTTCATCCCGCGCGAGCGCAAGGGCCTGCCGCTGCGCGAAATGGACCCCGGACAGCGCGCGCTCGCCGAAGCGCTGCTAGCCACCGGCCTGAGCCAGAGCGGCTACGTGAAGGTCGGCAACATTCTGAGCCTGGAGCCGGTGCTTCGTGTGCAGGAGAACGACACCAAGGGCCGGCGCGATCCCGCCGGCTACTTCTTCACGGTCTTCGGCGAGCCGTCGTCCTCGAAGACCTGGGGCTGGCGGTTCGAGGGCCATCACGTCGCGCTGAACTACACGGTCGTGAACGGCCAGGTGGTGGCCTCCTCGCCGACCTTCTTCGGCGCCAACCCGGCTGAGATCAAGAGCGGTCCGCGACAGGGCTTCCGCGCGCTCGCCCGCGAAGAGGACCTCGCCCGTGAACTGCTGCTCGCACTGGACGCCAAGCAGAAGCCTCTCGCGCACCTGGACCCGGTGGCGCCGCGCGACATCGTCAGCATGAACAGCCTCAAGGCGAGCCCGGTCGACCCCAAGGGGATCGCGGCCAACAAGCTCACGCGCAAGCAGGCCGACATGCTCATGGCGGTCATCGAAGAGTACGCCGGCAACATGCCCGAGGATCTCGGCTCGGCGCGCCTGGAGGCGGTGAAGAAGTCCGGCATGGATAAGGTGCACTTCGCCTGGCTCGGCGGCGCCGACCGCGGCCAGCCCCACTACTACCGCATTCAGGGGCCGACGTTCCTGATCGAGTACGACAACACGCAGAACAACAACAACCACATCCACTCGGTGTGGCGCGACTTCAACGGCGACTTCGGCGCCGATCTGCTGACCGCCCACTACCGGATGTTCCACGTGGCACGGCGGTAGCTCGCCGGGCGGCGGCGGCTAACTCCAAGAAACCACGAGCATAGCGGTCGAGGTTCTCCACCGATCCCCCGCCCAGCAGGGGCGAACACATCTCGAAGGCCACCCCCTCGCGATAGCCGCCCTCGCGAAGGGCGCCCAGGAATCCGCGGTAGTCGATGAACCCTTCGCCCGGCGGAACCGCCTGCACCCAGGGCGTCTCCATCGTGTAGTTGACGACCCCGGGGTGATACTTCACCCGAGGCCGAAGCTGGTAGTCGGCGATGGTGGTGTGGCAGGTGATGGGCGCCAGCTTGCGCGCCGCGGCGACGATGTCGGCGCCGTGCAGCGCCGGCGCCCAGGCGTCGAAGATCGCGCGGCAGTTGGCCTCGCCGACCGCGTCGATGAAGTCGTACAGACTGTCGTGATGCCCCGCCAGGTCGTGGTGGTTCTGCACGCCGATCGTCACTCCGAACTCCGACGCCCGCCGCGCGCATTCGCGGACGGCCTCCACAGTCGACTGCCACAACGCCGCGTAGCCGATGGCGGGGTGCTCGTAGGCTGTAAAGATCCGCACGACGCCGGCGCCGAGGTCGGCCGCCATGCGCGCCAGTTCCGTCACGTGCGCGATCTGGATTTCGCGGTGCGGTACGTCGGGGTGATCGAGATCGGCGCTGAAGTTGTTGTATCCGGCGATCACGGCGCACCGCAGCCGGCGGGCGTCCAGTTGCTCGCGCAGGCGCAGCCGCGCGTCGCGCGGGTAGTCGAGCGGCGACAGGTGCGGCCGCTTCGCCATCAACATGACGCCCGGGAACCCGAGCTCGGCGGCCTTGTCGAGAAACTGGTCGAGGGCGAGGCGCGTCTGTCCGGGCCACACGCCCGCGTAGCTGACCGAGTGCAGGATCGGAATCATCAGAAGGATTATACTGGGGGCGGCTTTCCCGGCATAATACGAGGGAAGGGAGTCCCGCTGTGATCGATTGGTCCGTTTGCATCGCGGTGGAACGGCATCCCGGCAAGGTTGGGGGCGCCTGGCTGTTCCGCGGCACGCGCGTGCCGGTTTCGGCGCTCTTCGCCAACATCGAAGGCGGCGCTACCGTCAACGAATTCCTGGAGTGGTTTCCGGGCGTCTCCCGCGAACAGGTGAATCAGGTTCTGGAGCACGCAGCCAGGAGTCTCGCCGACCCGGTCGACGCATGAGACCCGATGCGAATTCTGCTGGACCAACGTACCCGCGCCGCTGCGGCGCGAACTTCGGGGTCACACCGTGGAAACAGCCTTCGATCTGGGTTGGGCTGGGCTCACTAACGGCGAGCTGCTCACGGCGGCCCAACGTTCCGGTTTCGAACTTCTCATAACCACGGATAGAGGCATTCGACACCAGCAGAATCTTCGGGGGCGCGAGATCGCAATACCGGTCTTGAGCACCAACGACTGGGCGCGGATTCGGCGGGCGATCTCCCAAATCGTGCCGGCGATTGCGTCGACTGTCACGCGAGGCTACGTCGAACTGGACATCCCCCTGTGATGGCTGCGCCTCGCCCGGTAGGATTATACTGGCCGACGATGAAACCCATCACGCGCCGCGCGGCGGTGAAGGCCGTCGCCGCCGGATTCCCCGCCATCCTGCGGCCGCAGGCCGCACGCCGCCCCAACGTCATCTTCCTGATGACCGACGACCAGCGCTGGGACGCCATGAGCTGCGCCGGCAACCGGATTCTCAAGACTCCGAACATGGACCGGCTGGCCTCGGGCGGCGTCCGCTTCACCGAAGCCTTCTCGACCAACCCGTTGTGCTCGCCGAGCCGCGGCACCATCCTCACCGGTCTCTACACGCACGCTCACGGCGTCACCACCAACGGCGGCCGGTCGCACTACTTCAAGCCGGGCGTCGTCACCTACCCGCGGCTCCAGCAGGATGCCGGCTACTACACCGCGATGATCGGCAAGTGGCACATCGCGACCATGCCGTGGGCGTTCGATCACTGGTCGATCCTGCCCGGCCAGGGCCTCTATCGCGATCCGGTGATGATCGCCAACGGCGGCCGCGTGCAGTTTCGCGGCTACGTCGACGACGTCATCGCCGACAACGCCCTCGAGACCCTGCGGTCGCGCCCCAAGGACAGGCCGTTTTCGATGATCTGCAATTTCAAGGCGCCGCATCGCGACTGGCAGCCCGCCGACCGCTTCGCCAAAGTCTACGACGACATCGAAATCCCCGAGCCGCCCTCGTTCCACACCGGCCTGGAGGGGCGGCCGCAGGGTATCCGGCGGACCGACATGCAGGTCGGCGACATGCCCGACTTCCGCCAGCGCGGCGTGCCCGCCAGTCTCCCCCCGGCCGAGCGCAAGAAGCGCAATTTCCAGGTGTTCCTGAAGAATTACTACCGGACGATTCTGGGCGTCGACGAAAACCTGGGTCGAATACTCGATTACCTCGACAAGGAGCGTCTGGCCGAGGACACGCTGGTGATCTACACCGGCGACAACGGCTTTTTCCTGGGCGAGTACGGCATGTTCGACAAGCGCCTCATGTACGAGCCCTCGATCCGCGTGCCCATGCTGGCGCGCTACCCGGCGGCCATCCGCGCCGGGCAGGTGGATCGCGACCACATGGTGCTGAATAACGATGTCTGCCACACCATCCTCGACTACTGCGGCCTGGCGCGGCCTGAGGCCACGCGCGAGCACGGCGCCAGCTGGCGGTCGTTCCTTGGAGGCGGCGCCGGCGCCTGGCGGACATCGTGGCTCTACGAGAACATGGAGTATCCGGGACCGCACTGCGCGCCGAAGGCGCGGGGCGTGCGGACTTCGCGCTGGAAGCTGATCGACTACATTCAGCAGCCGCGCGAATACGAGATGTTCGACCTCGCGGCGGACCCCGCCGAGAGCCGCAATCTCTATAACGACGCCGCCCACCGCAACCAGCGCGACACGCTGCTCACCGAGCTCGAGCGCCTCCGCACGGTGACGGGCGACGATCGGTCCGAGGATGGGACGGCGCCGGGGGAGTGCGCCAATCGGATGGCGCCGCCGCACTGGTAGGCGCCGGCAGGCAGGCTACTCGGAATCCGGGAGCCGGGCGTGTCCGTTGCGCGGCGCCAGATCTTTCAGCCGCTGGCCGTAGGCCTGCCGCGCGCGCCAGGTCGGGAAGAACTCGAGGAGCTTGCGGAGCCGGTCGGATTCGGACCGCATGACGAGCATCTGCTGGCGGAACGCCAGGTCGTCGATGGAGTGGGCCAGCAGGAAGCTGAGCTGCGGGGCGTCTTCATCGGGCGCCGCCGGCTCCTCCTCTTCCTCGCCCCTCCCCGACTTGCGCCAGGCCTCGACGGCGCGGTGCTTGAGGTCGGTGGGGGCTTCGAAGTCGACGTCGTCGAAGTACTGCACGGCGCCGCGCAGATAGGATTTCTCGTCGTTGAGCGAGTGAATCTCGAAACGCCGGACGCCGACGGTGACGATATCCAGGCGTCCGTCGGGGTAATTCCGCACCACCTGCTCCACCATCGCCGTGCAGCCGGCGTTGACGATGCCGTTGCCGGTCGCCAGCACCACGCCGAACTCGGTGTGCTCCGTGATGGCCTCGCCGATCATCTCCTTGTAGCGGTCCTCGAAGATGTGCAGCGGAAGCTGGGTGTGCGGCAGCAGCACTACCGATAGCGGGAACAGCGGCAGGAGCTCCTCGGCCACGGTCCCATTATGCCTCTCCTATTCGACGAGGCGGGTCGTGAGAACCACAAACAATGAAGTCATGCTGGGGCCGCTCGTCTTTCCGACAACGACCTTCTGCCCTTCGCGTAGATCGACGTCGGTGATCACGCCGACATCGTGGTACTGGACCTGTGGGGCGCCGGGAAAGGCAGGGTAGGGAACCCTGGCGTTCACGCGAACGCGGTCGAGCCTGATTGTACGCCCCTTCTCGTCGGAACTGATCGCGGCGTTCGTGTACTTGAATGTGTAGTACCCTCGCGCGGCGTCGCCGGCGCCGGGCATCGCCATCAAACCCGACGCCTCGCCAGGATTGTTCTCGCGCGCCCGGACGATCATCGTTTCGGCGAGCCGGTAATTCTTGAACGGGAACATTCCACGAAGTTGCTTCACCACCCCGGCCAACTCGGCGGGCGGCGCCAGATCGCCGGAGTCTGGCTCACTGTTGCCGAAGAGCATGTACGCCGTCACCTCGATGTTTCTCGGCGCGGGTCGCGACGGCTCGGGCGGCGGCACATCGAACTTCTTGATGTATTCCTCGACCACGGCGATCGCTTCCGGTAGTCCACTAAGGACGACCAACCTCGGCCTGCCCGAAAACCTCACCTGCACCGGAGAGCCCTCGCCCATGAACGGCATTAGCAACTCACTTGCTACGTTGGTTCCCACGTGCTTCAAGGACACCAACTTCACGTTGGGCAGGCTCATCTGCGCGACCAGCGGCAGCATCGCCAGCGCCATCGACAGAATAATCTTCTTCATTCCTCACCTCCATCTGAAACCAGCAGGATGACCACATCCCGGTCGTCCGTGAAAATCTTGATGACGGACGCTCGCGTCTCGCGAGCCGCCGGTGTCACGCGCGCCGCCCTGGCGACGGCCGCCTTCGGCGTGAACCGCACTTCCGGCGCACGCGGCGCGGCCGGCATCGTCAGCGCAATCTCCTCCATCGGCGCCCGCACACTCCATCCCACGGCGACCGCTGCCATCAGCGCCGCCGCCGCCGCCAGCCACCAGTACGGCCTTCGGCGGCGCGCGGCCACACGCGCCATCACCGCGCGGTGCAGCTCGCCGACCTCCTCGCCGGTGACCTCCGTCCACTCGCGCAATCGTTCGAGTTCCGGATCGCTCATAAGATACCTCGCAATACCGTTCTCAGCTTCGCTCGCGCCTTGGCGATCTGCGACCGCACCGTCGCCTCGCTGTTGCCCATGATGAGCGCGACCTCCCCGGTCGAAAGCCCTTCCAGTTCCCGCAGCACCAGCGCCTCCCGTTCTCCCTCGGCCAGCCGTTTCAGTCCGCGCAGCACCAGTCTCCGCCGCTCCTCGCGCGACGCCAGCGCCTCCGGATGCGGATCGAGCGCCGGCGGATCGAGCAGCTCGAGCGCCTCCGACGGCCGCTTCCGCCTCAACCGGTCGCGGCAGTGGTTCATCGCGACCTGGTAAAGCCACGGGGCCACCTTGCGCCCCGGCTCGACCTGCCCCATGTTGCGGTGCAGCTTCAGGAAGACCTCCTGGGCGGCGTCGCGGGCGTCCTCGATATCGCCCAGCATGCGCAGGCAGGTGCGGAGGATGCCGCGCTCGTGCGCGCGCACCAAGTCCTCGAACGAGAGCGCCTCGGCGCGCTCCCGGGTCACCAGCGTCATCGCCAGCTCGCCTGCTTCCATCACCTGCCACTATTTAATACGTTCGGGGCCGCCGATTCGTGTATCCTGATCGGCATGTTTCGCCTCATCGCCTTAGCCCTCGCCCTCGCACTGCCCGCCCTGGCCGCGCGCTTCACCCTCGATCACACCGAGAAAGTCGTGCGCCTGGCCGACCCCCAAATCTCTCCCGACGGCCGGCGCGTCGCCCTCGTCGTTTCGCGGGCGAATCTCGAAGAGAACCGCTACGACCCGCAGCTCGTCCTGGTCGACACCGCCACGCGCGCGCAATCGATCCTGGTGCGCGACCGGGCCGGTCTCGGCCAGCCGCGCTGGTCGCCCTCCGGCGACCGCCTCGCCTTCCTCGCGAATGCCGGCGGCGCGGCGCAGGTGTTCATTCTCCCGATGTCCGGCGGCGAGGCCTGGCAGTTGACGAAGTCGCCGACCGCGGTCCAGCAATACGCCTGGCGGCCGGACGGCGGCGCCATCGCCTACGTCGCCGCCGACGAAGCGCCCAAGCGCACCGGCGAAGAGCGTCACAACCGAGCGTTCGAGGTCCGCACGAACGACTTCCTGCGAACCAGCGCGCCAATGTCATCGCATTTGTGGCTGATCGCGACCGACGGCAGCGCCGCCGCGAAGCGAATCACCTCGGGCGCCTGGACGCTGCCGGTGAGCCTGCCGCCGAGCTCCCCCGCGTCGCCGATCTCCTGGTCGCCCGACGGGAAGCAGATCGCCTGCGTGAAGGTCGCCTCGCCCTATTCCGGCGACGGCGATCAGAGCGCCGTGCAGATCGTCGACGTGGAGACCGGCGCCATGCGCGCGCTCACCGGCCGGTCGCGCAACGAGTCGCAGCCCGTCATCTCGCCCGACGGACGGCACATCGCCTACTGGCACCCGCGCGAGAGCCAGACGCGCAACGTCAACGAAATCCACGTAGCTCCGATTTCGGGAGGCGAAGGCGCCAGCGTCACGCGCGCGATCGACCGCAACGTGCAGCGCGCCATTTGGACCAGCGACTCGAAGGCGCTCGTCGTCAGCGCGAATGACGGCACGACGGTCGGCGTGTGGGTGCAGCCGCTCACGGGCGCGGCGCGGCGGCTCGACCTCGGCAAGCTGGTCCCCGCGGCGGCGTTCTGGCTCGACGCGTCGCTCAACGCGCGCGGAGATCTGGCGTTCCTCGCGAGCGAGCCGGCGCGTCCCTCGGAGCTTTACACGACTTCGACGTCGCCCGGCGCGAAGCCGGCGCGCCTCACGTCGTTCAACGACGAGATCGCGGCGCTCGAGCTGGGCCGCACCGAGACGGTCGCCTGGGACGGGGCAGACGGATTCCGCCAGGACGGCGTCGTGACTTATCCGCCCGGATTCGCCGCCGGGCGCAAGTATCCGCTACTGCTGTTCATTCACGGCGGCCCGCGGTCGGCCTCGAAGGAGGCGTTCTCGGCGCGCGCGCAGTTGTTCGCCGCGCAGGGATGGGTGGTGTTCGAGCCGAATTATCGCGGCAGCGACAACCTCGGCAACGCCTTCCAGGCGGCGATCTGGAACGACGCCGGAGCGGGACCGGGCCGCGACGTGATGTCGGGCGTCGCGCATCTCAAGCAGCGCGGCTTTGTCGACGAGACGCGCATGGGAGTCTCGGGCTGGTCCTATGGCGGCTACATGACGACGTGGCTTCTCGGCAACTATCCCGACCAGTGGAAGGCCGCAGTCGCCGGCGCCGCGGTCACCGACTGGATGGACCAATACAACCTCGGCGACGCCAACGTCCGCCGCGGCCAGGCCATGGGCGGATCGCCCTGGACCGACGCCGCGCGCCGCCGCTCGTATTCCGAACAGTCGCCCATCACCTACGCGCCGCGCATCAAGGCGCCGACGCTGGTGCTGTGCAACACGGGCGACTATCGGGTGCCGATCACGCAGTCCTACCAGCTCTATCGCGCGCTGGTGGACAACAACGTGACGACGCAGTTCATCGCGTATCCGCTGCCGGGCCACAGCCCCGCCGACCCGGTGCACTCGCGCGACGTGAGCCGCCGCTGGGTCGAGTGGCTGGCGCGGTATCTGGGCGACGGCTCGGCCCGGCCTTCGGGCGAGTAGGAGGAGACGATGTCACCACTCCCTGTTCCGTCTCGCGAGCACCAGTGGTTGCAGCAACTGGTCGGCGATTGGACATTCGAGGCGGATGCGCCGGTGGAGGACAACCCGTCGGGCAAGTGCGGCGGGAAGGAGTCGGTGCGGTCGATCGGCGGCCTGTGGATTCTCGGCGAAGGACGCGGCGAGATGCCCGGAGGCGGCGAGGCAACGACGCTGCTGACGCTCGGCTACGACCCGGCGCTGGGGCGATTCGTCGGCTCGTGGGTCGGGTCGATGATGACGAACATATGGATCTACAACGGATCGCTGAACGAGGCGGGGAACATTCTGACGCTGGACACCGAAGGCCCGGACTTCGAGACGCCCGGCAAGACGGCGCGGTATCAGGACGCGATCGAGATGGTCGACGGCGATCGCCGCGTGCTTTCGTCGCAGGTGCTCGGCGCGGACGGCGAGTGGCGGCGCATCATGACGGCTCATTACCGAAGGGTGAAGTAAGGCCGGTCGGTTACAGGGCCGGGTTCTTCCGGGCGCAGTGCCAAACGTGAAGGATCTCGATGGCCGCACCATTTCTCCCGGATGCGATAGAAGACGCGCACGGGCGTGTGGAGCAACTTGCGGACGCCCGGGCGCCGCGCTACCGCAACGCCGATTCGGGGAAACGACCGCAGGAGTTCAAGTGATTGAGCAACGATCGCGCGAAGCGGTCGGCAGCGGCGGGTTTGTCGGCCCGAATGTAGTCGAGTATGGGCTCCAGGTCGGCTAGCGCGTCTTCGGTAAAGAGGATTCTGTATGCCACTGCTGGAGTTTGCGGCGGACTTCTTCTAACGGCGTCACACGGCCGGCGTCGGCTGCGTTGGCACCGCGGTCGATGGCAGCCAATGTATCGTCGTCTTCTTCCTCGGTGAGTCGCTCCGGTTCCGAGAAATCGATCCGGTTTACGTCGGCCACGATCTTACAGTACCCGCTATTCGCGCCTGGCGTCAATCGATCCGGGAAGAAACGCGTCTCCGCCTCGCGCTGCTACGGACACGCCGAGGCGGTGGTGAGATTCCACATCTCGGGGTGATTCGCCAGGTAGTCGTCGTAGAGGGTCTGCTGCCAGGGATACCAGGAGATGGCGTGCGGCCCGAGCGCGCGCACCGCGCAGTTGTAGTCGCGCAACTCGGACTCGGTGGGCCAGCGCGTGGCCTCGCCCGAGCAGTGCCCGCATCGAAACGACTGGTTGGCCGACACCGGCTCGGCGCCCATCTGCGAGCGCACGTAAGCGATCTCGGTCTGCAACGTCGCGAGCATCTCCGCGCGCCGGTAGCCGCCGCCGTCGAACGGGTAGAACCAGATGCCCACGAAATCGGCGACGCCGGTGGCATCGGCATACTTGTCGGCGATACAGGGATTGCGACGCCGCAGGGTGCCGCCGGGCGCCCACGCGCTGGGCTGTCCGATGTCGTGGTAGACCAACGCGCCGGGCCAGACGCCGCGGATGGCCGTGCGCAGCGACCGCAGGTCGGCCGCCGGCGTCGCGCCGCAGATGTTGTTCGCGCCGGTCGACGGGTCGACCCAGTAGGGCTCGTTGAAGACGAAGATGGCCTTCACCAGAGGGGAGCGCGAGGCCGCGTATTGCAGGAACTGCACGCCTTGCGCGAGGATGGTCCACGATCCGTTGCTAAAGCGGTATGGCGACGGGTTCAGGCCGACTATCAGCTTGAGGCCGGCGGCCTCGGCGGCGTTGAACATCGTCTCCCAGCGGCCGCGGTTATTCGGCAAGGTGGTGACGACGAAGCGGTAGCCGAGGCCCTGAAGCGTTGGGAAATCCGCCTCCGTCGCCCAATGCGTTCCCGTCTCCACGCCCGCCGGCGCCGCCGACGGCCGGTGAAACTGCGCCGAGGCGCCGGGCGATTCCGAGCAGTGGGTGAACGACGCCACGCTCGCCACCGCGAGCAAGGGGACCAGGCGCAGGATCGGCTTCATCGGAGATTCCTCAGGCCACCCCGGCCGGCGCGCGATCCGCTCGCGCACGGCCCGGCGATTCGCGGTGCGCCACGGCGTCGTAGACCGCCAGGTTTTCGGCGACCATGCGATCTTCGGTGAATCGCCGGAGTGCGTCGCGCCGCGCGGTGGCCGCCAGGCGGCGGGCGCGGGCGGGGTCGTCGAGCAGGCTGCACACGGCCTCCGCGATCGCCGGCGCGTCGGAGGGCGGGGCCAGGAGTCCGTTTACGCCCGACTCGATCATCTCCATGTTTCCCCAGATTCGCGACGCCACGATCGGCAGGCCGGCGGCCATGGCCTCGATCAGCGAGATCGAAAGGCCCTCGCGCAGCGAGGAGTGCACGAACACGTCGAAGGCGGCCAGGAGCTCGGGTATGTCGCGCCGGAACCCGAGGACGGCGACGCGGCCGTCGAGATTCAACTCGCCGATCAGGGTCCGCAACTCGGCCTCGGCCGGCCCAGCGCCGGCGATGACCAGCCGGGCGTTGGGGTGCCGGGCCAGGATGGCGGGCATGGCGCGGATCATGAAGTCGAATCCCTTTTCGTCCGAGAGGCGGCCGTTCGATCCCAGCACGACGTCGCCGTCGTGGAAGCCGAGAGTGCGGCGGGCGGCGGCGCGGTCGACGTTCAGGAACCGCGTCAGGTCGATTCCGTTGAGCACCGTGCGGATGCGGTCGGGCGGCTTGAGGCCGAGCCGGATCGCGGTCCGGCGATGCTGCTCGCCGACGGTCACCAGCAGGTCGCAGCAGCGGCCGGCGATGCGCTCCAGAACGGCGTAGAAACGCACCTTGATCGGCGGCGTGGACATATGAAACGCAAAGCCGTGGATGTGGTGGACGATGTTGGGGACGCCGGCGAGGCGCGCGGCGATGCGCCCGAGGAATCCTCCCTTCGAGGTGTGGGTCACCACCAGGTGGAATCTCCGGCGGAGGCAGAGCCACCACAGCGAGATCAGGGGCACGATGTCGAGCGGGCTGATGGGACGAAACCACATTGGCGTGCGGACGGCGACAGCGCCGGCCTCGCGGAATTTCTCGGCCGTCTCGTCGTCGAGCGCGATGACCCAGACCTGGTCGCCGCGCGCGATCAGGGCGCGCGTAATCGCCAGCACCACCACGGAGCCGCCGCCCCAGGCGCCGCCCCCCAGAACGTGCAGGACCTTCATCGATTCGCCTCCTGGCATTGATGCACCTCCTCGCGGATGGCGGCCCGGTCGGCGGCCCGCATGCCGCGGCTCGCGGCGCGGTACTGGCGCAGGACGTCCAGGAAGACGGCGGCCACGCGGTCGATGTCGGCTTCGTCGAGTGCGCCGTAGTTGGGCAGCGTGAGCATGCGGTCCACCACGGATTCCGATACCGGGCAACCGCCCCGGTACCCGGCGTCGCGCACGCCCGGCATCATGTCGAAGTAGATGCGCGAGGTGTCCACGCCGCGGTCGAGCATGGCGCGGGCCACGGCGTCGCGCTCCCGGATATCGCGCAGCAAGACCGGGAACAGGTGATAGCTGTAGCGGACGCCGGGCCGCTCGATGGGGAGCACCACGTCCTCGGCGTCGTGCAGGCGGTCGAGCAGCAGATGGCTGTTGGAACGCTGGCGATGCAGGCGGCGGGCGAATCGGCGCGCCTGCCGGAGGGCGCCGGCGGCCTGGTGCCGGAGGATCCAATGGTCGTCGAGCTCGGGTTCGAGGATCCTCCGAGGCTCGGCGCTGGCGCGCACGCGGCCGGCCAGGAAGCCGTAGCAGAGGCGGCTGAAGGCGATTCCCTTGAACATCTGCAAGGTCGCGTTGCGCGCCTCCTCGAGCCGGGACGACGGCTTGAGACGCAGGATGGCGTCCATCACGCGAGGCGCCAGCCGGGAATCGTTCAGGACGGCCAGGCCGCCGCCGCCCGCCGGCCAGTACTTGGTCGACGCGAAGCTGTAGAAGCTGGCCGCGCCGAAGGTCCCGGTCAGCTCCGATCCGTAATAGCTGAGCGGTGCGTGACAGGTATCTTCGACGATCGGAATGTCGCCGGCGATGGCGGTCAGCTCCGGAATCCGGGCCACGTGACCGAAGAAGTGAACCACGATCAGCGCCGAAAGGCGGCTCCGCGATCGGGCCACGGAGGCCGGGTCGAGCGTCAATGTCGATTCCTCGACATCCAGGAACACCGGTTCGTAGCCGGCCCAGCGGACGGCGTCGATGATGGATCGGTCGGTGTAGAGCGGAACGCCGACTCCGGCGCCGCGCGGCAGGGCCAGCGCGCGCAGGATCAGCCACAGGGCCTGCCGGCCGCTGGACGCCCAGAACATCGGCCGGTCGCCGAGCAGATCCTGGAAGCCCTCGGGAGCGGGCGGATGCCGCTTGAGAGTCGCGGCGAGCGCCGCGGCGTAATCGCCGAAGGTGTAGGGACAGGCGAACCGTGGGATGGTGTTCAGCATATTCATTAGGACCTCCGCGCCGTTTCGGCGGCCAGCGCCACGCCAGGGCACGTGCGGCGGTGGGCGAACGCCGTCGCGACCACGAGCTCCGCCCGTTCGATCAAGGCGTTCGACGGGCGAATCCGCCGCGCCAGCCGCAACAGCGCCGGGCCGGCGAAGCTCGCCAGCACCGGCCGCAACGCAGGATGCAAAGCGAAGACGTTGTTGTACGGCTCCGTCCGGTAGCCCATGCGGAGCTTCCACTCGTGCAGGCTGCCCTCCGGGTGCATGGCGACGGGGCTGTCGCCCACGGCCTCGACGGCAGGGTCGGCCATGGCCTCGCGGAGCATCCAGTAGAGGAGCGTGTGCGGCGCGCGGTGTTCGTCGAGGCCGGCGCGCGAGTTGCGGTAGAGCGCGTGCACCCAGCCGTGCGCGCGATAACGGATGGTGTAGGTCGCCAGCGTCCCGTCGACGAACGCGCCGATGGCGTCGAACTCCGGGCAGTCGCCCACGATGCGCGCGAGGCGGCACCAACGCGCGGCTTCGCCGAACTCCGGGTCCCAGCGGCGGTGGCGCTTCATGGTGTCGAGATTGCATTGCAGACCGCCCGCGGCCAACTGATCCGCGTCGATCACCCGCAGTTCCAGGCGCTCCAGCCCCTTGCGGACGTAGGAACGCAGGCGCGGCGACACGGTGCCCAACGAGTAGTCGCGCTGCCGGCAGGCGTAAATGCCGGCGGGCACGCCGGGCAGCGTGCAGGAGGGATAGCGCGCCACCAGGGCGCCGAAACCGCGGAACTTCGCGGCCACCTCGGACGGCTCGACGTCGAGCGTCGCCTGGTGGGGAATGCTCAGATAACAGCGCCGCGCGTAGGAATACCAGTAGCGGCCGAAGGCTTCCACCACGGGATAGCCGCGCATCTGCTGGAATCGCGCGAAACCTTCGCCCAGCGGCCTCATAGCTGCAACGCCTCCGCGCCGATGCAGGCAAACGCCGACTGCACCGCCAGCGCCAGCCTCTCGACGCGCGCGTCGGCCGGCCGCAGCCGCCGCAGCATCCGGAGCGCGGCCACGCCTCCCAGTCCGCGGAACACGGGGCGCAGCGCGGCATGCACCGCGAACACCGTGTTGCAAGGCTCCACGGCGTAGCCCATGCGCAGCTTCCACTCGTGCAGGCCGCCCCGGGGATCCATGGGGACCACGCCGTCGGAGACCGCTTCGATGGAGGGGTCGGACATGGCGCCGCGAAACATGGAGTAGAGCAGCGTGTGGGGCGCGCGCAGATCGTCCAAGGCGGCGAGCGTGTTCCGGTACAGGGTGTGCAGCCAGGCGCCGTCGCGATAGCACACCGTGTAGGTCGCGAGGCGGGCGTCCGCGAATGCGCCGAACACCCGGAATCCGGGCGCGCGGTAGACGCACCCGACCAGCTTGCGCCAACGCGCCGGATCGCCGAGATCGCGATCCCAGCGCCGCTGCCGCTTCATCGTGTCGAGGTTGCAGGCGAGACCGCCCGCCGCCAGCTCGTCGTGCGAGACCTCGCGGATTTCGAGGCGATCCAACCCCCGGCGCACGTAGCGCCGCATGCGCGGGTCCAGCGAATGCAGGCCGTAGGAGCGATCGCGCATGGCGTAGGTTCCGGCGGGCACGCCGGTCACCGAGGTGGAAGGGTAACGCGCCGCCACGCATCCCGCCTTCCCGAGCGAACGCGCCACCTCGGCCGGTTCCACGTCGAGCGTCAGGTGATGGGGCAAGCTCATGTAGCACGGTCCGGCGTAGCGGTACCAGAAGCGCCCATGCGCCTCCACCACCTTCGAGCCGCGCAACTCGAAGAATCGCGCCACGCCTTCGCCGGGACGGTTCATTTGCCCGCCTCCATTCCGGCCAGCGGCGACGCCGGGGCCGACGGCAGCCGGTCGCCGCGCGCGCCTTCGAGGACCGCTTCGACGCGCTCGACCCTCTGGTCGGCGGGCCGCCAGCGGCGAATGGCGCGGATGGCCCCCATCACGGGAGCGCTGGTGAGGACTCCGGCCAGCGCGGGGTGCAGTTGGAAGACCGAGGCGTAAGGCTCCACCTGATAGCCCAGGCGCTGCTTGTATTCGTGCAGTCCGTCGTTGGCGACCATCGAGATGATGCCGTAGCAGATGGTGTGGACCGAGGGGTCCGCCATCGCGTCGCGGGTGACGGTGAAGGTAAGGGCGTGATTGGGCCGCTGCTCGAGCAGGTCCTCGCGCGACATCTGGTGCAGGATGTACAGCCAGCCGTCCTCGCGATGGGTCACCATGTAGGCGCCCAGCGCGCCGCCGACGAAGGCGCCGTAGACGACGACCTCCGGAACGCGCTCGACGGCAGCCACCAGCCGCTTCCACTGCGATTCGCCGCCAAACTCGCGATCCCAGCGGCCTTGCCGTTTCATCGAGTCCTGATTGAGCCGCAGTCCCTCGCCCGCCAGCACGCCGGAATCGACCCGCCGGATCTCGCAGCACTCGAGACCGCGCCGGACACGGCCCCGCTGCCGCGGCTGCACGGACGAGAACGCGTAGTCGCGATTGCGGCACACGTAAATACCGCTGGGCTGGCCGGAGCGCGACGAAGAGAGGAACCGCGCGCCCGTAGCACCGGCCTTGCGCACCAGCCCGTCGATCGCTTCGCGCGAAGCGGTCAGCGGAACGTGATACGGGACGCTCATGTAGATGCGCCCTTCGACGCTGTGCCACAGGGAGCCCGCGCCTTCGACGACGCGGCGTCCGCGCAGCTCCATGAACCGGGCGAGCGACTGGCCTTTCATCGATTCCCCCCGAGCGCGCAGGCTTCGGACGAAACCCGCGGACGCCGCGCGGCGGCGGCGGCGTTCAGCGCCAGGTCCAGCCGCTCGATCCTGCGGTCCCGCGGGCGCAGACGCCGGAGCGCGCCCACCAGGCCTCGCGAGAGAGGATTCACGATCGCGGGCCGCGCCGCCGGGTGCAGCGCCAGCACCACGTTGTGCGGCTCGATGTCGTAACCCAGGCTCACTTTGAAATCGTGCAGGCCACCCAAAGCGCCGACCGCCACCGGACTGCCGCACACGCCCTCGACGGCCGGGTCCTGCATGCCGGCGTGAATCAGCGAAAAGTCCAGCGCGTAGCTGGGGCGATGCTGGCGCAGATCGTCGCGGCCGTTCTCGTAGAGCAGGTGCATCCATCCGTCCTCGGTGCAGGTGACCATGTAGGCGGCCAGCTCGCCATCGACGAAAGCGCCGGTGGCCGAGAACTCGGGAGCGCAGGCGCCGACGGCGCCGACGAATCGTTTCCATCCGGGCGCCTCGGCGAAATCGGGGTTGTAGCGGCCCTGGCGCTTCATGGTGTCGAGGTTCAGACGCAGGCCGTCGCGGAGCAGCCGGTCGAGATCGAGCGGGCGGATCTCGCAGCGCTCGAGCGCGGCCTTGACGTAACGGCGCATGCGTTTGGCCAGGCCTTCGAGACCGTAGTCGCGGCGGCGGCAAGCGTACAGTCCGCCCGGCATTCCGGGCAGCCGCGTGGAGGCGTAACGCGCGCCCAGGCCGTTGGACTTGGCGAGCATGCGCGAGACGGAGTCGGGATCGGCGTCGAGCAGCACCTGGTCCGGAAAGCTCTGGTAGAACGGACCCTTGAAGCGCCGCCAGAACACGCCGCAGGCTTCCACGACGTCGAAGCCGAGAAGTTCGTAGAACCGCGCCAGTTGCCGGCCCTTCATTTCGTCATTCCTCCTAAACCGCCTGCCGCAGCGTCCGCAGCATCGCGAACCGGTTCTCGTAGATCGCCAGGATGGGCGCGTAGCAGATGGCCAGTACGGCGGCCCGCGCCGCCACCGACGCCGCGTCGGTCATCGACCCGAAGCTGAGCGACGGCAGCGCCGCCGCCAGGGCAACCGACGCCGCCAGCGGCAGCATCAGCCCGGCGATCCAGGCCGCCGCCCGGCCCGGCTCGTCGCCCGACGAGCGCCGCGCGACGTACAACCCGATGAGCGCGATCAGTCCGGTGGCCGCCAGGCGCGCGCCGGCCACGCCGGTCAATCCCCATCCCGTCCAGGCCGCCGCGAACTGCGCCGCCAGGCAGGCGCCGCTTACGCCGGCGAACGTCTTCAGCACGAACTGCATCCGGCCGGACGCCACGTGAAACGAGTCCACGCAGCCCTGGATCGCCATGAAGAAGACGCACCACAGCGTCATTTGCGCGGCCTCGATCCCGGCCGCGTAGCGAGGCAGGAACATATGCACAAAGCCCGGAATCAGCAGCGATCCCAACGCCAGGACCGGCGGCAGCATATAGCAGAGCAGCTTCACGGGCGCCTCGTAGAACCGCACCGCCGAGGCTGCCGAACCGGCGCGGCCGAACTCGCGCATCAGGTGCGGCGTCACCACCTGGGTGACGCCCGAGCTGGTGAACAGCACCGAGAAATCCAGCACCAGCAGGCTCAGCGCGTAGTAGCCGACCTGGGTGGGACCGAGCGCCGCCGAGATCACCACCGCGTCCAGCATGCGGCCGTTGATCATCAGCGAATCCGCCAGAAACGAGGGCAGCCCGATGCGCGCCATCTCGCGGAGCCGCGGCGCGTCGAAGCGCCAGCTCCAGGCGCGGCCTTCGCGCGTCCACAGAAACAGCGCCGGAATCAGGACGCTGATGGCGGTGCCCAGTCCCAGGCCCACCAGGCCGAATCGCCAGGCCAACGCCAGCGTCACGGCGAAGTCGACGCCGGCCGCCAGCAGCACCTCCCGCGACCGCAGCGTGAAAAGGCGGCGCGCCGTCGAGGTCTCGCGCAGCATCATGTGCCAGGGCGCGATCAGGGCCACCACGGCGAACAGGCGCATGGCCGTCCGCGCCGGACCCGGTGACGCGGCGAAGCTGGCGGACAGCATCGTCAGGCAAAGCACGAGGCCCGACAGTCGCGCGAAGTGTCCGGCGGCGAGTGCGTAGCGGTCGCCTTCGGCGCGGTCGCCCTGGCCGTCGAGGACGGGAATTCGCAGCGCCAGCCCGCGCAGGACGCCGGCCATCAGGATCGGAATGGCGAGGTAGAACAGCATCATCGCCTTCCAGGGGCCGACGATTTCTGGCCCGAGCAGCCGCATCACCAGCAACGACCGGACTCCGGTGAGCAGGGCCGCAATGGCGGTGCTCGATCCCATGCGCCGCGCGTCACGAAACATGCGCAGCCTCCCGGCCGGAGGGCTCGATGCGGCGATAGGCCTCGACCAGCCCCACCGCGATCCACAATCCCCGGTAGTTCTCGATGCTGATGGTCACGCCCGCGAGCAGAAGGCCCAGAAGGCCGGCCAGCAGCATCAGACTCGTGGTGGACGCGGAACCGAACCAGTCCCTCAGCAGCCCCATGGCGGGAAGGCCGAATACCAGTCCGTACACGGCGAAGCCCGCGACGCCCATCTCCGCCAGCAGCCCCAGGTAGGTGCTGTGGGCGTACGTGCCGGCGCCTGTGTCCCGGCGCGTCCCGTAGTTCCCCTTGCCGACTCCGACGACCGGCGACGAGACCCACTCGTCGATGGCGATCTTCCACAGATTCCGCCGCTGTTGCGCCTCCGGATTGTCGAGATTCACGGTGGTCGTCACCAGGCGCGCCGTGATCGGATTCGACTCGAGCAGCGTCTGACTCGATAGCAGCGGCGAGAGCACCGCGCCCGCGGCCACTCCCACGAATGCGGCGATCACTTTCGTCCGCCACGAACTCCACAGCATCCAGACGAGCGCCAGGCTGGCCGCCATCGCCAGCATCCCGCCGCGCGACGCCGAGAAGAGCACGCCGGCGGCAAGGACCAGCATCGCCGCCGCGGTCCACCAGGATCCGCCGTTCAGCCTCCGCAGCGCCCAGGTGAAGAAGAAGCTCAAGACCAGGTGCGACGCGAAAAGATTCGAGTCGTCGAAGGTCCCCTGGGCGCGGTAGAACAGCGCGAACTGGTTCGCCGCGCCGGTCGCCTGGTACCACAGCGATCCGCCGATGCCGAGCAGCGCCACGACGGCGCCGGAGAACGACCAACACTTCAGAAACAGGATCAGGTCGCGCCGGCCGTCGACGACGTTGACGATCAGGTAGAAGTAGAGCCACAACAGCAGGACTTTGACAAACTCGACATAAACCGCCGTCGCGCCGCGCCCGGCGAGCGCCAGATCGGCGTTCCACCAGGACGAAGCCGCCATGACGAACAGGGCGGCGCAGCACAGTCCCAGGCTGGGGAGCCGGATGCCGCGGCCCAACAGCCGCCATCCGAGGAACAGCAATCCGAGTGGCAACACGACATCGGCGACCGAGACGTTGACAGGCTTGTCGCCCAGCCACACGATCCGGCACACCGGCGCCAGCAGCGCCGCCAGCGCCAGGATCGCCACCCGCAAACGGTCTAGCGTGATGGCCTCGAACACGCTCGGCAACGCGGACGCCGGAATGCGCCCCGGATGGGCCTGTTCCATCGTCATGCCGCCGGCCTCCGCGCGGATCTCCAGGAATCGAACAGCATCATCCGGAGCGTCATGCCGATCAGCTTGAGGTCGAGCAGCAGGGTGCGGTTGCGGACGTATTCCAGGTCCATCGCGAGACGCATCGGGAGGATCACCTGGCGATAGTGTTCCTGCGGATCCATCAGGCCCGGGTCGATGGCCGAGAGCTCGAAGAAATAGCGCACCTGCGGAATGCCGGTCAGGCCCGGCAAGACCTCGAGCACCTCGCGCTGCTGGGCCGTGTAGCACTCCCGGACGATGCCGATCTCCTCGGGCCGCGGCCCGACCACCGACATCTCGCCGCGCAGCACGTTCCACAACTGCGGCAGCTCGTCGATCTTGAAGAGCCGGAGCAGGCGTCCGGCGGGGAAGATGCGGCGGTCGTTCTTCTCGGTAAATGCGCCGGCGCGATCGGCGCCCACGTGCATGGTGCGCAGCTTGAGCTGTCCGAAGACGCGTCCGCGATATCCGGCCCGCGGTGCGATGTAGAATACCGGTCCCGGCGATGAGAGTTTGATCGCGATGGCGGCGGCGAGGATGACCGGCACGGCCACGGGCGCGGCCAGCAGGCACAGGATCGCGTCGAAGATGCGTTTTGGCGCGGCGCAGGCGCTCGCGCCGGAGTTCGCAGTCGGCAGGGTGAAGCCTGCGTCGCGAGCGGTCATGCGCAGACGCGCTCCCTGGCCCAGGCATGGGTCCCGACGGCGGCGCCGATGGCGTCGGCCACGTGATCCATTTCGGACTCGGTCATTTGCGGGAAGATCGGCAGCGACACCAGCCGTTCCCACACTGCGCTTGCGACCGGAAACTCCTCGGGGCGGTACCCGCTGTTCTGGCGATAGTAAGGGTGAAGGTGCAGCGGCATCCAGTGGACCGAGCAGGTTATGCCGCGCTGCTTCAGCTCCTCGATGAAAACGCCGCGGTCGATCGTCAGCCGCTCGAGGCGCAGGCGGATCGGATACAGGTGCCAGGACGACTGCCTGCCGTCGATCTCGACCGGACACTCGACAAACTCGGCGTACCGTGCCAGCCGCTCGGCGTAACCCGCGGCCACCCGCCGGCGCCGTCGCCAGAAATCGTCGGCCTTCTCCAGTTGCGCGATGCCGATGGCGGCGGCGACGTCGGTGAGGTTGTACTTGAAACCGGCTTCGACGATCTCGTAGTACCACGATCCCCGCGCCTCGAAGCGGCTCCAGGCGTTCTTCGAGAGCCCGTGCAGCGACATCATCCTCGCGCGCTCGGCGATGGCGGGGTCCTGCGTGACCAGCATTCCGCCCTCGCCGGTGGTGATGCACTTGTTGGCGTAGAACGAGAAGCACGTCACCGGCGCGGTCTGTCCGACCGGAATCCACGGCCCATCGGCGGATTCGCGCAGGTAGGCGGGCAGCGCGTGCGCCGCGTCCTCGATCACTTGCAGGCCGTATCGCCGCGCGATGGCGTTCATGGCCGGCATGTCGGCCATCTGCCCGCCGTAGTGCATCGGGATCATGGCCTTCAGGCGGCCGGTGCGGGACCACTTCTCCGCCGCCGCTTCCATCGCCCTCGGATCGACGCACAATGTCCGCGGCTCGCAATCGACCAGCACCGGGCGCGCGCCGAAGTAACGCACCACTTCGGCGGTCGCCGCGAAGGTCATCGCGGGAACCAGCACCAGATCGTCGCGCCCGATGCCGGCGGCTTCCAGCGCCAGATGCAGGGCGGCCGTGCAGGAGTTCACCGCGACGGCGTGCGGGACGCCCAGGTAGGCTGCGAATCGCTTCTCGAAGTCCTGAACGGCGCGGCCGGTGGTGAGCCACCCGGAATCGAGCACGGACATCACAGCCGATTTCTCTTCGGGGCCGATCTCGGGGCGGAAGAAAGGGATCGTCATCGCAGACTCGCGTTTCCGGGCGCGCCGTTGACGACCGCCCCATCGGCAGGATCCATTTGCGCGGTGCGCGCGGCCGCGCGCGACCGCAGGGACCAGATGCGATCGATCTGCGCCATGACCGCCGCGGTCTCCCGGCGCGCCAGCATTCGCTGCCAGGCGGGGACCTGGCTCAGGATGGCGGCGCCGTTGAAACGGCCGATGGCGCGGATGCGGCGGATGCGGGGGTGCGCCGTCTCCACCAGTTCCTCGCGATCGTCGTTCAGCTCCTCGTGGAGTTTCTCGCCCGGGGCGAGGCGCGTGAACTCGATGGGAATGTCGACGCCGGGCAGGAAGCCGGAGAGCGCGATCATGGTGCGCGCCAGCTCGTGGATTTCGATGGGCTCGCCCATGTCGAGCACGAAGGTGCCGCCCAGGTCGGCGAACACGGTCGCCTGGAGCACCAGCCGCACGGCCTCGGGAATCGACATGAAGTAGCGGCGCGCCCGCGGGTCGGTCACCGTCACCGGTCCGCCGCGCTCGATCTGCTGCCGGAAGATCTGGATCACGCTGCCGGCGCTGCCGGCCACGTTGCCGAAGCGCACCGTGGCGAAGCGCGTCGGATAGAGCTCGCACATCTCGGCGATGGTGTGCTCGGCGAGGCGCTTGGAGAGTCCCATGTAGGACTCCGGACGCACGGCCTTGTCGGTCGAAATATTGATGAAACGCAGGGCGCCCGAGCGCGCCGACGCCAGAGCGACGTTGTAGGTGCCGGCGACGTTGTTGCGGATGGCCTCGCTCGGCTGCCGCTCCATCATGCCGACGTGCTTGTAGGCGGCCGCGTGGAAGACCACCTGAGGCCGGATCTCGCCGATGCGGTCCGCCACCGCCAGCTCGTCGGTGATGTCGAGCAGGATGGGATGCAGCTCCAGGTCCGGATGCGCTTCGACGATCTCGTGCCGAATGAAGAACAGGCTGTTCTCGCAGCGGTCGATCAGGTAGAGCGCCGCCGGCTGGAGCGCCGCCAGTTGTCGCGAAAGCTCCGAGCCGATCGATCCGCCCGCGCCGGTCACCAGCACGCGATGCCCGCGCACCAGGCGCCGGACCGCGTCCAGGTCGATCGACACCTCCTCGCGCTGGAGGAGGGCTTCGATCCCGATGTCGTCGGCTTCCGGCGCGGCTCCGTCGCGCACCGTCCGCCGGTTTTGCAGCGCCACGAAGGGGAGGCCTTCGCGCCGGCACTCGCGCGTCAGCGAGAGCAGGCGGCCGCGGCCGACGCCCGGATTGGCGAAACACACCACGTCCGCGCCCGTTTCGCGCGCCATTCGGACGGTGTCCTCGAAGCGCCCGCGGACGCCGACTCCGAGGAGCTTTTCGCCCACGCCGGCGGTCTCCGCGCACACCACGCCGACCGGAAGCCAGCGCTCCGACGAATTCATCTGCCGCAGAACCTCGAGCAGCGCGGGCCCGTCGCCCGCCACCAGCGCGCGGCGCCGGTCGGACCGGCGTGTCGCGTAGGCCTCGCGGTACACGATGCCGCCCAGGTACAACCCCAGCACCATCAGCTCGGTCAGCGCGCAATCCATCAGGATCACCGCGCGCGAGTAGTAGAGTCCCGGCGCCAGCCCTTTCACCGTCAGGAAGAATGCCGCGCTCGCCGACGCCACCGCCAGGAACGCCGGGGCCAGGTCGGCCGCCGAGGCGTGGCGCAGCGGACGCAGGTGCAGTCCAAACACCAGGAAGGAGACTCCGCGAAGCATCATCAGCACGGGAAGCGTGATGGCCAGCGCGCGCCAGTCCTCCGCCGCCGGCTGGAACTCGAAGCGCAGGTGAAACGCGCCGGTCAGCGATACCGCGGTGATCGCCGCCATCAGCAGGATCAGCCCTAAGCGGCCGGCCCGGCGGACCCCGTGAATCATGCCTGGTGTGAATACGTCAACTCGACTTGCCATCTCCTCTTTCCTTCGGCGGTGTCCTTGTACCGCCGCCCTCCCGGCGTTACCGCTCAGACCGGGAGAGATTGCCGTGTCGTCCGTTCGCCTCCGTCCATCGCTTCGTCATCCGGCGCCTGCCGCGGCCAGTCGACCGCGCCGCCCGGCGACGGGATCAGCGCCGTCGACTGCGGCGTGCGCTGGAAATGCTCGGCCACCAGCGCCGCCGAGAAACTCGCGAAGATTCCAGCGAGCAGCCCGAGCGTCATCAGCAGCGCGGCCGGGCCGGCCGCCGGCAGTGCCGGCAGCGTGGCGGGCTCGACCACCGCGACGTTGAGAATCTTCCGCTGATCCATGGCCTCCGAGATGCGCACCTCTTCCTGTTTCTTCTGGTAGAGCAGGAAGTTCTCCTCGGCGATCTTCACATCGCGTTCCAGGTCGAGACTCGGCATGGTGGCGGCCTCCAGCTTCTGGAGCCGCTCGCGATGCTCCTCGCGATCGCGCGTGAGGTTGATGAGCCGGACTTCCAGGCCCGCCAGCGCGGCCTCGGCGCGCAGGATCTCGCTCTCCACCGCCTGCCGCAGGGGATTCGGCGACCGGGTCTGGTCGACCACCGTGGGCGCCTGCTCGCGATCGAGCGCGGCGCGCAGGTTCCGGATCTGCTGCTCGACTTCCTCCACCAGACGGTAGCCCGGCTCGTACCGCGTCAGCAGCTCCGTGCGCTTGCCTTCCAGTTCGACCAACTGCGTCTTCAGCCGCTCGATCAAGGTCACGCTGCGCGCCGTCCGGCTGGCCGTCTCGATGGTTTCGGCCAGAGACTCCCGCTGAGAGCGCAGCGACCGCAGGCGGTTCTGATGCTCGCGGATCTGCGAGGCCACCTCCTCGCCGGAAGCGTCGAGGTCGCCGATGCGGCGCAGCGCCGCCTGCTTCTGATCGAGCAGCAACGAAACGTCGCCCTGCCGCCGGAAAGACTCCAGGCGCTGTTGCGCGGTCTGAAGCTCGCCCGCGGCGCGGCCGGCTTGCGCCCGCACGAACGACACGGTGTCGACGTTGCGGTGCAGCCGCGCGTGCGTTTCCAGGTACATCGCGGCCAGGGTACGGAGCACGCGCTGCGCGAGCGCCGGGTCGGTGTCCGAGTACCGGATCGAGATCAGGCTGGTACCGCGAACCGGGTTGATCTTCAGACGGTCCTGGAAGGCTTCCAGGGCCCGCGCCTGCGCCAGCCGCCGCTCGGCGGCGTTGCGGGCGTCGAAGGCGTACATGCCGCAGGCGCCGAGCACGCGCTCGAGCAGGTCCTTACTCCGCAGCATCTCGATCTCCATGGTCACGTCGTCGGCGGTGATGGGCGCGGTGGTCACCGCGACCTCGCCGCGCGTGAGCACGATCGGTCCGTCGGTGCGCTCGCGCTTGACCATCAGCTTCATCTCGGACTCGTACCTGGTCGGCACCCGCCGTACCACCAGCGCCGTGGCGCCCAGAACCGCCGCGAAGATCGCGAAGATGAGCAGCTTGCGGCGGCGCACCAGGTCGGCCAGGGCGAACAGCGTGAACATCGTCCGCCGTCCGGGCTGGGGCGGCAGAATCCATGTGGGCGTGGGAACCGCAGGGGCGGCCAGCCTCGCGGGTCCGTGCGGCGATCCGTTGTTCCCGTTTTTCCCTCGACGCATTTGCCGATCTCCTCCTCCGCCTCTAGAACCGCACGCCCAGCGGGTTAAAGTACATGCCGAGCTTCGCGACGCTCATAAAGCGGTCGATTTTTCCCGGAATCGAGCGCGGCACATAAATCGAATCGCCCATCTGCAGCTGGAGATCCTCGCGCAAGCCGTTCTTTTCAAGCAGCGCCTTCACGTCGACCTTCTTGGTCTCGACGGTGTCGCGCGACACCCGGCGAAACAGCAGCACGTGGCCTTGCCGCGCGCCGGTTCCGAAGCCGCCGGCGATCGAAATGGCGTCGGTGAGCGTCAGCTCGCCCCGCAGGTCGTACTTACCGGGCCGCGCCACCTCGCCGCCGACCACGAACCAGGGCTTTTCGAACTCCTTGAGGACCACCGTCACCACCGGGTCGCGCAGAAACGCCGCGTAGGCGTCGCGGATGGACTGCGTGGCCTCGACCAGGTTCTTGCCGCCGATCTTGCGGTCGCCGGCGGCCTGGAGCGAAACGAAGCCGTCGGGATTCACGGTGAGCGTCTGGTTGTACTCGGGCGTGAAGCGGAAGCTCACCTCGATCACGTCGCCGGCGTTGATCCGGTAGCGCGGGTCGCGCGCCGCAAACTGCGGCCGCTCTTCCTGCGCCAGGCCCACGAGGGGCGTCATCACGAGAATCGCAAGGATCTGGTGCGTGCCCATACTTAGTAGTTCCTCGATGGAAGTCCTCCGATTTAAGGTGAGTATAGGGTCGGCACCTGAGGCCGCCTATCCAACCGGTGTCCCAATAAAGCTGAGGACGTACTAGTGATGTATCTCCGCCACGGGTAACAGTACCCTGGCGATGGGGTAGGGAGTGAGTTAGGGAGCCACTACAGCTCCAGGCGTCCCTTGTACTGCAACTGCTTGAGATCGAAGAAGATCATCCGGTAGGACTGCGGGACCGAGGGGAGGTATAGCTCGAACTCGACGATCTTGTCGCCGGGCTGGATGTCGCGGGGAAAGACCAGCCGCAGGAAGGGGTCGGAGATGGAGGGTGGGAAGTGGCCGGCAATCTTATGCTTGCGCTTGCCGACCTTCATGAAGCATTTCTCCTCGACGCGCCGCGCCATGGCTGCGTCGCTCATGACTCCGAGCTGCGGCAGCAACGCCGCCAGGACGATGTATTTGCCGAGGTTCTCGCGCAGGAACTCCTGGTAGTCGCTCTCGACGGGGTCGTCGGGCAGGTCTTTCTTAGGCTGACGGCGATTCCACTCCGCCTCGGCCTCGCGAACGGGCGCGGCGGTCGCCAGGTAGATCTGGGTGCCGGCCGCTCTGGCCCACGGCGACGCCGTCAGGAACTGGGTCAGCTCTTCGGTGGTCCACTCGCGGGCGGGTCGGGATTCCCAGTACGGTGCGGCGGCGAGGAGGAGCAGTGCAATACGGGCGCCGTGCATAAGCGTCCTTGAGATCGAAACGCTAAGGATTCCTCGGTGGTGGAGGCGGGGGAGCAGGCCGCAGAGGTTGCCGGCCTCCCTCCCTCAGCGGCGCGGGCGGTCCCTGCGGCGACGGAGAGGTCGGGCGACTCATATCAGGAGCCAAGCTTTGTCGGACGGGAACTCTGCCAGCGTCTTTTCCCAGCAGGCTTCTCGCACCTTCTCCGACGGCGGTTCATCGAGAGCGGACAACGCCGAGCGGATCGCATCAATCTCCCGATCGCGGGCAACGTGAGAATCATCCAGATCGGATAGCTTGAGGTCGGTCAGGAGCCGCCGAACTCTATCCTTCACGAGCGCATGTCCGAGGGCGGCCTTATCCATCTGCGCCGCCTTCTCCCCGAGTCCGAGAACAGGTCCGACCGCGGCGGCGAGGGTCGCCATCAGCGTAAGCAACTGCCAAATGAGCGGACCGAATCCAAAAAGCTGATTTCCAGGCCCTGTCAGAAGATTCGCGAGAACGAAGCTGGCTGCCAGTGCGGAAAGAATACTCGCCCTTCTCGCCCATTTCTTGAAAAACGCCGAGCGTTGCTGATAGTAGAGTTCGTTGAATCTTGCGGTCTGAAGTTCGCCGAACAGCCGCGTCATGACTTCCGCTCGTCGACTGTCTTGGCGTGGTGGGGAGGTTACCGTACTGCTCACGATCCAATTATCCCTCTCGGTACTTCACCACGCACTATACTACCTCCGATGACCGAAACCCGGTTCCACGGGCGCCGCGCCTTCCGCATCGAAGACGACCGGCTGCGCGTCACCGTGCTCGCCGAAGGCGGCCACATCGCCGAGGTTCTCCACCGCGACTCCGGCGTCAGCCCGCTGTGGATTCCCCCGTGGCCGTCGATGGAGCCTTCGGCGTGGAACCCCTCCGTCCCCGGCTACGGCAACGATGTCGAGAGCCGCCTGCTGGCCGGCATCATGGGACACAACCTCTGCCTCGACCTCTTCGGCGGCCCCAGCGACGAGGAGGCCGCGGCCGGCATCGGCGTCCACGGCGAAGCCTCCGCCGCCGCCTACGAGTTCGCCGCCGCCGGCGACACCCTCCTCCAGCGCGTCACCCTCCCCCACGCCGCGCTGCGATTCGAGCGCCGCATCCGCATCGCGGGCGACGGCGTGGTTGCCGTCGGCGAGTCCGTGGAGAACCTCGCCGCACTCGACCGCCCCGTCGCCTGGACCCAGCACGTCACCATGGGACCGCCCTTCGTCGAGCGCGGGCGCACCGCCTTCCGCATGCCGGCGACACGATCCAAGGTGATCGAATCCGACTTCACCGGCGGCCGCGGCGTCCAGAAGACCGGGGCCGAGTTCGACTGGCCCCTTTGCCCGCGTCGCGACGGTGGCGGCATCGACCTTCGCCTCTACCCGGACGCCGAAGTCTCCGGCGGCTACACGGCTCATCTCATGGATCCGCGCCGCGAGCAGGTGTTTTTCTCCGCGTGGAACCCGTCGAGCCGCATCGCGTTCGGCTACGTCTGGCGGCGCGCCGATTTCCCATGGCTCGGGCGATGGGAGGAGAACCGGCTCCGGACGCACGCGCCCTGGAACGGCCAGGCGCTGACGTGCGGGATGGAGTTCGGCGTCTCGCCGATGCCGGAGACGCGCCGCCGCATGATCGATCGCGGAAGCCTCTTCGGCGTTCGCGGCTATCGGTGGATTCCCGCGCGCAGCACCGTCAGCGCCGCCTACTGCGTGTTCATCGCTCCGGCCGATCGCGTCCCGGAAGACGCGGCCTGGGACGGGGACGGCGGGGTCACGTTCGCATTCGAGTGAACAGGTACATGCCCGCCAGCGTGAACACCGCGTCGGGCGACCAGGCGGCCACTGCCGCCGGCAACTGGTTCAGATTTCCGATCTGCACGAACAGCAGGCTCACCGACCAATAGGCGATCGCGATGCCGAAACTCACTCCGACTCCCGCCATCGCTCCGCGATGTCCGGCCAGGAACGCGAACGGCGCCGCCAGCAGCGCCATGATGGCCGCGAACACCGGCGTCGAGAACTTCTTGTGGAACTGGACTCGGAGCCGCACCGTGTCGAAGCCGCTACGGTCGAGCTCGCCGATGTAGCGCGCCAGCTGGCGGAAGTTCATCTGCTTGTCGGTGGTGAGCTGCGGCAGGAAGAACCCCGGGGGCTCGTCGTAGCCCGGAATCGCTGTCGTGCGGAAGCCCTGGAAGCTCCTGACGCGCACGCCCTCGAAATCGCGGACCCAGCCGTTCTGGTAGATCCAGGTCTTACGCGACGGCTCCCAGCGCGCGCTCTCGGCCGAGATGTGCCGCGTCAGCGCGAAGGTCGACGGGTTCAGCTCGTAGACGTTGACGCCCGCCATGACGTTCTGCGCGGGGTCGAGAAATTTGTAGTAGTAGATCCGCGATCCTCGCGAGAGGATCCACTTCCGGTCGGGGCGCAGGTAGGTCTGCTTGGGACGTCCCTTGATCTCGTTGAGAATCGTGTCCTGGATGATGTTGGCTTCGGCGACGTAGTAATGGTCGAAGGCGAACAGCAGGCCGCTGAAGCCCAGGGTGACCAGGAGCACCGGCGCGGCCAGGCGGTAGAGGCTTACGCCGCAGGCTTTCATCGCCGTGATCTCGTTGTTCTTGGTCAGCACGCCGAACGTCACCAGCACGCCGACCAGCACGCCGAAGGGCGCCGCGTCGTAGATCAGCTTGGGCGTCAGGAACAGGTGATAGCTCAGCACGCGCGACCAGGCGATGCCGCGTTGCACGATGTCGCCCAGCAGCTCGAAGAAGATAAACACGTGGCTCATGGCGACGAATCCCGCCAGCAACACGGCGAAGTAGAACAGGAAGGTGCTCAGCACATAGGTGTCGACCAGTTGCGCCACCAGCGGCAGGCGATACCGGAGCCGGCCGTCGCCGTTGCCGGAGGCGAAGGCGAGGCGCGCACGGGCCCGCGCCCACCAGTCGGCCAGGCGCCCCCGCGCGGCGCCGAGCGGGTCGCGCTCGCCCGGACGCTCGAGTCCCGCCATCAGCGCCACGGCCATGACTGCGAACGCCGCGTTCGGCGCCCACACCGCGATCTCGGCCGGCAGGCGCTTCTGCTCGGCCATGCCGATCAGGCTGACCAGGCTCATGAAATAGAGGAAGGCGAGAAACACCGTCATGACGAAGGCGCCCGACTTGCCCGCCTTGCGCGACGAGACCCCCAGCGGCACTCCGATCAGCGCCAGCAGCACGCACGCCAGCGGCAGAGCGAACCTCCGGTGCAGCTCGATATTGGCTTCGAGCGACTTGGACGCCTCCGCGACGAGCGGGCGCGTGTCCAGCTCGGTAAACGCCTTCACGGACGCTTCGCCGCGCTGCCTGGCTTCGAGGAGCTGGTCGCCGCGCTGGGACCACGAGCTGTAGTACTTGGACCCGTCGCTCCCGGCCTCGTGCGTAAACACGCCGGTCATCGAGAGCTGGATGCGGTTGCGCGCCACGTCCGGCACCGCCACGGTTTCGGCGGCGATCGTCACCCGCGGCTGGTCGCCCAGTTCGCGGCCGCCGCTCGCGCGCCGCTCCGGAGGCCGGATATCGGCGATGAACACGTTGCGCCACCGCACCGCCGTCGAGCCGCCCGCGGGGACGTCGCCGACGAACAGGATGGTGTCGGGGAACTGCTCCTCGAAGATGCGGGGCTGCACCTCGGCGGTGAGCTGGTCGGCGATGAGCCGGTTGAGCACGCGCACCGTCTCGCGCAGGGCCAGCGGCGCCAGCCAGAGCGACGAGGCGGCCGTCATCGCCGTGCCCAGCAGCGCGACCGCCATCACCGGCGCCACCACGCGCCTTCCCGGCAGGCCCGCCGCGCGCATGCCGATGATCTCGCCGTCGCCCGACATGCGCCCCAGCGCGATCAGGACCCCGACCAGCACGCCGATCGGCACGGCGAACGGCAGCGTCGGCGGGATGACGAGCGCGAGCAGGTAGCCGACCGTCGCCGGGGTCGCCGAGCCGCGCAGGAGAATCTCGAACAGCTTGCCGCTGCCCAGCTTTTGCAGGAACAAAACGAAGGCGAACAGCACCGCCCCCAGCACCGCCGAGCGCGAGATTTCCCAGAAGATCGATCGCCCGAGAATCATCGCTTAGACGAGCCTACCAAGCCGGTGGGCGACGCTCCAGCGCGGCGTCCGGTTGCGGGCCGCGCCGCCGGCGATCGCGGAATCAGAGCGGTCCATAGCGATTGACCGCCTTCACCGCCGCGTGCGCACCGGTGATTCGTTCCAGCGGCTGGTACCGCTCCGGCGCGCAGGAAGCGCAGACCGATGGCGGCAGCTCGGGCACGATGCGCACGACGCCGTCGGCGAGATACTCCATGACGATCGTCTCCTCGAGGCGGGCGTCGGCGACCAGCGGCGCCAGCGGCCGGCCGTCCCATTTCCACGCGTTATTGTCGAGCCGCTGATTCACGTTGGGCGCGGGCGAGAGGCCGGCATGATAGTAGACACCGGCCACCGGCGTGCCCGGATAGGCGAGCCGCAACGCGCTGTCGAACCAGTCGTTGGCGTCGAACGGGTCGCCGTTTCGCGGCACGTTGAGCAGCACGAACATCGTCCGGGGGCGCACCTGAGGCGCGCTGCGCACTATCGCCGCCATCGTCCGGCGATGCGCGGTCCATTCGTTGAGATGATAGCCGCCGCGCCAGGCGGCGGAAAAGGCGCCGAAGCAAACGATCGCGGTTGCCGCAACCCAGAAGACCGGGCGACCGGCGCGCAACGGCAGGCGCGCGCATACCAGCACCATCGCCGCGCAGACGACGCCGGCCGCGGCGGGGGCCGACAGCATCTGAGTCCGCCAAAGACCGCGCGCGTCGGCGAGAAACAGGTACACGGGGAAGCTGAGAATCAACAGCACGGCGCAGCCCGCCAGCGCCTTCCGGGCGACCGCGGGGTCGGGGGACCGGCGGCCCGCAAGCCGGTAGACGACGGCGCCGCCCAATGCAAACACAGCGGCGGCGCCGAGGGCGAGCAGCAACGCGTGGGGCCGCGTCACGTCGCTCGGCCAGTCGGGGACGGAACCCATCCGGAGACTCGCGGCGATGTTGTAGATCCAGTCGCCGGGCCACGACGTCCAGTCGCGCCGCATCACGCCGCTCTGGTAAGTCGACTGGCCGGACGCGAAGTATCGCGACGCGAGCACCGAAACGTACTTCGCGGGAACGACGTACCACGCCGCGGCCAGCAGCCAGGCGCGCCGCGCGATCGGCCGATGCATCGCCAGCACGAGCGCCGGAAACGCGAGCACCAGCGGCAGGGGGCTTTCGTAACTCCACAACGCCATGTACGCGAACGCTCCCGCCATCGCGATGCAGACTCCCGCGCGTGCGAGGGTCGGCGTTCGGATCGCCGTCACGAAGAAGTAGAACGCGAGAAGCATCCAGAAAAGGAAGCCCTGGTGGTTCATCTGGCCTACCCATAGGTACGCGTAGTCGCTGGCGTGCGCCAGGCAGAGCGCGCCGGCGGCGTATGCGAAGACCAGTTGTCCGGGAAACAGCCGGCGCAGGATCGCGAAGACCAGCATTCCGCGCGCCCACCACAGAATCGCGTACACGATCTGGTAGGACGCGAAGCTCCCCGGGGCGCCCGCCCATTCGGCGGCCACGTGCGCCAGATGATAGAAGGTGGTGGTGTGGATGCGGCTGGGATCGGCGAGATAGAGGAATCCGCGCCAGCCCGATCCGGCGAGGTCGCTCATGTGGGGGAAGGCAGTCTCGTGCGGCATGCCGCTGGTGAAGAGGAACGGGCTCGCGATCGCCGCGACCATCAGGGCGTAGGCCGCCGCGGAAACGGCGAAGGCTTTCCAGGATGAGGGCGCTGGGACTGGCGTCATCAAACGGCCGGAGTGCGCGTGCTCAGAAGCCACTATTACCATGCGGCGCGCGGGCGCGGCAATTCACGGAGGCCGTTCCACCGGATGCTACCCTGAACTCATGAGCTTTTCCGAGTGCTTCTTCGCCCGTAAGTTCGGCGTCACGGAGCACGATCTCGAGAGCTGGCTCGCCGAAGCGCTCTCCCGCGGCGGCGATTACGCCGACCTGTACTTCGAGTACCTCGCCACCAGCTCGATCTCGCTCGACGAGTCCATCGTCAAGGGAGCGACGCAGGGCGTCTCGCTCGGCGTGGGCGTCCGCGTCATCGCCGGCGAGCGCACCGGCTACGCCTACTGCGGCGACCTGGCGCCCGAGAAGATCCGCCACGCCGCGCGCGTCGCCGCCTGCATCGCCGCGGGTCCGGCGAGCGTGGACAAGTTCGCCCTGGACGAGGCCCCGCGCCGCGACCTCTATCCGGTCGTCACATCGCCGACCGAGACGTCGCTCGCCGAGCGTGTCGCCCTGGTCACCCGCGCCGACCGCGCCGCGCGCGACTACGACCCGCGCGTCTTCCAGGTGCAGGCCGGCTTCGGCGATCAGCTCAAGCACGTGCTGGTCGCCACCAGCGACGGCGTTCTGAACTGGGACCGGCAGCCGCTGGCGCGCATGAGCGTCAGCGTACTCGCGCGCCAGGACAGAGGCGCACCGCAGCACGGCTATTCGGGGGGCGGCGGGCGCGTCGCGCTCGATCATTTCCTCACCGAGAAGACGCCCGAGCACTTCGCGCGCGAAGCCGCGCGGCAGGCGATCGTGCAGCTCGACGCCGTGGAGGCGCCCGCGGGCGAGACGACGGTGGTGCTCGGTCCGGGCTGGCCGGGCATCCTGCTGCACGAGGCGGTCGGCCACGGGTTGGAGGCCGACTTCAACCGGAAAAAGGTGTCGGCCTTCAGCGGGCGGATCGGACAGCAGGTCGCCAGCCCGCTGGTGACGGTGATCGACGACGGCACGATGCACAATCGCCGCGGGTCGCTCAACGTCGACGACGAGGGCGCGGTGACGCAGCGCAACGTGCTCATCGAGGGCGGCGTGCTGCGCGGCTACCTGCAGGATCGGCTCTCGTGCCGCATTCTCAAACAGGGCGCCACCGGCAACGGACGCCGCGAAAGCTACCAGCACATTCCCATGCCGCGCATGACGAACACCTTCATGCTGGCCGGCGAGAGCGATCCCGCCGACATCATCCGCTCCGTCCCGCGCGGACTCTACTGTACGACCTTCGGCGGCGGGCAGGTCGACATCACCAGCGGCAACTTCGTGTTCTCGGCGACCGAGAGCTACCTGATCGAGGACGGCAAGCTGACGCGGCCCGTGCGCGGCGCGACGCTGATCGGCAACGGACCGGAGGCGCTCAAGTACGTCAGCATGGTCGGGCACGACTTGCAGCTCGACGAGGGCATGGGCATTTGCGGCAAGGAAGGACAGAGCGTGCCGGTCGGCGTGGGAATTCCGACGCTGAAGATCGACAAGATGACGGTGGGGGGCACGGCTTGAGAGTCCCGGAGTTGGAGGAGATCGCCTCCGCCGTCATTCGCGACGCCCTCGCCGCCGGGGCCGCCGACGCCGAATGCACCGTCGCCGAAAGCGAGGAGTTCTCGGCGACCGTGCGCATGCGCGAGGTCGAGAGCGTCAAGGAAGCCGGCTCGCGCGGCGTCGGCCTGCGCGTGGTTCGGGGGAAGCGCACCGGATCGGCGTATACTTCCGATCTCACCGGCGACGGGCTGCGGCACCTGGTGCAATCGGCGATCGACATCGCAGCCATCACCACCGAAGACCCGCACGCCGGGCTGCCCGAGCGCGAGGAACTCGGCGCCATCGGCGGCGACCTGCGGCTCTACTCGGACGACGTGCCGGGACTCGAGGCGACCTTCAAGATCGCGCAGGCCACCGAAGCCGAGGCCGCGGCGCTGGCGGTCGACCCACGCATCGCCAACTCCGAGGGCGGCGTCTTCGAGACCAACATCGCGCGGCGCGCCTTCGCGAATTCGCGCGGATTCATGGGCTCGTACGCGACCACGCACTGCTGGCTGAGCGCGTCGCCGGTGGCGAGCGACGGCAACGGCTCCATGGAGCGCGACTACTGGTTCACGATGGCGCGCGGCGCCGGAGGTCTGGAGCCGCCCGCCGAGGTGGGACGCAAGGCCGCGGAGCGCGCGCTCCGCCGGCTCGGCGCGCGCAAACTGCCGACGCAGAAAGCGCCGGTGATCTTCGACCAGCGCACGGCGCGCACACTCCTGGGTCACGTCTTCGAGGCCGTCGAGGGCAACGCCGTGTATCGCAACGCGACGTTTCTGGCGGGCAAGCTCGGCGAGAAGATCGCCGCCGATCACGTGACCATCGTCGACGACGCCACCATCCCCGGCCTGTTCGGGACGTCGCCGTTCGACGACGAGGGCGTGCCGTCGCGGCGGACGGTGGTGGTCGAGCGCGGCGTGCTGAAGAGCTGGCTGCTGAATTCCTACACGGCGCGTAAGCTCGGTCTGAAGTCGACCGGCAACGCCAGCCGCGCGCTGACGGGCAACGCCGGGGTCGGCCACGGGAACCTGTATCTGGAAGCCGGGGCGCGCTCGCCGGAAGAGATTCTCCGATCCGTCCCGCGCGCGCTTTACGTGACCGAACTGCTCGGATTCGGTGTCAACATAGTTACGGGAGATTACTCGCGTGGGGCCGCCGGTCTGTGGATCGAGAACGGCGAGCCGGCGTATCCGGTCTCCGAGGTGACCATCGCCGGAAGTCTCGGCGAGATGCTGATGGGGATCGAGGCCATCGGGAGCGATCTCGAGTTTCGCGGCTCGGTGGCCGCGCCGACGCTGCTGATCCGCGAGATGACGATAAGCGGAAACGGATGACGCCCACACAGGTTCCCAAGGAAAAGCGCTCCCTGATTCCCTTGGCGATCGTGGCGATGGTGGTCGCCGGCGGCGCAGGCGGATTCTGGTTCTTTCTGCGCAGCGCGCCCGCCGACGCCGCGCCCGCGCTTACCGCCGAGGGCAAGGCGTATGTCCGGCACCTGAAGCTCGGCGAGGTCGAAATGAAGAAGACCGAAAGCTGGGTGCAGGCCGCCGTGGTCGAGATCACGGGCAAAATTACCAACGCGGGCGACCGCCCGCTGCGTTTGGTGGAGTTGAACTGCGTGTTCTACGACCCGTACGGACAGCTCGTGCTGCGACAGCGCGTGGCCATCGTGCGCGGGCCGCTGAAGCCCGGCGATACGCGCGGGTTCCGGCTGCCGTTCGACAACATCCCCGGGAGCTGGAACCAGGCGTTGCCGCAGCTGGTCATCGCGAATATAATCTTCGGCGAATGACGCGCGTTCTGCTGGTCGACGACGACCCCGATCAACTCGAAATTCGCCGCCTGATTTTCACCGAGTCCGGCTGCGAGGTGTTCGCCGCCGCGACGGCGGCCGAGGCGTCGCGGCTGTTCGCCGGCCACCTGCCCGAGTGCGTCGTGATGGACCTGCGCATTCCTGGCCGCGACGACGGCGCGGGCCTGATTCGCGAGATGCGCGAGCGGCTGCCGTCGGTCCGGATTCTGGTGCTCTCGGGCTGGACGAGCGATTTCGAGGCGCTCCCCGAGCGCGCGCTCGTCGATCGGGTGATGAAGAAGCCCGCGGGCTCGGCGCGCGTGCTCGGCTGGGTGCGGGGCGCCGCGATGGCGCTGCTGGGCGCGGTCGCGATGGCGCAGGATTCGGCGCGGATCAGGCTGGATGCGCCCTCGGAGGTCACGGCGACCATCACGATGAGTGCGCCCGGCGCGGCCGGAGCGGTCGCGGACGTGAGCGTCGACGGCCGGCGCCCGTTTCAGGTCGTGCTGTTCGCGGGCGTCGAACGATACGGCTACCGGGTCTTCCTCGGCCGCCTCGACGCCGGCGATCACGAGGTGCGCGTCGCGAAGATGCCCGTGCATTCGATCCGCCTCGACCGCACCTACGAAGCCTGTGTCGCGCACGCGCCGGTGCTGTTCGCGCGCGCCAATACAATCGGGCGGTTCAGCGACGTTCCGCTTGTCGTTTATTGCGAGACGCGCCCCGGCGGTCTCGAGTTCACCGTGATTTTCTCGAACGAGGACGGCGGCACCTCGACGCGCGCGCTCATGGCGCGCTGGGGCCGCACGACGGATATCGAATACGTCTACCGCGTCGACGTGAACGCTGACGGTGCGCCACTCCGCGCGATCATCCAGACGAAGGATCACAAGGACGTCGAGTTCACCGGCCGGCGCGAAGCGTATCATCCGCTCCTGATTCCGGTGACCGACAACAACATGGTGTCGGACGTGGGCGAGTCGGCGATGCGATTCCAGATCGCGCCGGTTGCCGTTGAGTTGGGCGAGCACTCCCGTGAGCGTGTAATGGACGAGAACCCGGTGACGTATCGCGTGGCGGCGCAGGAGCTTCAACGCGAGGGGAAGCTGCGGCCGTTCGGCACGGTCGACGGGCAGAAGATCAGCGACCCGAGAAATTATCTCTACATCGAGGCGAAGATCGCCAATCGCGCGAGCCGCGTAGCGGCCGTCGTGCGATTGCAAGGCGAGAACCGCTGGCGATCGTCGCACATGGGCCGCGCCGACTACGCCATCGAGCGCGACGGCTGGGTGCGCACGACGGTCGAGCTGCCGCCGGGTACGCAGCCGGCGCGGATTGCCGAGATCGGCTTCGAGTGTCTGGTGGAGCCGCAGGGCCGGGACCGTCCAGCGCCAGTCGCGGGCGAGTGCCGCATCGACTCCGTGAGCAAGGCGTTTTTCCTCGACAGAGATTACGCGCCCGGCCGCGGCTTCTTTTCATCGACTGCCGCGGCGCGCATCCCGACCGGCGAGACGATCACCTTCCCGGTGACGCGTGGAAATTGACGTCAAAGTAATCCCGCGCGCTTCGCGCAGCGAGGTCATCGGCGCGATGGCCGACGGCGCCCTGAAGGTGAAAGTCGCCGCGCCGCCGGAGAAGGGCCGCGCCAACGAGGCGCTCTGCGAGGTGCTCGCCAGCCACTACGGCGTCGCCCCCAGCCGCGTGCGCGTCGTCGCCGGCGCGACGTCATCGCGCAAGCGCGTCAGGATCGGGTAGCTACTCCTCGCGCAACACCTTCACCGGGTCGACCCGCAGCGCCCGCAGCGCCGGCACCGCGCAGCCGATCACGGCCACCGTCAGCAGCGCTCCCGCCGCCGCCGAAAACGACCCGAGATCGTGCGGCTCGATGCCCGACATAATCGACCGCACCAGCGGAGTCACCGCCGCCGCCCCGGCGATCCCCACGACCAACCCCACGCCCGCGAGCAGCGAGCCTCGTCGAAGCACCAGCCGCATCACGTCGCCGCGCACCGCGCCCAGCGCCACGCGAATCCCGATCTCTCGCGACCGCTGGCTCGTCAGGAACGAGAGCACGCCGTAAATGCCGATCCCCGCCAGCAGCAGCGCCAGCAACGAGAGGAACCCGAGGATCTGCGCCGTCACGCGCGGCCCGGCATAGCGGCGGTCGACGATCTGCTCCACCGTCTCCACCTGGCCGGCCGGCAGGTTCGCGTCCACCGAAGCGACCGCACGCCGCAGCGCCGGGGCCGCTTGCGCCGGGTCGCCGTGCGTGCGCGCCACCAGCATCATCTGACGCGAGGGCGATTGCGCCGCCGGCACGTAGACCTCCGGCCGCGGCGGCAGGATCGCGTTCTGATGCCGTACGTCGCGCACCACGCCGACGACAGTACGCCAGGGCGAATCGGCCCCCGAGCCGAACCGTAAGCGCCGTCCGACCGGGCTCGCGTCCTTCGGCCAGTAGCGCCGCGCCGTGGTCTGGTTGACGATCGCCACCTCGGGCGCCTTGGCGCGGTCCGCGGCGCCGAAGTCGCGTCCGTCGAGCAGCGGGATGCCGAAGGTCGCGAAGTAGCCGGGGGTGACGTTCATGTAGCCGACCAGGTCGCGCTGGTTGTCGGGGGTCGAGCGTCCTTCGATGGTGACCGGGCTCCAGGAGTTGCTGCCGCCGAGCGGAATCGTCTGCGACGCCGCGGCGGCGGCGATGCGGGGGTCCCGTTGCAGCGTCTCGACGGTGTTGGTGTAGAAATCGGCGATCTGGTGCGGCTCCTCGTACAGCGCCGGAGGCAGGGCCACCGACGCCGCCACCAGGTGCGTGCGGTCGAAGCCCGGGTCGGCGGCGACCTGCGACATGACGCTGCGCACGAGCACGCCGGTCACCGTCAGCAGCACGGTGGCCAGCGCCATCTCGACGGCCACGAGCACCTGCAACGTCCGCTGTCGGGAGAACGCTCCGCCGCGCCCGCCTTCGGTGAGCGACCGCGCCAGCTCGCCGCGGCTGAAGCGCCACGCCGGCGCGACTCCGGCGATCAGCCCCGACACCAGGCACAGCGCGAAGGTGTAGGCCAGCGTCTCCGGGTTCAGGCGCATGAACTCGATACGCGGAAAACCGGGCGGGGCGAGACTCCGCAGAAACGGAATCGCCCAGGCCGCGAAACAGGCCCCCAGGACCCCGCCGATCAGCGCCAGCAGCAGGCTCTCGGTCAGCAGCAGCCGGACGATCCGGCCGCGGCCAGCGCCGAGCGAAGCGCGAATCGCCAGTTCGCGCCGGCGCGTCGTTCCGCGCGCCAGCAGGAGGCTGGCGACGTTGGCGCACGCCATCACCAGCACGCCGATGACGGCCCCGAACAGAGTGTTGAGCGCCGTGCGGGCGCCGCGCGGAATCACGTCCTCGTCGAGCGGCGCGATTCGTGCGTTCCAGCCGCGGTTGGACTCGGGCGCCTCGGACTCCAGCCGCCGCGAGATGGAGGCGATCTCGGCGTTTGCGCGTTCCGCCGTCGCTCCGGGGGCGAGGCGCGCGATGGCGCGCAGTCCGCGGTTGCCTCGCTCGGCGATCTGCTGGGGCGTCAGCCGCAGCGGGATGATCACCTCGGCCGGGCGGTACAGGAACTGGAAGCCCGGGGGCATCACGCCGATCACGGTGTAGCCGCGCCCGTCGATGCGCAGCTCGCGGCCGATCGCGCCGGGGTCGGCCTGAAAAAGCCTTTTCCATAGGGACTCGGTCACCACCGCGACCCGGTGCTCGCCGGGCGGACGGTCGGCGGCGGCGAAGGCGCGCCCGATCGCCGGCCTCTCCTTCAGGACATCGAAGATCTCCGGGGTGGCCTCGACCATCTCGACGCTCTCGGCCTCGCTCTCGCCCCGCATGGCGCCGCGTGCGAAGCGAAACTGGGCGAGGCTTTCGATGCTCCGCGCGGTCCGCCAGTCCTCGGCGTCGCGCCAGGAGACGTTGGTCTGGTTGAAGCCGCGTTGCGGATTGACGCCCCAGACCGAGACCAGACGCTCCGGCTCCGGGTAGGGCATCGTGTTCCAGAGAATGCCCGAGACGCCGCTGTAGATGGCGGTGTTCATCCCCATCCCGAGGGCCAGCGCTCCAGCGGCGGCCGCGGTGACCAGCTTGTTCCTCGCCAGCATCCGCGCCGCGAAACGTACGTCTTCCCTGAATGCGCCCATACGATCCTCGTTGATATGCTACGCGAACCTCGGCTTCGTTGTTCCCCTATTGCCCCCACGTCGCCCGCGCGCTTGCTCTGACGGCCCGGCCAAGTTTATACTTCGTAATTTCAAGGTCCGGACCGGGAAACCGGCGGTAGCGGTATGGCGTTGCACGACGAAATCGACCCCGCGGCGCCCATGAAAGAGGCGGCGATGTTCTATGGCCTCTTTCTGCGCGGTCACTCGGTGGAAACTCTGCGGCGCGACATCGACGTTCCCAGGGCGCTGCTCGGCAAGTGGCTTCGCGCCGGCCGCTACGAGCCCTCGTTCCGCGACACGCTGCGGCGCATCTACACGTATCGCAAGAAGGTCCTGGCGATTTTCGACGAGCTGGTGGATCACGAGCGCTGCCGCGCCCGCCTTCAGTAGCCTCAGCCGCGCTGAAGCCGCCGCATCCAGCCGCCCCAGCCGAGCCCCGCGCGCGCCGACAACACCGCCGCCGCCGCCGCCACGAGCATCGCCAGGGCGATCGACGCCGCCGAGGTCAGCGGCTCGGTGAAGACATGCGCCGCGTAATCGGACTCGGGCGGCACGAAGAACGGAATGTAATGCGTCCCGAATATCCAGTTGCGCGACGCCGGCGACATCAGGAAATCCGCGAAGGGCCACTGGCAGGCCGCGAATACAGCCAGGAACGCCGGCCCCAGGGCGAGCGCCTGCCGCCAGAGGCCACAGCCCGCGACGCGCCGCCGCACCAGATCGATCGCAATCGCGGCCGGAAGAATCAGCATCGGAAAATCGTTGGGAATGAAGTGCGTCACCTTGTAATACACCGGCCCGAGCTTCGGCTCGGCCGGAAACAGCGGCAGCACCCACAGGAACAACAGCGCGATCGCCATCGCGATCGCCCCCATCCACGTGGCCGCCCAGCGGTGCGACGACGCCTGCGCCACCGTCACCAGGCACAGCGGCACCACCACCGCGACCACGACGTAGAATCGCATCCCGTGCATGAAGTTGCGCGTCGTGAATTCCAGAAACACGCCGATGAAGGCGCCCAGGAACAGCGTCCCGACGTAAAGAAACATGCGCTCCAGGTTCCGCCTTAACGCGCCCGCGGCGCGATTCATGCAGCCCAACACCAACAGCAGCGTGCCCAGGCGGATGACGACGATGCCGAGTATCAGCACCACGTGCGGCGGGCTCAGCACCTTCACGTCGAGACCGTAGGCGCTGTGCCACCAGTCGTCGAACGGCGCCGAGACCAGCATCGCCGCGCCGCCCCAGGCGCACAGGAACGCGCCCAGAGGGCCGCGGAATCCCCACATCCGCACGGAAGCCTCGCGCAGCGGCGACGCCGCGCGGAACGTCGCGTCGAAGATCATCCACGCCGAGCCGATCCCCGCCATCACGCCGCACAGGTAAATCAGCAGGTGCGCCGGCGTCCAGAAGGTGTCGCGCCCGATGCTCTTGTGCCACGAAATATCCCAGATCCCGCCGACGACCGCCGAACTCGTTCCGATCACCAGGCACCACACGTACCAGGGAATCGCCGCGCGCTCCACCGCCGCGCGCTCGCCGACGGCGCCCAGCGCGCCGCCCGGCATCGAGAGACTATGCGCCATGGCCCCATGATAGCCTGACTTTATGGGTGATTCCCGGCCAATTCAGGCGCGTGTCTACGTGACGCTCAAGCGGACGGTGCTCGATCCGCAGGGTCAGACGATCCGCTCGGCGCTCACCGGCCTCGGCTACGGCGCGATCGGCGACGTGCGGCAGGGCAAGTACTTCGAAATCGCGATCTCGCCGGAGAAGGACCGCGGGCAGGCCGCGCGGGAGCTCGATGAGATCGCGCGCGAGGTGCTCGCCAACCCGGTCATCGAGGAGTATCGCGTCGAGATCCTGGACTGAAATTCATGTGCGGCATCGTCGGATACATAGGAACCAAGAAGACCGTCCCGATTCTTCTCGACGGCCTGCGGCGATTGGAATATCGCGGCTACGACTCGGCGGGACTCGCCGTGGTGGACGACTCGGGCGAGATGGTCATCCGCCGCGCCTCCGGCAAGTTGCGCAACCTCGAGGAAGTCGTGCGTGAGCAGCCGGTCGACGGCGTTTACGGAATCGGTCACACGCGCTGGGCGACGCACGGCCGCCCGACCGAGGAGAACGCGCACCCCCACCGGGGCGCGCGCGGCGAAATCGCCGTGGTGCACAACGGCATCGTCGAGAACTATCTGCCCCTCAAACAACGCCTACAGGACGAAGGGCACAAGTTCGTCACCGAAACCGACACCGAGGTGATCGCGCACCTGGTGGAGAAATACTATCGCGGCAATCTCGAGGAGGCCGTGCGGCGCGCCGTGCGTGAGGTGACCGGCGTCTTCGCGCTCGGCGTGATCGCGCGCACCGACCCGCAGAAGATCGTGGCCGTGCGCAGCGGGCCGCCCGCCGTGATCGGCCTGGGCGACGGCGAGTACTTTCTCGCCTCCGACGTGCCCGCCATCCTCGGGCACACGCGCGACATGATTTTCCTCGCCGACGGCGACGTGGCCGTCCTGACGCGCGACGGCGTCAAGCTCTGCGACTTCGACGGGCAGCCCATCAAGCGCCAGGTGAGCCACATCCTGTGGGACCCCATCATGGCCGAGAAGGGCGGCTACAAGCATTTCATGCTCAAGGAAATCTTTGAGCAGCCCCGCGCCCTGCGCGACACCATGCTGGGCCGCCTCAGCCAGGAATCGGGACGCGTCTTCCTCGACGAGGTCGACATTTCGCCGCAGGAGTTCGCGGGCTTCGAGCAGGTGAAGCTGGTGGCCTGCGGGACCAGCTGGCACGCCGCGCTGGCCGGCAAGTTCATGATCGAGAAGCTGGCGCGCATCCCCGTCGAGGTCGACTACGGCAGCGAGTTCCGCTATCGCGACCCGATTCTCGACGGGCGCGTGCTGACCATTGTCATCTCGCAGTCGGGCGAGACCGCCGATACGCTGGCGGCGCTGCGCGAGGCCCGCCAGAAGGGTTCCAAGGTCCTCGCCATCTGCAACGTGATGGGCTCGATCATCACCCGCGAGGCCGACGGCACGCTGCTGACTCACGCGGGGCCGGAAATCGGCGTGGCGTCGACCAAGGCGTTCACCGCGCAACTGGCCGCGTTGTTCGTGGTGGCGCTCCATCTGGGGCGCGTGCGCGGGCGTACGGACGAGGCCCAGCTCGCCTGCATGGCGCAGGAGCTGCTCAAGATTCCCGGGAAACTGGAGATCGTGCTGTCGCAGGACGCGCGCTACGAGGAGCTGGCGCGCCAGTTGTTCCGCGCGACCGACTTCCTGTTCCTGGGCCGCGGCGTGCACTTCCCCATCGCTCTCGAGGGCGCGCTCAAGCTCAAGGAGATTTCCTATATCCACGCCGAAGGCTATCCGGCGGGCGAGATGAAGCACGGCCCGAATGCGCTCATCGACGAGCACCTGCCGGTGGTCGTGCTGGCCACGCGCGATCCCTCGAGCGAGGAGAGCCGCGTGCGCTACGAGAAGACGCTCTCGAACATCCAGGAGGTGAAGGCGCGCGGCGGTATCGTGGTCGCCATCGCCTGCCACGGCGACGAGGAGGAGGTCGGCAAGGTGGCCGACCACCTGCTCCTGATTCCTCCGGCGGCCGAACTGGCGCTGCCGATTCTCGAGGTCGTGCCGATGCAGTTATTGGCGTATCACGTCGCCGTGCGCCTGGGCTGCGACGTCGACCAGCCGCGAAATCTGGCCAAGAGCGTCACCGTGGAGTGACGGCCGTGGCGCCGCCGGGCACGCGCGCCCGCGTCGCGGAAGCTGCCATTCGAGACACGATCCGGGGCTTGGAGGCGCCGCGCGGCCATCACCATAAGCGATCAGCGCCACCGCCCCGATTTCGCCGCCTCCATCAGGATCGCCTCGGCGTTGCGGGAGATGTCCGTGCGGCCGCTGCTGAACTTTCCGGCGCCGGCCGGCAAGCGGCGGCGATTCTTTGTCACCAGTTTGTGCACCGCGGAACGAATCAGTTCCGCTCGCAAGATTCCCAGCCTTTGCGCGATTGCGCGTAGCGCTAAGGCCGTGTCGGGATCGAGGTTCACGGAGGTCTTGACCATCTTTGCCATCTCAGTCCCTACAAGTCTCCGACCCGCAGTGTTACTTCCGCGCGCCGCCAGGCCGCGTCGAACTCGCGCCGCACCCACTCCGCCTCCGTCCCGCGCCCCTGCGCCTTGAGACTCTCCATCAGCCCGAACAGCGACCGCCCGTTGCGCCGCGTGCGCTCCAGATCCTCGCGAAACACCGCCTCGGCCTCCTTGGCGCGACCCGCCCGCAGCAACGCGCCGCCGTACGATTCGCGGACCGGATAGAACCACGGCGGCGGCTCGTCGTAAACCAGCGCGTCCTGCAGCTCGATCGCCCGCCGCCAGTGCGGCGCCGCCCCGTCGATGCCGGGCGCCAGCGTCCCCTCCAGCACCGCCGAGGCGACCGCCAGGATGTCGTGCGCGCGATTGTTCACCCACATCCACTTCTCCGGCACCTGCCTGCGCGCCGACTCGAACGCCTCGCGCTCGCGCCGCGCCTCGCCGCCCTGTCCCTTCCCGTGGAACGCGAGCGCGCGCGACCAGCGCCGGAAAGCCGCGCTCATAAGCATCTTCCTCTCGGGCTCCGGCAGCGCGAGGATCTCGTCCCATCGCCGGAAGCGCACGCGCGCGAACCAGCGCTTGGCGAGCACGAACTCCGCCATGTCCGGCATGGCGTCAAAGGCGGGAAGTGCGATCGCCGCCATCTTCTCGGCCGCCTTCATGGCGTCGCCGAAGCGCCCCTGCATCATGCGCGCGTAGACGACGAAGTCCAGGTTGTGCGGATAGTAGCCCGACTGGTACGGCCCTACCGCCGCCCCGACCTGTTGGATGTACTCCTCGTCGGCCTGCGCCGCGCGCAGATTCACCTCGGCGGCCATCTCGTAGTCGCCCATGAGCAGGTGAATGTGCGCCGGCATGTGGACCAGGTGGCCCGCGCCCGGCACGATCCCCATCAACCGGTAGGCGCTCGCCAGCGCGCGCTCGGGACTGGGCGACATCTCGACAGCATGAATGTAGTAGTGATTCGCGCCCGGATGCTGGGGATCGCGCCGTAGCACGTGCTCCAGCACCCGAACGGCCTCGGCGATGCCGTCGGCGGGCGTGCCGTCGCGATTCCACCACCGCCAGCGCTTCAGCACCAGCAGGCTCTCGGCGTACAACGCGCCGGCGTCGAGGTCGTCGGGATAGCGCCGCCACAGCGCGCGCATGGCGTCGCGATGGTCCTCGTCCGGCGCCGCCGACCCCGCGCGGCAGCGCGCGTTGACCGCCTCGGCGTAGGCGCGCTCGTGCCCGGGCGCCCCGGCGGCCAGCGACCGCGCCTTCGCCGCCGCCTCGCAGGACGCCTTGCGGTCGACGTCGACGTCGCCGTCCATGTTGATGTGCGGGCCGAGCGTCATGGCGAGGCCCCACCACGGCATCGGCGATTGCGGGTCGAGCTCGGCGGCGCGGCGGAAGGATCGCGCGGCCTCCTCGCGGTTGAAGCCGTAGAGCAGCGTGAGTCCCTGGTCGAAGAAGCGCTGCGCCTCGGGACTCTTCGTCGCGATGGCGTGCCGGTGCGCGCCCATTCCCTTCAGGAGCGTTGCCGGCCTGGCGGCGCCTGCGGGATGCGGATGCTGGCCGGAGGCGGCGAGCGTCGCCAGTAGTCCGGCGAGAAACATGCTGTGCCTCATGACCGTAATTCTAACGGCTGTGCGAGGAACTTCCGGCCGCCGGCCGGTGTCCAACGCGACATATGGCATTCGCATCGCTGGGACGCCCGGGCGTGCAGTCGGCCATCAACATGACGCCGATGATCGACGTGCTGCTGGTGCTGCTGATTATCTTCCTGATCGTGACGCCGATGAAGCCCACGGGACTAAAGGCGGAGATCCCGCAGCCGGCCGCGGACGCCGCCCCGCGCGACGAGCTGGGTCTGTTGATCACGGTCCGCGGCGGTGGCCGGGTGTCGCTGAACCGCGACTCGCTCACCGTCGACGAACTCGGCCAGCGGCTGCGCTCTCTCTTCGCGCGGCGCGCCGACCCGCTGGTCTTCGTCAGCGGTGCGGGATCGCTGGAGTATCAGGAGGTCGCGCGAGTTATCGACATCGCCCGCGGCGCCGGAGCGTTTCGCATCGGCCTGATGACGACCGCGCCCGAGTAACCTACCGCGCCCGCTGCGCGCGATTCAACTCCGCCAGCAGCCGGATGGCCGCGTCCGCCAGAGCCTCGCCGCACCCCGGAGCGCAGCGCGCGCTGATCGCCTCATACGCCCCCTCCGAGAACGCCTTGCGCGTCGGGACGTAGCTGATGGAGTCGTTCGCGAGCCCCACCACGACCGTCACCGGAAACGGCGACGCTTTCTTAATCGCCGTCCCCAGCTCTACGAAAATCTCTCCCGGCAATCCGACCCACGCCACGCCTGGTCCCAGCGCGACTACCTGCACCTCGGCCTCCCACGGCTGCCCTCTCCGGTCGGCGACGTCGGCCACCTTCAGCGCGTGCACCATGTCGAGGAACGGCACGCCCGGCCTGCCGAACCGCGCCGCCAAGGTGCGCGCCTGGTCGACCTCACTGGCTTTATACGCCGGCAGCGGCAGCGCGACCATCTCGCTGCGCGCCATCAGCGGGCCCGTCGCCGCGGGCGCCAGTCTCGTGGTCGTCTTGAGGATCTCGCCGGCGAGCACCGTCCCGATGCGCTTGGCCTCCGCGTGACCCTTCTGCGGCTCCCGCGATTTCACGTCGATGTGGTTGATGTTGCCCGCCGCGCCGATGGTGAACATCGTCAGCATGTCCGGGCCGTAGAGCTTGCCAAGCAGCTTCGCCAGCGTGAACGGATAGTCGGCTGAGTACTGCGCGCCGCCGACCGTGTCGAGATGCAGGGCGAAGTTGACGTACATCGCCAGGCGCGCGCCCTCCGGCGAATCGAACGCCACCACCGGCGCCTCCGGGTCGATCAGCCCCATCGGCTGCACGATCTCCGGATTCCCCTTGCCGGGGTTGAAGCGCACCGAGCCGTCTTTCATCAGGAAGCGGCGATAGAAGCTGATCGACTCCTCGTGGCCCAGGCCCGCCGACGCCCGCGCCGGTGCGAGGGTCGCGTTCGCGGCTCGCACTGCCTCGGCGATCTTCCCCGGAAGCGCCGCCGAGTAGGCCCGCGCGATCCGCAGCGCCGCCGGGTCCATGTTCGCCTGGAATCTCGGACGAAGCTGCGGGCCGGTGTGCGTGTGCGTCGCGCTGACCATCGCGTGGTCGGCGCGAATGCCGGAGTCCTTCTCGATGAGCTTGCGCGCCGAGTCCACCGTTTCGCGCTCAATGGACACCAGGTCGCAGGCGACCAGCGCCGCGCGGACGCCGTCCTGCTCCAGCACGATCGCCTTGGCCCAAAGATCGTCGTGGACGCCGTCGGCGTAGCGGTGCGAATAGTAGCCCGCCAGCGGCGCGCCCGCGGGCGGCGTGATCTTCACGGCCGCGCGGCCCACGCGAAGTTCGGCCGCGGCCAGCGGCGCCAGCGCCAGCAGGACGGCCAGGATCGTCATGGAGTCAGGCCGAGCTCCTGAAGCACGCGCCCCGTGCGATACACCTTGCGCAGCGACTCGACGATGCCCTGGCTCGCCACGTGCACCGATCGCTCGCGCTCGTCGCGGTACAGGAACCGGTTCGGCAGCCCCTCGATGTTGCCGTCGAAGAGAATGCCGACCACTTCGCCCTTGGTGTTCACTGTCGGGCTGCCCGAGTTGCCGCCGTGTGTGTCATTGGTCGAAACGAAATTGAAGGGCGTGTTCAGCCGCAGCAGCTTGCGCGACTCGATCCATCGCGGCGGCAGCGCGAACGGCTCCTTGCCGGTGGCGCGCCGGTAGACGCCCGCGAAGTTGGTCGCGTAGGGGATACGCTCGCCCTTGTCGTTGCGATAGCCCCGCACCGGCCCGTAGGAAAGCCGCAGCGTGAACGTGGCGTCGGGATACTCGCCCGCGCCGTAGACCGCGAAGCGCGCCTGCGCGATGCGCGAGGCGCTGGACGTCAGCACCGCCTCCACGCCGTCCTCGTATTTCTTGCGGAGCGCCCGCGCCGGGGTGTCGAGGATGCGCGCCATGCGGATCATGCCGTCGGTGGAGGCGCGCGCCGCCGCCAGGTCGTTCGCCAGCCGCTTGCGCTCGACGACGTTCTTCATCTTCGACGTGTTGACGTACTGCTCGGCGGCCTTTTCCGGCGTCATCGCGCCGAGCAGCTCCTTGACGGTCGGGTCGGCCGCGCCGAGCTCGTCGCGCAGGAACTTCAGGTAGTCGGCCAGCACCGCGATTTCCATCTCGGGATGCAGCGCCGCCTCGCTGTACATGTCCTGCTCGAGCGACGCCAGCCCGGCCTCGCTGTATTCGCGGAGCCGCTGCTCGTTCGGCTTGGCCTTCTCCTCGGCGTAACGCAGCACCATGCGCGCGATGGCGAGCATCTCCGACCCGCGCGCCGCCGTGCGCTCCAACAGCGAGAAAGGCTTGTAGAACTTCGCGTACTCGCGATAGGCGGCGGCGACGTCGTCCCAGATCTTTCCGAACTGCTCCTGCTTCCTGGGATCGTCGGCGATGGCCTTCCGCAGCCGCGTCTCGTCCTGCTTCTTGCGGTCCATCAGCGACGGATCGCGGAGACCGGCGAGGAATCCCGTGTAGGCCTTGTAGCTGTTCTGCTGGCTGAAGAGGTTGTCCCGCGCGATGCGCCGGTTCTCGGAATTCACCGCGCCGTAGGCCTCCAGCGCCTTGATAATGGAGGCCAGCCGACTATAAATCACCGGATAGGCGACGTCGCGGCTGAACTCGAGCTCCGCCATGGTCGCCAGCCGCCCGGTCGACCCCGGATGGCCGGAGACGAACGTCAGCTCGCCGTCGCGCACGCCTGTCTTGCTCCACTTGAGGAAATGCGCGATCTTCGCCGGCCGCCCGTTCTCCCAGGCGCGGAAGAACGCGAAGTCCAGGCAGTAGCGCGGATAGGTGAAGTTGTCGGGATCGCCTCCGAAGGCGGCGATATCGACCTCGGGCGCGAACACCAGCCGGATGTCGGTGTACTTCTTGTACTGGTAGAGATGATACTGGCCGCCGGAGAACAGCGTCACCACGTCGCAGCGGTTGCCGGTGCGGTCGGCGCACTCCTTCTCGATGCGCGACTGGGCGGCCTTGCGCAGGCGGTTGGCCTCCGCCGCCGGCGTGTTCGGCGCGACGCTGTCGGTGACGCGCGCGGTGATGTCGGCGATCTCGAGCAGAACGTTGACCTCCATGCTCGGGCAGCGCTTCTCGTCGGCCTCGGCGGAGGCGTAGAAGCCGTTGGTCATGTAGTCGTTCTGCGGCGTGCTGAGCTGCTGGATGCACTCGGAGCCCACGTGGTGGTTGGTGAACAGCAGTCCGCTCGCCGAGACGAACGATCCCGAGCCTCCGTTGTTAAAGCGCGCCGAGCTGCGCCGCAGGTGGCCGAGGAACTCGTCGGTGGCGTCGAAGCCGTGGACCTTGCGGATCTGCTCGCGCGGCGCGGCGTTGAACAGCCAGATGCCTTCGTCGGCGCGGGATGCCGGGGCGAGCGCGACCAGCAAGGCGAGGACGGGACTTCGAGGTGTCATCAACCTTATTGTAGGGCGGCGGGGCCTCATTCCGGCGCCGCCAGCTCCCGCTCCATCCACTCCAGGTAGTCCGGCGATCCGTCGATGATCCCGAGCGCGACCACCTCGGGGACCTGGTAGGAATGCACGCGCCGGATCTCGGCGCGCAGGCGATCGAACAGCGGGCGGCTCGACTTGATGACGAGCACCGATTCCGCGGTCTCTTCGATGGCGCCCTGCCAGCGATAGACGCTCGTGGCCGCGTCCATGATATTGACGCACGCCGCCACGCGCTTCTCCACCAGGTGACGGGCGATGCGGCGCGCTTCGTCCGGGCTGCCGCAGGTGGTGAAGACCACGATCTTGTCGGTCATCGGCGCGCTCCTTCAACTTTTCTCTGGTGTTTCGCGCAAAACAGGATTATAAACGAGTGTAAGGACATGCCTTCTCCCTCCGACGGCGCTTCCGGTGCGGGCCGGCGTCTGGGCCTCGCGCTGTGGAAGAAACTCGCCTGGGCCGCTGCCGCGCTGTGCGCGGGCGTCTACGCCTGGGCGTCCTTGATGGGACCCGAAGGCATCCCGCGGATGCGCGAGAAACGCGCGCTGGTCCGCCAGTTCCAGGAGGAGAACGCCAATCTCCGCCGCGACGTCGAGAGGCGCCGCCTGCGCATTCAGAAGCTCACCGACGACCGTGCCGTGCAGGAACTCGAGATCCGCAACCGCCTGAAGTACCTCAAGGAAGGCGAGCAGTACCTGGTCTTCCCTCCCGAGAAACCCGCCCGATAAGCTTCCCGGCCTTATGATGGAGAGGGGCGGCGTGAACTCCATCGACGAGATTATCGAGTTGTACAAGCGCGACGTCGACGTCACGCTGATCGACGAGTCGTTGCGCCGCACGGTGGAGGAGCGCCTCCGCGCCCTGGAGGAGTTCGAGGCCTTCCGCGAAGAACTGCGCACGGCGATGGAGTGTCGGCGTGACGCGCTTCGGTGAGCTGCTGCGCGCGCTCGACGCGGCGCGGGTCGAGTTCATCGTGATCGGCGGGGTCGCCGCGGCGGCGCACGGGTCCCCGCGCGGCACCCAGGACCTGGATATCGTCTATGCGCGGGGGCGCTCGAATCTGGAAAGGCTGGTTCACGCGCTGGGGCCGCATCGCCCATACCTACGCGGCGCTCCGCCCGGTCTGCCCTTCCGCCTCGACGTCGACACTCTGAAGGCCGGGTTGAACTTCACTCTGGCGACCGGGCTCGGCTGGATCGACCTCCTGGGCGAAGTCGCCGGCGGCGGGAGCTACGAGAACTTGCTGCCGCGCTCAGTCGCCGTTCGCGCCTTCGGCATCGAGTGCCGTGTGCTCGACCTGGATGCCTTGATCGAGTGCAAGCGCGCCGCGGGAAGGCCGAGGGACCTGGAAGCCGTCGCCGAACTCGAACTGTTGCGCGACCGGCCGCGCTCTTCCGGGCCGGGCGTCGGCGGCTGAGCGGTCCGCCCTCCCGGGACGCGCCGGGCGCTCACACCGCGCGCACCACAGCGCTCACCGGGCGCGAACCCACGGGAATCATCGTGAACAGCGCCGCCGACTTGGTACGGTTCGCCGTGATGGCCGCGATGCGAATCACCGCCATATCGCCCGATCCGCGATTCAACACCAGCGCGTACTGGTCGTCCGGCGTCACCGTGATGTGACACGGCTCGCGGCCGACGGCGGCCACCGCGATCACCCGCTGGTTCTGAATGTTGAGGATGGTCACGTCGGCGGTCGTGGGGTTGGCGACGAACAGGTAGGCCGGCGCGGCCGACACCGCCAGCGAACCGGGCGCCCGGCCCGCCAGCGTCGTCGCGCCCACCTCGGTCTGGTAAGGGTACACCGTGACCACCGCATCCAGGCCGTCGCCGGTGATGTACAGCTCGCCGCCGTCCGACTTGAAGCAGGCCTGCCGCGGCGTTACCGCCAGCGGCAATTGAACGACGAGCCGCCCGGAAGCCACGTCGAAGTTCGACAGCAGGCGCTCCTCGGGATTGGCGACCATCAGCATGCGCGCGTCGGAGCGGAATCGCACGAACCCCGCCGAGGCGCCCTCGCCCATGCCCCGCGTCACGCGGCCGGCGGCGAGATCGACCAGCGCCGCGCCCCGCGTCCCCGCGAAACTCACCGCCGCCCATCTTCCGTCGGGCGAAAGGTCCAGGTCGACCGGCGTCGCGGGTAGCGCGACGCGCGCCGTCACGCGGAACTCCCGCGCCGGTACCCGCGCCAGTTGCCGCGCCTCCGGGCACAGCATCCAGATGGCGTCGCCACCCGGCGCATAGCGTGCCGCCGAGACTGTGGAGGCTACGCGCACGCGGCGGCCGGCGGCGAGGTCGCCGGTCCGGATCTCGTCGAGATGTCCGGACGCGCCGCTTACCGCGCAGATCGATTCGCCCGCCGGGTGGCTCAGGATGGCCGACGGCGCGCCCTCGACACGGATGTGCTTCGCCACCGCGAAAGCGGTCAGATCGACCACCGCAATCGCGTGACCTTCCTCGTTGGCGACGAAGGCGTAGCCGGGAAACCCCGATCCGCGCTTGCGCCCGCAGGCGGCCAGCGCCGCGGCGGCCAGAAAGCTGCGGCGATGCATGGAGAGCCGATACCATTGTACGAGTGCCGTTCGGTCTGCTTCTCTTCGCGCTGATGCAGGAGCCATCGGCGGCGGTCGCGCTGACGGAACGGCTGGCGGCGTGGAAGGACAAGATCGAGCGCCTCGGAGGCGGCCGGGTCATCCCCGTCCGCGTGCATCACGACCGCGAGCGCAATCTGCTGATTCTGCCCGCCGACGCCGCCGAGCGCGCCGTGGCCCGCCGTTACTTCCTCCAGCCCGAGTTTCTCGCGGGCTTTAACGCGGCCCATGCGCTGGCGCTCAACTACTCGGGGCCGGAGGGGCGTCTGCACTTCATCCTGCTCAACATGGCGCGCGCCGCCGAGTGGATCGCCGGCGAGGAATCGCTGATCGCGCACGAGCTCGGCCACGCCTGGCTGAACGCGCGCGGCTGGACGCTGCCCGATTTCGAGGGCGGCCCCTCGGCCTGCGTCCGCATTCACGCCGGCGACATCGTGCAGCACGTCCTCATTCGCGCCGAAATGTCGCGGCGCGGCTTCGCCTGGCGCGACTACCTGGCGCCCAACCTCGAGGAAACCCTCGCCCGGATCGAGCGCCACGAACCGTCGGCTCCGCCGGCGCCGCCCTGTCAGCGCGCCTGGCAGATCGCCTTGTGGGTCGACGTCCGGCTGGGCCTCTCGACGGCCGACTGGGACCGCCGCGATCGCTTCCTCGATGCCTGCGGCCGGGCCTATCCCGGCCTGCGCGCGCTGACCGACGAGCTGTGCGAGCGCGTCGCCGCCGCCGACCTCAACGATCGCGACCAGTATCGGCGGACGCTGGAGTGGGTCGAGGACCGGCTGACTCGCGCCACGGGTTTGCTGCCATCGAAGTAGCTTGGGCCGTGTTGCCTTGCGGAGCCGCGAGCGTGAGCGAGCGGTCTGCGCCTCGCCGGACGCTACTTCCGAAACCGCAGCACGGTATCCGGATGCGGACGCGCGCCGGTGAAAAGCACTCCCGACGCGCTGGTAACCGAGTGCAGCCCCGCCGTCTCGACGTAACCGAGAATCCTGCCGCTCTTGCGGTCCACTTTGGCGATCCACCCCGGCGCTTCGTTGGCGATGTTGCGCGGGTGCGTGCCGATCCACAGTCCGCCCTGTGCGTCGAAGTCGACCGAGAAGGTCTTGCCGAGGTGATCCCACTGTCCGAGCGGCCGGCCGTCCAGGTCGAACCACTGGATGCGGCCGTTCTCGCGATCGGCGACGTAGAGCAAGCGGTCGGGCGACGCGGCGATACTGTGCGGCAGGTGGAACTGTCCCGGCCTGACGCCCGCCGATCCCCAGGCCCGCACCCGCTTGCCCGACTGGTCGTATTCCAGGATGCGCGCGTTTCCGTAGCCGTCGGCGATGAAGATGCGGCCCGCGGCGAAGGCGATGTCGGCCGCGCCGCGAAAACGACTGCGCCCTTCGGGCATCTCGCCGATGTCGATTTCGAGCAGCTTCTCGCCCTTCGGCGTGAACTTGATGGCCTTGGAGCTGCCGGAATCGACCGTCCAGACGTTGCCCTGCGGGTCGATCCGCACGCTGTGCGGGTTGGTGAACAGACCCTTACCCCAGGAGCGCAGGATGCGGCCGTCGTGGTCGAGGACGAGTACGTTGTCCTCGTTCATGTTCCGGCAAAGCGCGTAGAGCACGCCGCCGGGTCCGGCGGCGACCCACGAGACGTAGTCGGTGGTCCAGGCGGCGGAGGGCTTCACGATGCGGATGGGGTCGAGGCGCATATCGAGCTTCGGCGCCGCGGCGACCAGGGCTCGCAGCGCGGCGGCCTGCTCCTCGGTCGGCGCGGGGCGCGGGTCCTGCGCGAGGCATGCCGCGAGGGCGAGCGGAAGGAATCGGACTCGCATGGCTATTCGAGCAGCGAGTATCTCACGAAGGCGAAGCGCCGGGAATCGGGCGACCAGGAGTTGACGTTGAGCGTGCCCTGTCCGCCGAAGAGCTTCGCGATGATCTCGATCGAACCGCCCGCCAGAGGCATCCGCCGCAGCACGACGTTCCGGTTGGCCGGGTGCCCTTGCGTACCCTTTTCGAACGAGACGAACACGATCCATTTGCCGTCGGGGGAAGGGTGCGGGAACCAGTCCTCGAACTCGTCGCTGGTGACCCGCTCGGCGAGCGCGTCGCCCGCACCCGCGCCGGTTGCGGGCATGCGCCAGATGTCCCAGCTTCCGGAGCGATCGGAGTTGAAGTAGATCCAGCGGCCGTCGGGGGTGTAATCGGGTCCGTCGTCGTAGCCGATGTGCGATGTCAGGCGGCGCTCAGGTCCGCCCTCGCGGGAAATGCCGTAGATGTCGAAGTTGTTGTCGCGGCGCGCGCAGTATGCGAGCGTCGCGCCGTCGGGCGACCAGCCGTGATAGTAGCTGGGCGTCGCGCTGGTGATCTGTTTCGGTTCGCCGCCGGTCGACGGGACCAGGTACATATGGCCCGCTGAAATGACGAACCATTTTCCGTCGGGCGAGATGCCGTGGTCGTTGTTGATGCGGTTGACGGCGCCGGTCGCGACCGGCTCGAGCGGCCCGCCGACGACCGGGAGCTTCCACAATCGCCCCTCGGAGTTGACCAGCAGATAGGCGCCGTCGGGCGACCAGTTGGGCGCCTCGACCAGGCGGTCGGCTTCATGGATGGTGCGCGGCGGCGTCTTGCCGTCGATATCGAGGATGGCGATATGGCTGCGCACCTTGGGACGCGCGGGCGCGCCGGATTTCGTGACCGTCTGCTCGGCAAAGAGCGCGGAGGCCAGCAGCGCGGCGAGGCAGAACGTCGGCACCGCTACATTATGACGGGTTCGACGGCCGGACGCGGGGATTGGCCGCTGGGCTTACTCGTCGGCGGGGGCGGCTGGTTTCTTCTTGCCCGGCGGAGGCGGGAGCAGCTCCTGTTTGGCGCGATTGTAGAGGAACCACAGGTACAGAGCGAACGCCAGCGCGACGAGCAGGCACACCAGCGCCAGGAAGATTCCGTCGAGGTAGGCGACCTGGCCGGTGAACACCAGGCAGATTGCATAACCGAGAGAGAGGAGCGTCATCAGTACGCTCGTGAGAAACAGCAGTCCTCGGTCGGTCATCGCGTTGAGCATTCTCCTCCGGGTCTCGGCCTGCGCA
>CAZEVY010000008.1:37986-40505 GCA_964515555.1 uncultured Solibacteraceae bacterium | reverse complement strand
CTATGCCCCGCCGCGGACGTCCTCGGGAAAAACGGCGTAGCCCTCCGGTGGAGGATAGAGCGACTGCAACACCTCCAGCCGCTTCCGAAGATAACGGCTGGGAAGCTGCCGGGGGCCGGTCTCCACGTCGATGTCGCAGCAGATTCCGTGCAGGTAGAGCGTCATCGTGTCGACCATCGATTGCCGCGCGTACTCGCTGAACGCCTTCGTCTGGCGGACGCTCTTCTGACGCCGTTGCAGACCCTGCTTCATGCGCCAGCTCTGCTCGTCGACTTCGCCGTGCACACCGGCGCTCAACTCTTCGCGCAGCATCGACGAATAGGAGTTGAACTCGCCCGGATCGGTCAGCCCCTCGGCGAGCCGCGCCATCTGGCGGAAAAGACGGTAATGGTAGTCGACCATTTCCTGGTCCATCACGCCGAACGCGAGAATCTCCTCGTCCTTCCGCTCGACATGGGTGTCGAAGCAGATGCGCGCGTCGCCGGGTTTCTCAAAGACAATGGTCTCCTCGATTGCGTGGCCGCGCTTGGGGCGGCCGTTGGTGCGCTCGAGATAGGGCACCAGCAGGATCGCGACCGGGGGCAAAAGCCCGCACAGCTTGGGGGGGAGCGCCGCGATGGGCTCCGACAGGTACTCGCGCAGGTCCTCGTCGGAAAGGTTCAGGGACGTGGCGAAATAGGAAAACCGGCTGTTGACCGGGATCATCTCATGGCGGATCCGCTCGACGAACTCGCTCACGTTCAGCCGGCCGGAATCAGGCAGCGCCGACACTGAGACCATTCTAACAGACCGCATGGGGCGGCCCTCCAGGGCGGCGCGGCGGAGGCCCTCCAGGCCCGATTCCCGGACGGCGCTCTACATCTCCGGCAAGTCGGGCGGCTCGCACGGTCCCTCCTTGCGCTCGCCCTTGCGGTGCAGCTCCTCGGCGAGGATGATCGCCTCGGCCAGTTCGCGCATCGGCTTGCGCATCCGCCGGCTTTCGTTGCGCAGCCGAAGATACGCGTCCTCCTCGCTGAGCGTGTAGCGCTGCTGGAGGATGCCCTTGGCGCGCTCCACCACCTTGCGCGACTCCAGCGCCCGCTTCATCTCCAGCGTCTCCGACATCAGCCGCGCGTTCTCGATGGCCACCGCCGCCTGGCCCGCCACCGCCTTCACGAAGCCGATCTCCTCGTCGCGAAACACCCGCTGCTCCTTGGTGTAGATGTTGATCGTGCCGATCACCTTCTCGCGCGCCAGCAGCGGCACCGAGAGCAGCGACGTCAGCCCCGTCTTGCGGGCCAGCTCCGGGTAGCGGTAGCGCTTCTCGGCGATCACGTTGGGCACCGAGATCGCGCGCCGCTCGCGCACCACGTGGCCGATGAGGGAATCCTCGATCTTCAGCGGCAGCTTGTGCAGGTACTCGGGCGAGGAGCACCGCGCCGCCGACACCACCAGCTCCTGCTTCTCGTCGTCCACCAGCATGATCGAGCACACCGCCGAATCCATGGTCTCGGCGACCATCTCGGAGATGGCCTGAAGGATGCGGTTCAGATAGCTGTCGCTGGCGATGGCGTCGGCCACCGCCGCCAGCGTCTCCATGTGCCGCGCCGCCATCTGCGACCGCTCGCTCAGCCGCGACTTGGCGATGGCCCCGCCCAGCTGCTCTCCGATGAAGCTGACCAGCGCGACTTCATCGGCCGAGTGCGGGTGCGGCCCACGATGGTGGATGTTGATGACGCCGATCATGTCGCCGCCGGCAACCAGCGGAACCGAAAGGAAGGCGTCGTAAGTGTCCTCGGGTAGTGTGGCGAAAAACTTGAAGCGCGAATCGGCGGCGGCGTTGGAAGGCAGCGCCACCACGGAACGATGCTCGGCCACCCATCCGGTAACGCCCTCGCCCATGCGGAGCCGGATGTTGCCGATCTCGGCCGGATGCGGAAGCTGCGACGCGCGCAGCACGATCTCGCCGCTGGCGGCCTCCACCAGATAGACCAGGCAGGCGTCGCAATCGGTAACCTCCACCGTGAGCGCGATCAGTTCCTGCAAAACGCTTTCGAGTTCGACGCCGGAGCTGACGATGTTGCTGATCCTGTGCAACAGCACCACCTGCGTACCCGGCGCCTCCGATGTGTTCATAGTCAATAACTCCACTTGTTACCTCCCTTCGATTATGAGGGGCTTCCGTGAAGTCTCCAAGACGAACCAATCTATGACGGGTATCCAAAGTTTTTATTGGATTCCCGGCGATGGCGTCGCTTACAATTGCGGGTGTAAGGGCCTCGTCGTCCCCGCCAGAACACGAAGCGTAAGCACTCCTTCGCTCCCCTGAAGTATCGGTGTGCCCGTCGCACATCCCCTGGTCGAAGCTCGTCCGTCGCGAACAGCGCGGCATGCTTCGAGACAATCCCCAAGCCCGGACCGCCGGTTCGACAAGAACTTCTGGATCTGCGCGTGCATGTGTCCGTCGCAGCGGCGCGGCCGCGGAGGTCGCTGATCCCGGCGTCCGGCAGATCCGTTGGAGACCAAGGTTATGTGGCAGA
>CAZEVY010000008.1:0-37886 GCA_964515555.1 uncultured Solibacteraceae bacterium | reverse complement strand
AAAGCGAAGCAGGAATTCGCCGCGGCGGAGAAAGCTCTGCGCAAGGGCGACGACGCGGAAGCCACGCGGCGGCTGGAGAACGCGCTGCGCATCGCGCCCGACTACATCGAGGCCCGCAACAATCTCGGCGTCCGGCGGCTTAACGCCGGCGACGTCGAAGGCGCCATCGCCGAACTGAGCCGCGCGCGCGACACGGACCCGTGGGCGGCGCGCGTGCACGTCAACCTGGCGCTGGCTCTGGCCACGGCGAGCCGCTTCTCCGACGCCGCCATCTCGGCGCGGCGCGGCCTGCAACTGGATCCGTCGAGCGTATCCGCGCGTTACGTGCTGGGCGTCTCGGAAGTCACCGCGGGCCGCTGCACGGGCGAAGCCGAGCGCGACCTGCGCGCCGCCAGCGACCACTTCCCGCGCGCGCGCCTGACGCTGGCGCGGCTGCTGGAGTGCCGCGGCGAGAAGGGGGAGGCCGCGGCCGAGCTGCGGTCCTACCTGGAATCGCCGCGGGCCGCCAACCGGCCCGGCGTCGAGCAGTGGATTCAACGGCTCACGGCGAAGTAGCTACCGAATCGACATCGCGCGAACACGGGCCGCCTCGGTCGGCCGGCCTTGGACTTCAAGGGCGGCGCTCAGATTCCACCGCGTCGCACCGCACAGCGGATGCGATTCCCCGAGCGCCCGCTGACGAATCGTCAGAGCGCGCCACAGCCGTTTTTCGGCGGAGGCCAGGCGTCCTTGCGCCAAGTCGACCAGGGCGCGATTGGTGAGCGGATACGCCAGATTGGGATGATCCGGCCCGAGCAGCAGCTCCCAGGCCTCGATCGAGCGGTCGAGCAGCGCGGCCGCCTCGGCCAGGCGCCCGGCGCGGCGCGCCAGCTCGCCTTCGTTGTTCCACAGCGCCGCCTCTCCGGCCGTCGGACGATGGAATGAGATCGATTCCTGCTGGTTATCGGCGACCGTCAGCGGCGTCCGGGCCACCTCCGGCCCCAGGAGCCACAGCAAGTTAATCAAGCCCCCCGCTAACTGCATGCTTGTATCATGCGGCATCCTGACATATAATGCCAATGAATTGATCTTACGAAGTCCATGACCTGGGGGAATCGCTCATGACGCTCGATCAGCTCGCCACCTTCCGCGCCGTCGCGCGCCTGAAGAACTTCCGCATGGCCGCCGAGTCCGTCCACATCAGCCAGCCCGCCGTCAGCAAGCAGATTCGCGCGCTCGAGGACGAACTGGGCGAATCGCTGTTGGAGCGCGGCCGCAAGGTGCAGCTCACGCTCGCCGGCGAAGTGCTGCTCAAGCACGCCGACCGCGTGGCGCAGACGGTGGAGGTGGCGCGCGAGGAGATCGGCGATCTCAAGGAGCAGGGCGCCGGGAGGCTCTCGATCGGCGCCTATCACGTGCTCGCCGTGCACTACCTGCCGTGGCTGCTGGAGGGTTATCGGAAGAAGTTCCCCGCCGTGCGCATCCACGTCGAGACAGGCTGGCCCGACGAGGTCTTGCAGAAAGTGCTCGACCGCCGCGTCGACCTCGGGCTGATGGTGCTCGACGAGGCCACGCGGCAGTCGCCCTATCTCACACAGGTCTCGCTGCTCACCGCCGAGATGATCTTCGTCGCGCCGGGCGACGGATCGCTGGTGGCCGAGCGGCAGCTTGGTGTCGATCGGCTCGGCGAGCTTCCGTGGATTCTCTGTCAGCAGGGTTGCCCGGCGCGCGGGCGGCTGGAGCACCTGCTGCGCGAGCGCGGCAGCACCCTGAAGCTGGCCGTCGAGACCAATGACCACGATCTCCAGTCGAAGCTGGTCGATCTGGGCCTGGGCGTGTCGATCCAGCCCAAGCCGCTGGTGTGCGCGCGGCTCAAGTCGGGCCGCATGCGGCAGTTCCACGTGCCGGGCCTCGAGTTCGCAGTCGAGTGCGGCATCATTTACCGGCGCGACAAGTTCGTGCCCGCGGCCATGCGCGGATTCCTGACGGTGGCGCGCCGCGCGCCCACCTCGCCGATGCCCAAGAGCGCCGCCTCGTAGCCTTACCGAGGCGCAACCACCGCGTTCTTCAGTGAGCTTCTACAGGCTTCCTCCGCCGGCGCCGATCATCGTAGTGGATGACTCTGCTGACACTCGACCAGGTCCCCGAGCATCTCGTCGAGCGCAAGTTCGGACACCGGCCGTGGATGTGGCTGGCCTTCCTGGCGGTCTGGACGCCCGGGCCGCCCGCCGTCTCCTGGTTCCTTTGGCAGGAAGTGAAGATCGCCGGATGGCCCGTCTACGCCGTCGCCGCCGTCGTCGTGCCGCTTGGATTTCTCTTCTGGGCGCTGGTTGCCGGTACGGTGTGGAGCGTCGTCGTCGATTGCATGCGCCCGGCCAACTGGGTCATGAAGACGACCTCGCTCGGGGTGCTCCTGAAATTCCGCTCCTACATGAACGCGCATTTCCCCGACGACGGCCCGACCGTCGTGCAACTCGACTGGAGCGAGATCGCCGCGGCGCGCCGCTACCGCTGGCGCACGATGACCATCGACAGCGACGACAATCGCGTGCCGCGCAACCACGATTACCTGGAACTGGAGCTGCGCGGAGTCGCGACCGAGCCGCTGCGCGTCGCCATCGCCGGAGAAATGACGCGCAAGCCGCCGAAGCGCTGGATTTCGTCGCGCGCGAACCATGCGCCCGTGGTCGTGCCGCGGCCGGGAGTGGTGCAGGCGGAGTGGCTCCGGCGCGCGATGCTGCGCGCCGTGGAGGCCAGGGTCGCGCTGGCGCCGGCGGGCGACTCGGGCCCGGCGAGCGAGGAGGCCCCGGGGTCCATCCCCGAGCTGGCGCGGCGCGGGATGAAGATGCAGGCCATCGCCGAAGCGCGCCGGTTGCACGGCATGAGCATCGGCGAGGCGCGCGACCACGTCGCGCGGCTGATGGAAGAGGACGCGCGCGCGGAGAGGTAGAGGTCAGACAACCAGGCTCGCGCCTTCGTGTCCCAGGCGCCTGTCGGTCGACCAGCAGCGGGAGATGCGAAGCTCGCGCATGACGGCCAGCCCGTGCGCATCCGCCAGAGTCAGGTTCTGATCGGCGTACTTTTTCACGATGCGGCTTGCCTTGGCCAGCTCCGCGGCATCGAAAGCTCGAATGGTCAAAGACGGCAGCACATCCAGGAAAGCGAGAAAGTCCACCGCACGGCGCTGGTCATAGCGCCTGAGAAACCACCCGTGCCCTTCGGCGATCACCAGCGCCGACGTGACCAGCACAGGCGGCGACGAGAACAGGCGCCGGTAGAGTGCGTGGTAGCTGTCGGACCGGTCCAGGAAGGCTATGAACGCCGAGGTGTCGACGTAGCAGTCAGTCCTTGCGGCCATAGACGATCTCGTCGATCGAGCGGCTGGAACGCGGGTCGCCCGACGCGACGAAGCCCGCGTACCTCATCCAGGGGCCGTCTCCCTGCGGCGGGAGCGCCTCGCGGATGGCCCGGCGGACGAACTCGGCGACCGGGATGCCGATCGCTCGCGCGGCTTTCTTCGCGAGGGTGTACTCGTGCCGGTCGAGGCTGACCTGCGTCCGGATGATGTTATCACTATCCTGAGCGATGATAACACTGACTGTCTCGCGCGAAGACCGGGCCTTCGCTGCGGGCGGGGTCTCCCGCTCGCGTTCGGTCTGCTCTATGGCTTGCGCCTTGTCGGGACCGGGGCACGAACCGGGTTCCGCAAACGCTGGCGCGGTGTATCCTGAACAAGAAGGGGCTCGGCGCATGGATCTCACACGGGAAATCTCTAAACAAGTCGAGAAGCTGCCGCCCGCCAGTCAGCGACAGGTGCTGATGTTCGTCACGTCACTCGCCGCTGCGACGCGGGCGGGCGAAAGCGGCGCGCGCTCGCGAGAGTTCGCCGGCACTCTCGACCGTCACTCTGCACGGCAGATGGGCGCGGCTATTGAGCAGGAGTGCGAGCGCATTGACGCCGGCGGCTGGTAGGTTCCTCCTCGACAACATCATCATCGCGCTCCTCGAAGGAGACCAAACGGTTGTATCTCACCTCGCGGATGCTGCCGAGGTGTTCATTCCGGCCGTTGCGCTCGGCGAGTAGTTCTTCGGGGCCGCGAAATCCGCGCACCCGGATCGCAACACGGAGGTTGTGGAGCGATTCGCGGTTGGCCGCACCATCCTCGCGTCGGACCTGGATGTCGCGAGGGAATACGGGCGTTTGAAATACCTGCTGAAGCTCAAAGGGCGGCCGATTCCCGAGAACGATATCTGGATCGCCGCCATGGCGAGGCATCTCGGCTTGGTGCTCGTTACGCGGGACCGGCACTTCCGTGAGGTGGAGGACTTGCCCGTCACGGATTGGGCCTAACCGCCTCGCGTTCCGTAAGGCGCTCGTGCCACGAGCGCGTTCGGCCATGGTGTTCGTCCTATCCCGCCAAATCGGTGGTCCTTCCGGATGCTCCTCGTTAACGCCCTGAGCCGTAACGGGGCGCTCTCTTTCGGAGTAGACGGCGGCAGCATAGGGCTTACTCCGGTTAGCGGTCTTGAGAGCGAGAAGCAATTCTACGGCTACCTGATCGATCACCGCAGCGTCGGGCTTAGGCGCGACAAGCACCAGCTAATCGTCCGCGCGCACCCAGCCGTTGGCCGCGTTACTCGGCTCCCCGCCGCGATCCCGATACTCCGCCTTCAGCTTCGTCAGCGCATCCGACGGCAGCGCATTCCTCTTCGCCTTCAAATCGATCTTGTACAGCCGCGCCGCGTTCTGCCCGAAAATCTTGGCCTTGTCTTGCTTCGAGATCTTCTTATACCCGAACTTCTCGCACATCTCGTCGGAAATCTGGAACCGCTTGAAGGCGTCGATCACCCACTGCGGCGACCCCCACCAGATGCAGTCCGTCCCCCACACCACGTGGTCGGCCCCGAAGTACTTGATGTTCTTCCCCATCCCGTGCATCGCCAGTTGCGGATGCACGATCGCCAGCGGCCCGAAGAAGCTCCCGATCTCGGCGTACACGTTGTTCATCTTCGGATTGCGCTTCTTGATGTCCATCAGCACGTTGTGCCAGGCGAAGTCGCCCGTCACCGGGTCGAGATTCGACGGCTCGTTGAACTCCGGCTCGCGCACCCCATGCTTCATCGCCGAGTGGTAAATGATGAAGTTCAGATCCGGGTGATCCAGCGCCGCGCGCTCCACGTCCTTGGGATTCGCCAGGTGCCCCATCGTGCGCGACTGGTAGGAGTACCCCTTGTGCACGCTGAACATCTTCATGCCCAGCTTCTTCGACTGCTCGTAGAACCAGTACGCGTTCGGATCGTCGAGCTGGAAGCCGCCGCCCGAGCGGCCCGGGTCCGTGTGGCAGTACCATTTCCACGACTGGATGCCGTAGACCTTCAGCTCGCGCTCCATCTGTTCGAGCGTCTGCGCCTTGTCGGGTGCGTTCGCCGCGCGATCCCAGTAATGATTCGGCGCCAGGTTCCCCTGCGCGAGCGCCCGCTGGCATCCCGCGAGATCGTTGATCCGCTTCGCCGACTGCGACATCAGCCAGCTCGGCAGAATCCCGCCGCCGCGCGCGCGGCCTTCGAGCACGGCGCCCTGCGCGTCTTTATTCACCTCGCGGCCCGGCACGCCGCTCAGAACCGTCATCGCCGTTTCGGAGTCGAAGAACATCTCCTTGACGAAATTCGGGAAGCTGTACGACTCCGGATCGTTCTTCAAGTCGAAGCCCATGCCCTTGACGATCGGGTCCGTGCGGAACGTCAGCGGAAATCCCGTCGTGAAATGCGCCTGCACGTCGATGATGAAGTACTCGCCCTTGGGATACTTCTCCTCGGTCGCCGCCGGCTCGTAAGTCTCCGCCTCGTCGACCTCCCAGCACTTCCCGTAGACCTCGTTCATCGCCGCGAAGCACGTCGCCATGCCCATCGAGGTGCGCATGAACGTGCGGCGATCGAGTCCCAGCCGGCGCGCGCGCGTCTCCGCCATCTCGCCGGTCAGATACTCGACCTTCTTCTGGCTCTCGTTTTGCGGCCGCGGAATGAACTCCTCGTTCGAGACCACCTGCGTCGGCACCGGCGAATCGACGTTCTTCCGCCGGTCGCGTTCATGCTTGCGAATCCACATATGCTCAGTTCTCCCCTCGCGCGGCGCCGTCGGCGACGACGCGCGTCTCCGGCTCGACCACGTAGTCGAACCAGCCTATCATCATCTCTTCCCACGTCTGCGGGCCCCAGAGGACTTCCTTCTCCGGGTCGGGATTAAAGCGGTTGTTGGGCGAATTGTCGAAGTGCGCGACGCAGTCGAGGCGGCTCCCCTTGGCCAGCCGCAGCGGCTCGCGGAAGCGGTAGAGCAGTTGCCAGTTGAAGTCGTATTTCGGCACGCTCAGCACCACCTCGGAGCGCCCGTCGGCGTGCACCACCGTGTAGGTGAAATCCTTGCCGCGAAGATGCATGTGCGGCATCAGGTCGATGATGCGCACGTCGGACGGCGCCGTCCAGCTCGACCGCACCTCGTGGTTGCCGTCGCGCGGCGGGATGCGGAACGTCGCGTTGACCGCCATGCCGGTCTTCACCGGCTGATTCACCGGCGACTTGGCGAACACCAGCCCGACGTACGAGCGGTCCGTCGCCTCCTTGCCGTTCGGCGTATAGTGCATCTGGAAGACCAGCTTCGATCCTGCCTTGATAAGCTTGGCCGTGCCCGGTGGAAACACCTTGGGCTGTTCGCCGGGCGCGAACCCGCTGAGCTTGTCGCGGCGCGCCGCCGCGCGCCCTTCGGCGGCCTCGGCGCCGGGCTCCTGGATGAACACGATGATGTGGTGCACCACGCCGCGATTCCCCGGCCGAATCTCGGACGCCTGCACCCACTTGTCCTCGGTGAAGTTGGTGTCGACCGTGTAGTTCTGATACGCGATCACGCCCGAGGCCGGCACCGGCACGTCGTTCGGAAGATGGAAGACGGCGTCGGGCTTGCCGATCGCCCAACCCTCCTGGTGCGCGGGCAGCGGCGGCAGGTCGCGCGCGTCGCCCTCGGGCGCTCCGGCGTCGACCCAGGCGTTGAAGGTCGCGACCTCGCGGTCGGTGAGCTTGCGCTCGTTCTCGAAGTGCGCCGAGCCGGCGGCGGCGAGCCACGGCGGCATCGTGCGCGCGGCGATTCGCTCGCGCATGGCCTTGGCCCAAGGCCGGACTTCCTTATAGGACGTGAACGCCATGGGCGCGGCTTCGCCCTTGCGATGGCATTCGACGCAGCGGTTGAAAACGATCGGCGCGACGTCCTTGGTGAAGGTGACTGTCTTCTCGGCGGCCGGCGCGGCGAGGCACATCGCGGCGGCGAGCAGGATCGGCTTACGTGGCATGGTCCATCCTCGGCGTGGGGCTGTTCGCATGATAGAGGATCGCGGGGGCGTGGGCAACTTGTGGGGCCGCTCTTGTGGGGCCGCTCTCCTGAGCGGCCCGCGACCCCTCCGGGTCGCGCCACCCTCATTCGAGTGCCGGGCGTTCGAACAGTCACAGGCCGACGGATGCAACCAATCAAGCAACCAGCGGCAGTTCGATCAGCGCCCCCACACGATGGGGACGATCAATGGTCAAGTTGACGAAATACGGTCGCAAGCGGACAACTGGGGGAGCTCCTACAAGGTAGCCCCGGGCGTGCGGCGCCATCGTCGGCGCCACCAGCGGACTCTCTGGACCTGCACTTGCTGAAGTACCCGCCATGAGTCTAACCACCGTGATGATCATCGCCGGCCTCGTTCTGGCGATTAGCGTTGCGATATGGCTGTACATGCAGAAAAGGCAGACGCAGCAACTCCGCTCCAGATTTGGCTCCGAATACGATAGAGCCATCGGCGAACATCGGGATCGCGGGCACGCGGAATCGGAACTACAGAAACGAGCGACACGCGTCGCCAAGTTTCATATTCACCCTCTCAAGGCGGAGGACCGCCGGAGGTTTACCGAAGACTGGCGCCGCGAGCAATCTCTATTTGTGGACGATCCCCGGACCGCCGTGAATCATGCCGATGTCCTGCTTCAGGAAGTCATGCAACGCCGCGGCTATCCGGTGGGCGACTTCGATCAGAGTGCCGCCGATCTCTCGGTAGATCATCCCCGCGTTGTGGAAAACTACCGTATCGCCCACGAGATAGCCCTTCGAGACGGTCAAGGTCAGGGCAGTACCGAGGATCTCCGGAAAGCCATGGTAAGTTACCGCAGCTTGTTTGAAGATCTCTTGGAAACTGTGGAACAACCCGAGGGGGCACGAAAATGACAACGCAAGAAATCGACGCGCGCGAAGAGCGCGGGGGCAAACCGCTCTCGACGGCTGACTTGGTTGCCGCCAACGGCACGACGGCCGGTTCCAGGCCGGCGATGGCGCACGAATCCAACATTCCGTTGTTTGCTCAGAACGACGCGCAGGAATTCCACTCCCGTTGGGAGAAGATTCAAATCGGCTTCGTGGACGAGCCCAGAAAAGCGGTGGAACAGGCCGACGAGCTCGTGGCCAGCGCGATCAAACGGCTGGCGGAAGTCTTCGCCACCGAGCGTCACAAGCTGGAGACGGAATGGGACAAGACGGACGACGTTTCGACGGAAGACCTCCGGGTCGCCCTCCGCCGGTACCGGTCCTTCTTCGACCGGCTCTTGTCTGTTTAATGGAGACACGAACAACTGGATCGCCGCCCCAGGGATGCCGACCAGAGTCGCGCGTCCCAGGAACTAAGGAGAAATGTAAATGTCAGGAAAAAATACGGCAGCATTCGGACTCTATTCGAATCGGGTTGGTGTCGAGCAGGCGGTTGACGCCCTTCTCGCGGCCAGATTCAGGAATGAGGACATCTCGGTGTTGTTCCCCGACAACGAGGGGACCAAAGACTTCGCGCACGAGAAAAGCACCAAGGCTCCGGAAGGCACCACTGCGGGAGTAGGTGCCGGCGGAGCCATCGGCGGCACGCTCGGCCTCCTGGTTGGAATAGGGGTCCTGGCGATTCCAGGCCTCGGCCCATTCATCGTCGCGGGACCGCTCATGGCCGCGCTGGCTGGGATGGGCGTTGGAGGCGCCGTTGGCGGACTGGTTGGGGCCCTGGTTGGCATGGGAATCCCGGAATATGAAGCGAAGCGCTATGACGGCCGCGTAAGACAAGGCGGCATTCTCGTTTCCGTTCATTGCGACAATTCGGAGTGGGTCGGTAAGGCGAAGGATATTCTGAAGCAAACCGGCGCCGAGGATATCGCCTCCGCCCGCGAAGCGACCTCCGACTACGGGAAAACGGACAAGCCGCTTCCCCGCGATCCTCTCTCAGCGACGCCGCACAACAAGCAACTCGCTAGTCCGACCACCCGTACCGGTGGCGGCTCGATGTAGATTCGGGCCGTTGGTCCATTCGCTTCAGTCGACAGGGAGATCGGTGGCTGCCATCGAATGGGCGTCACGCGTGGCGGGTAGAAGCCGGAACGCAAAAGGGAGATTTCAATGCTTCTAACGCTGTTTGGTATTGTGCTTGTAATTGGCTGCTGGGATTCTTCGCGTTTCACGGGGCGAGTGGGCTGGTTCACTTTCTGCTAATCACAGCGGCGGTTTCTTTGGTGGCCCATTTCTTCAGGGCCGCAGCTCGGTTGGAAAGAACGCCATGTTTGGCGTTGGACTCGCACTTCGAAAAAGGAGGCAGGCTGCCCCGACGGTGAGTATTCTTGCCGGTTCGGGAATCCTTGATCGCGCCGAAGAAGAGCGGCATCAGGCGCGGTACGGGGCAATCCAGCGTACTCCTTATGATAGCCGGCCCCTATCGAGGACGGAAAGGGCTCGCCCATGCCTTTGACCGTGAGGGTCTGGCGCGCAAGTTGCAAACGGAGGCGCCCCGATCGACGTCCCACGCTGATCAGGCAGTCTTGTGTTCGCTATCGCTAAGTAAGTGACTAAAGGAGAATTTCGATGAACCGATTAGGTATTGCAGTTGTCGCGGGCATGCTTGCGGCGATGTCCGCCCCAGCCGCTGACCAGACTTGGACGGGGAAAATCAGCGACAGTATGTGCGGCGCGAAACACCAGGCTTCAGCCGAGCATGCCGGAAAGAAGATGTCGGATCGAGACTGCACCTTGGCCTGCGTGAAGGACCACAACGCCAGATACGTATTCGTTAGCGGCGGCAAGGTATACAACCTCAACCAAGACTTTGGGGCTTTGAAAGAGCACGCTGGTCACATCGTGAAAGTGACCGGCGCGATGAGCGGCGACACAATCACTGTCTCGAGGATTGCCATGCCAGGCAAGAAGAAGACTGGTTTCGCCCGGTAGTTGGGCCCGGCGCACCGGCCGAGGCAGTCAAGGCAAATCGGCCGGCCGGCGCTCTCATTGGCAAGAGCAGCTCGCGGAACAGACACAAAACGGATCCATCGCCTAGAGAAACTCCTCCGTAGGCACGCGATTTCCATAGCGGAACTCGGGCGTTCCTCCCGCGCTATCCTCGTAATCCGGGCCGGAAGCTGACCGGCGTGCAATCGTCGCCGGGACCAACCGTAATGCATGAGTGTTCTGCCAACCCAATCACAGTCTCAGCATTACTCCAATACCGTTGTAACCACAGGACTTTCCGCACCCCGACCCACAGCCCGCCGCTGCTCTCCGTGATATCCTCATCGCGGGAATCGCTACGTCTGTGGGACGACAATCGCTCCCGCCGGCGAACGGGGGGGCGTTTCCGCGAATTGTAAAAATGAAAAAACAAACCCAATTTACAGCGGTCCTCCGGCGCCCCCACCCGACGCTACATTCCGGCACGGCCCCGACTAAAACCACTCCCGCTTGTCGGCCACGTTTCGCAGCGCTTCCCCGCGCGTGAACCGCCGGAGATTATCCAACAACACTTCCAGGTGACGGCCCGCGATCCGCGGCGACGTCCCCGCTATGTGCGGCGTCAGAATCGCGTTCTCCATCCTCCACAGCGCGTGATCCGGCGGCAGCGGCTCGGTCTCGAAGACATCCAGCGCCGCTCCGGCGATCGCGCCGTCCCGCAGCGCCGCCGCCAGATCCGTGAGGTTCACGATCGCCCCGCGGCCGATATTGATGAGATACCCGTCCCGCCGCATCGCCACGAACTGCGCCGCCCCGAACATCCTCTCCGTCTTCGGCGTGTGCGGCGCGCAGATCACCACGAACCGCGATGCCGCCAGCAAATCCGGCAGACGATCCGGCTTCCACACCGCGATCCCGTCGTCGCCCGCCTCGCGAACCGGGTCCACCGCCAGCACCTGCATCCCGAACGCTCGTCCCCGCCGCGCGACCTCCTCTCCGATCGCGCCGTAGCCCACCACGCCCAGCGTCTGGTCGGACATGTGCAGGTGCGCCCGGTCGATCGCGTTCACCACTCCCGGCCCCGCCGCGAAGCTCGCCCGCTCCTGCTCGCCCCCCACCGGCCGCCACTCCGCGCGCATCTGCTGCCGGATGTACCGGTGCAGATTCCTGGCGAAGCACAGGATGCAGCCGAACACGTGATCGGCGATGACGTCCGAGAACAGCCCGCGCATGTTCGTCAGCGTGAGCGGATGTTCCACCAGCGCGGGAAACAGGTAGTGCTCCAGGCTCGCCGTCGGCGACTGCACCCATCGCAGCCGCTTCGCCGCCGCCAGCATTCGCGGCGTGATCTTGCCGAAGAACGCCTCGGCGTCGGCGATCTCGCGCTCCGCCTCGTCGGCGTCGAGCGCGTTCACCACCACGGCCGCGGGCGCCGCCCCGGCGATCTTCTCCAGCCGCTCCGCCTCTACCGGCGGATGAATCACCAGCTTCATTGCGCCCTGGCCGCCAGCACCAGCCTCACGAACTCCGGCGCTGCGCGCTGCTCGATCCATCGCGCCACCACCACCAGGTCGTTCTCCGGGTCGGCGTACACCATGTTCGTCCCGTTACCCAGATGAACGAACGCCGCCTCCGACGCCGCCGGCAGGCGTTTCCTCCCCGTGTTGAGGAACCAGTTCATGAAGCCGTAATCCGGCTGCGCCGGCGTCGGCGTCAGCGCCAGGCCGACCCACTTCTCCGAGAGGATCTGCCGGTCCTTCCATCGACCGCGCCGCAGCGTCAGCAGCCCGAAGCGCGCCAGGTCGCGCGCCGAGATGAACATCCCGCCGCCCCAGTGACCTCCGCCGCTGACCGACTGCATCTTCTCGCCGTCGATCGTCACCCAGGAGTTCTCGTAGCCGTGCCATCGCCAGGTGTTGCTGGCGCCGATCGGGTCCATCGCGTGCTCGCGCAGCACTTGCGGCAATGGCCGGCGCCAGACGTGCAGCGCCGCCAGCGCCAGCACGTTCACGCGCACGTCGTTGTACTTGTACGCCGACCCCGGCTCGTTGCGCTGGCGCTCGATGTACTGCGTCAGGGGCTGCCCCTGCGGCGGCCGGTCGGCCCAGTCGGGCTTGCCCCACAGCGTGCCTTCCCAGTCGCTGGTCTGGCGCAGCAGGTGATTCCAGGTGATCTTGCGGTTGTGCTCGGAGTCGAAGGTGCCATCGGGAAGATAGCGCCGCACGGGCTCGTCGAGGTCGCGGATGAGCCCGCGGTCGAAGGCCAGGCCGACGGTGGTCGAGAGGAAGCTCTTGGTGACGCTGAACGTCATGTCGACGCGCTCGGGCTCGCCCCACTCGGCGACCAGATATCCGCCGCGCACGATCATGCCCGTCATGTCGCCGCGCTTCTTGAACGGCCCGACCGCTTCGCCGTACGGCTCGCGCGCGAACGACGTGTAGTGCACCGCCTCCAGGTCCCGCGACGCCTTGCTCTCGCTGGCCTTCGCGAAGGCGATGGCCTCGTCGAGACGTCCGGCGTGGAAGCCCGCCTGGGCCGGCGTGCGCCGCTCCCATTGGTCGTGCGCGCCGGGATGGTAGGGAGTTTGCGCGGCCGCGACAGCCCACGTGATCGCCGCCAGGAAGAGTCTCATCTGGCTATTGTGCACCGGGCCGCGGTCCATGTGCGGGCGTTAGAACAGCGGCGGCTGCATGCTCCCGATGCGCCGCGGCACCTTGAAGTAGTCGTACGCCCGCTCTGTCGCGACCCGTCCGCGCGGCGTCCGGTCGATGAAGCCCAGCTGAATCAGGTACGGCTCGTACACTTCCTCGATGGTGTCCGATTGTTCGTCGATCGAGGCGGCGATGGTGTTCAGCCCCACCGGACCGCCGTTGTACTTCTCCAGAATCGTCAGCATCACCTTCTGATCGATCTCGTCCAGCCCGAAGGGGTCGACCTCCAGAAGATTCAGCGCCGTCTCGGCGACGTCGCGCGCGATGCGGCCGTCGGCCCGCACCTGGGCGTAGTCGCGCACGCGGCGCAGCAGGCGGTTGGCGATGCGCGGCGTCCCGCGACTGCGGCGCGCGATTTCGGCCGCGCCCTCGCCGTCGATCTCCACTTCGAGCAGCCGCGCGCTGCGCTCGACGATCTGCTGCAGCTCCCCGGCATCGTAATGATTCAGCCGAAGCACGAGGCCGAAACGGCCCCGCAGCGGCGCGCTGATGAGCCCCTGCCGCGTCGTCGCTCCGATGGCCGTGAAGCGCGGGATCGGCAGCGAGTGCGTGCGCGCGCCCGGTCCCGCGCCGATCACGATGTCGACCCGGAAATCCTCCAGCGCCGAGTACAGCATCTCCTCGACGTCCGGCAGCAGGCGGTGGATCTCGTCGATGAAGAAGACCTGGCGCGCGGCGATGTTGCTCAGAATGCCGGTCAGGTCGAGCTTCTTCTGCAGAATCGGGCCGGAGCTCTGTCCGAACGCCACCTCCAGCTCCAGCGCGATGATGGTCGCCAGCGTCGTCTTGCCGAGGCCAGGCGGGCCGTAGAGCAGCACGTGGTCCATGGCGTCGCCCCGGCGGCGCGCGGCCTCGATGGCGATGGCGAGGTTCTCTTTGAGCTTGGTCTGTCCGGTGAAATCGGCCAGACGCTGGGGTCGCAGGCCGGCCTCGAACTGCCGCTCGTCGTCGCTCGCCCGCGCCGAGACGATGCCGTGCTCGCGCATGTGCCCGTCAGAACCCCGGCAGCTTGAACTTGGCGAACTTCTTGCCCAGCGCGCCGCCCGAGAAGCTCTTCATCATCTTGCGCGCCTGCGAGTACTGCTTCAGAAGCTGGTTCACTTCCTGCACCGTGGTTCCGCTGCCCAGCGCGATGCGGCGCCGCCGCGCGCCGTTGATGATCATGTGATTGGCGCGCTCGCGCGGCGTCATCGAGTCGATGATGGCGACCACGCGCGTGATCTCCTTCTCGTCGACCTTCATGTCCTTCATGCCCTTGAAGGGGCCCATTTGCGGCATCATGCCGAGCAGCGATTCCAGCGGCCCGAGCTTGCGGAGCTGCTTGAGCTGATCGCGGAAGTCCTCCAGCGAGAACTCGTCCTCGATCAGCTTGCGCTGCATCTCCTCGGCCTTGCGCTGGTCGATGGTCTCCTCCACCTTCTCGATGAACGACAGCATGTCGCCCATGCCGAGAATGCGCGAGACCACGCGCTCGGGATGAAACGCCTCCAGCGCGTCGAACTTCTCGCCGACGCCGACGAACTTCAGCGGTTGCCCGGTGACGACGCGGATCGAGAGCGCCGCGCCGCCGCGCGCGTCGCCGTCCATCTTGGTGAGGATGACGCCGGTGATGCCCAGACGCTTGTGGAACTCGTCGGCGCTCTTGACGGCGTCCTGGCCGGTCATGGCGTCGGCGACGAACAGGATCTCGGTCGGGTTGAGCGACTCCTTCAGCGCCTGAAGCTCCACCATCAGCTCGTCGTCGATGTGCAGGCGGCCGGCGGTGTCCACCAGCACGGTGTCGCGCCCCGTCTGGTTGGCGTCGCGGCGCGCGCCTCGTGCGAGATCGAGCGGCGCGGTCTCTTCGGGCGCGCCCTCGTAGATGGGCAGCTTCAAGTCGCGCGCGATCACGCTGAGCTGCTTGCGCGCGGCGGGGCGGTAGACGTCGACCGAGACCATGATGGGCGATCGGCCGCCCTTGGTGAGCCAGCGCGCCAGCTTCCCGGTGGTGGTCGTTTTGCCGGAGCCTTGCAGCCCGACGATCAGGATGACGGTGGGCGGCTCGTTGGCGGTTCGCAGCCGCGAGGGATGCTGGCCGAGCGTGCGGATCATCTCGTCGCGGACGATCTTGACCACCTGCTGCGACGGTGTCAGCGACGTGAGCACTTCCTGCCCCATGGCCTTCTCGCGGATGCTCTCGAGCATCTGCTTGACGACGCGGAAATGCACGTCGGCCTCCAGCAGCGCGAGCCGGATCTCCTTGAGCGCCGCCTCCATGTTTTCGGCCGAGAGCTTGCCCTCGCCCTTGAGGTTCTTGAAGACGCGCTGGAGCTTTTCGGAGAGGTTATCGAACATCGGTCAGGCGATCACCATTATGACCGATGCGCCGTAGTCCCGACTGGGCAAGCGCCCTGCCTCAGAACTGGAACCGCAGCAGAAACTGGAACTGGCGCGACGTCTCGTTCAGCGGCGCGGTAGCCGGGAAGCCGTTGTCGCGGCCCGCGCGGCCCTTCAGCGCGACGCCGAAAAACTCCAGATTGTCCGGATTGAACACGGCGTCCGGATTCCCGAGATTGGTGTGATTCAGCAGATTGAACGCGTCGGCGCGAAGCTGGACATTCACCGCTTCGCCGAGCCACGGCAGCCGGATGGTGCGTGCCACGGACAGATCTACGTTGTAGAAGCCCGGACCGTGGAAGGCGTTGCGTTTCCCGTCTCCGCGAAAACCCCGCGGCGGATCCGAAAACGCGGCCGGGTTCAGCAGTTTGAAGCCGCCCTCGACGGGTACGCGCGCCGCGAAAACCCTCGAGGCGTCCACCACGTTGGCCCGATTGTTCGCCAGCGATTCGCCGGGGTTCGATAACGGATTGGGCAGCAGCGACCGTGCAGTCACCGTGAAGGGAAAGCCAGTGCGGGCCGCGGCGAGACCGGAGATCTTCCAGTCGCGGCCGAGCACGCCCAGCTTCGATGCGCCGGCGAAGGCGGGCACCTCCCAGACGCCGAAGACGACGAAGTTGTGACGCTGGTCGAAGTCCGAGTTGCCGAAGTCGCCCGAGGAGTCGAACTGGCGCGAGAAGCTGGCGCGGCCGATCCGGCTGCTGGACCGGAGGCCGGTGAAATCGAGGTTGTAGAAATCTCCCAGCAACGGTTCGCTCTGGTTGTCGGAGGTGCGGCTGTACGTGTAGGAGAACTGGCCGAGCAGGCCCGAGGAGCGATACCGCGCCGTTGCCGCCAGCGCATGGTAGCGCGAGGTCCCCTGGTTGGACCGGTAGGCGATCTCCCGGATCGCCGGGTTGTAGTATCGGAGCACGTTGCTCGAAGGGGCCTGCGACAAACTGAGCGCGCGATTGATCTGGTCGGTCGTAATCAGCTTGTGGCCCAGCGACCCGAGGGCGTTCACTTCGGCCGTCAGGTTCTCGCTGACCCCGAACTGCACGCCGCCGAAGTAACTGTGCACGTAAGCATTGCGAAGCTCCGGCTGATACAGCAACGGCTTGATGATCGACGCGACCTCGTCGAGAAAGGGAAACGACGCCAGCGCCCGCGGCAACGGTTGCAGGAAATTGAACTGGTCGTCGATCGTCGAGGTGGCTTCCACGGCGTTGTTGCTGCGCAGGTTCTGCCAGAGATTCTCGAACGGCCGGTCGTAAAAGACGCCGTAGCTGCCACGGAACACCAGCCGCGAGTCGTCGCCCGGGCTATAGGAGAAGCCGGCGCGAACGGCGAAGTCGTTATTGTCCGAGTCGTAGAGCTTCTGGTTCCCCGACGTCGGGTACACGAACGCCGTGCCCGCCAGGCGCTCACCCAGCGTCGAGCCGCTGCCGAGGCGAAGGAAAGCATCCTTGGTCGTGCCGACGTTCGAAGGAACGCCGAGATTCTCGTATCGCGCCCCCAGGTTCACCACCAGCCGGGGCCGCAGCCGAAAACTGTCCTGGACGAAAAAGAAATACTGGTTGTAGCGATAATCGCGATTGTAGTCCGGCAGCGTGCGGCGGCCCGCCGCCAGGTCGCCGCGATTGACGACCGCGTACAGACTCGACGGAAAGTCGATCGCGACGTCGATCGCCGCCAGGAACGAATACTGGCCGTCGCGCCCCGCGGTGAGAAAGCCGTCGAGGTTGCGCCGCAGGAATCCGCCGCCCATCTTCCAGATGTGGCGTCCGCGCGCGAGGATCAGGTTCTCGACGATCTCGAAAGTGCGCCCGTGATTCCGGTAGGCGTAGTAGTTGTAGCTGCCCGGCAGAAGGATGGCCGCCGACAGCGTCGGAATCTCCGGATGCGGGCGGTCGAAGGTCAGCTCGTCGTCGGCGTAGCCGATGCGCGCCTCGCTGGTCAGCTTCGGCCCGAAGGAGCGCACCCAGGTTCCGCCGATTCCCGTGGTCGCCTGATCGAGCGACCCGATAAAGTCGCGATACGGACTCCAGGAGAAATCCGGGCGTTCCAGCCGCGCGATGGTCGCGCGCGCGAGAATGCGGTCGTTCCCGCCGCGGCGCACGTAGTCGATCCGCGGCAGCGCCAGCCATCGGTTCACCGAGATCGGCGCCTTGACTTCCAGTTCTCCGGTCGGATTCACGCCGTTCTCCACCCGCGGGCCCGGGAAGCGTTGCAGAAGCTGACGCGCCGCGCTGCCTTCGACCGTGTACAGCGGGATGAACGAGGTGCTCGGAAACTCGTATGTCGCCGGGTCGGTGAAGCTGCGGTAGCGGTAATACTCCAGGGCGCTCGATGCAAAGAGCGTGTCCTTCTTCACCGGTCCGCCGACGAAGAAACCGGGCTGCGACTCCTTCACGGGCGCGCGCGGGAATCCCTGGTAATTTTGCTGAAATCCGTTGGCGTTGAACTTCTCGTTCTTGAAGTAGTAGTAGCCGACACCGTGCCAGGCGTTCCCGCCCGATCGCGAAACGGCGTTGGCGAGAAACCCCGAAGTGCGCCCGTACTCGGCCGAGAAGTTGCTCGTCGAGACGCGGTACTCCTGCACCGCCTCCGGCGCCACCACGTTCAGCGGTCCGGTGACCAGGCTGTTGTTGTTCTCCAGCCCGTCGAGCAAAAAGTTCGACGCCGAGGGCCGCTGCCCGTTGATCGCCAGGCCGAGTCCGCGCGCCGTGCCCGTATCGGCGGTCACGCCCGGCTGCGTGACCAGCATGGTGTACACGTCGCGCCCGTTGAAGGGGAGATCGCGGATGATGTTGGTGTCGATTACCTGCGATACCGACTGCTCGAGCGACGACCGCCCGCCGCGCGTCGCCGCGAACGAGCTGCTGCGGCTGGTGTCGACGTCGGGTCCATAGAACGTGACGATGGCGTCCGAGTTCGGCAGGAAGACGCTGCGGTATTGTCCCGCCTCCCACACGTCGCTCGAGGCGCGCAGGCGAAAGTTGAAATCCAGCCGTCCGGCGACCGCCAATTCCACCTGCTGGACTTCCTGCGCCTGGTAGCCGTTGGCTTCGACGCGCAGCCGGTAGAATCCCGGCGACAGCAGCGGCAGGACGAAGTAGCCGGTGCGATCGCTCGGCTGCGTGCCGCCGATCGGCCCGGCCGTGCTCGCGTAGATCACGCTGGCGCCCGAGACCGGCGCGCCCGTGCGCGAGTCGACGACGCGGCCCGAAATCAGCCCCTGCGTCGTCTGGGCGTGGACCGCACACGAGGCAAGGAACGCCGTGGCGGCGGCGCGGCGAAGATTCATTCGAGAAACCTCAATTCCCCCCAATGTAAACCATTCCGGCGTTGGACGGGACCTCATTGATATAGACGACGATGGGCTGCTCGCCGCGCGGCGCGCCCGCGGTGTCGAAATTCCCCTGCATCAGCCCCGCGAAGCCCGGCGTCATTCCGCCGAACACCTTCCGCACCGGAACTCCCCCGATGGTCGCCCGCACCTCCAGCCGCGGTATCGCCAGAGGATCCGCCGGCGCCGCCGCTCCCGTCGCCACCGGCGGATTCAGGTCGCCCTGCCCCGTCAGGTAGACGACGATGACGGTCCCCTCCGGCGCCGGATTCTCCCGCGCGTTCAGCGTGTAGTCCTGGTTCTGCGCGATCGCGCGCCGCCCGTCGGGGTACGTCAACAATCCCGGCGCGGCCGCCACGATCTCGATGTTCACCGGAAATCCGCGCACCCCGTTGACTGCCGGAATCAGCGTCGTACGCCCCAGCGGCAGGCCGAAGGGAAGCTGCAGGTTCACCTGCGCATCGCTGGTGAAGAACGGCCGCGTCGCCACGCCTCCCGCCGTCGCCGTGAATCCCGCCAGCGCCGTCGGCAGTGTCGAGGCCGAATTCACCGCCATCGCCAGCCCCGGGAATCTTCCGAACAGCGTCACCAGCGACCCCGCCGCGAACGGCCCCGGCGTGCTCCCTAATGCCTTCACCACGGCGTTGTCGGCGACCTCGGGAATCACCCCGACCTTCGCGCGCACCTCCACGATGGTCGGCGAGGCGCCCGCGACGTTGAAGATCAGGCGTCCGACGTGGCCTCCGGCCAGCAGGTTCGCCAGGCTCACGCGCACCGTCTCGACCGAGGGCGTCGTGCCCGACGCCGGCGTCACCGAGAGCCACGAGCCTTCGCTTTCGGCGACGGCCGTGAACGCCACGTTGCGGCCCAGCCCGTCGAGTGTGAATGTCTGCGCCGGCGGCGCCGTGCCGCGCGGTTCGCCGGCGAACTCCAGCCTTGCCGCGCTGACCGCGAGGGCCTCGCTGGTGGCGACCACGGTGCACGTCGCCTGAATCTGCACCGATCCGAGATTGCCGCGCGCGATGGTGACAATCGCCGAATAGACTCCCGCGGCGAGGTTCTGCACGTTGAAGCGGAATGTCACCTGCGCCGGGGTGACGCCCGCGAGCGGCGACACTTCGAGCCACGGCGCCTGCGGCGCCGTAACCGTGAACGATGCGCCCGGAGGGTCCGATGTCACCTGAATCGCCTGCGCTACCGGTGGTGTGTCGCCGATGCGGAACTGCGCGCTGACCGAGGTCGAACTGACGGTCAGCGGCGAAGAGGCCACCTCGAGCGTCACCGCGATGAGAATCGGCGCACTGTCGGCGGTGGCGACCACGACGTTGGCGGTGCTCGTCCCCAGGTTGAGGCCGGCCGGGTTCACCGCGACCGTCAGCGTCGCCGGCGACACCGGGGACGACGACGTCACCGTCACCCACGAGGCCGAAGCCGACGGCGTGAACGGCACTCCGGCCGCCGACGAGGTGATGTTGACGGTCTGCGGCGCCGGCTGCGGTCCTCCGCGCGTGAATCGAAACGTCAGCGCGTTCGTCGACGCCGAGAGCGGCGGCGCCGTGACGTTGACGGTCACCTCGACAAACTTGACGCTCAGCCCGCTCTGCGAGGCCAGCCGCACGCTTCCGGTGTGCGTGCCGAGTCCGAGTCCCACGGGGTTCACGATCACGTTCACCACGCTGTTGGTGACCGCCGCCGACGCCTGCGCGTTCAGAAACGGGCTCGATCCGCTGGCCGCCGCCGTGAAAGGCACAGGTCCGCCCGTGCTTCCGACGCTGACGCCCTGCGAGATGGGCGCGGTGTCGCCCAGGCGCACGTTGTAGCGCAGCGAGGTCTGCTGGACGACGAGCGCGTCCTCCACGCGGAAGTTCACCACGACCGGTGGGTTGATGGGTCCCGCCGTGTCGGAAACGGAGACGACGGCGTTGTAGACGCCCGCGGCGAGCGCGTTGTGATTCACGCCCACCGACATCGCCGAGGGCGTCGTCGCCGTGTCCGGCGTCGCCGAAAGCCATCCGGCGCCGCTCGCGTAGGAGACGTTGGAGTAGTACTTCAGCCGCCAGCTCGCCGCGCCCAGCGTGGTCAGGTTGATGTTGCGGGACGAGGGCGGGGGATCGCCCTTCACCGCGGTGAAGTTCAGGCTCACGGGCGAGAACGCCAGCGTCGCGTTGCCTGTGACGCCGACGCCGACATACACGTCGAGCGCCAGCCTTCCGTCGGCGGTCACGAAGTTGATCTGCGCCGTGTAGTAAGGCGTGTAGCCGAGTCCGGTGCCAGGTGAAAGAAACACGGGATTGAGCGAGATCAGGACGGTCGCCGGTGTGACACCCGAGCTGGGCGACACAGTGACCCAGTTGACGCCGGGGGGATCGATGGCGACCACAGCGGCGCGAAAGGAAAGCGGCGCGCCGGTGCTGGTAACCGTCGCCGCGATGGGCGTAGGGTTCCCGGCGCCGATGCTGTGGAGGAATTGGTGGATGGTCCCCCCGGGATTGCCGTCCTCGGTGACGCAAAGCTGCGCACCCGGTCCCGAGGTGCAACCACCGGTGTGCGCGGACGCCCCAGAGATAAAGAGGGCTGCGAGAAGGGAACAGACAGCGAATCGCAACCTACTACTCTACTGGATCCGCGGTTACGGCGGAGGGAAGCGGCGATGGGTGGATAGAATCCACCCAAGACCAGGGAAGCCGTCAGTTCGCGCCGACATACACCATTCCGGCGTTGGACGGGACCTCATTGATATAGACGACGATGGGCTGCTCGCCGCGCGGCGCGCCCGCGGTGTCGAAATTCCCCTGCATCAGCCCCGCGAAGCCCGGCGTCATTCCGCCGAACACCTTCCGCACCGGAACTCCCCCGATGGTCGCCCGCACCTCCAGCCGCGGTATCGCCAGAGGATCCGCCGGCGCCGCCGCTCCCGTCGCCACCGGCGGATTCAGGTCGCCCTGCCCCGTCAGGTAGACGACGATGACGGTCCCCTCCGGCGCCGGATTCTCCCGCGCGTTCAGCGTGTAGTCCTGGTTCTGCGCGATCGCGCGCCGCCCGTCGGGGTACGTCAACAATCCCGGCGCGGCCGCCACGATCTCGATGTTCACCGGAAATCCGCGCACCCCGTTGACTGCCGGAATCAGCGTCGTACGCCCCAGCGGCAGGCCGAAGGGAAGCTGCAGGTTCACCTGCGCATCGCTGGTGAAGAACGGCCGCGTCGCCACGCCTCCCGCCGTCGCCGTGAATCCCGCCAGCGCCGTCGGCAGTGTCGAGGCCGAATTCACCGCCATCGCCAGCCCCGGGAATCTTCCGAACAGCGTCACCAGCGACCCCGCCGCGAACGGCCCCGGCGTGCTCCCTAATGCCTTCACCACGGCGTTGTCGGCGACCTCGGGAATCACCCCGACCTTCGCGCGCACCTCCACGATGGTCGGCGAGGCGCCCGCGACGTTGAAGATCAGGCGTCCGACGTGGCCTCCGGCCAGCAGGTTCGCCAGGCTCACGCGCACCGTCTCGACCGAGGGCGTCGTGCCCGACGCCGGCGTCACCGAGAGCCACGAGCCTTCGCTTTCGGCGACGGCCGTGAACGCCACGTTGCGGCCCAGCCCGTCGAGTGTGAATGTCTGCGCCGGCGGCGCCGTGCCGCGCGGTTCGCCGGCGAACTCCAGCCGCGCTACGCTCGCCGAAAGCGCGGCCCCGGCGGCGACAACATTGCAAGTCACCGGAACCTGCACCGACCCGCCGCCCTGACGGTTCAGCGTCACCGTCGTTGACAGCAGACCCGCCGCGAGATTCTCCACGTTGAACCGGAAAGTGATCTGTCCGGGCGACGTTCCGTTGAGCGGCGACACTTCGAGCCAGGTCGACTGCGGCGCCGTCACGGTGAAGGCCGCGCCCGGCTGGTCGGCGGTGACTGTGATGCTGCGCGGCGCCGGCGGCGGATCGCCGATGCGATGGGTCACGGTGACCGACTCGGGATTTGCCGTCAGCGGCGACGTCGCGATCTGGAGCGTCACGGCGATGCCGAGCGGCGCGCCGTCGGCGGTCGCGATGTTGACCGCTCCGTTGCTGGCGCCGTCGGGCCGTCCGGCGGGGTCGACCGACACGGTGACGGTCGCCGGCGAGGCCGCGCCCGATTGGGTCACCCGAATCCAGGCGACGGTCGCCGAAGCGGTGAACGGAACGCCCGGCGTCGACGAGGTGATCTGGATCGTCTGATCGGGCGGCGGCGCTCCCCCGCGCGTGAACCGGAACGTCAGCGAACCCGGCGACGCCGTCAACGGCGGCGCGGTCACCTGCACGATCACTTCTATGTCGCGGATCGCCCCTCCGGGTGTTTGGAGGCGGACTCCGCCGGTGTGCGTCCCCAGGCCGACCCCGGTAGGATTCACCGTCACGGTGACGATGGCGCTGGTCGTCGGCGACGACTGCTGCGCGCTCAGAAACCCTCCGGCGCTGCTGGCGATGGCCGTGAACCCCACCGTACCGCCAATGCTGCCGACGTTGAGCCCCTGAGTGACCGGCGCCGTGTCGCCGAGCCGGAAATCGTAGCGCAGTGACGCCTGGCTCACGGTGAGCTGCGGCTCGGTGACCACCAGCGTCACGTCGATGGTTTTTACGCTCAGTCCGCTGGCCGACGTCACCCGAACGGTTCCGCTGTGCGTCCCCACGCCGCGGCCGGCGGGATTCACGCTCACCGTCACGTTAGCGTTGGTGTTCGCCGCCGACTGCTGCGCGCCGACGAAGCCCCCCGACGCCGCGGTCGAGAAGGCGAGCGCTCCGCCCGTGCTCCCCACGCTCACCGTCTGGCTGAGGACCGACGGCGCCCCGAACTGCACGTTGAAGGTCAACGACGATTGACTGACGGTCAGCCCGTCCTCGACGCGAAGGTTCACGGCGATCGGCGGCGTGATCGGGCCCGATGTATCGGAGATCGATACCGCGCCGCCGTGGAGTCCAGTGGCGAGCGAGTTGTGGTCCAGGCCAAGCGTCATGCTTGCCGGTGTTGTCGAGGAATCCGGGGTCGCCGAAAGCCACGGCTGGTTGTTGCCGGTGGCGACGCTGGAGTAGTAGCGCAGGCGATGGGCCGCGGCCCCGATCGTCGAAAGCGCGATGGAACGGGTTGGCGCGGGGTCCCCCTTTACGGCAGTAACGTTGATGGAGATGGGAGAGAAGACCAGCGTCGCGTTTCCGTTGACGCCGAACCCCACCACGAAATCCACCGCCTGCGCGCCCGAGGCGATCCGCACGTTCCCGAAATAGTACTCGACGTAGCCGTTAGGCTGCCGCGGCGAAATCCCCTGCGGTTCGAAGGTGACCGCCACATCGACCGGCGCCGCCTGTGACGCCGTTCCACTGGATGGCGATACGCGCACCCAATTGATGCCCGGCGGTCCGGAAACGGTCGTGGTAACGGTAAAGGGCAGCGGCCCCCCGCTGGTCGACACTGTCAGAACGTAGGGCGCGGCCGGCGGCCCACCGACGGTGAAGGTCGGTCCGCTCGCCCCGGACTTCTCGTTGACGATCAACGTCTGCCCTTGCGCGTAGAACGCTAGGGACAACGCGGCCCCGGAGATCGCCAAGCCAAACCGCACTTTGGTCCATTCTCGCACGGGCAGCCCGCGCGACAACGCTCCAACGGTACTACGGGCGCGGTCCTGGGAATGGATTTTGCTGCGCGGCGGGCAGCCTTCGTAACGTCTTCGGAAGCCCTGGCGAAGGTTGGTGGAGGCGGCGGGAGTCGAACCCGCGTCCGAGAAAGCCTGTTACGGGAAGCCTACGTGCGTATCCGGCTCAGTTGTCTCGACGGCCGCCGCAGAACCGGCGAGTAAGCGGCCATCCAGCCCGATTGATCTCGGCTTGAGGCTCCGGACCGAAGCCCTACACCCAGCCCGCCATGATGACGCCCATTAACCGCGATGCGGGCCTCGCGACCATGGACGGCAGCCTAATGAATTAGGCTGCGAAAGCAAACTGCTGATTGGCAGTTTTGTGTTTCCGATCGTTTAACGGGAGCTCGGAACCCGGCACGCCTTCTCCGCGACAATTCAATCCCGTCGAATCCGTTACGCCCCCTTTCTATAACCATGGTAGCATCGCCGGTCCGGCTTCGATAGCGCTCAGTTCCCGACAAAGCGCGCGTAGAGGCCTCGCGCGACGCCCGGGTCGGTGGTTCCCTTGACGATGGCGCGGCCGTCGGGGAAGACCGTGAGCTCGTACGGCGCGTGCGAGAACCGCAGCGCGAACTCGTTGGCGCGCACCGTGCCCAGCGGTTCCAGGCGCGCCCCCAGTGCGGCCAGGTCCACCGTGCGGCGGCGCTCGTGGATCTGCACGGCGTTGCGCCCGCACAGGCTGATGGGAGCGCGGCGAGCGCCTTCCAGGTGCACGAAGCGCCGTTCCACGCAGCAGGGACACTCGGCGGCGCGCGCGGGCTGGTCGACGCTGCGGGCCGAGGCGTTCCAGGCGTCGAAGGTCGTGATGCGCGCCGGCAGGGCATCGCGTCCGCCCACCAGAAGGCGGATCGCGAGACTCACCTGCCAGGACGCCACCGCCGAGGTCGCCGTGTTGAGCACGCCGGCCGTCTCGCAGGTCGGCTGCGGACCGGCAGGCGGCTCCGGGTAGACGCAGCGCAGACACGCAGTCGCGCCCGGCGCCACCGGCATCGCGATGCCGTAGCTGCCCACGGCGGCCCCGTAGATCCAGGGCGTCGACTCGCGCACGGCGTAGTCGTTGATCAGGTAGCGGGCCTCGAAATTATCCGTGCCGTCGAGGATCAGGTCGACTTCGCCGAGCAGGTCGGCGGCGTTGTCGGGGACCAGGTCGGCGACCACAGGCTCGCATCGCACCTCCGAGTTGACGCGTGCCAGGCGGCGCGAGGCCGCCACCGCCTTGGGCAGCCCCTCGGCCGCGTCCGATTCCTCGAACAGCCACTGGCGTTGCAGGTTGTTCCATTCGACGTAGTCGCGGTCGACGAGCCGCAGATAGCCGGCGCCGGCGCGCGCCAGCGCCATCGCCTGGAAGCAGCCCAGCGCGCCCACTCCGACGATCGCCACACGCGCCGCGCGAATCTTCTCCTGGCCGGCCTCGCCGATCTCCGGCAGGCGGACTTGGCGCGTGTAGCGGTCGCCGTCGTCGGGAGTCATCTGAGGTTCATGCTAGCAGCGGACCGGCCGGCTCAGGCAGCCCTTCGCTTCTGCATCAGCCGCGGCAGCACGGTGAGCGATCCGCCGAAAAGGAGAATCGAGAGAAACAGCGCCATGGTGCGATTTCCCCGGAGATCCTGCGCGACCAGCTTGCCGGCCGCGAGCAGCATCATCGGGTAGACCAGCCACACCAGCTCGCGCCGCCCCCAGCGGACACCCGCCGCGGCGAGCGCGACCGACCCGAGCGTCAGCACCGAAGTTCGCAGCGTGGCGCGGTAAGCGCCGGCCGACTCCGCGCTCTCGGCGATCATCCCGGTCAGCCATCCGGCCGCGACGCCCGAGACGATCCCCGCCAGCATCGCCGACAAGGCGAGCGCGTGTTCGCGTTTCATGGCGCTGGCGCGCGCGCCGGCGATGTAACTCAGCGCGATGGCCGCGGCGGCCGTCCACTTGGCCGCGGAGAGCTTCGCGAGGCCCGCGCCGCCGCCGAGAAGCAGCGCCCCTGCGTCCATCGCAAGGCCGGAGACGAAGGCGGACAGCAGCAGGTAGAGGATGCCATGCCAGCGGAGCGCCGCGCTCGCCGATCCCGCCAGGGCCGTCGATGCCAGCAATCCCACGCCGGACCAGACCATCGCCAGAATCGCGGGACGAAACAGCGTCGCGCTCCCGGCGAGAGTGAGCAGCAGTCCGAACCAGGAGTACCTCGACGCGTTCGGATGCTCGCGGTCCCGCAGCGCGAAGAAGACCGCGTAGCAGGCGGCGCCGCACAGAAGCGTGAAGGCGGGCATCGCCCAGGCCGCGGCCGCCGCGCGCCCGGCGCCCACCGCCGTGCCCGCAATGCCGATGAGAAACGCCGCCAGAACCTGCGCGACCTCGAAGTGCGTAAAGGGGAATCGGCGAACGAGCGTTCGGAAGATCGTGCTGGCGAGGCAGGTCCCGAGCAGCGCCGCCTGCGCCGCGGGCGCCGCCATCGCCGGCAGCGGCGCGTAGCTATCCGGGAATTCCGCCCGGGTCGCGAGGTAGGTGATCAGCAGGACGGCCAAATCGGCGCCGGCGGCCGCCACCCATCGCTCCGGCAGCCAGTGCTCCAGGCACGCCGACACTTCCACCGCCGCCAGGATCGCGAGCATCGCGAAGGCGAACGGCGCGGAGTCCCTGGTTCCCAGAAGAAGCGCCCACGACGTGACGACACCGGCGAACGTCGCGATCCAGGCGATCGCAGAGACGTTCTTGCGCCACGAGACGGCGAGCCCGAGAATCGTGAAGGACGCCACCAGCGCTGCCGCCAGCGGTGTGGGGAGCGCGCGAAAGCGGACCGTCGCCTCCCAGATCAGAGGAGCGAACACCAGCACGGCGGTCAGCGCGCGCAGTACGACCTCGATCCGGCGCTCGGCCGCCGTTCGAGCCGAGAACGCCAGCCACGCGACCGCGTAGAGTATCCCCGCCGCCACGCCTGCCGCCAGAGGCAGCGCGCCGATTTCGGTCATCGCGCGGAGGAAGTATGCGCCCGCGATCGCCAGCAGCGCGTGTCCGACCAGGGGAACGGTGCGCGCCGGAATCTCGGGCGCGTGCAGGTCCGCCAGAGGCTCGGGGACCATCGCGGCGGGGGCCGCACCGAGGCGGTCTTCGAGCTTCGCCACCCGGCGCGCCAGCGCTTCCACCTGGCGAGCCAGGCCGTCGATCGCGGACCCCTGGGAGTCCGTGTCCCGATCGGGCATAACGTCCCCCGTTCCGCCCGTGGGCGGCCGACGCCGGAGCCTACTTCTTCAACGTGCGCACGAAGGCCACGACGCTCGCCGCCTGTTTCGCCGAGAGCGTCTTGACGGGCTTCATTTTTCCGAAGCCTTCCGTGATCACCTTGATCAACTGCGCATCCGGCTTGCCCTGCACCACGGGCGAGTCCAGCGGCTTGATCTCGGCCTTCATCACCGCGGCGATCTTGGCATTGCCCTCGCCGTTGGCGCCGTGGCAGGTCTTGCAGTTCTGATCGTAGAGCGGCCTTCCTTCGTCGGCCGCCGAGAGCGGCGCCGCCAGCAGTCCGCAGACCAGCAGGATGAGAAGTTTCATGACCGGCATTCTTGTCTTCCTTTCCGAGCTATGAGTTTCGCGGCTCCGGCGGTGCAGCGGCGGAGTTCCGCTCGATATTCTTAAGCCAAATCCACAGACCGAGAATCGTCAGCCCGATGGCCGCCAGCGAGAACAGCAGTCCGCGGCGCCGCCGGCCGATCTCCTCGAGCGCCGATTGCCCGGCCGCGTATGTTTCCTTGGTAATGGCGAGTCCATTCTTCACCGGCTCGGCGACCGCGCCGACCCGGAAGGCGTGCACCGCCACGCGCGCCTTTACGAGCTGTTCCTGCGCCTCGGTCTGCCGCAGAAGCGGTTCAGAGACCTCGATGCCCGAGCGCCGCCCCTGCTGGAGAATGGCGTCGGAGCGCTCGATCGCCTTGGTCAGATCGCCGATCAGCGACGCCATCCCCGCGGCCGTCTTCCCGCCGTTCGAGGTCGCGTCGTGGCACTGCGCGCACATCGACTGCGCGCCCGCGAGCATCCCCAACCCCGGATGTTTCACCGCGTGATTCTGGTGGCAGGCAACGCATCCGGCCACTCCCATGGCCTCGAAAACGGGGCGATGCGGGCTATCGCGGTAGAGGTTCTCCATCAGGACATGGCAGGTCCCGCACACCGCGGCGACCTCGCCCACGTGCGGCGGGGCGGCGCCGTGGTTGCCGTGGCAGGAGGCGCAACTGGGAGCGGAAAGGTCGCCGCGCTCGGCCAGCGCCTTCCAGTGGACGCTCGAACGATACTCTTCGTGCTGCGTGGAGGTGCGCTTGTATTTCTGCATCAGGGCTTCGCTCGCGTGACAGCGCGCGCAGGTGTCCGGAAGCTTCAGCGGATGCACCGCCGACAAGGGGTCCTTGACCGCGCGAATGTCGTGAACGCCGTGGCAGTCGACGCAGTTGGCGACCGCGGTATCGCCCGAGGCCAGCCGCTTGCCGTGAACGCTGGTCTGGTATTGGGCCAACTGGTCGACGCGCTGCCGCGGATTGTACTTGTGCATGAGCGCCGCGTCGCTGTGACATCGCGCGCAGAGCTGCGGCACCGCGGTGCGCGCGACTTTGCCCCGGAAGCCGCGCGCGGGACTCATGGCGGCTTCGGCGGCGTCGAGCTGCGGGTCGCCGCCATGGCAGTCGGCGCAACTGAATCCGTGACGCTTGTGGACGTCCTGCGGGAATTTCCGGACGGCCTCGGACTGTTTGCCCTCGATTTTGGCGTGACACTCGATACACGAGTCCTTCGCGGCAAGCGTGAACGTCAGAGCCATCGCCAGCAGTAGCGTTCTCATCGCGTGTGCCCCAGATAGGTGAACATCGCCAGGTAGGCGATCAGCACGACGCCTGCGCCCGTCACCAGGCGCACGCGCAGCTCGCCGCTCCGCGCCGTCGCCCAGAAGGGCAGCAGCACCCACCAGGCGATCAGCGCGCCGAATCCGAGGATTCCCACGATCTCGCCCTCGATGCCAGCGACGTGGCTGGGGATCAGCTTCAGCGTGTAGAACGGCGCCAGGAAATACCATTCGGGCCGAATGCCCGCCGGCGCCGCGGCGAAGGGATCGGCCTTGTCGCCGAGTTCCCAGGGGAAGATGGCCGCCAGGCAGCCGAGCACTCCGAGCGCGGCGTACCAGGCCATCAACTCGCGCAGCAGAAAATTCGGGACGAACGGGATGTGCGGCACTCGCGATCCGGCGTTCGCGTGGCGCTGTTCGACCGCCGGCGGCGTGCTGATGCCGTGACGCTGCACCAGCGCCACGTGCAGCAGGATCAGCATGGTCGTGATGCCGGGCAGAATGGCGACGTGCAGTCCGAAGAAGCGCGTCAGGGTGGCGCCGCCGACGTCGTCGCCGCCGCGCAGAAAGCGCGCCATGTGGCTGCCGATGAGCGGGACGGCCTCGGCCATGTCGGTCCCCACGCGAGTGGCGAAGAACGAGATCGTGTTCCAGGGCAGAAGGTAGCCGCTGAAGCCGAAGGCCAGCGTGAGGCCGAGCAGTCCGACGCCGCTCAGCCAGGTGACTTCGCGCGGCCGCCGGTAAGCGTGCAGGAACACCACACTGAACATGTGAATGAAGGCCGTCAGCACCATCAGGTTCGCCGACCAGCTGTGAATTGACCGGATCAGCCACCCGAAGGGGACTTCGGTCATGATGAACTGCACGCTCTCGTAGGCTTCGGTGACGGTGGGCCGGTAGTAGAGAAGCAGCAGAATTCCGGTCGCGACCTGAATGCCGAACAGGAACAGCGTGATGCCGCCGAAGTAGTACCAGAGCGTCGAGGAGTGCTTCGGGACGCTCTTGTGCGCCAGCAGCGAGCGCACCGATTCCAGGGCCAGGCGTTCGTCAAGCCATCGCCCCACCGAAGACGCCGCCGGTCCTAGACCCATCTCAGGCTCGCTTGGAGATGACCACTTCGTCGCCGCGGACGTGGACGTCGAAGGCCGTCAGCGCGCGCGGCGGCGGTCCGGAGACCACCTTGCCGTTGAGATCGTAGAATCCGTTGTGACAGGCGCACCAGATCTGCCGCGCCTCCCGGTGATACTGCACGGTGCAATTCAGGTGCGTGCAGGTGCCTTCGAAGGCCCGCCATTCCGACTCTCCGGTGCGCACCAGCAGCGCCGGCTTGCTTCCGAAGCGGACGATCCTGCCGGCGTTCACCATCAGGTCGCCGACCTTCCCGGCGGCGACTTCGTTGACGGGCGCCTCGGTTACCTTAGGAGGATTGACGTAGCGCAGGACGGGATAGAAGAAGGAGGCCATCGACGCCGCAAAGCCTCCCCCAAACAGTGCGGCTATCCAGCCGCGTCGTTCTGAGTCCATACGGCCTCCTTAGGAACCGGCGCATCCGTGTGGGCGGCCGCCATTCACCGGCCACAACTATGGCGATTGGCGCGTCAATGTGCAATCGGGTGGCCACGGCAGTCTCGCGGATTTGGAGCGCGAATCCGGCGCCGCGTGGGTCATTTCACCCGTAATTGGGGTAAATCCCCACACCTCGGTTCGCCTCCACCGGTGCAAGCCGCGAGATGTGTGTCCAACCACGGGCGCGGCGACTCGCTACCATAGGAACCGGATGCGAACCGTCGTCACCGAGCGCGACATTCCCGCGAGCGGCGAGCTGCGCGTCGCGCGTGGCGCGATCGTCACGCCTTCGGCCGCCGAAGCGGCGCGGCTGCGCGGGGTGACCATCGTCGAGGTGCACGCCGCCGACCTGCCGCCGGCCTCGGCGGAGAAGACCGTCGCGCTGGGGTCCGACCACGGCGGATTCCGTATGAAGGAGTCGCTGAAGGCGGTGCTCGAAGAGCTCGGACTGGCCGTGCGCGACGTCGGAGTTCACGACGAGAAGCCCGCCGACTATCCCGACATCGCGGCCTCCGTGGCCGCGCTGGTCGCCTCCGGCGCCGCCTCGCGCGGCGTCATCGTCGACGGCGCCGGGATCGGCTCGGCCATCGCCGCCAACAAGGTGCGGGGAATCCGCGCTGCGCTATGCTATGATTTGGCCTCGGCGCGCAACAGCCGCGAGCACAACGACGCCAACGTGCTCACGCTCGGCGGCCGGCTCCTGACCGAAACCCAGGCGCGCGACGTGCTCCGCGCGTGGCTCGCGACGCCGTTCGCCGGCGGGCGCCACGCCGCTCGCGTGGCGAAGATCGCCGAGATCGAAGAGCGCACAGCGCGGGGCGCTCCATGAAGGCGGTCGAACGCTCGCGCCCCGCTGCATTGTGCGCGATTTTGACTAAAGAGCGGAACTTCCATTGAGCCCTGCCGAACTCCAACAGCTGGTCGCCGAAATCGGCGATAGCATTCTTGCGCGCACGCACGGGGTCGCGCCGTCCAAGGGCGAGGGCCTGAACATCCCCGACCTGGTCTGTCCCGGCTGCGTCCAGCGCTGCCCGCAGACCTGCCATGCCAAGACGCGGGAGATCGTCGCCGCCGGGGCGGACCGCGTCTCGGCCTCCGACCGCACGACGCGCATCGATTCCTCGATCGCCGCCCTGATCGACCACACCCTGCTGCGCCCCGAGGCCACCGAGTCCGATATCCGTAAGCTGTGCGCCGAGGCCCGCCAGTACAGCTTCGCCAGCGTCTGCGTGAATCCCTACTGGGTGCCGGTGGTGGCGCGCGAGCTGGCCGGATCGCCGGTGAAGGTGTGCACCGTGGTGGGCTTTCCGCTCGGCGCCACGGCGACCGAGGCCAAGGTCGCCGAGACGGAAGCGGCGGTGCGCGGCGGAGCCGTAGAGATCGACATGGTGATCAACGTGGGCGCGCTGCGGTCCGGAGATCTGGATCGCGTGAAGCTCGATATTCAGTCGGTGGTCGCTGCGGCGCACGCCGCCGGCGCCATCGTCAAGGTGATCCTCGAAACGGCGCTGCTCGACGACAACCAGAAGGCCGTCGCCTGCACGCTGGCGAAGCTGGCCGGCGCCGACTTCGTCAAGACCTCGACGGGATTCGGTCCCCACGGCGCCACGGCCGCCGACGTGGCGCTGATGCGCCGCGTGGTCGGACCGGAGATGGGGGTCAAGGCTTCGGGCGGCATCCGCACGCTCGACGATCTGCGTACCATGGCGGCCGCGGGCGCGACGCGCATCGGCGCCAGCGCCAGCGTGAAGATCGTCGAATCGGCCGCGGTTTCCGCGTGAGCTCCGCCATGGCGACTGTCACCACCGACACGCGATTCCGCGACCGCGCCGAGCTGCTCGACTTCCTCCTGGAGGTGGTCGCCACCACCTCGACCACTCTCGACCTGGACAAGCTGCTCCCCAACGTCGCCGGGATTGTCCGCGACGTGGTGCCCTTCGAGCTGCTGGCCATCCTGCTGTACAGCGAGAAGAGCCGCGCGCTGCGCATCCGCTACTCGATCGGACATCGCGACGAGGTGGTTCGCGGCCTGCTGATCCCGCTCGACGAGGGCATCACGGGCGCGGCCGCCCAGTCCCGGCAGCCGGTACTCGTCAACGACGTGCACAGCGACCCGCGCTATCTCAACGCGGTCGACGCGGTGCGCAGCGAGCTGGCGGTGCCGATGCTGGCGCGCGGACGTCTGGTGGGCGTCATCGACATGCAGTCGACGCGGCCGGACGCCTACACCGAGGAGGACCGGGCCCTGCTGCAACTGATCGCCGCGCGCGTGGCGGGCGCGATCGACAACGCGCGGCTCTACCGGCGCGTGGAGCGGCAGAACCGCACCCTCCGCACGCTGGCGCGCCTCTCGCAGGAGTTCTCCTCGATACTCGATCTGGATGCGCTGCTCGCCAAGATCGGCGCCATGGTGCGTTCGCTGATCGCCTTCGACGGCTTCAGCATCATGCTGCTCGACGAGAGCCACATGCTGCTGCGCCATCGCTTCGGACTGCGCTACGACCAGCGCGTCAATCAGGACCACATCCCGCTCGGCGCCGGCATCACGGGCGCCGCCGCCGAGCTGCGGGAAGCGATCCGCGTCGAGGACACCGGCGACGACCCGCGCTACATCGCCTGCACGCCGGGCATCCGCTCCGAAGTCGCCGTGCCGCTGCTGACCAAGGACGGCGTCATCGGCGTGATGGACCTGGAAAGCGAGCGCGTCGGCTACTTCACCGAGGAACACGTGCAGTTGCTGACGCTCATCGCCCCGATGATCGCCAACGCGGTGGAGAACGCCCGCCTCTACGAGGAGCTGGCCGGCGCCAAGGAGCGCATGGAGAAGGACCTGGAGGCGGCGCGCAACGTGCAGTCGCTGCTGCTCCCGCGCCAGGCGCCGTCGATTCCGGGTCTGGAGATCGCGCTGCGGCTGCTCCCGGCCCGCGAGATTTCCGGCGACGTCTACGATTTCTTCGAGCGCGACGACGACCACGCCGTGGTGGCTTTCGGCGACGTCAGCGGCAAGAGCGCCGCGGCCGCTCTCTACGGCGCGCTCGTCAGCGGGCTGCTGCGGAGCCACGCGACGCGGAAGCGCACGCCCGCTCAGCTCCTCGGCCTCCTCAATGGAGCGCTGATGGAGCGTCACGTCGACGGCCGCTACGTCACGCTCGCCCTGATGTTGTGGGAGCCCAAGACCTCGCAGTGGACGCTGGCCAACGCCGGCGCCCTGCCGCCGCTGATCTGCCGCAAGGGGAAACTGGTGACGCAGAAACTGGAGGGCGTCCCGCTCGGCCTGCTGGCCGCCAGCGCCTACGAGGACGTGCGGTTCCCGGCGCGGCCCGGCGACGTGTTCGTGCTCTACTCGGACGGCATCGTCGACCAGCACAATTCGAGCGAGGAGGAGTACGGGCGCGAGCGGCTGGAGCGCGTGCTGCAAAAAACCTGGCGCGAGCCGGCCGAGGCCATCTGCGACGCCATCCTGGCCTCCCTGCGCGCCTTCACCGGGATCAAGCCGGTGTTCGACGATCAGACGCTGGTGGTCATGAAAGTGAGACCCTGAGGGACGTGCTCGCTCCGCACTACGAGTATCGGGGCCAGGCGCTTCATTGCGAGGAGGCCGCGCTGGCCGATATCGCCGGCGCCGCCGGCACGCCCTGCTACGTCTATTCGAGCGCGGCGATCCTCGACAAGTACCGCGCTTACGACGAGGCCTTCGGCGATCACCCGCACCGCGTCTGCTATTCGGTGAAGGCCAACTCGAGCCTGGCGATCCTGGCGCTGCTGGCGCGCGCCGGGTCGAGCTTCGATATCGTCAGCGGCGGCGAGCTCGATCGCGTGCTGCGCGCCGGCGGCCAGCCGGGGGGCGTGGTCTTCTCGGGAGTCGGCAAGACGGCCGGCGAGGTCGAGGCGGCGCTCGCAGCCGGCATCCACGGCTTCCATTGCGAGTCCGAGGCCGAGATCGCGCTGATCGACGCGCTTGCCACCCGCCGCGGCGTACGGGCGCGCGTGGCGGTGCGCGTGAACCCGGATATCGACGCCGCCACCCATCCCTACATCTCCACCGGCCTCCGCGATCACAAGTTCGGCATCGACATCGCCGAGGTCGAACAGGTCTACGAGCGCGCCGCCCGCTTCCCGCATCTCGACGTGGCCGGCGTCAGCTGCCACATCGGCTCCCAGATGCTCGACACCGATCCCATCGCCGAGGCGCTTGCGAAAATGCTGGCGCTGGTCGGGCGGCTCCGCGCGCTCGGCCACGCCATCCGCTACCTCGACCTGGGCGGCGGGCTGGGCGTGGCCTATAAGCCCGAAGATTCGGCGCCGGCGATCCGCGAGGCCGTGGCGCGCCTGGTCGCCGCCGTCGCCGCCGACAGCGGGCGCGACCTGGAAGTGATGGTCGAGCCCGGGCGCTCCATCGTCGGCGAGGCCGGCGTGCTTCTCACGCGCGTGCTCTACCGCAAGCGCAGCGGGGCCAAGGAATTCATCGTCGTCGACGCCGCCATGAACGACCTGATCCGCCCGGCGCTCTATCGCTCGCATCACGAGATCGTGCCGCTGCGGGCGGCGCCGGGACGCGGTACGGTGGTGGCCGACGTGGTGGGGCCGGTGTGCGAGAGCGGCGATTTTCTGGCGCGCGACCGCGAGATGGTCAACGTGTTCCCCGGCGACCTGCTGGCGGTGTGCACGGCCGGCGCTTATGGGTTCGTCCTCTCGTCGAATTACAATGCGCGGCCGCGGCCGGCCCAGGTGCTGGTGGAAGGCGCGTCGTGGCGCGTGGTGCGCGATCGCGAGACGCTCGCGGACATGGTTCGCGGCGAGCGCGTCTGATTGCGCTCTCCGGCGCGGCCCACGCCTTGATCCGCACCGCCCATCCGATGTACTCTCACGCGAGGCATTCCATGTCCAAACATTCCTCGAAACTGGTCTCGACACTGGCGCCGATCCTGTTGGCTCTGGCGCTCGGCGCCTGCGGGATCGACATGGCTCCCTCCGGACCGGAGCAGCGCGAAACGCGCTCCATCCACCTCGACAAGGCGGAGCGCGTGCGCGCCGAGCTGAAAATGTCCGCCGGCGAGCTGAACGTCCGGGGCGGCGCCGCGAAGCTTCTGGACGCCGGCTTCACCTACAACGTCGCCGAGTGGAAACCGGTGATCGACTACAAGAATTCGGGAGGCATCGGCGACCTGACGCTGGAGCAGCGGGGATCGAGCTCCATCGGAGGGTCGCGGAAGAATCGCTGGGACCTGCGTTTCAACGACGGCGTTCCCATCGATCTGCGGGTGCACTTCGGCGCCGGCGAGGCGCGGCTCGACCTCGGAAGTCTGAGCCTGCGCAGCGTCGCGGTGGAGATGGGCGCCGGATCGCTGCGCGTGGACCTGCGCGGCGCGCCCCGCGAGGATTATTCGGTGCGCATCCGCGGCGGAGTCGGCGAGGCGGTGGTGTATCTGCCGAGAGAGGTGGGGGTGGCGGCGACGGCGTCGGGCGGCCTCGGCGACATTTCGGTGACGGGGCTACAAAAGAAGGGCGATCGTTACGTGAACGACGCCTACGAGAACGCGAAGGTGCGGATTCGGGTCGACGTGCAGGGAGGGGTGGGGTCGATCAAACTGATCGGGGAGTGAGGGGGCGCCGCGGCATAGGCCACGCCTACAGGATCGACGAAGGTCACGCCTCCGCCGCCAGCAGTCGCTGAAACTCCTCCAGCAGCAGCCCCGTCACGCGGTCGCGGTCCCGCGACCCCAGCCCCTCCACCGGGACAGGATTCCCGACCCGCACGCTCACGTTGGCCGGCAGAATCGTCAGCGATCCCTTGGGCAGCGCCTCGTCGGTGCCGGAGACCACCACCGGCACCAGCATCGCCCCGGCCTTGATGGCGATGTGCGCCGCGCCCGCCTTCAGCGCCTGCAACGCTCCGCCCGAGCGCGTCCCCTCGGCGAACACCAGCACCGAGACCGCATCCTCCTTCACCGCCCGCACCGCCTCCATCGAAGCGCGCGCCGCCTCGCGCGGGTCCTCGCGCCGCACCGCGATGTGTCCGTCGCGCCGCAGGTGACCGCCCACGATCGGCACCTTGAACAGCGATTCCTTCGCCATGAAGCGGAACCGGATCGGCAGCGCCGCCGCCATCACCGGCGTGTCGAGGTAACTCAGGTGATTGGCCGCGAACACGCAGGGCCGGTCGCGCGGGATCTTCTCCAGGCCCTCGGTGCGAAGGCGCACGCGCGTCACCCGCAGCAGGATGCGGGACCAGAATCGCGTGCTCACGTGCTGCCAGCCGCGCGTCGCCGGAAGAAGCCACAGCAGCAGTCCGGTCGCCCAAAAAGCCACAAAGGTCGCCGCCGCGAGCGGCATCGTGATGAGGCGGGCGCGAAGGAGTCGGAGCGTCATCGGGTCGGTTACAAGCGCCGGAACCGGCAGGTGAAGTGCCGCAGTACCCTCGGCTGCTCGACGATTTTCAGTCCGCCGATGGCCTCTTTGCGCTCGTTCACTTCCAGGATAGCCTCGACCACGTAGTCGATGTGGCTCTGCGTGTAAACCCGGCGAGGCACGGCCAGCCGCAGCAGCTCGTGACGCGCGGCTTCGCCGAACATCACCGATCCGATTTCGACGCCGCGCACGCCCGCGTGCCGGTACAATTCCACCGCCAGCGCCTGCGCCGGGTAGCGCCCGCGCGGGATGTGCGGCAGCATGCGCCCCGCGTCGATGTAGATGGCGTGGCCGCCCGGCGGCTCCACGATCGGCACGCCATGGTCGGCGATGTGGCGCCCCAGATACGCCGTCGAGGCGATGCGGTAGCGGAGGTAGTCGGGGTCCAGAATCTCTTCCAGTCCCACGGCGATGGCTTCCAGGTCGCGGCCCGCCAGGCCGCCGTAGGTCGGGAAGCCCTCGGTGAGGATGAGCAGGTTGGTCTCCTGCTCGGCCAGGCGGTCGTCGTTGCCGCAGAGGAAGCCGCCGATGTTGGCGAAGGCGTCCTTCTTGGCGGAGAAGGTGCAGCCGTCGGCCAGCGAAAACATTGCCTGCGCGATCTGTTTTGGCGACCGCGCGCCGTATCCCGCCTCGCGCTCGCGGATGAACCAGGCGTTCTCGGCGAAGCGGCAGGCGTCCAGGTAGAACGGAATCGCGTGGCGGCGGCAGACGTCGCGCACCGCGCGCAGGTTCGCCATCGAGACCGGCTGGCCGCCGCCGGCGTTGTTGGTGACCG
>CAZEVY010000007.1:60301-102387 GCA_964515555.1 uncultured Solibacteraceae bacterium | reverse complement strand
TCGCCCTGTTTCACCACCCGCACGACCTTGGGAATGACGTCGCCGCTGCGCTCGACGACCACCGTGTCGCCCGCGGCCACGCCCAGCCGCTCGATCTCGTCGGCGTTGTGGAGCGTCGAACGCGACACCGTCACGCCGCCCACCAACACGGGCCGCAGAAACGCCACCGGCGTGAGCGCGCCCGTGCGTCCCACGCCGACGCCGATGCTCTCGACGACCGTTTCGGCCTGCCGCGCGGCGTACTTCACCGCGATGGCCCAGCGCGGCGCCTTCGCCGTCCAGCCAAGCGCGTCCTGTTGCGGGACGGAGTCCACCTTCACCACCACGCCGTCGATCTCGTAGGGCAGGCTCTCGCGCCGCGCTTCCCAGTCGGCGACGAAGCGCCAGATCTCCGCAGCGTCCTCGCACAGGGCGCGATTCGGATTCACCTTAAAGCCCATCGAATCCAATCGCGCCAGCGACTCCCAGTGGCTGGCGAGCATCGGCCGCCCGTCGCCGGCCAGCAGCAGGTACGCGTAGAAATCGAGCTGCCGCGACGCGGTTACCGATGGGTCGAGCACGCGCAGCGACCCGGCCGCGGAGTTGCGCGGATTGGCGTAGCGCGGCAGCTCCTGCGCCTCGCGCTCGGCGTTGAGGCGCTCGAAGGCGCGCGCCGGCATGACCACTTCCCCGCGCACTTCGAAGGCGTCCGCACCGGCCACTGACAGCGGCAGCGACCGGATGGTGCGCGCATTGGCGGTGACGTCCTCGCCCGTCGCTCCGTCGCCGCGGGTGATCGCGATGTCCAGCGAGCCTCCGCGGTAGCGAACCGCCATCGAGAGCCCGTCCAGCTTCAGCTCGGCGACATACCGGTAGGGCGCGTCGGCCAGCAGCTCGCGCACGCGCCGGTCGAAATCGCGGAACTCGCCTTCGTCGAGCGCGTTGTCGAGGCTCAGCATCGCCGAGCTGTGCCTGGCCTCGACAAAGCCCTGGCGCGGCGCGCCGCCGACGCGCTGGGTCGGCGAATCGGAGGTGAGCAGCTCGGGATGCGCGCGCTCCAGTTCGGCAAGGCGGCGCATCATGGCGTCGTACTCGGCGTCGCCGATCTCGGGCCGGTCGAGCACGTAGTAGAGATGCTCGTGCCGGCGAATCTCGTCGCGCAGCTTCTTGACCTCGCGCCGGGCGTCCTGCGGCATGAAGTTCCTATGATAGTAGTGGAGCACCCGGCCTGACCTTTCGCGACGCCCGCCTGATTTACAACCCCAACGCCGGCAGCCTCCAGCGCAATGGCGCGCGGCGCGTCGATCGCGTCATCGAGATACTGCGCCGTTGCGGACACGTGGTCGCGCCCGCGCCGACCTCTCGACCGGGCGAGGCGACAGGGATCGCTCGCGCCGCGGCGGCTTCGGGCGCCGACCTGGTGATCGCCGCCGGCGGCGACGGCACCGTCAACGAGGTGCTCAACGGCATCGTGGGAAGCGGCGTCCCGCTGGCTGCGCTGCCCGCGGGCACCGCCAATGTGTTGGGCCGCGAACTCGGCCTGCCGCGCGGTCTCGAATCCGTTGCGAGCGGCTTGAGCGGGTGGACCCCGCGCCGCATCGCGGCCGGAGTGCTCCAGGCCGGCGGAGTTTCGCGGCATTTTCTGTTGATGGCCGGCGCCGGCCTCGACGCGCGCATCGCATCGAGTGTGAACCTCAATCTCAAGCGGCGGGCCGGCAAGCTCGCATACTGGCTGGCGGGTTTCGCGCAGATCGGGAATCGCGTTCCGCAGTTCCTCGTGCGCGCCGATGGCCGGGAGATGCGGGCGGGGTTCGCACTGGCGAGCCGTGTGCGCAACTACGGCGGCGACCTGGAGATCGCGCGCGGGGCGTCGCTGCTCAGCGACTGCTTCGAGCTGGTGGTCTTCGAGGGCGATCGCGCGGCGCGGTATCTCCGCTACCTCGCCGCCGTCGCCGCGGGCGGTCTCGAGGACGTGCGCGGCGCGACGGTCCTCCGGACCAGGCGCGTCGAAATCGACGGGACGCCGCCCCTGCAGGTCGACGGCGAGGTGGTAGGCGGCGCCCCGGCGACCGTCGAGATCGTGCCGGACGCCGTGACGCTGCTCATGCCGCCGGACGCGCGATAGACCCGCGCGGCGAGCGGGCGATTTCGCCCGGCCCGCTCATTGTGTTACGAGTGTGGGCAGTCCGTGGACCATTACGAGGAGTTCGGGCTTTCCCCGGCCGCTACGTCCGAGGAACTTCGGCAGGCGCACAAGAATCTGGCCCGCCTTCTGCATCCCGACCAGATTCAGGACGCGGCCTTGCGCGCGCTGGCCGAGTCGCAGATGAAGCGCGTCAACTCGATCTTCGCGACACTGAACGACCCGGACCGTCGCCGCGAGTACGACGCATCGCTGGCTCGCGGACAGTCGCGCGAAACGAGGCCGCCGATGATAGAGCGCGAGCCATCCGGCTGGCGCGACGCTGTGCGCCGCAACGCGGTGTGGGGCGTCGCCGCCTTCGCCGGAATCGGCGGGTTGTGGTGGTTCTTCGACGAGGTGCAACCGGCCGCAGGTCATCCCGCGAGCCGCACGGCGGCGATCGACGCGCCGAAGGCAGCCAAGCCCGCTGAAGCGCAGCCCTCGCGCGGGAGCCGGGCCGGCGGAGCCATTACGCTGGTCGAGCAGACGCGCGACCTGCGCCGCATGATCGAGCGCTTGCAGGGAGAGCGCGACGCCGCCGTGGAGCAACTGGCGCGCTCGCGGGGCCGCGCCGCCGACCCGCCTGCGCCAGTCGCGCCGGAGCCTGTCCCGCCCGTCAAGCACGTGCCGCAGCCGCCTCCCGAAAGGCTGAAGGTCGAGGAAGGACCGCCCTCGCCCGCGGCGGCGGTATCCGGTCTGGCCGGCACGTGGATCTACATCCCGACCGCGGCGGCCGTGGCCAGCGACCTCTATCCGCCCAGCTTCATCGAGCTGACCGTCGCCGAGCACCAGGGCCGCCTCCAGGGACGCTACCGGGGACGCTATCGCGTGGCCGATAAACCCATCTCTCCCGAGGTGTCCTTTCAGTTCGAGGGCCGCGCTGGCGAGTCCCGCTTCGCTTGGACTGGAAACGGCGGCGCGAGCGGCGCGGTCGAGCTGGAGCCCAAGCCGGGAGGACTTGCGGTGAGCTGGTGGACATCGCGCCTGGGGCGGGTATCGAGTCTCACTTCGGGCGCCGCCACTCTCGTTCGGCGGCGCGAGCCGTAAAAACGATCCGCGGCCTGTCAGGCGACATCCGGCAGCAGGAAACGCGCTGGCCGGCCCGCCGCCGCCGCCACGGCCTCGGCGGCCATGTATCCGCTGCGGACGGCGCCCTCCATCGTGGCCGGCCATCCGCTGCGCGTCCAGTCGCCGGCGAGGAAGAGTCCGTCGACCGCAGTCGTTGGGCCGGGCCGGCGCTCGTCGATACCGGGTGCGGCGCTGAAGGTCGCATGCACTTCCTTGACGACGTGAGCTTTCTCGACGCTCGCCTCCCGGGACGCCGGCAGGAACTCGCTCAGCTCGCGCCGCGCCAGCTCGATGGCTTCGGCGCGCGGCGTTTCGAGCAACCCGCGAGAGGCGCTGACGACAAGCTGAATACAGCGGCCGCCGTCCCTGCTGAAGAACCACTGCATGGTGCGGTCAAGCAGTGCGGCGAAGGGCCGGGCGGTCACCGGGCGATCGAACCAGAGATGAATGCTCGTGATAGGCGAATGCTCCCAGCCTGCGAAATCCGCCCCCAGCTCCGGCGCCAGCGCACCGAGCTTCTCAAACGGCGTGGCCACGATGCAAAAGTCCGCGGCCGCGGTTTCGCCGGCGAATCGAACTCCGGCCGCACGGCCGCCGTCCACGACGATCCGCTCCGCGGGCTTTCGGAGATGCAGGCGCACTTCGGGGATTCGCGACCAGCGCGACGGATCGTAGAGCCGCGCCAGGGGGACCGTCGGAAGGCCTATGCGCGCAGCGTCGCGGCGGGCGAGAAAACCGAGCCGGATGACCTGGAAAGCGTGGCAAGCGGCCATGCGGTCGAGCTCCTCATTGACGGCGCTCACGAGAATCGGACCCCAGAAGCGGCCGATGGCGCGCGGCGTCTGCCGTTTTTCGCGCAGCCAGTCGAGCATGGCGATCGAGGCCAGCCCGGGCCGGGAGCCGTGCTCGCGAAGTATGGCGAAGAGCGCGCGCGAAATCGCAATTTTATCTGGTGTTTCGAGAAACTTCACCCGCCAGAAAGAGCCTGTAAAGTGTAACGGCGCGGGGAAAACACCGGGTCTTAATATCGAAACGCGACCGCCCGGTTCGATAAAAGGGATTTCCGGGTGGAACGCGATCGCCCCTAGCGCGCCCAGCCGCCCGTATAAGTCGAGTAGGTTGACGCACGAAGGAAGCAGAGCATGCTGGCAATTGTCGATGATTTCCCCGCCGGGGATCGGAAACGAGGTCGCGCGGCCACCCAGGTAGGGGCGCGATTCGTAGATGTCGACGTCGAATCCCGCGCCGCCGAGCGCGGCCGCGGCGGCCATGCCGGCCAGTCCTCCGCCGACGACAGCTACCGTGGGCACGCGTCTCTGTGTGGCGGCGCGTCCACGCCTGGCTGGTGGAAAACTACGCGGGGATGCGCGAGCGGCGGCCGCCGCCGTCGCCGTCGTCCATCAACTGGATCGCGGTGAAAAGGAAAAGCGCCAACAGGAGAATGAAGAGGATATCGTCCATGAGCTTGTTTCCAGTATGCGGCCCCGCTCATCGGCGCACAAGAGGGGATGGTACTGGTAAACGCCATTAGATAATAGGAGAAAGACCGTCTTAGTACCAGTACCCTTTCGCCAGTCCGACGACTAAGGCCGCCACCAGCCCCGACGCGGGAAACGCCGTCAGGGCGGCCAACAAGCGAAACCTCCACGACCACGTCACTGGAAGAAACGCGGCCGCCGCCTGCGTCGCCAGAATCGTCAGACCGATCGCGGCGAAGCCCTCGTTGCCGATCTCGCACCACGGGCAGTGCTTCACCCCCGCCGTGTGAATGTTGCAGTGCGCTGCCGCACCCGCCCACAGGGGACGGCATCCGCACCGGTACACCAGGTTGCAGAAATCGATCGTGAACACGCAGGCGACCACCGCGGCCGGCAGGAACGCCAGCGCTCCGGCGCGCGCCCGGCTCACCGCGCGACACCCGCCCGCGCGTGCTGCCGGATCATGTTCTCCATCAGCCGGAGACCGCACTCGCCCTCCAGCGTCAGCATCGACTCGGGATGAAACTGCACGGCTTCGATCGGCAGGTCGCGGTGGCGGACTCCCATGATCACGCCGTCGTCCGACTCGGCCGTAACCTCCAGGGTGACCGGCAACTTCTCGCGGATCGCATAGAGCGAGTGGTACCGCCCCACGCGAAATTGCTCCGGCAATCCCTCAAAAACCCCGCGGCCGGTATGTGTGACCAAAGACGGTTTGCCGTGCATCGGGTAGTCGAGCACGCCCAGTTCGCCGCCGAACGCCTCGACGATTCCCTGCAATCCCAGACACACCCCGAACACCGGCACGCCCAGGCGCGCCGCGTGCCGCACCAGGTCGGGCACGCCGAAGTCGCTCGGACGGCCCGGTCCGGGCGAGATCAGGATGACGTTCGGCGACTCGCGCTCGATCAGCTCGAGCGGAAAGCCGGCGCGATACGTCACCACCTCGGCGCCCGTCTGCCGCGCGTAGTTGGCCAGCGTGTGAATAAAGCAATCGTCGTTGTCGACCAGCAGCAGTTTCAGACCGCGCCCCGCTTCCGACGGCCTCCGCGCAGCCGCCTTCTCGCTCTCGCCGCGAATCGCGCGGAAGAACCCGGTGGCCTTGATGCGCGTTTCCATCTCCTCGTTAGCCGGAACGGAGTCGTAGAGAATGGTCGCGCCCACCGGGAACTCGGCGACGCCGTCGCGCAGGTGCACCGTGCGGATCAGAATTCCGGTATTGAGGTCGCCGTTCAGCGAGATCATGCCGATCGCGCCGCCGTACCAGCCCCGCGCGCTCTTCTCGAGATTCTCGACCGCCTGCGCGGCCGCGCGCTTGGGCGCGCCGATCACCGTCACCGCCCACATGTGCGTCAGAAACGCGTCCAGCGCGTCGAAGCCCGGCGCCAGCGTGCTCTCGACGTGGTCGACCGTGTGGAACAGTCCCGCGTAAGATTCGATCAGCCGCCTGCCGATCACGCGCACCGACCCCGGAACCGAGACGCGCGACTTGTCGTTGCGGTCGACGTCGGTGCACATCGTCAGCTCGGATTCCTCTTTAATCGAATTGAGCAGCTCGCGGATGTTCTCGGCGTCGCGCATGGGGTCGCCCGTGCGGCGCGCGGTGCCCGAGATCGGGCAGGTCTCGACGCGCGCGCCCTCCACGCGCACGAACATCTCCGGCGAAGCGCCGATCAACTGCTCGTCGCCGAGTTGCAGGAGAAACTCGTAAGGGCTTGGGCTGGCCTTCTGGATGCGTCGGAAGAGAGCCGCCGCACTGCCCGCGTACGGCGCGCGGAACGTCTGCCGCAGCACGACCTCGTAGTAGTCGCCCTGGCGCATGCCCGCGCGCACGCGCTCGACGTTGGCCATGTACTCCTCAGGCGTGTGATCGGAGACGATGTCGCCGGGTTCGCCCGAGTCGCCGGGAGCCGGAAGCTCCGCGGCGCCGCGCGCCAGGGCGAGCGTCGAAATGTCGTCGTAGTCGAAGTCGTACTGGTAGCGCTCGATCAGCTCTTTCTTGCGGTCGACGAACCAGATGTCGTCGCAAAAGAACAGGTGCAGATCCTTGCGATCGTCGCGCGGGAGACGCAGCGCGATCGGGTCGAACTGGAACAGCAGATCGAAGCCGAAGGCGCCGACCAGAGCCAGCCGATTGTCGTCTTTGTGCCGGAACTCGTCGATCAGCGCGCGCAGGATCGAGAACACCGAGGGCTGCCGGCTGCGCTCCTCTTCGGGAAACAGCTCGGGCAGCGGCTTCAGCAGGCCGCTGGCGGTCGTTCCCCGCATCTCGAAGCGCTCCCAGTGCGGATGCGATTCGAGCACCGCGTACAGCATCCGCGCCAGCATCTCGCCGCGCAGATTCAGCGGCCGGAAGTCGACGCGCCGGCCGCGCGAGACGATCTCCAGCGGCGGCGCCAGCGAGGCGATGTCCCAGCGCGAGTATCGTCCCGGGTACTCGTACCCGGACGAAAGATAGAAGCCGCGCTTGCGGTCGAGCTGATCGAGCAGGTCGCGCACGCCGCGCTTGTACGCCCGCCGCGACGCGACCCGGGTAACGGCGATACCGCGGCGAGTCTGGTAGCGGAGTTCACGCATAAGAAAATCGGCGGTGAAGCGGGGTTGATACCCAGGATAGCACCGCGAAGCGCGGCTACTGCACGTAGCCCAGCGAGCGCAGGCGCTCCAGGGCGTCCGGCGGCAGCCCCTTCCGGTCGAACTTCGGGGCGCCCTTCAGGATTCGATCGATCTTCGCGGCAAGCTCCCGGGTGGCGGCTTGATCAGGGCGGTACAAGTTCGTCTTTTCGCCCGGGTCGAGATCCAGGTTGTAGAGCTCGCGCTTGCCGGTGGTGGAAGTGATGAACTTCGCCGAACCATCGACGACGGAGCGTTCCAGGCGCCGGAACCTCGCGGCGAGCGGGCTCAGCATCGGCGTGGCGTGCGACTCCGAAAACACCGCGCCCCGAGCATTCCCTCGAGCCGTCTGTCGCAGGCTGACTCCGTGCATCCGCGGCGGAATCGGCGCGCCGGCCGCCTCTAGAACCGTCGGGGCCACGTCGACCAGGCTCACCGCGGCCTCCACCACCTGCTGTCGCTGCGCCCCGGGAAACTTCACGATCAGCGGCACGTGGACCTCCTCCTGGTAGACCGAGACACCGCCGTGCTCGACGAGACCCCGCTCTCCGAATGCCTCTCCATGGTCCGATGTGACAACGATCAGAGAGTCGTCGTACCGGCCCCGCCGTTTGAGCTCGCCGATCAACTCCCCGATGCGCGCGTCGGTGTGGGCGATGGCGCCATCGTAGAGGGCGCTCTGGTGGTGTAGCTCATCCTGGGTCGCCGAACGGCCCGTGCGGAGAACCTCATCGATTATCCGGTCGCTGTCTTGGTGCGTCCAATGGGGAATGCGTCCGGGAAACATCCGGTCGAACGGTGGCGGTGGGCCATGGGGAGCGTGAGCGTCCATGTAGTTCAGGAACAGGAAGAACGGCGCCCGCCTCCCCGCGCGTTCCGCCCAATCGAGCATTCGAAAGGCGGCCGCGTTGATTTCGTCGGCACGCCGATATACCAGGTGGAACTCGATCGTCGAGGCCGCCCGATTGAGCAGAGAGCGCAGCAGGTTGCGCACTGCGGGAAAGAACGGCGACACCGGCAGAACCTGACGGGCGTCCATTATCTGGAAACCCTGGTCCAGGCCGAACTGCGGTCCCAGGAAGGCGTGATTCGCCGACACCCCCATGGTGCGGTATCCACGTGCGGAGAGGTCTTCGGCGATGGTGATGAAACCATCCGCCAGGGGCCGCATTCCCGACTCATCGCTGTGGGCGCCGTGCCAGCTCGGGTACAGGCCGGTAAACATGGAGGCATGACTGGGCAGACTGAAGTCCGACGCGCTGATGCAGCGGCGATAGAGGATCGCGCTCTCGGCGAATCGCTCGAGGAAGGGCGTCGTCTTGCGCGGATACCCGTAGACCGAGAGATGGTCGGCGCGCACCGTGTCCATCACGATCAGGATCACGTCGGGCGATCGTTGCGCTTGGCCGGCCGGAGTTATGTCCTGCAAGGGTACAGGTCTCGATCCCAGCCAGAAAGCCAGCCCGGCGGAGACGATGGTGATTCCACCGGTCAGGGCGAAGCGCGCCGGGAACCGTAACGGCGGGGACTTGGCTGCCGCCAGCGCCGCCAGCGCTACCAGTAACGCGCCCGCGGCCAGCCTCATCGGCGTCGGAACGTCGCGAAGCGGGCCCAGGTTCAACCACTGCGGCCCGACCGCGGCGATCGAGACAAACCATGGATTCGTGAGCCACGGAGCGCGCTGGGCCAACGAAGGGCGCGCCAGAATCGCTGCCAGCACGATCGACAAGGCCGCCGACGCAGCCAGGGAAACGTAGGATCCCAGACGAATCGCGCCGGTCGAGGGTGGACTGATCGTGAACAGCGCGGCGATGGCGAGGGCGGCGGCCGCGCGAAGGCGATCCTCCCTATAGCCAATACTCGATCGCGCAAGCGCCAGTCCGATCGGCAACGCGGTCACGACGGCGAGAGCGGCGTACAGAAGCACGAGAATGCCGGAGATACGCCAGTGCCAGATCGCGAGCATCGAGTCCGGGAGGAAGAGAAGCGGTGACAGGGAGACCGCGAGGAACTCGACGACGGCGTATGCCGCCCAGACGTAAGCGCAACGTGCGATAACCGGCTCGAATCGCCGAGTCGCCGAAGTTGGCTCCAAATCGAATGCTAACATTCTCCGGCTCCACGGCGGCGCGTTCCTGGCGATAAACAGGCGATTCGCCAGCCTCACGCTCCGACTGCGATCGGCGACCCGCAGTGCCGATCTCGCAAAAACGGACGAGTCCGGCCGATTGAGCGGCATTCCTAGGTTCGCCCGCGCCGGTGGGCGGCCGCCGGCGTTATTGGACGTAACCGAGCGATCGCAAACTCTCCAGCGTCTCGGGCGACAACTGCCTTCGTCTGAAGACTGGCGCGTCTCGAACGAGTGCGTTGATTCTTTCCGTCAGGGCTCCGGCTTCGGCGTGGCCCGGGCGATACCGGTTCGTCCGTTCCCGTGGGTCGAGTGCCAGGTTGTAGAGTTCCCGCTTGCCGATGGTGGATGTTATGTATTTCCAATCCCGGTCCACCACGGCGCGCTCCACGCGGCGGAACCGCGCCCCCGGCCGGCTGAAGGGGTAGGACTCCGCAAATACCGCACCGCGAGGCTCGCCCCGGGCGCTCTGGTCCAGATCGACGCCGTGCCTTCGGCGTAAAATGGGCGCGCCCGCGTGCCGCAGTACCGTCGGGGCGATGTCGGCGACGCTCACGGCGGTGTCGACGGCCTTCCCGCGCGACTGCCAGGGAAACTTCACGATCAGCGGCACATGGACCAGTTCCTGATAGACGGAGACGCCCGCGTGCTCCCCGAGGCCTCGCTCTCCGAAGCCTTCGCCGTGGTCCGAGGTGAACACGATCAGCGAACTTTCATAAACGCCGAGGCGCTTCAGATGCGCCACCAACTCGCCGATTCGGGCGTCGGTATGGGCGACTCCGCCGTCGTAGAGCGCAGTCTGGCACCGAAGTTCCTCGGCGGTCGCCGGACGGCCCGTGCGATTGATCTCTGCTAACGCGCGGTCGTTTTCGAGGCGCGTCCAAGAGCGGGCCCTTCCGGGAAACAGGCTGTCGAACGGCGCCGGCGGGCCGTAGGGGGCGTGCGCGTCCATGTAGTTCACGAACAGGAAAAACGGCGCCCGGTTTGGAGCGCCCGCGGTCAGCGATGCCATCACGCGCATGACGGCCGTGTTGACCTCGTCGGCCCGCCGATGCTGGAGATCGAATTCGTTCGTCGAAACCACACGGTTCAGGATCCGGCGCAAGAGGCGGCGAATGGCCGGAAACCGAGGCAAGACGGGCAGCGGCCGGCGGGCGTCCATGAACTGGAAGCCCTGGTCCAAGCCGAATTCGCGGCCGAAGAAGGCATGGTTCGCCGAAACTCCCGCCGTTCGATAGCCCCGTGCGGCCAATGCCTCGGCGATCGTGACGAAGTGGCCGGACAGGGGCGCGGGCCTCCCGCTGCCGCTATGGGCGCCGTGCCAACTGGGGTACAGGCCGGTAAACATCGAGGCATGGCTGGGCAACGTAAAGTCGGAGGTGCTCATGCAGCGGCGGAAAAGCGTCGCCCGTGCGGCGACGCTCTCCAGAACGGGCGTCGTCTTTCGGGGATAGCCATACACGGAGAGGTGATCGGCGCGTACCGTGTCCTGGACGATCAGAATCACGTCGGGAGACTCCGATCGGCCGACGGAGGAAACGGCGGGCCATGGCAGAGATTGGGAGCCGAGCCAGAACGCCAATCCTGCGCACGCGAGCGACGCGCCTGCGGTCAGTGCGAGGATGGTTCGTGGCCGAAAGGATGGCGCGCGCGCGGCTGCCCCCGCCGCCAGCGCTATCAGCAGCGCGTCAGCGGCTGCTTTGATGGGCCACTCCGAACGCGCCAGCAGGCCGAAATTCAGCCAGAGCGGTCCCAGCAATACGACCGATCCGAACCACGGATTCGAGAGCCATCGAAGCCGAACCGTTCCGGGGCGTACAAGCGCCGCTGTTAACGCGACCGATTGCGCCGCCGCGACCGCCAAGGCCGGGTAGACCGAGCGGCCGATCTCGCCGCCCGCCAGCGCACTCATCGTAAACAGCGAGATCACCACTAGCGCGGCCGCCGCGGCGATTCGATCCTCGCCGTCCGCGGTGCGGAATGGCGAGAATACGAAGCCGAGCGCCGCCGCCGTCAAACCGGCGAGGGCTAGGTACATCGCCAGGAGAACGCCGGAGAGCCGCCAATGCCAAGGCGCAAGGATCGCACCCTCGGAATGGAGCAGGGGCGCCAGGGAAGTAACGAGGAACTCGACGACGGCGTATGCCGCCCAGACGTAAGCGCAACGTGCGATAACCGGCTCGAATCGCCGAGTCGCCGAAGTTGGCTCCAAATCGAATGCTAACATTCTCCGGCTCCACGGCGGCGCGTTCTGTGCGATAACGGTCGATTCGCCCATGGAACACCCACAGACGGGATCCGACCGCGACCTCTCCGACCTTTCCCGATTCGGCTACGCGCAGGAACTGTTCCGCGGCATGGGCGGCTTCTCGAACTTCGCGCTGTCGTTTTCCATCATCTCGATCCTCACCGGGGCGGTGACGCTCTACGGCTACGGTCTGGAGATGGGCGGGCCGCTGGAGATGACGCTCGGCTGGCCGATCGCGACCGTGTTTACGTTGGCGGTGGCGGTCAGCCTGGCGGAGCTGTGTTCGGCATATCCGACCTCGGGGGCGATGTACCACTGGGCGGCGGCGCTCGGCGGCCGCCGCTGGGGCCCCGCGCTGGCTTGGTTCGTCGCCTGCTCCAATCTCCTCGGACTCGTCGCGGCCCAGGCGGGCATCAACTACAGTTGCGCTCAGTTCATCCTGCCCTTCTTCGGCATTCCGGCGACGCCCCGAAATCTGTTCCTGATGTTCGCCTTCATCACCGTCAACCAGGGAGTGCTGAACCATTTCGGCGTGCGCCTGGTGGCGATACTCAACGACCTCAGCGTTACCGTCCACATTCTCGGCGTGCTCGCGATCGCCTGTGCGCTCCTGTGGCTCGCGCCCCTTCAGCCGGTGAGCTTTCTCGCCGACGCCGTGAACAGCAACGGCCGCGCGCCCTATGCCTGGGCCTTCCTGCTCGGCCTCTTGCAGGCGCAGTGGACCTACACGGGCTTCGACGCTTCGGCGCACTTGGCCGAGGAGACGCACGACCCGCGCCGCCGCGCGCCCTGGGGCATCGTGCTCTCGGTGGCCGTGTCGGGCGTCGCCGGCTATGTGCTGCTCGTCGCGCTGACGCTCGCGATTCCCTCGATCGCCGCGGTGCTCGGCGCACGCGACGCGCAGGGCAATCCCGTCCCCGCCGTGATCGCGATTCTCGAGAGCGCGATCGGCCCGCGAGCCGGCGCCGCCATGTCGGCGCTGGTGTCGATGGCGATGTGGTTCTGCGGACTGTCGTGCATCACCAGCAGTTCGCGCACCCTGTTCTCGCTGGCTCGCGACGGCGGCGCGCCCTGGTCTTCCCTGCTGCGCCGCGTCAATCGGCATAACACGCCCGGTCCGGCCATCTGGTTGGTCGTCGCGATGTCGCTCGCGGCGATGCTTTGGACCGGCGCGATCCCAGTGGTCACCTCGCTCAGCACGGTCGCGATGTACGTGGCCTACATCATCCCGGTGATCTTCGCCTGGCGCGCACGCCGCGCGGGCGTCGACTGGACGCGCGACGCCGTCTGGACGCTCGGCCGCCACGGTGGCTGGATCAACGCCGTCGCCATCGGGTACACCATGTTCATTTGCGTCATCCTGATGATGCCGCCCAACCAGCTCGCCGGAAAAACGTTCGCCGCGCTGGCCCTCGGCCTCGCAGCGTTGTGGTTCGCTCGGGTGCGACATTATTATCAGGGGCCCGAATGGGCCTCGCGCAAGGAGACCGCATGACTGCAACCGAGACCCTCACGCCGCGCCTGCCCGCCGGCACCATGTTCATCGACGGCGTCTGGGCGAAATCGTCGGCTGACCGCGGGATTGACGTCGTGAACCCTGCCACCGGGGAAAAGATCGCCGCCGTTCCCGACTGCACCGCTGCCGACGTCGACCGCGCCGTCGCCGCCGCGCGTGCCAGCTTCGAGAAGAAGAGCTGGCGCGGCAAGAACCCGTCGGAGAAGGAGCGCATCCTGTGGCGCATGGCCGACCTGCTCGAGAGCCGCCGCGACGAGTTCGCGCTCATCGAGTCGATGGAGAACGGCAAGACTCTGCGCGAAGCGGTGCGCGCCGACGTGAACCCCGCCATCGACGCGCTGCGCTACTACGCCGGCTGGGTGCGCCGCATCTACGGCGAGACCATTCCGGTCGACGGGCCGTTCCTCAACTACGTGCTGCGTGAACCCGTGGGTGTGGCGGGCGCGATCGTGCCCTGGAACTATCCGACGCTGCTCGCGACCTGGAAGATCGCCCCGGCGCTGGCGTGCGGCTGCTCGGTCGTCGTGAAGCCCAGCGAGATGACGCCGCTGACGGCGCTGAAGCTGGCCGAACTGGCGACGGAAGCCGGCGTCCCCGAGGGCGTCGTCAACGTCGTGCCCGGATACGGCGCCACCACCGGCGAGGCGCTTTCGCGGCACATGGACGTCGACAAGATCAGTTTCACGGGGTCGACGCGCACGGCGCGGGCGCTCCTCAAGGCGTCCGCCGAGAGCAACCTCAAGCGTATCTCGCTGGAGCTCGGCGGCAAGTCGCCGAACATCGTCTTCCCGGACGGCGACCTAGAAGCCGCCGCCAAGGCCGCCTTCTTCGGCATCTTCGCCAACAAGGGCGAGGTGTGCAGCGCCGGCTCCCGGTTGTTGCTGCACGAGTCGATTCACGACGAGTTCGTCGAGAAGGTCGCCGCGCGTGCGCGCAAAATGCGCGTCGGCGATCCGCTGGATCCCAAGACCGAGATGGGATCGCAGATTTCCAACACGCAGATGGAGCGCATCCTCGGCTATATCAAGTCGGGCGTCGACGATGGCGCGCAACTGGTGTGCGGCGGCGAGCGCGACACCGAGGGCGTGAAGTCGAAAGGCTTCTTCGTGAAGCCGACCGTGTTCACCGAGGTCGATCCGAAGATGAAGATCGCGCAGGAGGAGATCTTCGGGCCCGTGCTCAGCGTCATCAAGTTCCGCGACGCCGAACAGGCCGTCGAGATTGCCAACGGGACGATCTACGGGCTGGTGTCGGCGGTGTGGACGAGGAACGCGGGGCTGGCGCATCGCATCGCCGGCGAGATCAAGGCCGGCTCGGTGTGGATCAACATGTTCGGCGGCTTCGATAGCGCCTCGCCGTTCGGCGGCTACAAGCAGAGCGGCTTCGGGCGCGACCTCGGCGCGTACGCACTGGAGCAGTACACCAACGTGAAATCGGTCTGGGTGGCGCTCGAATAATGAAGCTCACTGAGATTCTGGAGAGATTCGAGAAGGACCGCATCACGCGCGTCAAGGTCGGCGCGTTCGATATCGACGGAGTGCTGCGCGGCAAGCACATTCATCCCGACAAGTTCCATTCCGCGGCCGACGGAGGCATCGGGTTCTGCGATGTCGTCTTCGGCTGGGATATCGGCGACGCACTGTACGACAACGTCAGGCTGACGGGCTGGCACACCGGCTACCCGGACGCGGTGGCGCGCGCCGACCTGGCGACCTATCGTCCGATTCCCTGGGAGAACGAGACCGCGCTCTTCCTGCTCGACCTCTACTCGAAAGACGGCCAACCGCTCGCGGCCGCCCCCCGCAACGTCCTTCGCCGCGTCGTCCAGCGCGCCGAAGCGATGGGGTACGTGCCGTACTTCGGCGCCGAATACGAGTTCTGGTTCTTCCGCGAGACGCCGCACTCGCTGCGCGAGAAGGGGTTCCGCAACCTCACGCCGCTCTCGCCCGGGATGTTCGGCTACAGCGTCGTGCGTGCTTCGGCGAGCTCCGAGCTGGTGCTGACCCTGTTCGACCAGCTCGCCGAGTTCGGCGTTCCCATCGAGGGCCTGCACACCGAGACGGGGCCGGGGGTCTACGAAGCGGCGATCCAGCCGGCCACGGCGATGGAAGCCGCCGACCGCGCCGCGCTGTTCAAGACCGCGGTCAAGGAGATCGCCGCGCGCTTCGATCTGACGCCAACCTTCATGGCGAAATGGAGCAGCGACCTGCCGGGGTCGAGCGGACACCTGCATCAGAGCCTGTGGGATCGCTCCGGAAAGAAGAACCTGTTCGCCGCCGGCAACGGGATTCCCAAACTGATGCGGCATTACATCGCCGGACTGGTCTCGCTGCTGCCGGAGTGGATGCCGCTCTATTGCCCGACCATCAACTCCTACAAACGCACGGTGCCCGGCACGTGGGCGCCCGTCAACGCGTCCTGGGGCGTCGATAATCGTACTGCGGCGGTGCGCGCGATTCCCGGGAGCGGCAAAGGCTCCCGCGTCGAACTGCGGGCCTCAGGCGCCGACATCAACCCGTATCTGGCGATGGCGGCGTCCCTGGCGGCGGGGCTGGAGGGCGTCGAGCGGAAGCTGGAGTGCCCGCTTGCGGCGACGAACGCCTACGAGTCGGACGCCGCGCCGCTGCCGCGCAATCTCGCCGACGCGACCCGGCGCTTCCGTGCCAGCAAGGCCGCGCGCCGCTGGTTCGGCGAAGAGTTCGTCGACCATTTCGCGTCGACGCGCGAGTGGGAGGTGCGGCAGTTCGAAAAGGCGGTCACCGACTGGGAGTTGGCGCGATACCTCGAGCCTGTGTAATCCACGCGGACAATTCGCCTATGCCGGGACCGCGTCGCGCGGACGCAGGTACCACTCCAGGCTCTCCTGAATCGACGGACGGCCCGGCTCGTCGCCGAACTCCGGGTGCGTGTCGCGAAAACGCCGCAGCGCGTAGCTCACCATCGCGCGCACGACGTCGGGCTGCTGCGCGGCGATATCGTTCAGCTCGCCGGGATCGACGCGAACGTCGTAGAGCTTCACGTAGCGGCCCGGCGTGGGGCTGTCGGTCTTATAGCCGTCCTGCCGCTCTCGCGTGCCGCTGCCGAAGATCAGCTTGTGGCGGGAGGTGCGCACGTACGCCTCTTCGTTCTCCAGGTACTGCGAGAAGATGTGATCGCGCGGCTGCGCCGGCCGGTCGCCTTCGAGATATTTGCGCAGCGTCTGGCCGTGCGCGACCTTCAAGGGCTCGGCGCCAAGCACATCGAGAATCGTGGGCGCCACGTCGATGTGCTCGGTCAGCTCGTTGACCACGCGCCGCCGCACGCGCCCCGGCCATCGCATCATCAGCGGCACATGCAGCGACTGCTCGAACCCGGCGTGCTTGCCGTACCGTCCGTGGTGGCCGAGCGAGTAGCCGTGATCCGAGTGATAGACGACCATCGTGGACTGGTCGAGGCCGAGCTCCTTCAATTTCGCCAGCAGCAGGCCGATGTTCCGGTCGAGAAAGCGCACCGACGTGTAGTAGGCGGCGTTGATGCCGCGTTTGTCGGCGTCGCTCAAGTCGCGGAACACGTTCGGAACCTGCCAGGCGTCCTGGGGCGCAACCGGCGGCGCCGCGAACCTTTCCGCCGGCGCGAAATGATCGCGATCCTCCACCGGAAAATCGAAGGGCGCGTGCGGCTCTTGAAAACTCACCCACAGAGCGAAGCGCTTGTCGCGATTCTCCTCCATGTACTTGCAGGCCTGCCGCGCTAGGAACGTACCGCGCATGTCGGCGTCGAAGCGCGGATACGGGAGCTTGTCGGCGTTCAGCCACACGCGCGCCGGGTCGACGAACGGTCTCCACGGCGGCTTTGCCCGGATGTCGGAGGGAATCTCGCGATGCTTCTCCGCCGCCCATGCGCGCGCGAGATCCTGCTCCGTCATGAGGTAATCGAAGCCGTGCAGGCCCGGCGACGAGGGGCGGTTGAAGTGCATCTTGCCGAACACCGCCGTCTGGTACCCGGCGCTCTTGAGTTGTTTCGCGACGGTCGGCTTGTCGGTCGCGAGCGGCGTGCGCAGCAGCGTCACGCCGGCCGAGTGCGGCAGTTGGCCCGTCAGAAACGACTGCCGAGAGGGCGTGCACACCGGCGAGTTGCAGTAGTGCCGCGCGAAGCGCGTGCCCTCCGAGGCGAGCCGGTCGATGTTCGGGGTCTCGGCGAGCGGATCGCCCGCGCAGCCCATGGCGTAGCCGGCGTGGTCGTCGGCGAGGATGTAGAGAAGACTGGGCCGCTGCCGCGTCGCCTGCATCAGCGCGCCGCCCACCAGCGCTCTTCGCGTGATCACCGGCATACTATATCAAGTTGATACGAACCTGGACTCCGCGCGCCGCCGCGGCGCTGCTTACCTTCCTGTTCGCCGCGAACGTCTATCGCGCCGCGACGCAGTCCGTCACCATCGACGAAGCGTTCACCTACAACCTGTATCTCGCCGGTCCGATCAAGGACATCTTCACCAACTACGACGCCAACAATCACGTGCTCTACACGCTGCTGGCGCGCGCATCGGTGCATCTGTTCGGCGCCTCCGAGCTCACGCTGCGCCTGCCGAGCCTCCTCGGCGGCGCGATCCTCTTCTTCGCCTTGTACCGGCTGGCGCGGATCGCTTTCGGCAGTGGCCCGATGCTTCTCATCGCCGTCGCGGCGGTGAGCTTGAATCCCTACCTGCTCGACTTTCTTTCGGCGGCGCGCGGTTATGGCCTTGCGCTGGGGCTGTTCCTCGCCGGACTGCCCCCTCTGCTGAGCCCCAGCCGCCTCGTCCCCGCGCGTGTGGCGGGAGTCGCGTTCGGACTGGCCATCGCGACCAACCTGACGCTGCTCTTCCCTGTTGCCGCGGCCGCGTCGCTCTACGGCCTGGCCGCGATCCGTTTCCACGGACGCGCGGGATTCACCCGCCTGGTCGATCACGTCGCGTTGCCGGCTGTCATCGTCGCCGGAGTGATCCTCGCCATTCCGCTGGCGCACGCGCGCGCCGATCAGTTCTACTACGGTGCGAAGTCGCTGGCCGAGACCTCCGAGAGCCTCTCTTACGCGTCGATCGTTCACCACCCGTCGCCGGGCGTCGAGCGCCTCGCCGGACTCGTTCGGTTCACGGCCTTCCGCGCCGCGCCGGCGATGCTCGTTCTCATCGCGATCGGCTGGGCGATCCACGCTGCCTGGTGGCTGAGGCGTCCGCGCGACGGCGGCGCGCACGCCGTCTGGTGGCTGCTCGCCGGCGCTTTGCTGTGCAGTCTGACGCTCGCCTGGCTCGCGAATCGATACTTCGGCGTGCTGTTTCCGCTGGGTCGCACGGGGCTGCACCTCCTCGTCCTCTTCCTGCTGTCCTCCTCGGTTGCCGCACACCTGACGTGGCGGCGCCCGATGGCGCGCGTCGTCGCCGTTCCGCTGGCGATCGCCCTGGTCCTCGCCGCCGGCTGGTTCGCGGCGCGCTGGACAACGCGGGTTTACAGCGACTGGCCGTTTAACGCTGCCACCGGCCGCATCGTGGAGGCCCTTCGCCGTCAGCACGCGAGGAATCCGCGCGATCATGTACGCGTCGGAGCCTCCTGGCTGTTCGAGCCGGGCCTGAATTTTTACCGGCACGCGCTCGGTCTCGCCTGGATGCGCCCGGTCGATCGCTCCAACCCCGAGGGTGACTTCGAATACTACATCCTGCTCCCCGAGGATCGGCACGTCATGGAGCGGTTGCACCTGAATCTGCTCTTCCACGATCCGGCGACCGGCGCCTCGCTGGCCGCACCCGCCCGCTATACTAAGTAGACTCCCATGAGCATTTCCGAAGCGAAGCTGAAACATCTGCGCGCGCTCTCCAACGACCGGGGCGTGATCGCCGCCGCCGCCATGGACCAGCGCGGTAGCCTACAGAAGTCGATCGCCGCCGCCCGCGGCATCGACAAAAAGGACGTCACCGACGAGATGATGTCGGAATTCAAGATCGCCGTTTCCAAAGTCCTGACACCCCACGCCAGCGCGATCCTGCTCGACCCCGAATGGGGCCTGCCCGCGGCCGCCGCGCGCGACAAAAAATGCGGCCTGCTGCTCGCCTATGAGGAGAGCGGCTACGACAACACGCGTCCCGGGCGGCTTCCCGACCTGCTGCCGCTGGTCTCGGCGCGCCGCATCGCTGAATGGGGCGCCAACGCCGTGAAGATCCTCATCTACTACACGCCCTTCGACGACCCCAAGGTTAACGACATCAAGCACGCCTTCATCGAGCGCATCGGCGCCGAGTGCGAGACAGTCGGGATCCCGTTCTTTCTCGAGTTTGTCGGCTACGATCCCGCCGGCGGCGACGAAAAGGGACTGGAATACGCCAAGAAGAAACCCGAAATCGTCATCGGCGCCATGAAGGAATTCTCAAAACCCCGCTACGGCGTCGATGTTCTGAAAGTCGAGGTGCCGATCAACGCGCACTTTGTCGAAGGCAGCGTGGTGTACAAGGGCCAGAAAGCGCAGTCCAAGTCCGAAGCGCTCGACCTGTTCCGCCGCGCGGCGTCCGTGGCGGCCAAGCCCTTCATCTACCTTTCGGCGGGCGTCAGCAACGAGCAGTTCGTCGAATCCCTGAACATGGCGGGCGAGTCGGGCGCCGACTATTCGGGTGTCCTGTGCGGCCGCGCGACCTGGAAGGACGGCATTCCCGTCTACGGCAAGCACGGCGCCAAGGCGCTCGAGGACTGGCTCGCCGGCGAAGGCGTGAAGAACATCAACGCGGTGAACAACGCCATCCGCTCCGCGAAGTCCTGGCACGCCAAGCTCGGCGTGGCCGCCTAGCGCCCCGGCGTTACTATCCCTGCGGTAGAATCGGGATTCACTTTTCCAAGGAGAATCCCCAATGCGCTTCGTTGCCGTCGCGGTGCTGGCCGCGCTCGCACTCTCCGCCCAGACCAAGAAGGTCCTCGTGATGGGCATGCCCCCCGCCGAGATCGCCGATTTGCAGTCCGTCACCAATAAGGCCCGCGTGGTCGCCGTCACGCGCGACAACGTCATGGCCGAGATCGCCGACGCCGACGCCTTCGTCGGAGGCATCTCGCCGGAGATGGTCAAGGCCGGCAAGAACCTCAAGTGGGTGCAGATCATGAGCGCCGGCGTCGAGACGGTGCTGCACAAATCCGGTTCCACGGCGCTGCGCGACAGTGACATCGTGCTCACCAACAATCAGATCGTGCAGGGCCCCGAAATCGCCGACCACGCCTTCGCGATGCTGCTGGCGCTCACGCGTCACATTCCGATGTACATCGAGGACCGCAAGAACGCGGCTTGGCGCCGCACCGGACAGTACCCGGGCATCGAGCTGCGCGGCCGCACCGGCGTCGTGATCGGCGTCGGCGGCATCGGGATGCAGATCGCGATTCGCGCGCACGCCTTCGGCATGAAGGTCGTCGGCGTCGATCCCGAGGACGTCCCCTTCCTGCCGTTTCTCGACAAGGTCGTCAAGCCCGACCAGCTCGACGAAGTGATTCCCGATGCCGACGTCGTATTCATCTCCGCTCCGCACACCACCGAGAGCAATAAGATGTTCGGCACGCGCCAGTTCGACCTGATGAAGAAGGACTCCTACTTCATCGCCGTCAGCCGCGGCGGACTCTACGACATGGGCGGTCTCGCCAAGGCGCTCGACAGCAAGCGCCTCGCGGGCGCCGGCGTCGACGTCACCGATCCCGAGCCGCTCCCCACGGAGAGCCCGCTCTGGAAGTTCGACAACATCATCATCACGCCGCACATCGCCGGGCGTTCGGATAAGGACCGGGCGCGCATGGTCGGAACGATCAAGGAGAATGTGAAGCGCTTCGCCGAGGGCAAGCCGCTGCTCAACGTAGTCGACAAGAAGAAGGGGTATTAGCGTCCCGCGCGCTCAATCAGCACGATATCCGCGTTGTCGCGCAGCCGGTCGAAGACGATCTCTTTCCCGTCGCGCGAGACGTCGAACGCCGACGTCGTAAAGCCGCCCTTGAGATTCGTCAATTGCCGCCGCTGCCCGGTCGCCAGATCGAGTAACCAGAAGTTGCGCCGCCGGCCTTCGCCGAGCAGCAGCACCACCTGCCGCGATCCCGGAACGAAACGATGCGTCTCCCCATCGCCGCTCACCGCCACCTTTGACAATTCGACTGGCGCGCCCGCCGGCGTCACCGCTGCAAGCGATCCCCGCTCCTCGAACAGAATCACGCGCCCGTCCGGCGACCACACCGGATTCCGCCCCGCGCGCGCCGCGAGCACCTCGGGAGATCCCGTGTCGGCGGCGACCTTCCACAGCCGCGGGCCCTGCCCCGCGTCCCCCACCGCCACGATCCACTTCCCGTCCGGCGACCACGATACGCCGCCGGTCACCTCGATCCCCGCCGCCATCTTGCGGGGATTCGCGCCTTCGGAGGACACCACGCCCAGATGCATGCGATCGCCCTCCACCGAGACGAAAGCCACGCTCCGCCCGTCGGGCGACAGCGCGGCCGGCCGCGCCACCGTCGTCGCCAGCCGCGACGGCACGCCGTATCGCAGCTTCGAGAGGCTCCCGCCGGCCAGGTACAACAGAAAGTCCGGACCCACTCGCGGAGCGCTCGCGCGCACGTCGGGCGCGGGGTAGCGCTTCGCCGCCGGCTCCTCGGCGAGACCCGACGTAATGGGGACCGACCATATGCCGGCCGTCGCATTGCCCACGCTGGCGACCAGGCGGCGGCCATCGCGGCTGGCGGCGATCGAGAGATACTCCTCGGCGCCCCCGGTTGCCTGCCGCTTGCCTTCGGTCGTCACCAGCCGCGAGCCCGCGCCGATCGCGACCGGCGATGCCGCCGGAGGCGGAAACGTCGCGGGTTCCGGTGTCCCCCCGCGCACGGGAATCGCGAACACGCCGTCGCGTGCTCGCACGATCACCCGCGCTCCGTCCTCCGAAAAGGCGACACCCCGCGCGCCGCCCTCGGCAAGCCCGGCGAGGCTTCCCTTGGTGAGATTCGTCGCGACCCCGTTTCTCGCCCGCACCCAGACATCGAAATCCCCGTCGCGATCCGCCAGGAACGCGACCGTCACTCCGTCGGGTGCGATCGCCGGCGCGAGTTCGTCGCCCTCCCAGTCGGTGAGCCGCGTGAACACCGCGCCTTCGAGCGGATTCACCCAGCGCGATCCGCGATCGCGCAGCCACAGCGCCGCCACCACCGCCAACGCCGCCAGCGTGAGGCCCAGCGCCACTATCCAGGGCCACGGCTTCGCCGGACGCACCGCCGCCGACGGCTCGGAGCCTCGCCGCAGAATATGGCGCAGGTCTACCGCGATCTCGCGCGCCGACTGATACCGGTCGCCCGGCTCCTTTTCCAGCGTTTTGTCGAGGATGCGCTGCATCTCGGCGGGCGCGTCCGAGCGGAAGCTCGCCAGCGTCGCCGGATCCTGGTTGACGATCGCCTCGATCAGCTCGGCTCCGCCCTTGGCCGCGTAGGGCCGTTTTCCGGTAATCGCCTCGAACAGCGTCACGCCGAACGACCACAAATCCGTTCGCGTGTCGACCGCCTTGCCCGAAAGCTGCTCGGGCGACATATAGGGAATGGTGCCGAGGATGTGTCCGGGCGCGGTCGGCGTCATCGTAGCCGTGTCGCCGCCGAGTTGCGCCTCGATCAGCTTGGCGAGGCCGAAATCGGCGAGTTTGGCGAAACCCTGTTTCGAGATGAGCACGTTCTCCGGCTTCACGTCGCGATGGACGATGCCCGCCTGGTGCGCGCACCCCAGCGCCTCGGCGATCGGAATCATCAGCTCGGCGACCTGCCGGATCGAGGGCTTGGCGCGCTTGGCCCACTGCTTCAGCGTCTCGCCGTCCACGAACTCGGTGACGATATACTGCTGGCCGGCGTGGGTGCCCGCCTCGAACACCGCGACGATGTTGGGGTGATTCAACTGCGAGGCGATGATGGCTTCGCGTTGGAAGCGGCGGCGGTGGTCCTCGTCGGCGACGTCGCTGTTGATGAACTTGATGGCGACCGGTCGGTTGAGATTAAGGTCTCGCGCGCGCCAGACCACCCCCATGCCGCCCTTGCCGAGGCGCTCCTCGATGAGGTAATGCGAGATCGTCTGCCCGATCACGGTCCTACGATCATAGTCCGATTCGGGCTCAGGATTTCGCTTTGCGGATCTCCTCCACCAGCGCCGGCACCACCTCGAACAGGTCGCCGACGATGCCGTAGTCGGCCACCTCGAAGATGGGCGCGTTGGCGTCTTTGTTGATCGCCACGATGGTCTTCGACCCCTTCATGCCCACCAGGTGTTGAATGGCGCCCGAAATGCCGACCGCCAGATACAGCTTGGGCGCCACGGTCTGGCCCGAGCTGCCGACCTGCCGCTCCATCGGCAGCCAGTTGTTGTCGCAAATAGGACGGGACGCCGCGAGCTCGCCGCCGAGCGCCCTCGCCAGCTCCTCGACAATGGCGATGTTCTCCTTCTCCTTGATACCGCGGCCCACCGAGACGATAATCTCGGCGGCGGTCAAGTCGACCGCGCGCGCCGATTCGCGGAACGGCTCTTCGGTGCGCGCTCGGATGGACGACGAGTCGATGGACGGCGTCAGCATTTCGACAGTCGCCGAACCCGCTTCGACAGCCTCGGCGCGATAGGCGCCTGCCTGAATCGATGCAAAGTGCGGCGCGGGTCCCGCGACTCGGTAGTCGGCGTTCAATTTCCCCTGGAACAACTGCCGGACGAAGACGAGCCCCCCGCCCTCGATCCGCGCTCGCACGACGTCGCTCACCAGCACGCGGTCGAAGCGGGTGGCCAGCTTCGGCGCGAAGTCCCGCACCTGGTAGGTGTGCGGGAACAGCACCAGCGTCGCGCCCGATCGCCGCACGAGCTCCGCGACCGCGGCCGTGTAAGCGTCGGCGGTGTAGCTCGCGAGCAGCTCGTGGTCCACCGCCCACACGCGGCCGAGTTTCTTCGCGGCGAGTTCGCCGGCGAGCGCATTGACGCCGTGACCCATGACGGCGGCCTCCGCGGCCGCGCCCTGCGCCGCGGCGATCTCCTGTCCGGCCGCGAGCGTCTCCCACGACATGCGGTGCCAGGCGCCGCGGGCCGACTCCATGATGACGAGGACGCTCATAGCAGGCGGACCTCGAAGCGCAGCTTCTCCACCAGCTTCGCCGCCTGCTCCTTCGCGGCGCCTTCGAGCAGTACCGTCTGTTTCGACCGCTGCGGCGCGTAGATCCTCTCCAGCGCCACGCTCGCCGGCGCGGCGACCCCGAGATCCGCCGACGTCACCCGCCGCAGCTCCTTGGTCTTCGCCTTCTTGATCCCCATCAGCGTCGCGTAGCGCAGCTTGTTGATGCCCGATTGAATCGTCAGCACCGCAGGCAAAGGCATCTCCATGTGCTGGAACCAGCCGTCCTCCAGCTCGCGCTTGACGCGGATTGCGCCGTCCCGCTTCTCCACCTGCATGATGATGGTCGCGTGCGGCAGCCCCATCAGCTCCGCCATCACGACGCCCGTCTGCCCGTAGCCCAGGTCGTCCGACTGGAGTCCCGTGAGAATCAGGTCGGCGTTCTCCGCCTTGGCCGCCGCGGCCAGCAGCCGCGCGACGCCCAGGCCGTCGAGCGCGCCCAGGTTCTCGTCCTCGACGTGAATGGCGCGATCGGCGCCCTTGGCGAGGGCCTCGCGAATAGTAGCCGCCGCGCGCGCCGGGCCCGCGCACAGCGCGACCACCTCGCCCCCGTGCTTCTCCTTGAGCTGGAGCGCTTCTTCGAGGGCGTAGGCGTCGGGCTCGTTGATCTCGAAGGTGAGGTCGGAATCCTGGATCCACCGGCCCGCCGCGTCGATCTTCAACTGCGAATCGCGCGACGGCACCTGCTTGATGGCGACCAGGATCTTCATACGATCACCCGCTCCATCGGCGGAAGATCAGGCAGCCGTTGGTGCCGCCGAAGCCGAACGAGTTCGTCAGCGCGTGCTCCATTTTCATCGGGCGCGCCTGGTTGGGCACGTAGTCGAGATCGCAATCCGGGTCGGGCGTCTCGTAGTTGATGGTCGGCGGCGCCACCTGGTCGCGTAACGCCAGCACCGTGATGCCCGCTTCCAGTCCGCCCGCGCCGCCCAGCAGATGCCCGGTCATCGACTTGGTGGAGCTGACCGGGAGCCTCGCCGCGCGCTCGCCGAACGTGCGCTTGATCGCGACTGTCTCGATGCGGTCGCCGACCGGCGTGGATGTCCCGTGCGCGTTGATGTAGTCGATCGCCGCCGGGTCCAGCGCCGCGTCGCGCAACGCGTTGCGCATGACGCGATACGCTCCGTCGCCGTCTTCGGGCGGCGACGTGATGTGATGCGCGTCGCCCGACATGCCGTAGCCCACCAGCTCCGCCAGAATCGGCGCGCCGCGCCGCCGCGCGCATTCCAGTTCTTCGATCACCAGGATTCCCGCTCCCTCGCCCACCACGAAGCCGTCCCGGTCCTTGTCCCACGGCCGGCTGGCCCGCGCCGGCTCGTCGTTGCGCGTCGAGAGAGCGCGCATGGCGGCGAACCCGCCGATCCCCATGGGCGTCACGCAGGCCTCGGCCCCGCCGCAGATCATGGCGTCGGCGTCGCCGTGCTGGATCAGGCGGTAGGAGTCGCCGATCGAGTGCGCGCTGGTGGTGCAGGCCGTCGCGGTGGCGGAGTTCGGCCCCTTGGCGCCGCTGCGGATCGAAACATAACCCGAGGCGAGATTGATGATGGTCGCCGGAATGAAAAAGGGCGACATGCGGTCGGGGCCCTTTTCGAGCAGAATCTTGTGCTCGCGCTCGATAATCTCGAATCCGCCGATGCCGCTGCCGATGTAGACGCCGACGCGCTCGGAGTTGGAGTCGTCCACCTTCAGGCCCGACGCCGTCAGCGCGAACTCCGCCGCCGCCACGCCGAAGTGGATGAAGCGCCCCATCTTGCGCGCTTCCTTGCGCTCGATCCAGCGCAGCGGATCGAAATCCTTCACCTCGCCGGCGATGCGGCAGGAAAAGGCCGTCGCGTCGAAGGCCGAAATCGGCGAGACGCCGCTGCGCGCAGCCAGCAGCGCCGACCAGGTCTCCTCGGTCCCGACGCCCACCGCCGACACCAGCCCCACGCCGGTGACGACGACTCTGCGTCGCGAGTTGTTCTCGGGGGAACTCACAAACGAAAACCGCGGGATTGGGTTACTTCTTGGACGTCTTGGCGGTGATGTAGTCGATGGCGTCCTTCACCGTGGCGATCTTCTCGGCGTCCTCGTCCGGGATCTCGAGGTCGAACTTCTCTTCGAACGCCATTACCAGCTCGACGATGTCGAGCGAGTCGGCGCCCAGGTCGTCGACGAACGACGCGGTTGGATCGACCTGCGACTCGTCGACGCCGAGCTGTTCGACGATGATCTGCTTCACCTTCTGCTCAATGGACATGAGTCCTCCATTCGGTCCGCAAACTTCATGATTCTAGCGGGGCGCCGGGTCCAGTCGCAACTGCCGGCCTCGCCAGCAGACGCCACATCAGGTATCCGGCCACCGGAAACAGGGCCGCCCCGACGAAAGCCGCGTCGTAGCGCCGATGGTCGAACATTCGCCCCGCCACCGGCATCACCAGCGCCACCGTCGCCGACCACGACCCCGCGCACAGCCCCGCGATCAGCCCCGAAGAGCGGGATGAGAACACCCAGGTGGCGTAGGAGATCGGCACGATGATGAAGCCCGCCGTCGTGAACATCGCCACAAACAGGATCGCCATCACCGCCGCCGGCGAGCCGATCCAAGGGATCGCCGCCAGCGGCAGGCCGAGCACAAGGCTCACCGTCAGCAGCCGCCGGTAGGCGACCAGCCTCGGCGCCGCCGATCCGATGGCCCGGTCCGTGCGCCATCCCCAGAAAAAATAGCCGATCTCCCAGCCGAGCGGCGGAATCCAGAGGAGCTTCCCGATCGTCGCCTGCGAGACGCCCATGGCCTGGTTGAGATACAGCGCCGACTGGTACAGTACGAAGCCCAGCGGCATCGCCCCGAGCGCGTAGGCGGCCAGGAACGCCCACACGCGGCGGTCCGACCAGTGGAGGTTCGACCCTTCGCCCGTCGCGGCCGCCGCCGGCGCGCGCCGAATCTCCTCGCGTCGCGACACCACCAGCCAATGCGCCATCCACAGCACCCCGATCAGTCCCGTGAACCAGAACGCTCCGCGCCATCCCCAGGCCAGCGCCACGGGCGTGACGACCACCGGCGTGAGCAGAGCGCCCAGCGCGCCCCCGCTGTAGGCGATGGCGATGCCGCGCGACCGCTGCGACGGCTTCAGCGTCTGAACCGCGGTGCGCAGTCCGCCTGGAAAGGTCGCGCCTTCGCCGAACCCGAGCACCGCGCGCGCCGCGGTGAAGCTCGCGAATCCGCCGGCGAAGGCGTGCGCGGCCGAGGCCAGCGTCCACAGCCCGACAGCGGCAATCATCCCCAGGCGCACGCCGACCCGGTCGAGCGCGCGTCCCCAGATCGGGTTTCCGGTCATGTAGGCCAGCGAGAAGGCGGAGATGATCCAGCCGTACTGCTCGTTGGTGAGGTGCGTCTCGCGCAGGATGGTCGGGGCCAGCAGCGCGAGCGTGTTGCGGTCGACGTAGCTGATCAGGGAGACCAGCATCATCGAGAGCGTCGGGAGCCACACGGAAAATCGCGTCACAGGAAGAATTCAGTCTAACCGTTTCGGGGTTTCGTCGTCTTCTGTTGTGAGAGGCAACGATGACGCGCAAACGGCTCCTGTACCTGGTGTTCAGCGCCGCGCTCGGCCTTTCCGTCGATATTCCCCACTTTTTCGCCAGCCTGCTTCCAGCGGCGTCCCCCCAGGTCGCCTCGAAGGCCGCTGCGGCTGAAATTGCGGTTCCGGCCTACGATTCTACGCTGGGCGACTAACCTTTTTCCGAACCCCAACGTCTATTCATTCGTAAGTCCAGGTATGAATACGACCCGGGCTTCTCTCGCCGTTGCGCTCTGCCTCCTTCTGGGAATCTCCGGAGTTCTCCTTTCCGAGGAGCGTTTCGACCACAAGGTCCGGAGCGATTACTTCGCCGGCTTCCTCGGCGACCGCGCCGCGCTCGACCGCGCCATGAAGATCACCGAGTCGACGCTGGCGGCCAGTCCCAGGCATGCCGAGGCCATGGTGTGGCACGGGTCGGGTGTCTTCTTCCTGGCCGGACAGGCCCTCCAGCGCGGCGACCGCGAGGAGGGCATGAAGCTTTCCGCCCAGGGCGTCCGCATGATGGACGAGGCCGTGGCGCTCGCGCCCGACAACGTCGGCGTGCGCATCCCGCGCGGCGCCGTCCTGATGACCTCCGCCCGCTTCATGGGCGGCAACCCCTTCGCCCGCTCGCTTCAGGAGAGAGCGCTTTCCGACTACATGCGCGCCTACGAGCTGCAAAAGGACCATCTCGACAAGCTGGGGGCTCATCCGCGCGGCGAGCTGCTCTTCGGTCTCGCGGACACCCATAGCCGGCTCGGCAACCACGCCAGGGCGCAGGAGTTCTTCGAGACCATCGCGCGCGACTTGAAGGACACCCCCTACGCCCGCCGCGCCGCCGCCTGGCTCGAAACCAGGACTCCGCTCCCGGCCGCGCAGGCCGGCTGCATCGGCTGCCACGTTGCGAAGTAGCCCACTTCGACCGGCTTCGTAGCATCGGCTCCGCCGCACCGGCGCCTTCGCCGGGCGCTCGCCTCACGAGCCGATTCCGGCCCGCCGCGCCGAATCCGCTACGATATTGAGAAGCGTCGCCGATGCCGCTCCGTTTCTACAACACCCTCTCGCGCGAAGTCGAGCCGTTCGCCCCCGTCGACGCTCCCAACGTGCGCATGTACACCTGCGGCCCTACCGTTTACCACTACGTCCACATCGGCAACCTGCGCACCTTCACCTTCCAGGACCTGCTCCGCCGATGGCTGCGCTATCGCGGCTACCGGCTCGACCACGTGATGAACATCACCGACGTCGAGGACAAGATCATCCGCGGAGCCATGCACCAGGGCAAGGGGTTGCGCGAATACACCGAGGTCTACGAGAAGGCCTTCCTCGAAGACGCCGCCGCCCTGCGACTGGAGCCGCCCGAACGCATGGTGCGGGCCACCGAGCATATCCCGGAGATGCTGGACGCCATCGGCAAGCTCGCCGGCAAGGGCTTTACCTACGAGAGCGAGGGCTCCATCTACTACCGCATCGCGCAGTTTCCCGGTTACGGCAGGCTCTCGCGCCTCGACGTCGACGGCATCCGCGCCGGCGCCCGCGTCGACGTCGACGAGTACGAGAAGGCCGACGCCCGCGACTTCGTCCTCTGGAAGTCGCGCAAGGACGGCGAGCCATATTGGGACGGGCCTTTCGGACCCGGTCGCCCCGGCTGGCACATCGAGTGCTCCGTCATGGCGATGAAGTACCTCGGCGAGACCCTCGACATCCACACCGGCGGTGTCGACCTGGCGTTTCCGCACCACGAGAACGAAATCGCACAGTCGGAGGCGCTCAGCGGCAAGCCGTTTGTGAAGCTGTGGCTGCACGCCGAGCACCTCGTCGTCGAGGGCCAGAAAATGGCCAAGTCGCTGGGCAATTTCTACACCTTGCGCGACCTCACCGCGCAGGGCCACGCCCCCGAAGCGGTGCGCTATCTGCTCGCTTCGGCGCATTACCGCAAGAAGCTGAACTTCACGCTCGACGGCCTCCGCGCCGCCGCCACGGCGCTCGACCGGCTGCGCAACTTCCAGCATCGCCTCGAGACAGCCAGGCTTCCCGACGGCTCCAACGACGCTATGCTCGAACGGACGGCGCGAGCGGCGCAGTCGTTCGACGATGCCATGGACGACGACTTGAACACCGCCGAGGCCCTGGGCGCGATCTTCGAGTACGTGCGCGACGCCAACACCGCCATGGACGCCGGCGAATTCCGCTCCGGAAACGCCGCCCCCGCCCGCGGCCTGCTGGCGCACTTCGACGCCATATTCGACGTCGCCCGGACGTCGGCATCCGCGGCCGCGATCTCCGACGCCGAGGTGGAGGCGCTGGTCGCCGCGCGCGCCGACGCCAAGAAATCGCGCGATTTCGCTCGCGCCGATGCCGTCAGGACCGAGCTCTTGGAAAAAGGTGTCGTGCTGGAGGACACGCGGGAAGGAGTCCGCTGGAAGCGGAAGTCATGAAGATCCACACACAGGCCGTCCACGCGGGCGACCGCCGGAAGCCCGCCGCCGCGGTGCCGGTGGCCACGCCCATCTATAACGCCGCGAGTTTTTTCTACGAGCGCATGGAAGATCTCGACCGGGTCTTCGCTCAGGAAGACCCCGGCTATTGCTACTCGCGCTACGACAATCCCACTACCAGCGCCCTCGAAGAGCTCGTGGCGACGCTCGAAGGCGGACGCGGCGCCCTGGCGTGCGGCTCGGGAATGTCGGCCCTGCACATCGCACTGCTGGCGGCGCTCGCCGACCGGCACAAGTCGGTGATCGCCTCCAACGCGCTCTACGGCGCCACCATCCGGTTGCTGACCACCGTGCTCGAGCCGCTCGGCGTCGAGGCGCGCTTTGTCGATTTCTGCAACCTCGCGGCCCTGGAAGCCGCGGTCGCCGAGACTCGCCCCGGCGCCCTTTTGATGGAGACCGTGTCCAATCCGCTGCTGCGCGTCGCCGATATGGATCGTATCGCGGAGCTGGCGCGTGCGGCGGGCGCCGCCCTGGTGGTCGACAACACTTTTGCGACGCCGCTGCTGGTGCGCCCGCTCGAGCGCGGCGCGCACATGTCGGTCCACAGCGTGACCAAGTACCTGGCCGGGCACGGCGACGTGCTCGGCGGAATCGTCGTGAGCGACGAAGCGCATTACGAGCCGCTGCGGGCCTATTCACGGATCTTCGGGCCGGTGCTGGGACCCTTCGAGAGCTACTTGACGATGCGCGGCGTCAAGACCTTCGCATTGCGCGTCGAGCGCCAGTGCGCCAACGCCTGCCGCGTGGCGACATGGCTGGCGTCGCACCCGTCTGTGGAGCGCGTTTACTTCCCGGCCGACCCAGCGCATCCGGACGCCGCCACCATCCGTAAGCTGCTGCCGGCCGGAATGTACGGCGCCATCGTCTCGTTTGAGTTGAAAGATGCGGGACGCACCGAAGTCTTCCGGTTCATGGACCGGCTGAAGCTGGTGGTGCGCGCGACTTCGCTCGGCGACGTTCACACCATGATGCTGTACCCGGCGATGAGCTCGCACCGCGACATCGCCCCCAAGCAGCGCGAGAGGATGGGAATCCGCGACAACCTGGTAAGGCTGTCGCTGGGTATCGAGGCCGCCGAAGACGTCCTCGCCGACCTGGAACAGGCGTTTTGATCCAGGTTCCGGTGGCGATTCTCGGCGCTGGGCCCGCCGGACTCGGACTCGCCTGGAAGCTCGCCACGCGCCGATCCTTCGATGTAACCCTGCTGGAGCGCAACTCCGTGGCGGGCGGCAACGCCGGCAGCTTCGAGTTCGCCGGTCAGCGCGTCGATTACGGATCGCACCGCCTGCACCCGGCTTGCGCCCCCGGGATTCTCTCGGACATCCGCGGCATGCTCGGCGCCGATCTCCTCGATCGCCCGCGCCACGGGCGCATCCGCCTGCGCGGGCGCTGGCTGCATTTTCCCCTGAAGCCCGCCGACCTGGCCTTACATGCCCCGCCCTCGTTCGTCGCCGGTGTGCTGGCCGATCGCCTCCGCCGGCCGGCCGGCGGCGCTCCCGAGTCGTTCGCCTCGCTGCTCGAGCGCGGACTGGGCCGAACCATCTGCCGCGATTTCTATTTCCCCTACGCGCGCAAGATCTGGGGCATGGAGCCGGAGGCGCTGGACGCCGAGCAGGCCCGCCGCCGCGTCGGCGCCTCGAGCCTCGCCAAAATCGCCCGCCAGGTGCTGGCCGCGGAACCCGGATTCAAGCCGCGCGGCGCCGGGCGGTTCTTTTATCCCCGACAGGGCTACGGACAGATCGGCGACGGCTACCAGCGCGTGGCACGGGAGGCGGGGACACGCATTCTATTCGAGGCCGACGTGCGGCGCGTGGAGGCCGGTGGAGTTCGATTCGCCGCCGGTGGCGTCGAGTCGCGTATCGACACGCGTCTGGTGCTGTCGACCATTCCGATTCCCGCCCTGGTCCGGCTGCTCGATCCGCCGCCTCCCGGGGAGGTGCTGGCCGCCGCCGCGGCGCTGCGATATCGCGCCATGATCCTGGTTTACCTGGCGCTCGACGCCCCGCGATTCACCGAGTTCGACGCCCATTACTTCCCCGGCGCCGACGTTCACATCACGCGCCTCTCGGAGCCCAAGAACTACAGCCTCGAAGGCCCGCGCGACCGCACGGTGCTGTGCGCCGAGCTTCCCTGCTCGGTGGAAGACTCTTGGTGGCGCGCCTCCGACCAGGACCTCGGCAAGCTGGTCGCCGGTGACCTGGAGCGGGCCGGCGTTCCAATCCGCGCACCCGTGGCCGAGATCGCGACGCGTCGCCTGGCGCAGGCATATCCTGTATATGCGCTCGACTACCGGCGCCACTTCGATCGCCTCGACGGTTGGCTGGCGGAGGTGACCGGCGTCCTTTCGTTGGGGAGGCAGGGACTGTTCGTTCACGACAACACGCACCATACCCTCGCCATGGCCTATGCCGCTGCCGAATGCGTTGCGCCGGACGGCGCGGTCGACCGGCGGCGATGGAGCGACCGGCGGCGCGCGTTCGAATCCAACGTGGTCGAGGATTGACCATGCACGTCGGCGTCGACGCCTGTTGCTGGCTGAACCGCCGAGGCTATGGAAGGCACGCGCGTTCGCTGTTGGAGGCGCTGCTCAAATGCGACCCGGCCAACCGCTACACCTTCTTCGTCGATTCTCGCGAGGCCTGCCACCTGCTGCCCGTCGGCGCCGGGCGTCGCCTCGTGGAGGCCGGGCGGGCTGCCGTGGAATCGGCCTCGTTCGCCGGGCGCCGCTCTCTCTCCGACGCGTGGCGCATGAGCCGCGCTCTGGCCGATCCCACTATCGACCTGCTGATCTTCCCGACCGTCTACACCTACCTTCCGGTCGTCAGCCGGGCGCGCAAGATCGTCATAATCCACGACGTGATTCCGGAAACCTATCCGCAGCTGACGATCCCGGGTGCGGTGTCGCGGTTCTGGTGGCGCCTCAAGGTGCTCAGCGGGATCGGACAGTGCGATCGGGTACTCACGGTATCCGAGTTCGCCAGGCGCGGCATCCGGCGATGCTTCGGCCTGGACCCCGACCGCATCCGCGTCGTCGAGGAGGCCGCGGACGCGACCTTCCGCCGGATCCCGAACCCGGCGCCGACCGGGCGGCTCCGGAGCCTGGGCTTCGATCCCGCCCGCCGAACCGTGGTTTACGTGGGCGGCTTCAGCCCGCATAAGAACCTGCCGCAGCTCATAGAAACGTTCGGCCGGCTGGCCCGCCGGTCGCATTTCGAGGACGTCGTATTGTGGCTGGTCGGCGACCCCCGGGGCGACGCGTTCCTCTCGGAAGCCGACCTTCTCCACCGCATGGTGACCTCCGCCGGCCTCGATTCGCGCGTCGTATTCAGCGGGTATCTTCCCGACGAGGACCTGGTGATTCTTCTGAACCTGGCGACCGTGCTGGTGTTGCCCTCGTTGATGGAGGGCTTCGGCCTGCCCGCTATCGAGGCCGCCTGCTGCGGCTGCCCGGTAATCGCCACTTCGGCCAGTCCGATACCGGAGATCCTGGGGGATGGGAGCCTTATCGTCGATCCCGAGGATCCGCGTTCCCTGGAGGCCGCCCTGGAGCGTGTGATAGCATCGGATATCGAGCGGGCTCGGCTGAGCGCTGCGGGGCTGGAGGCGGCTGGCCGCCTGTCCTGGGAGAATGCCGCGCGGCAACTGCTGTACCACATGGAAGATCTGTCCCATCGATGATGCGGCCCCTTCGGTTCCTTCACCTGACGACGTTCTACCCGCCGCAGAGCTTCGGCGGGGACGCCGTGTACCTCTACCGGCTCTGCCACGAGCTCGGGGAGATGGGGCACCAGGTCGGTGTCGTGCATTGCGTCGACAGCTACAACCTGCTGCACCCGGCGCCGCCGGAGATCGAGTTCGCCTCACACCCCAACGTGAGGACCTGGCCGCTGCGCACCGGCTCCGGTTGGCTTTCGCCGCTAGTCACCCACCAGACCGGACAGCCCGGGGTCAAGCGGCGCGAGATTCAAAGAATTCTCGACAGCGAGCGCTGGGACGTCATCCACTACCACAACATGTCGCTCCTGGGCGCCGCCACGCTCGCGATGGAATCCCGTCAAGGCCCCGCCCTGAAGGTCTACACCGCCCACGAGCACTGGCTGGTCTGCCCGATGCACGTGCTGTGGAAGTACAACCGTCGCCCTTGCGAAAAACCCGACTGCGTTTCCTGCTGCGTTCGCGGAATGCGCCCGCCGCAGCCCTGGCGCTGGACCGGGTTGCTGGAGCGATCCGCGCGGCACGTCGACTTGTTTCTGGCCCCCAGCCGCTTCACGGTGGAGATGCACGCCAGCCGCGGCTTCCGCCGTCCCATGGCCGTGTTGCCCTACTTCGTGCCGCGGCCCCCGGTGAACCTGGCCGCGCCGGAACGCCCTCACCCGCGACCGTATTTCCTGTTCGTCGGACGCCTGGAGGTGATCAAGGGACTTCAGGTCCTCATCGACCTGTGGAAGGACGTCGAGGAGTACGACCTCCTGGTGGCCGGGTCGGGCCTGCATGGCGACGATCTCCGCCGCCGCGCCGCCGGCAATCCGCGGATTCACTTTCTCGGCGCACAGCCGCAGGACCGCCTGGCGACCCTCTATCGTCACGCGCTCGCGTGCCTGGTGCCGTCGGTCACCTATGAGACGTTCGGAATCGTCTGTATCGAGGCCTTTCTGCAAAGGACGCCCGTGATCGTGCACGATCTGGGCGCGCTGGGCGAGGTGGTCCGCGACAGCGGCGGCGGCCTGTTGTACCGCACGCCGCGCGAGCTGCGAGAGGCGATCGCGACCATCGGGAAATCGGGGGATCTCCGCCGGGATCTCGGACAAAGCGGAGAGGAAGCGTACAAGCGCCTGTGGACCCGGGACGCGCACATGAACCTCTATTTCGACCATCTGCGGCGCGCCGCCGTCGAACGCTTCGGATCGGCGCCCTGGGAGGAGCCCTCCGGGCATCCGTCCGAGCATCACGCCTCCGTGCCCGCGGCGAGCTGATGGACTGATGCCCTGCTATCTCGTCACCGGCGGCGCTGGGTTCGTCGGATCGCACCTGGTGGAAGGGCTCGTCGCCCGCGGCCACCGCGCGATTGTCCTGGACGACCTATCGAGCGGCGACGCCGTCAATCTCGCCCACATCGCGCCGGACCGCCTGGAGTTCGTTAACGACAGCGTCGCCAGCGACGGCGCCGCTGCGAGCCTGGTGGACCGCGCCGACGGCGTGTTCCACCTGGCGGCCACCGTCGGCGTCTTCAACATCATCCAAAGCCCGGTCCGCACCATCTCCAACAACATCGGCGGCACGGAAGCGGTGCTGGAGGCGGCCACACGCAAGCGCTGCAAGGTGCTGGTGGCTTCGACGTCGGAGGTTTACGGCAAGAGCGTCGCCGTGCCCTTCCAGGAGGACGGCGACGTCGTCCTCGGGCCGTCCAGCCGCGCCCGCTGGAGCTACGCCACCAGTAAACTGGCCGACGAGTTCATGGCGCTGGCCTACTGGCGCGAGCATCGCGTGCCGACGGTGGTTGCGCGGTTGTTCAACACCATCGGACCGCGCCAGAGCGGACGCTATGGAATGGTAGTGCCGCGCTTCATCGCCCAGGCCATCGAAGGCCAGCCGGTATCGGTGTTCGGCACCGGCCAACAACGCCGCTGCTTCACCTACGTGCGCGACGTGGTGGAGTGGATGGTCCGGCTGATGGAATCGGAGCCGGCCGTCGGCGAGGTTTTCAATCTCGGCAATCCGACCGAGGTGACCATCGAGGAGCTGGCGCGCACCGTAATCCGGCTGACCGGCTCGGCATCCGAGATCCGATACGTTCCGTACGACCAGGCCTACGACGAAGGCTTCGAGGACATGGAGCGGCGCGTGCCGGACATATCGAAGGTCGTCGCGCGCACCGGCTACCGGCCCCTGTACGACCTCGATACCATGCTGCGCGACACCATCGACTGGTTCCGGGCGAAGACATGACCCCGCGCCGGCTCGCCGTCGCCGGTGTCGTTTTCGCGGGCGCGGCGCTGATTCCGTCCCCGTCGCTGATTCGTCTGTTCCGGCCGGGTCTCGCCGACATCCCCGAAACGCTGCTGACCGGCGCGGTGCTGTTTCGCGCGGGGCTGGCGGCCTGCGCGATCGCCTGCTGGCTGATGGCGCGGCTTGTCCAGTGGGACGCCCCTCCACGGCGCGAGACCGCCGGGCGGCGCCTCCCGCAGGGGAGCATCTGTCTCCTTCTCGCGGCCGCGCTCGCCCTGCGCCTCTACCGCCTTGACGACGGCATCTGGTACGACGAGATCGTCGCCGTCTTCTACTACGTCCGGCTCCCGCTGGGCGAATGCCTGACGACCTACGTCAACGAGAACCAGCAGTTCGTCTTCACGGTGCTGGCGCACTGGTCGTTCGTCCTTTTCGGCGAGCACACCTGGACGCTGCGGTTGCCCGCGGCGCTCTTCGGCGTCGCCTCCATCGGCGCGCTCTACCTTTTCGCGCGGCGCGTCACCACGCCGGCCGAGGCGCTGCTCTCCGCCGCGCTGTTGACCTTCTCCTACCACCACGTCTGGTTCAGCCAGAACGGGCGCGGCTACACGGGCCTCCTGTTCTGGACGATTCTCGCGAGCTGGCTGCTCCTGCGTGCCTTCGACGACCCCTCGCCGCGCCGTTGGGTCGTCTACGCCGCGGCCTCGGCCCTGGGCGTCTACACGCACCTGACCATGCTGTTCCTCGTCGCCGGACATTTCGTGATGTACATGCTTTGGCTCGGCGCTCGGGGCGGCGCCAATTGGAGGCGCGGGCGCGCGGGCTTCTTTCTCGGCTTCGGGCTCGCCGGGCTGATTACCTTCCAGTTGTACGCGCTGGTGATCCCGCAGATGCGCATCGCCATCGCCCAGACCATCAGTTGGGTCGAGGAATGGAAGAACCCGCTGTGGACCCTGGCGCAGATCGTCTCGGGCCTGCACCTCGGTTTCGTGCACATCGCGGCGGGCCTCATCGCGATCGCGGTCGCCGGCGCGGGCGCCTGGAGCTACCTGCGATCCGCGCCCGCCGTGGTGGGCTTGGCGCTCCTGCCGGCGGCCATCGGCGCCGGCTACGTGATCGCGGTGGGCCATCATCTGTGGCCCAGGTTCTTCTTCTTCGTAATGGGATTCGCCGTGCTGATTGCCGTGCGCGGGGTGATGGTCTCGACCAACGCCGTGGCGCGCCTCGCGGGCCGTTCCGGCGACCGCTGGGGCGTCGCCGCCTGCGCGTTGCTCGTAGCGCTGTCGGCCGTCTCGCTCACGCGCGTCTACGGCGCCAAGCAGGACTACGAAAGCGCGCTGCGATGGGTCGAAGCCAATCGCCGGCCCGGCGACGAAGTCGTCACCGCGGGCCTGGCGACCTGGGCGTATCGCACCCACTACAAGGTCGCCTGGGGCGCGGTCGAAAAGGCCGCCGACCTCGTGGAGGTTCGATCGCACGCCCCGCGCACCTGGGTGATCTCGACGCTCGAGCCGGTGCTCGAATCCATGCATCCCGACGTGGCGCATGTGCTACAACGGGACTTCCAGCTCGTCCGCCGATTCCCCGGCACCTTGCAGAACGGAGAGATCAACGTCCGCCTCGCCGCACCGTGATATGCCGTTGCGCGTCGCACTCATCGGCTGTGGAGAGATCGGCAAGCTCCGCGCCGCCGCCGTCGCGCGTGTCCCGGCGCTGAAGCTCACCGTGGTCTGCGACGCCGACCGCGCCCGCGCCAACGCTTTGGCCGCGATTCCTCAGGCGCGCGTGGAACCCGAGTGGCGCGAAGCCGTCCGCGCCGAAGACGCCGATGTCGTCCTTGTCTCCACGCCGCCGTCGCTCCACGCCGAAATGACGGTCGCCGCGCTCGGCGCCGGAAAGCATGTGCTGTGCGAAAAGCCGCTGGCGCGCAACCCGGTCGAGTGCCGCTCCATGACCGAGGCCGCGGCGCGCTCCGGCCGCCTGCTCGCCACCGGCTTTAACTACCGCTTCTATCCTTCGGCGCGCAAAGCGCGCGAGATCTTCGACAGCGGCGCACTGGGCCGCCTCGACCACATCCGCGCCTACACCGGCTACTCGGCGGCGGCGCATCACCAGGCCTGGCTCCACGATGCCGTCGAGATGGGCGGCGGCGCCCTGCGCGACAACGGCATCCACCTGATCGACATGACGCGCTGGTTCCTCGGCGACGTCGCCGAGATCGGCGGCGCGATCACGGGCGGCGTCTGGGGTTTCGAGGGCTGCGAGGACAACGGCTTCGCGATTCTTCGTGGCGTCTCCGGCGCCACCGCGACCCTGCACGCGAGCTGGTCCGAGTGGCTCGGCTACCAGTTCCGCGTCGAGATTTACGGAACCCTCGGCGCCGTGCGTCTGCGCTGCTTTCCGATGATGGTCGACGCCGCCTGGTCGGTCGAGCGCGGAGGGAAGTCGCGCCGCCGGCGCTGGCTGTTTCCGAAGGTGCAGGTATTGGAAAAGCTCCGGTCGTATCGTTGGGTGGTCGTCGAGAGCTTCGTGCGGGAGCTCGACGCCATGGCGCGCGCCATCGCCGGCGAGAAGACGCCGCTCGCCACCGGCGTCGACGGCCTCCGTGCCGTCGAGATCGCCGACGCCATCAGCCGCGCGTCGCTGTGAGCCCGGATGAATGAGCCCGCCATCTCGGTCGTCGTCGTGCCGCTGGGCGGCGCCGGCGACCTGGAGCGGTGCCTCGAAGCCCTGGCGCGTCAGGATTGCACTGGCATCGAGGTGATCGTCGCGCGGGAGGGTGCGTCGCCCGCTGTCAAGCGCGCCGCCGGAGTCGCGCGCGCGCGGGCGCCCATCGTCGCGCTGACCGAGGATCACTGCCTGCCTGGACCCGGCTGGTGCTCGGCGATGCTCGCCGCTCACAAGGCGAGCCACTCGGCGGTCGGCGGACCGGTCGAGAAACTCGCCCCCGACACCGCGCTCAATTGGGCGATCTATCTCGCCGATTATCTGCGCTACTCGCCGCCCGTCGCCGCCTCGGCGGTCGACCACCTGACCGACTGCAACGTTTCGTACAAGAGCGATGCGCTCACCCCGCTTCGCCAATTGTGGCGCCAGGAGTTCCACGAGAACGTCGTCCACGACGCGCTGCGCGCCTCAGGCGGCGTGCTGTGGCTCGACCCCGCCGCCGTCCTCGGACAGCGGCGCCGGTTCCGCGCCGCCGATGCCCTCGCCGACCGCTTCTCATTCGGGCGCCTGTTCGCCGCGACACGCGTCGCCGGCGCGCCATTCTCGCGCCGCCTGGTCTGGACACTCACGGCGCTGCCGTTGCCGGCGCTGCTGGTGGCGCGCGTCGCCGGGCATATCATCGACAAAGGTCGCCACCACGGAGCCTTCCTTCGCGCCTTGCCGTGGCTGGTTCTCCTCTCGACCGCCTGGGCGCTCGGCGAGCTCGCCGGCTACGCCACCGGCCGCGCGCGATGAACTGGCGCGGCGTCGAGATCGTCTGCCCGCGCTGCCGCGGCGAGCTCGACAGCGGCGAGGTGGCGCTGCGCTGCGCGCGCTGCGCCTCGGAATTCCCCGTCGAGCTCGATCTTCCCGACCTGCGCGTCTTCCCCGATCCCTACATCGATCCGGAGAGCGATCGCGCCAAGGGACGACACCTCGCCTCGCGCTTCGCCGATCTCGACTTCGCCGGCCTCGTCGCCTACTACTACAGCATCACGCCGAAGGTGACGCCCGGGCAGGCGCGGCTGTTCACCGCCGGCGTGCTGGCCGCGCCGTCGCGCGCCGCGGCCGCGCTCGACGCCTGGGACCGCGAGCTCGGCGAAGCCGGCTCGGGCGCTCTGCTCGAGGTCGGATGCGGAACCGCGCCGCTGCTGGCCGCCGCGCGCGCCCGCTACACGCGGTTGGTGGGCGTCGACATTTCGTTCCGATGGCTCACCGTCGGCCGCAAGCGCCTGGAGGAAGCGGCGCACGACGCCCCGCTTTTGTGCGCCTGCGCCGAGGCGCTGCCGTTCCCGGAAGGGTCGTTCGATCGCGTGGCCATGGACACGACGCTCGAGATGGTCCGCGACCAGCGCGCCGCCGCTGCCGAATGCCTGCGCGTGCTGCGGCCCGGCGGAGCGCTCATGATCTCGACGCAGAATCGGGGGAGCCTTGGCCCCGATCCGCACACCGGCGTCTGGGGCGGCAGCCGTTGGCCGCGTAGCCGCGTCGACGGCTACGTGGTAAGCCGCGGCGGCGTCGCGCCCGTGCGCAATTTCCTCGACGCCTCCGGATTACGCGCCCTGCTCGATTCGGTGGGGTTTCGCGACGCTCGCCTGTTCTTGCCCGGAGTTCCGGCGTCGCAGCGCGAGCGCTTCCCGGCGCACTGGAAACTGGCGGCGGCGGCCTACGACTTCACGCGCCGGATGCCCGTGGTGTCGTCGATTCTGCGCGCGATCGGCCCTTCTCTGCTTGCCGTCGCGCGCAAGTGACCTAGAGGCCGCACACCCAAACGGTTAGCCCTCCGATCGGTGTGCACCCGCGTTCGTCCTTCCCCCTCGCCATCCGGGCCACGCGGTCCCTGCGCCTGTGCGATGAACCTCCTCCTTCATTCGTTTTTGTCCGCGTTCATCTGCGTTCATCTACCGGCCAAAATGTCTTTTTGCGGCTAATAATGCCCTACTCCCTCACCATCTTCGCGATCCGCTTCAGCCGCGCCTTCAGCTCCTCGCTCGCCTCCGTGACCTCGTTGGTGTCGTAAATGACCCGCGGCGTCATGAACACCACCAGCTCCGTCCGCTCCTTGCCCCGCGACTTGCTCCCGAACGCGTGCCCCAGAATCGGAATCTTGTGCAGACCCGGTATCCCCGAGCTCGCCTCCGTGTCCGTCTCGCTGATGATGCCCCCGATCGCGATCGTGTCCCCGTCCTGCAGCGTCACCTGCGTCGAGACGTTGCGCCGCGAAAACGACGGGGACTGAATCCCGCCCGCCGCCGGCGCCTGCGGCGAGCTCACTTCCTGGTTGATCATCAGCGTCACGATCCCGCTCGGATTCACCCGCGCCACGATGTTCAGCGACACCCCGCTCTGCCGGTTCGACACCGTGTTGGCGAACAGCGAACTCCCCCCGCTCTGAATCGGCGACACCGCCTGCGCCGTCAGCGTCGGAACCTCGGTGCCGACGTTGATGTTCGCCGGGATGCTGTCGGTGGCGATCACGCTCGGCGCCGAAATCACCTTCGCGCGCGACGAGGTCTCCTGCACGGAAAGAAACGCCAGCAGCTCGCGGCTGCGCCCCACCAGCGCTCCCGCCGACAGCCCGATCACCCCGTCCGACAGGCCGCCGAGGACCTGCCGCGACGGCACCGTCACGTTGCCCGAGGCGCCCCGCGATTGCAGGAACGCCGAGACGCCGCTCGCGAACGCGCCCGTCAGCGAGACTTCGTAGATCTTCGCGTCGATCAGCACCTGCCGCGGCGCCACGTCCAGCTCCCGCAGCACCTTGACGATCTGCTGGTACTCGGCCGGCGTCGCCTGAATGATCAGGCTGTTGTCCATCTGGTTCGGCACGATCTGCGGGATGCGCCCCATCGGCCCACCCGCTGCGCCCAGGTACGACCCGGTCAATCCCGTCGACGCTCCGCCCGCCTGCTGCTGCTGCTGCACCTGCACCGCCGACGGCGCCCCCGCCGCGCTCGACATGCCGTAGCCGCCGCCCGGCATGCCCGGTCCGAACGCGCCGCCCGGATACATGCCGCCGCCGCCCGGATATCCGCCCATCATTCCTGG
>CAZEVY010000007.1:21143-60201 GCA_964515555.1 uncultured Solibacteraceae bacterium | reverse complement strand
ACGCGCCGCCCGGATACATGCCGCCGCCGCCCGGATATCCGCCCATCATTCCTGGGTAACCGCCGCCCGGGTAACCGCCGCCGTATCCTCCACCGTAACCGCCCCCGAATCCGCCGTAGCCGCCGCCGAATCCGCCGTAGCCGCCGCCGAACCCGCCCGCGCCGACGTTCATTCCGCCGTACCCGCCGCCCTGCGCGCACGCTCCGAATCCGTAGCCCCCGTAGCCGCCGTAAAGCTGCATCAGCGCCGACGCCAGGCACTCGGCGCGCTGGTACTTCACGCGATACACGTAGTTGTCGATCGCCCCCGCCGCCGCCTTCACCTCCACGTCGAGTTTCTTCAGCCAGCGCTCGATCTCCTCGAACACCCCGGGATTCGTCGCCACCGCGATGATCGCGTTGATGCGGTCGATCGCCACGAACTGGATCGGGGACTTCTTCTCGCTCAGCGAGATCGACTTGAACACCGTCTCCAGGTCGTGCGCCAGGTCGCTCGGCCGCCCGTGCGACACCTCGAACAGACGCACCCGCTGGTTCGCCAGCGCGTCGCTGTCGAACAGCGCGATCAGGTCCATTGTGCGGCGCATGTTGCGATGGCTGTCGAGAATCAGCAGCAGGTTGGCCGGCACGTAGGCCCACGTCACCGCGCCCTCGCCGATGAACGGCGAGATCAGCGCGTTCACCTCGGTCACCGTGGCGTACTTCAGGAAGACCAGGTTGAGCATGATGCGGTCGTCGAGCGGCGGCGTCCGCTCGTTGACCTGCGGCTGAATCGGCAACCGCGCCGCGTCCGCCAGCGGCACGATGCGATGGATCTCCCCGACCGGCACCATCGCGAATCCGTTGATGCGCAGGATCATGTCGAGCAGCGCCCGCAGGTCGAGGTCTTTGGTCTCGCCCCAGGTGTTCAGGTACACGCTCCCGCGCACGCGCGGATCGAGGATGTAGTTGATCTTCAACTGCCGGCAGATGGAATCGATCACTTCGGTGAGCGACGCGTTCTGAAGATTCAGACCTCCCGTTGCAGCACGCGGCGGCGCCGGTGGCGCGGCGGGTGTCGCAGGCGCCTGATCCTTCGGCGGCTCGGCCGGAGGCTTGGCGGGCTGCGTGGCCGGAGCCTGCGCCCCTGGAGCCTGCCCGGCCGGAACTTGCGCCGGTTTCGCCGCCTGCGGCTGTTGCGGCGCCGCGGGCTTGGGTTGCGCGGGAACCGGCACCGGCTTCGGCGGCGGAACGGGAGGCGCCGTCGGAAATCCGGGCGGGACCTGCGCCAGCACGCCGGCGATCGCCAGCAGCGCCGGCAACACAATACGTAGTCGCGCCATCGTCACTCCTTGGACTTTCTGGCGCGTTCCCACGCCGCGCGCTCGGCGTCTTCGAGCTTGTCGGTCTTCTTGCGCGTCCAGCGCGATTCGCCGAACGGAGTCTCGCGCGAGAACCGGATCGTCTCTCCGTCCTCGACGGCCTTCAGACCGTCATCCGTCGCGACCGGTGCCGCCGCGCGCTCGGCGCGCTCCGCCGCCGTCTCTTCGTGCTTCATCAGCCCGAAGGGACTCTCCTTGTAGATCCAGACCTTGCCCTGCGGGTCGGTGTACCGGAACAGATTCGGCTCGATTTGTTTCGCGCCCGCGGGGATCTTCGTCTCGGGCTGGCGCACTACCGCCCGCGGCTGCGCGGCCTTCGACACCGGCTTGGCCTCAATCGGCGCCGCCTTGCGCTGCTGCGCCTCCGCCATCGAAACCAGCATCAAACCAACGATGAATCGAACCATGCCTTTGATCTCCTCTACTGCAACGCTTCCCACCGGCAGTTCTTCCCGAACAACGTATCGACCACCACTTTCCGGTGTCCCTGCGCGATCGTCCCTGCCGGCGACGGGTCGCCGGGGATGCATCCGCGAAGCCCGGGGCCCAACACAACTCCCGGAACCTCCTTCACCGAGGACGACTCGATCACGTTGGGCTTCGCCTGCGTCGGCTGGGTCGGCTGCTGCTGCGTGGGCGTGTTCACCACCGCCGCCGTCTCCACCGCGCGCCGGTCGACCAGCTCTTCGATCTTGCGCCGGATCGCCTGGCCCTCCCAGTCGAACACCACCTCCGCCGAGTCCACCGAGACCAGCGTGAAATCGCCGATCTTCTCCCCGGCGCGATACGCCTTTTGCGCACCGCCGCCCTTGGGGCTCAGGACGATCGTCGGCCCGCTGCCGAAATCCATCACGCCGTGCGCCACCGGCAGCGCCGGCATCTCCTTCTGCGGCGCGGCCTCCACGACGACGTTCGGATTCCGGTCGCGCGTGAACAGCATCTTTTCGGCGAGTTCGAGGTAAGCGGCCGCCACCGCCGGTTGCAGCTCCGCGCGTGTCGCCTCCGGCGGCATTGTCAGGGCGGCCGCGCCCCTCCCGAGCATCCGGTTCTCGCGTTCCCGTGCCCGCTCCCGGCGCGCGCGAATCTCGTATCCCGCCGCGGCAATCAGCGTGATCAGGGCGAGATTAAGCAGTAATATTCGCCTTCTCATCGCCCCTTACCGGAATCGCCCCACCAGAAATGTTCCACGTGGAACATAGGCTCCCCCCAAAGGAACCCACGTGAACGTTTCCTGGAATCAATGACCTACAACTACTCGCCGGAGGCGGACGCCGCACGGCAGTGCTCATAGCCGTCCAAGCCCTTTCTTTTCAGGAACGAGTTTCCGTGGAACCACGCCCGACACCGTGATTCGCACCTGAATCGACTTTTGCCGCTGGTCGCCGGCGGCCACCCGCAAATCCTCGGTCGCGACCAGCTCCGGCTGCGCCGTAATGTCGGCCAGCAATTGCACGAGCTGGTGAATCTGCGCGTCGAAAGACGCCGAGACCAGCGCCTCGCCGTAGTCGTCGCCGAGCGGCCGGATCTGCCCCAGCTCCACCGAGCGAATCTCGAGCGGCGGCGACTGGTTGCGGCACAGCCGCCGGACGATCTGGAGCACTTGCGCCTGCGCCTGCGCCGCCGTCTCCGCCTGAATCAGATCCTTCTCGGCCTCGGCCGCCTGTGCCGCGGCTTTTTCGAGCGTCTTGGCCTGCACCGGCATCGTCGCCACGATCTGCCGCAACCGCGCCAGCCGCTTCTCGAGCATCGGAATCGACGCCGACGCCTGGACCACTTCCGCTTCCTCGCCCGAAAACGCGACGTAGAGCAGCGTCGCGCCGGCCACGACGCCGAGCAGGATCAGCGCGCGCCGGTCGCGCTGCGAGATCGTCACGGCCGGCCTCCCTCGCGGTTCGCGCGAATGCCGAAGGTCTCGCCGGAGGGCGTGCGCGACATGGGCTGCGTGAACTCCGAATCGCGGAAGTAAGGCGACCCGTCGAGCAGCTTCAGCAGCGCCGCGGCCTGCTCGGTTTCGCCCTGAATGGCGATCGCGCCCCGCGAGATCAACATCGCCTGCAACCACGCCGGCGCCGCCAGCAGCCTCGTCAGTTCCTGGAACGCGTTGAGATCGGCATGCGTGCGCGAGCGGAACTCGTCGAGCAGCGCCACCCGGGCGCGCGCCCTCTCGATGGCCCGCTCTCCGCCCGAAGCACGCGCCGCCACCGGGGCGATTCGCGCGATCTCGGCTTCGAGCGCCGCCGCGTAGCGGCGATCAGCGTAGCCGTCGTGGCCGACGAGCATCCCGGTCATCGCGATCAGGATCAGCGCCAGCGCCGCGGTCGGCGCCAGCGCCCAGCGCGACGTCGCGCTGCGCTCGGCCTCCGCGAGCAGGTTCAACGGCAGGGAGTGGCGCGGGCAGGCCGCCGCGATCGCCGCGGCCGCTGCCAGGGAAGGAAGCTCGACCGCGGCGCCGCCGTCCTCATCGAGCCGCAGCTCGGCGGCGGCCATCGACCGCGCGCGCGGCGAGTCGTCTTCCACGATCGCCGAGAACACCGGCCGCGCCGTGCTCTCACCGTACACCTCGAAGCCGCCGTCGGCCGGTTGAAACGCGAGGAACGCCGCCGGCGGATCGCCCGCCAGCCGGATCGCCGAGTAGTAGGCGGCGGCCGAGCAGGAGAAGCCCGCCACGCGCACGCCCGCTTCGGCGAAGAGCGCCGTGTAGCGCTCTACCGTGGACGCCCGCGCGATGGCGGCCAGCACGTGCGCCGGCGCGCCGAGCCGCGCCCATCCCCACACCGCCTCGCCTTCCGGGTACGGATGCAGGGAATCGATCTGGTAGCCGATGGCCGCGGGAATATCGGCCGCGGCGACGCCGGGAAGATGCAGCGTGCGCACCGTGACGTCGCGGCGAGGGAGCAGGATTACCGCCGCAAGGTGGCCTCCGCCCGCGCGCCGAAGAATCGAGGCGTACTCGGCGCCCCACTCGGCGGCCGGTCTCTCGTCGAATCGCTCGATGCGCGCCGTTTCGACCACGCGGGCGCCGGAAGGGCGCACGCGCGCGACGGCGACTTCCAGGTCGTGCGCGAGAACGGCGACGCCCGCACCCGATCCGAAGGCCGCCCAGCGCGGAAATCCGGTCGCGCTCACTGGGCCGGCTCCATGACGGCGCCTTCGTGCCACCGGAGAATCTGGTACGGGAGATTGTTCTCGCCGCGCCACAGTTTCACCGTCGCGGCGACGGTGCGGCGCAGATCGGAGAGTTTGCCGTCGGCGAGGCGCAGGCGCGCGGTGGCGCGCAGCGTGAAGATCGAGTTGCCGCCGATGCGCAATCGCGCGCCGGCCGGTCCGGCCGCGGCGCGCACGGCGCCGATTTCGTCGTCCGTGCGGTAGGGCTGCCGCCGTCGCGAATCGACGATCGCGCGCACGACCTCGGCGGGCACGCCGATCGCCGTCAGCAGCGCGGGCGCGGCATGGTTGACGTCGAACTGCGCGGTCGTGCCGAACACCGAAACGCACTCGCGCAGGCCGCCGAACGGGGCGATGCGGTCGCCGGCATCGCGGTAGCCGCCATAGAACAGCTCGGGGGTCATGCCTTTGACGAGCAACAGCTCTTCCACCTGTTCGAAAGACGCGTGGCGGGCTCGAAAAGACGGCGTGAGGGTGAAATAGTAGCGGTCGAAGGGGCTGAAGCCGCCGCTCGACGGGGTCCGCCAGTCGTGGACGGCGGCGGCGATCTCCTCGGCGCGGGCGGGCGGCGCACCGGCGGCGATGGCCAGACGCGCCAGGTCCTCGACGGTGGCCTGGTTGAGGCTGAGTCGCGAGGTCTCGGGAATGATCTCGACGAAGGCTTCGCCGGAAGGGAACGAGAATCGCATGGTGGCGAGCCGCGACTCCCAGAATCCGGCGCCCCAGAGCATGTGCAGAATGGCGCGGTCGACGGCGCCCGCTGCGATGTAGTAGGCGCGCGTGCCGCCGGCGAGCGTGGAGGCGCGGTCGATTTCGGCGCGCACGCGCGTGGCGACCGAGAAAGCGATGGCCGAGAGCCCCGCGGCCAGCCAGAGGACGGCGAGGAGCGCGCCGCCGCGGACCGTCAGGGAGCGGTTTGTCAATTCAGTCTGCATACCACCAGTGCTGGTTGCGCGAGGCGCGGATCGGCAGCGTGATCGTGCCCAGCTCGAGTCCGGCCGCGCGGTCGAGCGGCGCCATCTCGATGCGCACCGCCACCGGCAGTTCCGAAGCGACCCACGAAGGGATCCAGCGCCGCGGCTGCGGGTGCGGCATCAGTTCCTGGTAGACGAAGCGGCAGTAGGCGAGCCGGTCGGCGAGAACGAACGAGCGCGGCGACGCGGTGACGGGAAGATAGCGCGGCGGCGTCCCGCCGAGGCAGAGCAGTCCCGTGGATTCCGATCCGCTGTAGAGCAGTTCGTTGACGACCAGGCGCACGCCGCGGCCCCGCTCACCGGGGACCACGAGATATTCGAGAATGCGCGGATAGCCGCGCGCGGCCTCCTCGAGCGAATAGCTCGATACGAAGCGCATCGCCTGCGGCTCGCCGTGGAAGAACATCCGGCGCTCGACGGGTGCGCCGGGAGCGGGACGGCAGTCGGCGACCACCGGCATGAAGCCCGCCACCTGTTGTTCGATGACGCGTTGGACGCCGGCGACCTTGCGGTTCGCTTCCAGCAGGCGACTCGACTTCTCGAGCGCCGTGAGACCGGCGCGCATCGCGAAGACGATTCCCGCCGAGAGCAGTCCCACGAGCGACACGGCGATCAGCAGCTCCATCAACGTCACGCCCCTCGCCGATCGGCGTCTCATTGCGACGACACCTCGTCGGGGGTGAGCATGTGCGGGCGGAAGGCCTCCATCGCGAACGTGCGGCGCTCCTCGCCGCTCATCCACCAGATCTCGAGTTCGACGCGATCGAGCACGAATGCGCCGGGACCCGCGCCCGCCGGCGCTTCGAACTGCGCGACGCGCGCGCGGTATCCGCCGTCGACGCCGGTGGATTCGTTGAACTTGCCCGTGATCGGCGTCATGCGCGGCAGCACCGGCGCGGTGAGCAGCTCGTCCATGGTGCGTCGCCCGAGGATCGCGATGCGGTCGGCTTCGGTGAGGCGCGAGGCGTTGCGGAGCGACGTGGAAAGATTGCCGAGCAGGCCGGCGACGGCGATCGCCATGATGACGGTGGCGACCAGGACTTCGAGGAGGGTGAAGCCGCCTCGCCGCCTCATGGCGCCTCTTCGGGCAGTTCGATGCGGGGGACGCCGGTAATGGGGTCGACGCGAACGACGCGCGTCACGCCGCGCGAGTTGCGCAGCTCGAAGGCGATGCGCGGCGGAGCGCCGCCGGGGTAGAGGTAGAATCGGCGCGGCCAGGGATCTTCGATGCCGGGCTGCTCCGGGAGCACACGCGTTATGACGACGCCGTCGGCGAGGCGCATTTCGCGGGCGAAGCCCGGCTCGGTGGAGCGCACCGAGAGTGCCGACGGCGTCACGGCGATCTCGATGACGTGCTGACGGCGCTCGGCGCGGTCGAGCGCCGAGTTGACGAAGCTGACGATGCGGTCGGAGGCGGAGTTGAGGCGCAGTGTTTCGAGTCCGGCGCTGACCGATGGGTATGTGATGCCCGCCATGAGGCTCAGCAGCGTCATGACGACGAGCATTTCCATCAGGGTGACGCCACCTTCTGACATCGCGCACAACGCAGCGGGGCGCGAGCTTTCGCTCGACCGATGGAGCGCGCCCCGCGCTGTGCGCTCGGAACGCATCTAGTTCTTCCAGCTCACGATGTCGGCGGCGATGCCCTCGCCGCCCGGCTGGCCATCGGCGCCGTAGCTGATGATGTCGGGCTCGTCGCCGTGCTCGCCGGGATACTTGTAGACGTAGGGGCGGCCCCACGGATCGAGCGGGATCTCTTTCGGCAGATACGGGCCGTTCCAGCCGTTGACGCCCTGCGGGCGGACGCGCAGCGCGGCCAGGCCCTGCTCGGTGGTCGGAAAGAGGCCGGTTTCGAGCTTGTAGGCGCCGATGGCGGTCATGAACGAATCGATCTGCGTGCGGACGAGCGTGACGCGCGCGGTGTCGGTCTGCTTGAAGAAGCGCGGCGCCACCAGCATCGCGAACAGCGCGATGATGGTCACCACCACCAGCATCTCGATGAGCGTGACGCCGGCGCGTGCGCGTTTGCTTTTCCTCATATCGGCCCTCATATAGCCACCTCGTTGATGCTCGTTATCGCGAGCAGAATACTCAGAATCAGCGCGCCGATCATGACGCCCATCACCAGAATGATCAGCGGCTCGAACAGCGCCGTGAAGCGCTTGATGGCGGCGCGCGTATCGTTCTCGTAGATGTCGGCCATGCGCGCGAACATGTGGTCGAGCCGCCCGGTCTCCTCGCCGATGCTCAACAGATGCGCCGCCAGCGCCGGAAACTGCCCCGTGCGGCGCAGCGGAGCGGCGATACCTTCTCCGCGCTTGACGCCCTGCGCAACCGATTCCAGCGACCCCGAGATGCGGCGGTTGTTGAGAATCGCCGCCGAGATATGAATCGACTGCACCAGGGGCACGGCGTTGGCGACCAGCGTTCCCATCGCGCGGGCGAAGCGGGCCGTCTCGGCCTTCCGAAGCGCGTCGCCGAGCAGCGGAATGCGCAGCCGGAAGGTGTCCCACCAGAGCCGTCCCACGGCGGTGCGGATGTAAGCCTGCATCGCGCCGAACCCCGCCAGCAGGCCGAGCGCGGCGATCCAGCCGTAGGCCTTCACGGCGTTGCTGACCTGGAGGAGAATCTGGGTCGGCAGCGGCATGCGCATGCGCGAGTCCTCGAAGACGGCGGCGAAGCGCGGGACGACGTAGTACATGAGCAGAATCACCGACGCCAGTCCCACCACCAGCAGCAGCGCCGGATAAATCAGCGAGCTGACGATGTAGGCGCGCAGCTCGTCGCGCGTGCGCTCGAACTCGGCGAGGCGGTCGAAGACCGACGCCAGCGACCCGCTGGCCTCGCCGGCGCGCACCATGTTGACGTACAGCTCCGAGAAGCACTCCGGGTGCGCGGCGAGACTGTCGGCCAGCGATTTGCCGCCCTTGAGCACGCGCAGCACGTCCTGAACGACGGTCCGGAAGCCTTCCTTCTCGGAAAGCTCGCCGCAGATCGAGAGCGCGCGATCGACCGGCACACCGGCGTTGAGCAGCGTCGAAAGCTCCTGCGTGAAGAAGAGCACGTCGCGGCGCCGCGAGGCCGACCACGACGGCATGGTCCACGCGCGCGACTTCTGCGGCGCCGAGCCGATGTATACGGGCGTGAGTCCCTGACGCCGCAGCTCGGCGGCGACCATGCGGTCCGATTCGGCGGTGAGCACGCCCGCGCGCACCTTGCCGTCGCCCGCGACCGCCTTGAAGTGATAGCCCGCCATCAGAACTCCTGCGTGACGCGCATGACCTCTTCGGCGGTGCTGACACCGTCGCGCACCTTGAGCCAGCCGTCCTCGCGCAGGCTGCGCATGCCGTTGCGGCGCGCGGCCTCGGTGAGCACGGAGGCGTCGGCGTTCCGCATGATGAGGCGGCGCATTTCGTCGTCGAGGTCCATCATTTCGAAGATGCCGACGCGGCCGGTGTAGCCCGTGCCGAAGCAGGCCTCGCAGCCGGCGCCGCGACAGCACTCGACGGTTTCGCCCGAAGGCGCGACGCGCGAGCCGTCGCGCACGCGGCACTGGGGGCAGATGACGCGAACCAGCCTTTGCGCGAGCACGGCGACGAGACTCGAAGTAATCAGGTAGTTCTCGACGCCCATGTCGGTGAGCCGCGTGATGGCGCTGGGCGCGTCGTTGGTATGCAGCGTGGAGAAGACGAGGTGTCCGGTGAGCGCCGAGCGGATGGCGATGTCGGCGGTCTCGCGGTCGCGGATCTCGCCGACCATGATGACGTCGGGGTCCTGGCGCACGATGTGGCGCAGGCCGCTGGCGAACGTGAGCCCGATCTGCGGATTCACGTGAATCTGGTTGATGCCGTCCATCTGATACTCGACCGGGTCCTCGATGGTGATGATCTTGCGGTCGGTGAGATTGATGCGTTTCAGCGCCGAGTACAGCGTGGTCGATTTGCCCGATCCCGTGGGGCCGGTCACCAAAAAGATGCCGTGCGGGAGCTGCGTGAAATACTCCATGCGCCCGAGCATGCGCTCGTCGAAGCCGAGGCGGCGGAGATCGTAAAAGTCGCCGGCGGAGCGGTCGAGCAGGCGCATGACGACGCTTTCGCCGTAGAGGGTCGGCAGCGTGGAGACGCGCAGGTCGACTTCGCGGCCGAGGGTGCGGACCTTGATTCTGCCGTCCTGCGGAAGACGGCGCTCGGCGATGTTGAGCTTCGCCATGAGCTTGATGCGCGAGATGACGGCGGCCTTGAGCTCGCGCTGCGGCGCGTCCTGCGGGTAGAGCACGCCGTCGACGCGGTAGCGCACGCGGAACTCCTTCTCGAAGGGCTCGAGATGGATGTCGCTGGCGCGCTTCTCGACGGCCTGGGCGATCATGGCGTTGACCAGCCGGATGACGGGCGCTTCGCTCGCCATGTCGCGCAGGTGCTCGAGGTCCTCGTCGGCTTCGGCGCCGGGTTCGGCGGATGCGGCGGTGTCGCGGGCGGACTCGCCGTAATAGCGATCGATGGCGTCGAGGATCTCCTGCTCGGCGGCGAGCGCGGTTTCGACCTTGAGTCCGGTGACGGCGCGCACGGCGGCGACGGTCTCGAGGTCGAGCGGGTCGGCCATGGCGAGCGTGAGGGTGGAGTCGTGCTGGGCGAGCGGGACGACGCGGAACTGGCGAAGGAATCGCCCGGCGAGTCCTTCGGTTTCGGGGGTGACGGGTGGCGGGGCGTCGAGCGTGGCGAGCGGAGTGCCGAGCTGCTCGGAGAGCGCGGCGAGGACGTCGCGCTGGGCGACGAAACCGAGGTCGACCAGGATGCGCCCGATCTTGTCGGGGCGTTCCTTTTGGATTTCGAGGGCCTGGGCAAGCTCGTCGGCGGTGAGCAGCCCGCGGGCGATGAGCATTTCGCCTAGGCGCATTGACGCCTCGCTGGGAGGGAACTAAATAGCCGCAGATGAACGCAGATGAACGCAGATAGGAAACTAAGGCTGGCGGAGAGGGCGCAGCGGGCCGGGCGATCAGTACTCACGGATTTTCACGGCGGACTCGACGCGGTCGATGAGGCTCTTGCGCGGCGCCTGCATGACGATCTGCGCGGGGAGGCCGGTGGTGTCCTCCCACGAGTAGTAGTGCAGCGAGACGCCATACACGACCTGCTGATCGGCGGGCAGGTCGCGCAGGGAGGAGGCGGCCGAGATCATGAGATCCACCATCGTCTTCTTCAGAAGCGGCAGCCGCGTCAGTTTGCGGTCGCGGACCTTGGCGGCCATCTCCTTCGGAATCGTCGGGCGAAAGGGTGTCAGCGCGGGAGCGGCGACGAGGCTCAACTCCGTCGAGAAGACGATGCCGTAATTATCGAGGTACACCGCGCGCGTGTTGCCGAGCAGGTCGCAGGGATCCTCGCCGCCGAGCGTGGCGACGCGCTGGTCGAATCGCTTCTCGATGGGAGCGAGCTCGGTGCGCAAGGGCGCCTTGGCGACGGCGGCGAATGACAGCGCCAGGAATGCTGCCGCGAGTCTCACAGCGAACCTCGTCGATAAGCCGCACGCTCGACGTTGGCCTTCTTCATGAGCACCTCGAAGCTCTCGGCGACGGCGCGAAGCTCGGCGATCTGCGACTCGAGTTTGGCGGCGTCGGGGCCGGGGGGCGCGGGCGACGGCTGCTGAATCAGGGCATGTGCGAGAATCGCCGCCGAGAGCATGGCCGCCGAGGCGAAGCCCAGCCGCGGGCCCGACGACCACAGGCGCTGCCACCAGCGCGGCTCGAAGACTTTGTCGGAGACGAAGGCAATGCGGCGCGGCATCTCCTCGTCGCCGAGCGTGAGCATGGCGGCGTGCGTGAGCCGCAGGCGCTCCAGCTCGCCGGCGCAGGACTCGCAGGCGGCGACGTGATCGCGCACCTGGCGCTTTTCGGTTTCGGCGATTTCGCCGAGCAGGTAACCGTTCAGATCGAAATTCGAGCAGCACATGTTTCAGGACCTCAGGTTTCGACCGGCGCGAGGGTGCATTTCAGCGACTCCAGCGCCGAGTAGACGCGCGACTTGACGGTCGACACGGGACACTCCAGGATCTCGGCGATCTCCTCGAACTTGAAACCCTGGTAGACCTTGAGCACGACGGCCTCGCGCTGATCGGCGGTGAGACGCGCCAGCGCGGCCGAGACGGCGATGGAGGTTTCGACAGGGAGCAGCCTCGGTCCGGAGGGCGGCGGAGCCGATTCCATTTGCTCTTCCGCCTCCGGCCTCGGTCTGCGCAACAAGGAGAACGCTTCGTTATGGGCGATCCGGAACAGCCAGGGCGCGAACCGCGCGGGATCGTCGAGCTTGCCGAGATTCTGGTAAGCCTTCAGAAAAGCCTCCTGCGTCAGGTCCAGGGCGTCCTCGCGATTGGCGACCAGCCGCAACACGTAGTTGAAGACGCGCTTCTCCCAACGGGACACCAACAGGTTGAAGGCGTCCACGTCGCCCCGGCGGGCCTTGCCCACCAGGTCCCGGTCCTCGACCTCGCGAAAGATCACTGGCTCCGTCTTATCGCCGGCGGACGGTATCGCCCGCTTCGTAGTAATGACGCCCGGGGTCCGGAAAAAGACGAAGGGCGGTTAGTTGCAGTGTAATTGGTTTCCAGACTGTGGTTGGCAGGGCCGCGAGGGTTGGGCGCGGGAGCGGCGCCCCACGGTAGGATGAAGCCGAGTGCTCACCTATCCGGAATCGGTGAGATTCCTCTACTCGCTGGGCAACGAGCTGAAGACCGTCAGGCTCGGGCTCGACTCCATATCGGCGCTGCTGGCCGCGCTGGGCGATCCGCACCACGCGCCGCGATTCGTCCACGTGGCGGGCACCAACGGCAAAGGCTCCACCTGCGCCATGATCGAAGCGGCGCTGCGAGCCGCCGGGGGCCGGACGGGACTCTACACGTCGCCGCACCTGGTGGAGCCGACCGAGAGGATTCGCATCGACGGGCGGGACGTCACAGCCGACGAGTTCGCCGGAGCGTTCCGGGTGGTGAACGAAGCCGCCGAGCGGCTGGTGGCCAAGGGCGGCCTGGACGCGCATCCCACCTACTTCGAGACGGTGACCGCGATGGCCTTCCTGATGTTCCGCGAGACGGCAGTCGAGCGCGTGGTGCTCGAAGTCGGGCTGGGCGGGCGGCTGGACGCCACCAACGTGGTCGCGCCGGAGCTGTGCGTGGTGACGCCGGTGGACTTCGATCACGAGGCCTGGCTGGGGTCGAGTTTGGAGAGCATCGCGGGCGAGAAGGCGGGGATTCTCAAGCGCGGGGCGCCGGCGGTTTTCTCACGTCAGCGGCCGGAGGCGATGCGCGTGCTGGAGGCGCGCGCGCGGGAACTGGGCGTCGACTACACGACGACGGCGGAGTGGCGGGTCGAGGGTCTGGAGCTGCACGCGCGGGGATGCCGGTTCGTGGCGCACGGCGCGGCGACGGTTCGGGTGGACTGTCCGCTGGCGGGCGAGCACCAGGTGGAGAACGCGCTGACGGCGGTCGCGGCGCTGGAGCGGTTGGGCGTGCCGGCGGAGGCGATGGAGCGGGGCATCGCGTCGGCGCGCTGGCCGGGGAGGCTGGAGTTGGCGGGGGAGCGGCCGGAGACGATACTCGACGGCGCGCACAACCCGGCGGGGATTCGCGCGCTGGCGTCGTACATCGAGCGCTTCCGGCGCGGGCGGCGGGTGTGGATCGTTTATGGGGCGATGCGCGACAAGTCGCTCGACGAGATCGCGGGGATACTCGCGGCGGCGGCCGACGAGATCGTGCTGACGGCGCCGCGGGGGGCGCGGGCGATGCGGCCGGAGGCGCTGCGGGCTCTGTTCGACCATCCGCGGGTTCGCACGGCGCCGCGGCTGGCGGCGGCGCTGGAGATCGCCGGGGAGGCGGGAGAGGACGACGTGGTGTTCGTCACCGGGTCGCTGTTCCTGGTGGGGGAGTATCACGCGCTGCGCCGCGGGATCGAGATGCTATAATCCGCGCGATGCCAGCCGTACGGACCCGCAAGACGAAACGCCCGAACAACTACCTGCTGGTGGTTTTCGACAGCTGCCGCTTCGACTCATTTATTCAGGCGAAGCCTCGCGTGATGGCGAAGCTCGGCAAGGTGGAGAAGCGCTACTCGTACGCGTCGTGGACGTCGCCCTCGCACTACAACCTGCTGATCGGGCTGCTGCCGCATTCGAGTCCGAAGCACGTGTTCGCGTCGGAGTACTACAAGAAGGACTTCCTTCAGTTCAACGAGCGGCTGGGTGCGGAGCACATCGAGTTCAAGTCGCTGGTGCCGCGGATGTACCTGCCGTCGTTTCTGAAGGACCACATGGGGTATCGCACGCACGCGATGGTGTCGCTGCCGGTGCTGAATCCGCGGACGATTCTGAACACGGGCTTCGACAGCTATCAGCTGATGGAGAAGCACAACGACATGCGGGCGATGCTGGGCGAGATGCGGTTCTCGGAGCAGTCGCCGTCATTCTTTTTGATGAACGTGGGGGAGACGCACTATCCGTACGCGCTGCCGGACGAACCGCCGGACCAATGGCCGCGGATCAGCGGCGTGCACGGGGTGTTCAAGCACATGGACGACCAGGTGGTCGGCGGGAAGCTGATTCGGCGGACGGAGAAGTTTTTCGACAACAAGAAGCTGCGACAGTTGCGCGCGCGGCAGGTGGAGACGGTGCGCTACCTGGATCGGGTGTGCGAGGAGTTGTTCGACAGGGTACCGAAGGACACTTATATAACGATCACCGCCGACCACGGCGAACTGTTCGGCGAGGCGGGATATTTCGGGCACGGTCCGGTGATGCACGAGAAGGTGTTCGAGGTGCCGTTCGTCGAGGGCAAGCTGCGGTAGGACGGGCGTGACAGGGTACTGGTCGCGCCGCCGGTTCGCAGCGTTCGCGGCGATGGCCCGGCCGCTCCGGTCCCAGGACGACCGGCTCGCCGGCTACTGGCCCCTGCGGGGCGACGCGAAGGACCACTCCGGGAACGGCAATCACGCGGCCAACCACGGCGTGAATCTCGCCACCGGCGAGTTCGACGGGCGGTCGGCGTTTCTCGAAGCGCCGCACGGGGCGTCGCTCGATCCGGGGGCCGGCGACTTCACGATCGCCGCCTGGGTGCGGGCCGAGGGACCGGTCACCGACATCGCCGGCGATATCGTCTCGAAGTACGACCCCGCGCTCCGCCGCGGTTTCACGCTGAGTCTCGGGGCCAGCTCCGGCGGCTACAACTCGCAGGGCGCGGACCGGCAGGTGTTCTTCGGAATCGACAACGCCAGCACGCCGGCCTGGGAGGACTGCGGCCGCCCCAGTCCGACCAGCAATTACGTCAGCAACTCGCTCACGGTTTTCGACGGCGATCTCTACGCGGCCACCACCGACGGCGCGACCGAACGCGACTGGTCGCATGTCTACCGCTATCGTGGCGGAAGCCGATGGGAGGACTGCGGACGCGTGGGCGCCGGACGTACGCGCGGCGCCGGTCCGCTCATCGTGCACGACGGTAGCCTGTTCGCCGCGACGTGGAGCTACGACTGGACGCGCGTCGACAAGGACGCGCTGGATGCGGGGCGCGTGTATCGCTATCGCGGCGGCCGGGAATGGGAGGACTGCGGACAGCCGGGGCAGTGCCGGCGGCTGTTCGGAATCGCGTCGTTCCAGGGGCGGCTGTACGTCGCCGCCGACGATCGGCGATGTTACGTGTGGGACGGGGGCCGAGAGTGGCAGCCCTGCGGATCGTTCCCGAGCCTGGTGCATCCGATGCTGGTCCATGACGGACGCTTGGTGGTCGGCGCGTTCGGCGGGAGATTCGACGGCGGCTTCCGGCAGGCCGAGGTCTATGCCTACGACGGGCGGTCGTGGACGCCGCTGGGCTGCCCGATCCAGGATCCGGCGCGAGAGGACCAGATCCACGCGCTGCAATCCTATCGCGGGCTGCTGCACGCGACCACGTGGCCGACGGGCAAGGTGGGCGCCTATCGCGACGGCCGCTGGGAGGATCGCGGAAGGCTCGGCGCGAGCACCGAGAGCAACGCGCTCACCGTGTATAACGGAAAACTCTACGCGGGGACCATTCCCGCGGCGGAGGTGTTCCGCTACGACGCCGGCCGGACGTGGACTCGCCTGCGGCGGTTCGCGTCGCCCGAAGTGCCCGAGGACGCACCGCTCGACAGCGTGCGATGGGGCAGGGTGACATCGATGACGGTCTTCGACGGGAGGCTGTTCGCCGGGATCGGCAGCTATCGCGCCGCACTGGCCGATGCGCCGGCCGACACGCGCGGGAAGGTGTTCGCAATGCGCGCCGGCGCGTGTCTGGGATTCCATCGCGACATCGGCGGCGGCTGGCGGCATATCGCGGCCGTGCGGCGGGGGAACCGCATCGAGCTTTTCGTCGACGGGAAGGCCGCGGGCCGGTCGGCCGCATTCTCCGGCGGCGCGTACGATCTTTCGAACGCCGAGCCTCTGAAGATCGGCTTCGGGGAGACGGACTACTTTCGCGGGCGGCTGCGCGAGGTGCGCTTCCATCGGCGGGCGCTCGCGGGCCGCGAGATCGGGCGGCTGGCGGGTTCCCAGCCTCGCGGCTGAAGCGCTTCGTGCCGGGCGGTCGCTGCGCCTGCGCGGTGATAGAATGCGAACTTCCATGAGAGGAACGGCGCTCGCATCCCTGTTATTCGCCGCCGCGGCGGCGGCGCAGACGGGCCTGCCGCTGACCTACGAGCGCATCCGGAACGCGCGCCAGGAGCCCGGCAACTGGCTCACCTACGGCGGCGATTACAGCAGCCATCACTACAGCGCGCTGAACCAGATCACGGCCGAGAACGTCCATCGGCTGCGCGTCAAGTGGATCTACCAGTTCCATCGGCCGAAGGTCGAGGCGACGCCGATCGTGGTCGACGGCGTCATGTATCTCACGCGGCCGCAGAGCGACGTGATCGCGCTGGACGCCGAGACGGGACGCCAGTTGTGGATGTACGAGCACCGCATGTCGCAGCGCGTCTACCTGTGCTGCGGCGAGGTGAACCGCGGACTGGCGCTGCTGGGCACGACCCTCTACATCAACACGCTCGACGCCAAGCTGATCGCGCTCGACGCGCGATCGGGTCGCGTGCTGTGGCGGCGCGACATCGCCGACCCGGCGCTCAACTACACGGCCACGGGCGCGCCGCTGGCGCTCAAGGACAAGATCATCGTCGGCATCGCGGGCGCCGAGGGCGGTATTCGCGGATTTCTCGACGCCTATCACCCCGCGACCGGCGAGCGCCTCTGGCGCCTATGGACCGTGCCCGCGCCGGGCGAGCCCGGATCGGAGACCTGGGGCGGCGATTCCTGGAAGCACGGCGGGTCGTCGACCTGGATCACCGGGTCGTACGATCCCGAACTGAATCTCATCTACTGGGGTACCGGCAACCCCGGGCCGGACTACAACGGCGACGTGCGTCCGGGCGACAACCTGTATTCCTGTTCATTGCTCGCCATTCACGCGGATACCGGGAAAATGAAGTGGCATTTCCAGTTCACGCCGCACGACACCCACGACTGGGACGCCACACAGGTTCCCGTGCTCCTCGATTCGACGTTCGCCGGCAGACCGCGCAAGCTGGTGGTGGTGCCGAGCCGTAACGGCCACCATTATGTGCTGGATCGCGTCACCGGCGAGTTCCTGCTCGCCAAGGCCTACGTGAAGCAGACCTGGGCCAAGGGCTTCGACGCCAAGGGCCGCCCGATGGTCAACCCCGACCAGGAGCCGACGCTGGACGGCAACGATCGCGTGTGGCCGGGCGTCGACGGGGCCAATAACTGGATGTCGCCGAGCTACAATCCCGTCACCAAGCTGCTCTATTTCAATGCGCGCGAGGAACGGAGGCGGTATTTCAAGACTGACGCTCCGGAATTTCAGCCGGGACAGTCGTTTTTCGGCGGCGGGGGCGGCGGCGGCGCGCGATTCCGTCCCGAAGAGAGCTGGGGCAAGCTGATCGCGATGGTTCCGGAGTCGGGCGAGATCAAGTGGGAGCACAAGATCCTCTCGCCGCCGTGGGCGGGAGTGCTCTCGACGGCGGGCAACCTCGTGTTCTCGGCGACGCCCAGCGGCAACGTCTACGCGCTCGACGCGCGCACCGGCAAGGAGCTGTGGAACTTCAACGCCGGCGACCGGGTGTTCGCCGCGCCCATGACCTTCCTCAGCCGCGGCAGGCAGGTGATGGCGCTGCCGGTCGGCGACGTGCTCATCGCTTTTTCGCTGGATTGAGGCCGTCATGACGAAGCTGCTGGTATTCGCTGCCGCCGCCGCGACCGCGCTCGCGCAGGGACCGGGCGGACGGCAGGCGCGTCCCGCTCCCACCAACATCCCCGAGACGAACCCCTACACGTCGCCCGCCGACGTCGAGGCGGGACGAAAGCTCTACCAGGGGCGATGCGGCCACTGTCACGGACTCGACGGCGAGGGGGGGCGCGGGTCGGCGCTGAATACGGGGACACTGCGGCATGGGTCGTCGGATCGGGAGTTGTTTCTGGTGATTCGCATGGGCGTGCCGGGGACGGAGATGCCTGGCGCGTTCAATCTGCCCGAGCACGAAGTCTGGCGCATGGTGGGCCACGTGAAGCGGCTGAACCGGCAGGGCGGCGCCGATGCCGTGACCGGCGACGCGGCGGCGGGCGCGGCGATGTATCGAAAGCTGGCCTGCGCGTCGTGCCACACGATTCACGGCGACGGCGGCCACTTCGGACCCGACCTGAGCGACGCCGGCGCCAAGCGCGCGGCGCGGCACCTGCGCGAGTCGATCGTCGCACCGGGGGCGGATATCGCGCTCGAATACCGGACGGTGGAGGTCGCGCCGGCCGCGGGTGCGCCCGTGCGCGGGATTCATCTCAACGAAGACGAGTACTCGGTGCACCTGCGCGACATGAACGGCAATCTGCGGTCGTTTCTCAAGCGCGAGGTGAAGAGCGTCCAGCTTCCACGCGAATCGACCATGCCCGCCTACGCGTCGCTCGCGAAGGGAGACCTGGAGAACCTGGTCGCGTTTCTGGCGTCGCTCCGGCCGGGGCGTCCGCGGGCGGCGGCGCCAGGGACGTCGCAGGCCGCGGAGCAAGTGGTGTGGATCTTCGACCGGCTCGACAACATCGGCGGACACAGGACGACGGTGCTGGGTGCGCCGCGCGTGATCAGCTCGCCGGTGGGCGGGGCGGTCGAATTCGACGGCGTCGACGACGCACTCTACATCGACAGCCATCCGCTCGCGGGCGCGCGCACCTTCACCTGGGAGGCGATCTTCCGACCCGACGGCGGCGCCTTCGAGCAGCGCTGGTTTCACCTGGCGCAACGCGACCCGGCCACCGGCGCCGACCACGACAACCGCATGCTCTTCGAGATTCGCGTGGTCGGCTCGGAGTGGTATCTGGACAGCCACATCCAGTCGGGCGCGGCCAGCAAGTCGCTCATGAATCGCAAGGCGATGCATGCGGTGGGCCGCTGGTATCACGTGGCGAGCGTTTACGACGGGACCAACTTCCGCAACTACGTCGACGGCGTGGAGCAGGGCGGCGGGCCGGTGGCGCTGGAGCCGCACGGCGAGGGGCGGGCGTCGGTGGGGATGCGGATCAACCAGGTGCACTACTTTCGCGGCGCGGTGCATGCGGCGCGGTTCACGCGTCGGGCGCTCGCGCCGTCGGAGTTTCTCAAGGTGCGGTAGGGAAGAATGATTCGGGCCGCAGATGAACGCAGATAAGGTTGCGCAGGTCCGCTCCTTGCAGTCGCGGCTCGGAACGGCCGGCTAATGACCTAGCGCGACGAGTACGCGCTCGGTGATCTCCTCGATCATGGCGGGCAGGGCGCGGTCGAGCGCCAGAGTGATGGCGGCGCGCACGCGCTCGGGGTCGATTTCCGGCGTCGGCGGCGCGGGCGGCGGCGGTGAGGGATCGGAGGGGGCGGGCGGCTCGCCGAAGAGGCCGCGCGCGAATCGCGAGGCCTCGACGAGAGGCTTGAGCGTGGCGACCACCAGGGAGGCCTCGAAGGGCTTTCGCAGGATGGCGTCGCATCCGGCGGCGCGGGCGTCCTCGTCGCGGAAGGGCTCAAGGAGCCCGGCGGTGAGCACGACGCGCGTGAAGCGGAAGCGCGGGTCGGACTTGATTTCGCGGCAGAGATCGAAGCCGGACTTACCGGGCAGGTAGGCGTCGGCGAGGACGACGTCGGGCTCGACGTCGGCGAGGCGGACCAGGGCGGTCGAGCCGTCGGTGACGGAGACGACCTCGAAGCCCTCCTCGCGCAGGATGCGCTCGCCCATGCGCTGTGCGTGGGGGCTGTCGTCGGCGAGCAGGACGCGGCTCATCTCGAACCCGATGTTAGCATCGGCCGCGGCCCGGGCGACGCGCGCGCCGCGGGGTAGTGCGCCGTGCCGTGATAGGATTTCCGAAAGGAGAATCGACATGAGACGAATCGCGACCCTGTGCGCCGCGGCGGCGCTCGGCACATGCCTGCCTCTGGCGGCGCAGAACTCGATGAGCTTTTTCATCACCAGCACCGGACCGGGAGACGGCGCGAATCTTTCGGGCCTGGCCGGGGCCGACCGGCATTGCCAGCAGCTCGCGGCGGCGGCGGGCGCGGGCAATCGCACCTGGCGCGCCTATCTCAGCACGGTGACGGCCGACGGCAAGCCGGCCGTGAACGCGCGCGACCGCATCGGCAAGGGGCCGTGGCACAACGCCAAGGGCGAGAAGGTGGCCGACAGCGTGGCCGATCTGCACAGCGACAATAACAAGCTCGGCAAGCAGGGGTCGCTGACGGAGAAGGGCGAGGTGGTGAACGGTCGCGGGGACACGCCGAACAAGCACGACATTCTCACCGGCTCGCAGATGGACGGGACGGCGACGCCGGGCGATCCCGCCAAGTCGAGCTGCGGGAACTGGACCAGCAACAGCGCCGAGGGCAGCGCGGCGGTGGGCCACCACGACCGCCAGGGCGGCGGAGTGAATCCGACGTCGTGGAACTTCGCGCACCCTTCGCGCGGATGCGGGCAGGCGAATCTGCGCGCCACAGGCGGCGACGGACTGTTCTACTGCTTCGCGGAGAAGTGATCGCGCCGGATCGGCGCTATTTCAGCGGCACCAGCCGGTTGAAGGCGCGGTTTCGGCCCCACCGGTAGACGTCAAAGTCGCGGTCGAGCGTGAGGATGTCGGGCGTGCGCAGTTCGCCGGCGAGGTGAATCAGGCAGGCGTCGGCAAGATCGACCTGGCGGTCGCGGTATTGACGCAAAATGCCCTGGATATGCCGGGCGGAGTGGGAAAGCTGGAACGGAATCCTGAAGATCCCCCGGGCGACGTTTTCCAGGACCGCCTCCGGTGCTCCCGGCGTGTTTCGCAGGAGATAACAGCTCTCGGCGATGACCGCCTCGCAGGTGACCAGCCGCTCCGTCAGGGGTTCGACGGCTGTCACACAGGCCTTGTGGTTTCGCTCGTTCCGGGTGAGCAGCGCGACGATCACCCCGGTATCGAGGAGAACCGGGGTCAACGGCCGAAGCCCTTCAGGTGCTTCTTGTTCGATCCGAGATCGGGGATCCCGGAATCGAACTGCGCGAGTCCCGCGATTCGCGGCTTTCCTTTCCGTGGATGAACGGCTCCCAGCGCGCGCAGACCTTCGCGGACCACCTCCGAGGGAGTCAAGCCGAGTTCCCGGACCAGCCGTGTCAGCGTCTTGCGCGCCTGGGGATCGAGGCGCGCCTGGACAGTCATGCTCACGTCGTGAGTGTACTACATTCTTGCTTGTGTAGTACGTAGCGCGTCGTCGTCGTTCACCCGAGCATGTCGAGCGCGCCCTGGAGCTCGCTGCGGGCGTGGTCGTCGCCCAGCCGCGCGGTAACGTCGATGCCGCGGCGGTACCAGCCGCGGGCGTCGTCGGGGCGTCCCAGCTTCTCGGCGGTCTGGCCGGCGTGGAAGTACGCGGCTTTGTAATCGGGGTCGCGCGCGACCAGGGTGTCGAACTCGACGAGGGCGCCGGCGAGGTCGCCGGTGTTGGCGAGATCGAGCGCCAGGCCGTAGCGCAAGAAACTGTTCTCGGGCGATTGCGCCAGCATGGCGCGGAGGGCTTCCTGGCGTTGAGACATCCCATTTATTGTAGTGTGATAATCTCCCCTGGTAGCGCTTTCAATGACCTCGCGCCTGATCTCGCTCGCCGCCGTCGACCTGGTCATCATCGCCGCTTACTTCGTGGCCGTTCTCGCGATCGGATTCTACCTGAAGGGCCGTTCGACGACCGGCGAAGACTTCTTCATGGCGGGCCGCGAGATGACCGCCTGGATCGCGGGGCTCAGTTTCCTCTCGGCCAATCTCGGGTCGCTCGAGCTGATGGGATGGGCGGCGGCGTCGTATCAGTACGGGATCCTGGGCGCGCACTGGTACTGGATCGGCGCCGTGCCGGCGATGCTGTTTCTCGGCCTGGTGATGATGCCGTTCTACTACATCTCGAAGACGCACTCGGTGCCGCATTACCTGAAGCTGCGATTCGGCGAATCGAGCCGGGCGCTCTCGGCGATCGGCTTCGCGCTGATGACGGTGCTGATGAGCGGCATCAACATGTACTCGATGGCGCTGGTCATGAAGGTCGTGCTGGGCTGGGATATCAACGTGAGCATCTGGGTCTCGTCGCTGACGGTGGCGGCGTACGTGGCGCTGGGCGGACTGCGCTCGGCGATCTTCAATGAAGTGCTTCAGTTTTTTCTCATCTGGCTGGGCGCGCTGCTGATTCCGATTCTCGGGCTGATCGAGGCCGGGGGCTGGAGCGGGCTGACGGCGAAGATCGCCGCCAACGTGGGGCGCGGCGACTACACGCATCTGTGGAGCAACATGGGGAGTTTCACCGACAATCCCATGGGCATCCATTGGACGGGCATCGTTTTCGGTCTCGGGTTTGTGGCCGCGTTCGGATACTGGACCACGGACTTCCTGGTGGTGCAGCGGGTGCTCGCCGCGAAGGACATCACCGCCGCGAAGATGGCCCCGATCATCGGCGCGGGCTTCAAGATGCTGGTGCCGATCATCGTGATCGTGCCGGGACTGCTGGGTCTGGCGCTGCTGCCGATGCCGCTCACCGGGGAATCCGAGGCCATCGCCACGGGCGGCCACAGCTACAACGAAGTCCTGCCGCTGATGCTGGCGCGGTATTGCGGGCCGGGACTGCTGGGGTTGGGGATCACGGCGCTGATCGCGGGGTTCATGAGCGGCATGGCGGGCAACGTGAGCGCGTTCGCCACGGTGTGGACGTACGACATCTACCGGCCGCTCTTTCGACGCGACGCCTCCGACGCGCACTACGTGAGCATGGGGCGCTGGTCGACGGTGCTGGGTGTGCTGGTCTCGATCGGCACGGCGTATCTGGTGATGCAATTCCTCAGCATTATGGACTACGTGCAGGCGCTGTTCAGCTTCTTTATCGCGCCTTTGTTCGGGACGGTGATCCTGGGAATGCTGTGGAAGCGCGCCACTCCGGCGGGCGGATTCTGGGGTCTGCTGGCGGGGACGGTGTCGTCGATCGCCATGTGGCTGTGGGTGAAGCTGGACCCGTCTGCGCTCCAGTACATCGCGCTCTCGGCCGACGCCAAGGCGATGGCCGAGAACATGTACCGCGCGCTGTGGTGCTGGCTCGTCTGCGTGGCGGTGACGGTGGCGGTGAGCCTGGCATCGAGGCCCAAGCCGGAGGCCGAACTGGCGGGGCTGGTCTACGGTTGCACGGAGATTCCCTCGGAGGCGCACCTGCCGCTGCTTCGCCGGCCGGCGTTCTGGGCGGTTATCATCACCGTGGCGTTCTTATTTCTGAATTATTGGTTCTGGTAGGACGAATTATGCCGATGACGTTCGGGCTGCTCGTGGGAAATCGCGGGTTTTTTCCGGATCACCTGGCGCGCAGCGGGCGGGTGGAGACGATCGCCGCGCTGGAGGCCGCCGGCCACCGCGTGGTGTGTCTCACTCCCGAGGATTCCAAGCACGGCGCCGTGGAGACGAGAGCCGAGGCGAGGAAGTGCGCGGAGCTTTTCCAGTCGCGGCGCGGCGAGATCGACGGCGTCATCGTGACGCTGCCGAATTTCGGCGACGAGAAGACGGTGGCCGAGACGCTCCGCATGGCGGCGCTGGAGGCGCCGGTGCTGGTGCACGCCTTCCCCGACACGCCGGGGAAGATGACGATCGCCGACCGCCGCGACAGCTTCTGCGGCAAGATGAGCGTCTGCAACAATCTCCAGCAGTTCGGCATCCGCTACTCGCTGACTTCGCTGCACACCGAGGCGCCGTCGTCGCCGGTCTTCCGCGCCGACATCGACCGCTTCGCCGCCGTCTGCCGCGTGGTGAAGGGGCTGCGGGGACTGCGCGTGGGCGCCATCGGCGCGCGGCCGGCGGCGTTCAACACGGTGCGCTACAGCGAGAAGATTCTCGAGGGCGCCGGCATCACCATCGAGCCGATCGATCTCTCGGAGATTTTCGGGCGTATCGCGAAGCTCGGCGACGGCGACGCGCGGGTGGCGGCGAAGCTCGGCGCCATCGAAACCTACGTGCCGGTGGAGGGAATCCCGCGCGACGCCCTGGTGAAGATGGCCAAGCTCGGCGCGGTGGTCGACGAATGGATGGAGCAGCAGGAGCTCGCGATCAGCGCGGTGCAGTGCTGGACTTCGATGGAGGAGTACTTCGGCGTCGTGCCCTGCACGGTGATGAGCATGATGAGCAACGGCCTGCATTCGAGCGCCTGCGAGGTGGACATTCCGGGCGCGATCGCCATGCACGCGCTGCGGCTGGCGTCGGAATCGCCGAGCGCGCTCCTGGACTGGAACAACAACTACGGCGACGACCCCGACAAGGCGGTCTGCTTCCACTGCTCCAACCTCCCGAAACATTTCTTCGAGAGCGTGCGCATGGATTTCCAGGAGATCATCGCCGGCACGGTCGGCAAGCTGAACACGTTTGGGACGTGCGTCGGGAAGGTGAAAGCGTCGCCGATGACCTTCGCGCGCTTCTCGACCGACGACCGCACAGGCCGCATCCGCGGCTACGTCGGCGAGGGGCGATTCACGGACGATCCGCTGGAGACGTTCGGCGGCGCGGGCGTGGTGGAGATTCCGCGGCTTCAGGGTTTGCTGCGCTACATCTGCGAGAATGGCTTCGAGCATCACGTCGCGGCGAATCTCTCGCACCAGGCGGCGGCGGTCCACGAAGCGACATCGAAGTATCTCGGATGGGAGATGTACTGGCACGCGCGGGAGGCGGCGTGACGATCGAAGCGCTCCGGCGCGAGGCGCTCGAGGCGAACCTGGAGCTGGTGCGGCGGGGCTTGGTTCTCTACACGTTCGGCAACGCCAGCGGCGTCGACCGCGCCAGCGGCCTGGTGGCGATCAAACCGAGCGGCGTGCCGTACGAGGCGCTGACGCCGGAGTCGATGGTGGTGGTGGATCTCGACGGGCGGCGCGTCGAGGGGAATCTGAAGCCGTCGACCGACCTGGCGACGCACCTTCTGCTCTATCGCGAGTTCCCGGCGATCGGCGGCGTGGCGCACACGCATTCGACGCACGCCACCGCCTGGGCGCAGGCGCGCCGCGAGATTCCCTGCCTGGGCACGACGCACGCCGACTACTTCCACGGGCCGGTGCCCGTGACGGAGGCGCTCTCCGACGAGGAGGTCGCCGGCGACTACGAGCACAACACGGGCCTGGCGATCGTGCGGCGGTTCGCGGGGCTGGACGCGCTGGAGGCGCCGGGAGTGCTGGTGGCGAATCACGGGCCGTTCGCCTGGGGACGGTCGGCGGCCGAGGCGGCGCATCACGCGGTGATGCTGGAGGAGATCGCGCGGGTGGCGTCGCTGGCGCTGGGGATCGGCGAAGCGCGGCCGGTGTCGCGCGCGCTGCTGGACGCGCACTTTCTGCGCAAGCACGGTCCGGGCGCCAGCTACGGGCAGTCCTGAGAGGGCGGCTTATTGTTTCCGTTGCCGCGCGACGGCGGCGCGAGCCTCGGCGTCGCGCTCGCGATTGCGGACGGCCTCGCGCTTGTCGTGGTGCTTGCGGCCCTTGGCGAGGGCGATCTCACACTTGATGAAGCCGTCCTTGAGATAGATCTTCGTCGGGATGAGCGACATGCCGCGCTCGCGCGTCTTCACGCCCAGCTTGCGGATCTCCTCGCGATGCAGCAGCAGCTTGCGCGGGCGCACGGGCTCGTGATTGTAGCGGTTGCCGTGCGTGTAATGCGAGATGTGGGCGTTGTGGACCCAGGCCTCGTTGCCCTCGATGCCGGCGTAGGCGTCGGCGAGCTGGATGCGGCCGGCGCGAGCCGCCTTGACCTCGGTGCCCGTGAGCACCATGCCGGCCTCGAAGCGCTCGAAGAGCTGGTAGTCGAAGCGCGCGCGGCGGTTGTCGTAGAGGATCTTCACGGGATTGGTCTTGGCCGGCAAATCTCACTCCACGGCGCGGCGGGGACGGGCGTCAGTCCCAGTGTGGCGTATTCATTTAGGACCGCTCCGTTCGGCCGCGGCCCGGCTGGCGCGGCCCGGATCGTTCCGAGCGGCACCCTCTGAAACAGAATAACATGCTGGCGTTCAATCGATTAGCGGTGATCCTGGCGGCCCTGCTGCTGGCCTTCTTCGCCGAGGCTCGCACGCGCAAGGGCGACAAGCTCCTGGCCGAAGGCCGAAGCGCCGAACTCAAACAGGAGCTCGAAAAGGCCCTGGAACTCTTCGAGAAAGCCTGGGCGGAGGACCCCGGCGACGCCGCCTACCAGATGGCCGTGCGCCGCGTCCGGTTCCAGTCCGGCCTCCGGCGCGTCGACGCGGGCCAGAAGCTGCGCGACGAAGGCAAGCTCGAAGAGGCGCTGGCCGAGTTCCAGAAAGCTTACGCCATCGACCCCGGGTCGACCATCGCCGTGCAGGAGATCCGCCGCACGCGGTCGATGATCGAGCGCGAGCGCCGCCGCGGCAAGGAGGCCCCGCCCGAGGAACGCTCGATGACACCGCAGCAACAGGCGCGCAAGGAGGTGGAGGATCGCGCCGCGTCGCTGCTGCCGGTGCCGGAGCTGAAGCCGATCTCGCGCCAGATCACCTCGCTGCGGATGACCAACCAGCCCGTGCGCGTGCTGTTCGAGACGCTCGGCAAGCTGGCCGGCCTCAACGTCATCATGGACACCGAGTACCAGACGACGGGCCGCAACTTCTCGGTCGATTTGACGAACACCACCATCGAGGACGCGCTCGAGCACCTGTCGATCCTCACCAAGTCGTACTGGAAGCCGCTCTCGCCGAACACCATTTTCGTCACCAACGAGAACGTCACCAAGCGGCGCGACTACGAAGACTGGGTCGCGAAGGTGTTCTACATGACCAACACCACCCAGCCACAGGAGCTCAACGAAATCTCGACGGCCGTGCGCGCGGTGACCAATCTCCGGCAGGTGTTCGTCTACGCGGCGCAAAACGCCATCATCGTGCGCGGCACGGTCGACCAGGTGGCACTGGCCGAGAAGCTTTTCCTCGACCTCGACAAGCCGAGGTCGGAGGTCGTGGTCGACGTGATCGTCATGGAGGCCAACCGCTCGCGCACGCGCGACCTGGCGGCGACGATTCAATCGGGCGGCACCACCGGCTTCCGCGTGCCGATCACGTTCACGCCGCGGGCTTCGCTCGGCAGAGGAGGCTCGGGGTCGGACGACGACGCGGCGTCGGGCGCCGGCATCCTGCTCGATTCGGTCGGGAAGATCAACACGCAGGACTTCACGCTGACGCTGCCGAGCGGGTTGCTCCAGGCGCTGATGAGCGACCGAGGGACGCGCGTCCTGCAATCGCCGCAGTTGCGCGCGGCCGACGGCGTGAAGTCGTCGCTGAAGATCGGCGACCGCTTTCCGTATGCGGTCGGCAGCTTCCAGCCGGGCATCGGCGGCGCGGGCTTGAATCCGCTGGTTTCGACGCAGTTCCAGTTCGCCGACGTGGGCGTGAACGTCGACATCACGCCGAAGATTCACGGCACCGACGAAGTCTCGATGCAGGTGGACATCGACATCTCGAACGTGCGCGACACCATCGACGTCGGCGGGTTGAAGCAGCCCATCATCGGACAGCGCAAGCTGAGCCACGCCGTGCGGCTGCGAGAAGGCGAGGTCAGCCTGCTCGGCGGGCTGTTGCAGGATCAGGACACCAAGACGCAGAGCGGCGTGCCGGGACTGGGACAGATTCCGATTCTGCGGCGGCTGTTTTCGAGCGAGAACCTGGAGAAGAACCAGAGCGAGCTGCTGATCGCGATTGTGCCGCACATTCTGCGAGGGCAGGAGCTCAGCGACGTGAACCTGCGCAGCGTGGCCTCGGGCGTCGACCAGACGGTGAAGCTGACCTACGCGCCGCGGCGGGACGCGCCGGCCGAACTTCCGGCGCCGCCCAAGCCCACGCCGGCGGTGTCGCCGCCCGCCACCGAGGCGCCCAAGCCCGCCGAGACGCCGAAGCCGGAGGCGGCGAAGCCCGACGAACCCAAGCCCGCGGAGCCGAAGCCGGAGCCGGGGTCGACGCGCCTGTTCTTCGCGCCGGTGGCGGTGGAGACCAGCCTGAGCGCGACGGTGAACATCTCGATTCAGGTGGACGCGGCGACGGATCTGTTCAGCGCGCCGCTGAAGGTCAAGTTCGACCCGAAGTTTCTGCGCCTCAACGAGGCGCTGCGCGGGACGATGTTTTCCGCCGACGGCCAGCAGCCCATCTTCACGCGCAACATCCGCAACGACACCGGCGAGGCTATCATCACGCACAGCCGGCTACCGGGGTCGCCGGGACTGAGCGGCGCGGGCACGCTGGCAACGCTCACATTCCAGACGGTGGGGCGCGGGTCGACGTCGATTCAGGTGATCGAGATGAATCTCTCGAACTCGAAGATGCAGCCGATCGTGGTGGCGCCGCCGCCGCTGCCCGTGGAGATTCGGTAGGAGGGCCGCCGTGCGCCGAAGCGGCCGCCGGGGCCTGACGCTGATCGAGCTGATCGTGGCGTTCACGATCATGCTGCTGCTCTCGACCATGGCGATTCCGCTGGCGCGGTCGAAGGTCCGGCGCGAGAAGGAGCGCGAGCTGCGCTGGGCGCTGCGGGAGATCAAGGCCGCCATCGACAAGTACAAGGACTTGAGCGACCAGAACCTGATCACGGTCGATCTCGGCACCGAAGGCTATCCGAAGACGCTGGAGCTGCTGGTGGAGGGCGTGAAGCTGCAAGGCCCGGCGGACCGCAAGATCCGCTTCCTGCGGAAGATTCCGCGCGACCCCATGACCGGCAAGTACGAATGGGGCATGCGCTCGGTGCAGGACGACCCCAAGTCGCAGAGCTGGGGCGGGCAGAACGTGTTCGACGTCTACAGTAAGAGTATGGACAAGGCGGCCGATGGCACACCGTATTCGGAGTGGTAAAGCTCGCGCCGGCTACACGCTGGTCGAGATCATCATCGTGATGACCATCATCTCGATCCTGGTCACGATCGCCGTGCCGCTCTACAACAAATCCATCGTCCGAACCAAGGAGAGCATTCTCCGCAACAACCTCTTTACGATCCGCACGGTGCTCGACGAGTACACCTACGACAAGCAGAAAGCGCCGCAGTCCTTGCAGGATCTGGTGACCGACGGCTACCTGCGGCAAATCCCGGTGGACCCCATCACCGGGACCAACACTTCATGGCAGATCGTCATGGAGGACGCCGTCACCAGTGTGAACCAGACCGAGCCGGGCATTTTCAACGTGAAGAGCGGGTCGGACAAGATCAGCCTGGAGGGCACGGCGTATTCGGAGTGGTAACGTGTAAGTTCTCAGTTCTCAGTACGAGTTGTCGCGATCACTCCCCGCGAAGGACTTCCAGCGGACGTAATCCGAGAATGCGCCAGCTCGCCAGCCACCCGGCGACGTTGGCCAGCACCGCCGCCAGCACCACCGTCACCGCCGCCGGCAGCGGCTCGAATCGCGACGGCACGTTCATCAACCTCGGCAGGAGCACATCGGCGAAGCCCGAGGCCAGCCCCGCGCCGATCAGCCCCGCCGCCGTGCCGATCACCAGGAACTCCATCGAGAAAATCGCGGCCACGCGGCGCCGCGTCGCGCCCACCGTCTTGAGAATCGCCACCTCGCGGACACGGCGCATGCGTGTCCCGGCGACGCTGGCGCCCAGTATGATCGCCCCCGCCAGAATCGCGAACAGCGCCACGAAGCGCACTACCAGCGCCACCTGGTCGACCACGCCCTGCGCGATGTCCATGATCTCGGCCACGTCGATCACGGTCACGGTCGGGAAGCGGTCGAAGACCGCCTTTTGAAACGCGGCGACGCCCGGGCGCTTCAGGTGCGCGCCGCCCATGAACGTGGCGGGCAGACCGTCGAGCGCGCCCGGACTGAAAACGAAATCCATGTTGCCGCCGAAGCGGAACTCGTGACGGCGCCACACGCAGGCCACTCGCGCCGCGAGCCTCCGTCCGCCAAAGCCGAACTCCATCGCGGCTCCGGGCTTCACTCCGTAGTCGCGCGCCTCGTCCTCCTCGACGCACACCTGCGGCGCCGGCGGCCGCCCGCTCCACCACGCGCCCGCCACTACCTGCGCCGACTCAGGCTTGTCGGCCCGCCAGGTCACCTGTTGATTGCTCCCGCGGCGGCGGTTCGGCTCGAACGGCTTGCCGTCGATCGACAGAATGCGCGCATTCACCATCGGGATAAGCTCCGGCGGCGCGCTGCGGGCGGGATCGCGGTCCATCATCTCCATCAGTCCGCCGTACTCGGACGCCGTCACGTTGATGAGGAACACGTTGGGCATCCCGCGAGGCGCGGTGGCCGCCATCTGCGCGATCAGCCCGTGCTGGAGCAGGTAGACCGTCAACGTGAACATCACGCCCGCGCCGAGCGCGACCAGCGTCGCCGGCGCCTGGTTGCCGGGCCGATAGACGTTGGCGAGACCGTGGCGTACTACCGAGGGCAGCGCGCGGAACCGCCGTCCCACCAGCAGCCGCAGCGCGCGCAGCAGCACCCACGACGCCGCGCCGAGAATCGCCAGTCCCGCCGCCAGTCCGCCCGCGAAGAACGCGCTGGTGCGCACCGCCTGGTCGCGAGACCGGCCGGGATCGAATCCATCGGCCAGATAGAACGCCACCAGCGCCACGCCCGCCACCAGGATCACGGCCACCGCCGCCGACGCCGCCCACTGCCGCAGGCGGAAACCCCATCCCGCCGATCCGGAGGCCACGTCGCGGCGGAAGATCGCCGCCGGACGAACCCGCCGCACCGCCAGCAGCGGCGGCAGGGTGAACAGCATCGCCACCAGCACGCCGACGCCCAGCCCTTCGGCGGCCGCCTCCCAGCTCCAGAACGACCGCGGCGGCACCGGGAACACCCGCGCGATCAGCTTCGGAAACACCGCCTGCACTACCGCGCCGACGGCCACCCCGAGCGCGCCTCCCGCCGCGCCGATCCCGAGCGTCTGGAGCAGGTAAATGCGCAGGATCTGCCCGGAGCGCGCGCCCAGACACTTCATCATGGCGATGCTCTCCATGCGCTGCTCGAGATGCGCGCGCAAGGCCATGGCCACGCCGATGGCGGCCACCACCAGCGCGATCAGGCTGACCAGACTCAGAAAGCGCTCCGAGCGGTCGAGGCCGCGGGTGATCTGCGGATGCGTCTCGCGGTAGTCGGAGATCAGCGCGCGCGGAAAGATGCCGGCGATCTCGCGGCGGAGCTCGGCGGCGCTCCCGCCCGGCGCCATGGCGAACAGGAACCGCTGCGAGGCGCGGCTGCCCGGGCGGATGATTTCGGTGCGCTCCAGCGCCGCGCGGGAGATCATCACGCGCGGCCCGACGTTGAGCGATCCCGTCATGCGGTCCGGCTCCAGCTTCACCACGGCGGCGATGCGCACCTCGGCCGAGCCGAGCTTCACGGTGTCGCCGGTGCGGAGGCCGAGCCGCAGGAGGAGATCTTCGGAAACCGCGACGCTGGAATCGTCGAGCGTCTCGCGCAGCGATCGCGGCGGATCGAGTTTGACCTCGCCATAGTAGGGATAGGCCGCCGGGTCCACCGCCTTGACGAATACGAGCGCCGGCGCCGCGGCCGCGGGCGAGAACATCATCGAGAGCGTTTCGGTGATGCGGGTATTGCGGACGCCGCGTTCGGCGAGCGCGGCCAGACGGCCGGTCTGGCTCTGGTCGGGGAGCTCGAACATGCGTGCCGAGAAGTCGGCCGCCATGAGCGTGCGCGCGTCCTCGAGCAGCATCGTCCGGAACGACCGCGCGAAGCCCCGCACGCCCGTCAGCGCTCCCACCCCGGCCGCCACCGCCAGCACCACGAAGAAGAACTTCCCGCGCGAGGCCAGCGCTTCGCGCCAGGCGATCTTCGATGCGGTGGCAAAAAAGCCGGGGGCGCGCGGCATGGGCGGCTCCGGCTATCGCTTCACGTGATTGGCCGAGGGCATGGCGCCGCCCGGCTCGTAGCGCCAGTCGCGCGGCAGGTCGACGATCAGAGCGTGCGGCTCCAGGTTGGGATCGGCCTCGTGGACCACCACCAGTTTCGTGCCCGGCTCGAACCAGCTCAGGCCTTCCCAGTTGGCGCCGCGCGAGGGGCCCGAGGCGACGGCGTCGATGTCGATGTGCCGCCCCACCGGCTGGCCCTTCAGGTTAAACCGCTGGAGCCAGTGGTGCTGGTAGGCGATGGCGTCGCCCGCGTTCTGCGAGCTCATCAGCAGGATCAGCCCCCATTCGTCGCCCGCGCCCAGCCGCGTCCAGGCGATGTCGGAGACGCGGAAGCGCTGCGCCAGAGGTTCGCGGCCCACCGGGAGGGGCACGGCGACTTCGAAGGCAGCGATGGCGTCCGGCAGCCGTATCCGCAGGTTAGCCGCGTTCTTTCGGATGTCGTGCACGATGACGAACGGCGCGATCGCGCGGCGGCCCACCCAGGCGCGCAGCGGGACGGGCACCGAGGGGAAGTCGGGATATCCGCCTTCCCAAACCGCCGCGACTCGCGAACCTTCGTCGCCCACCGTCCGCGCGGCAATGCCCTCCATGCCGCGCTTGGCGAACTCGGCGAAGGGCGCGTCATACTCGGCGATGATGTCGTCCTCGCCGATCATCGTGCGAGTGCGCTCGGAGATTGTCGCCAGCCGTCCGTCGCCGAGGAACGTGATGCCTTCCAGGTCGGTCGCCAGGCGTCCGCCGGCGAGCTTAACGCGCTCGGGAGACAGTGCGTTCACCGAGAGCATCGGCGGCATGACCGCCCGGAGGCGAACACGAAAGCATATGCCGCCGACCGAATCGTCGACGATATAGAGAAACTCGCCGTTGCGCGCGACACCCGACGCCTCGACGATCTGGTCCTTCTGCGCGAACGCCCCGGCGCACGTAGCGAGGCCCAGTAACAGAATCTTCACACGCAACCTACCAAGTCTACTAGAAGGGTGGGGCGGCCCTCCAGGGTGGGCGCGGCCTCCAAGTGTGGCACGGCCCTCCAGTGCCGGACGCCACCTGTGGGACGCCCCCCCAGGGCCACGCGGGGCCTCCAGGCCCCGCCCCGCTACCCCGTCAAACTCCGCAAACTCGCCTCCAGATCCTCGCGCTCGCGCGCCGCCTGCTGGTCCCGCGCCACCGGCGTTCCGGGAACCTCTTTACCCTTATCGGCGATCGCCAGGAAACGCGCGAATTCCCAGGCCGGCACGTTCCGGTAAGCGTCCCAGAACCCCGCGTCGAAGATGCGGAACACACGCGGCTGCGGCGTGACGATCACCTCCAGCGATACCGTCTTCGCCGGACACAATTCCCGATACTTCCGCACCCAATCGGCGATGCCGACGTTGCCTTCGCCGTGACGGACCCATCGCACCGCCACGCCCTCGGGGACGCGCCAGACGGCGCTGTCGCGCACGTGGCTCGTCAGCACGTAGGGATGCAGGACTTCCAGAGTCCGGTGCGGGTCTTCGAGAGTCCACAACGGATTCCCGGAGTCAATGCAGGCTCCGACGTGATCGCCCGACTCCTCGATCAGCGTCTTCAGCTCGCGGCCCTGCAAGTCGCCAGAGTGATTCTCGATGGCGATCTTTACACCGGCGTCCTGCACCCGCCCGCGTACCGATTTCAACACCTTCGCCGCCGCCGCGACGTGCGCCTCGATCCCGCCCGGCGCGCGGCGGTCCTCGGACGACCCCAGGAACGCCCGCACGATCTTCGATCCCGCCACGTTCGCCGCCGCCACCATCCGCCCGATCTGCTCCTCGGCCGTCCCTTGCTTGGGGTCGAACGTTCGCGACGTCGGGCAGATCGAGCGCATTCCGATCTCCAGCTCAATCCCCAGCTTCGCGGCGTGCTCGCGCACGCGCTTGAGGTGCGCCTCTTCCAGTCCGCCAAGGAATCGGATCTCGGAGAAATGGACCACCTGCGCCTTCCATTTCGCGCAGTAGTCGAGATACTCGAAGGCGTTCCAACCGGAGGACCGGATACTGAAAAGGTCGATGCCGAGCTTCATGCCCGTGCCTTGGGGCGCAGCCTGGACGGCCGAGAGTCCCGCGACGGCGGCCGGGAAAAACGTCCTGCGGCGCATGCAGCCATTATCGCCGTACGCGCGCCCCGGCGCGAATCGCCGCCCAGGCCGATCCGGCAGGCCGCTCCTCGCCCGGGCGCGCCGCGAAGCCGGGATCCACGCGTTCGACGAAAGTGCGAATCGCCTCCGTGTCGGCTTCGCCGAACGGCGCCGCGCTGATGACCACCTCGCGCCCGTCCGCCAGCCGCGCGCGCGCGATCAGCGTGGCGTTGGGGAACAGCCCGCTCGACGGCGCCGAGGCCGTCGCCAGCCGCAGCAGCAACGGCGCCGCGACCCCTTCGCCCAGCGCGTCCACCGCCACGTAGAAGGCCGATTCATGCACCGGGTCGCGCGCCAGTGACCCGAGCCACGCCCGCAGGCTCGACCACCGCAGTCCCCGCGCGATGCCGTCCAGGCGCGCGCGCAGCTCGGTTGTCAGCGGGCGCCCGGCGGCACGGTCGAATATCAGCTCGGCCAGCGCCGCTGCCTCGCCGGCATCGAGCGGCAGATGGAGCGGCGCACCCGTCACAGCTGCAGGTTTTTCAGGTAATCGCGGAAGGGACCGCCGAGGTCCGGTCGGCGCAGCGCGAACTCGACCGTCGCCTCGAGGAAGCCGAGCTTGTCGCCGGCGTCGTAGCGCTTGCCCTCGAAGCGATAGCCGTAGATCGGACGGCTCCGCAGCAGGTGCCGCAATCCGTCGGTGAGCTGGATCTCGCCGCCCGCGCCCGGGCCGGTGGCCTCGATGGAATCGAAGATCTCCGAGGTCAGCACGTAGCGGCCGATGATCGCCAGATTCGAAGGCGCGTCAGCCGCCTTGGGCTTCTCCACCATGTTCCGCACGCGATACAGCCGGTCGCGCGCGCCGTTGTGGCTCACCGGCTCGGCGTCGACGACGCCGTAGGCCGAGATACTCTCGCGCGGCACCTCCATCAGCGCCAGGACGCTGGCGCCGAAGAATTCGTGAATGTCGAGCAACTGCCGCAGGCAGGGCGTCTCGGCGTCGATCACGTCGTCGGAGAGCACTACCGCGAAGGCCTCCTTGCCCACCAGCTCGCGCGCGCGCAGCACCGCGTGCCCCAGCCCCAGGGCCTCCTTCTGCCGGATGTAGGCCACGTCCATCATGTCCGAGACCCGGCGGATGACGTCGAGAAGTTCTTTTTTTCCCCGCTGCTCGAGGCTCTGTTCGAGCTCCAGGCTCTTATCGAAATGGTCCTCGATGGCGCTCTTGCCGCGGCCCGTCACGATGATGATGTTGGAAATCCCCGACTGAATGGCCTCCTCGACGCCGTACTGGATGAGCGGCTTGTCGACCAGCGGCAGCATTTCCTTGGGCTGCGCCTTGGTGGCGGGGAGGAACCGGGTGCCCTGACCGGCGGCCGGAAACACGGCCTTGCGGACCTTGGCGATCATGAAACTTCCATTATCGCCGCCCGCGCCAGGCGCCGGGATCAACCGATTCCTTGAGCCGCTCCCGCCCTTCCGACCGCGGGTCCCCCGACCGCGGACCGCTCTTCTTCAGGCAGCGGCCGAGAAACAGAATGGCCTCCTGGTCGTCCGGGCGTCTGTCGATCACAGCGCGGAAACTCTCGGCCGCGGCCTCGAAATCGCCGCGACGCCAGAGCGCATACCCGACGTTGAAGTGATAGTCCGGCTCCACCGGGTCGGCGGCCAGGGCGCGATGGAAGCTGGAGGCCGCCTCCGGACGATCGAGCTGCGACTGCAGCACGCCGACGTTGTTGATCACCTCGTGAGCCGCCGTCGCCGACGCCACTTCTTCGAACGCCGCCAGCGCGCCCGCCAGGTCGCCCAGGTAATATCGGCACACGCCCAGCAGGAACGCCGCTTCCCGGCGACGCACGTCGCCCGCCGGCACCCGCTCCAGCCATCCGGCGGCGACCCGGTAGTCCTTCGCGGCGGCCTGCATTTTGCCGAGCTCGAACCGCGGGGCCGCGTAGTCGGCGTCAAGCCGCGCCGCTTCGGCGAAGTAGCGGTGCCGCGCGGCGGCCTGTTCCGCCATCAGCCCGCGCGTATGATTCTCGAGAGCGTCCGGCCGCGGCGTCCGGCGGCGGCGATACTCCTCTTCGGACGGGGCGAGGCCCGGCGCCACGGTCGCCAGCGTCTGCCAGCCGACCCGTCCGGCCAGCGCCGCCACGTCCGCCAGCGCGCCCAGTTGCTCCTGCTCGGGACCGTGCCGCATCCGGGCATGATCCAGCACGCGCACGACGATCCGCAGCGAGCTCGCCGGCGTCTTCGGGTCCCCGGCGATTTCAAACTGACCGTAGACCACCCGCGTGGCGCCCGTGGCGATGGCGAACTTTGCGACCGATGCGGTCGAGAGCGGCGCGGGAACGCGCCCGCCGAAAGCGCCCATCGCTTCGCGGCGTTCCTCGCGCGAAACGGTCGCGGCGCCGGCCGCGGCCAGGCCGTCGTGAATCTCCTCGGCGATCGCCACGCCGATCCAGTCGAGGCTCGGGTTTCGGGAGAGGTTCGAGAGCGGGAGGACGAGAAGAGTGTCGGCCGATGCGGCGGCGGCGCTCAGTATCGCGAGAACTGAAAGCCGCCTCCGCACCAATCGCCAGTGTAGCAGCCGGACCAGCGCCCGGCGCCCCTGCCGGCGTTCAGTCCAGCACCAGTTTTGTATTGGTTCCGCCGATGCGGATCTCCTTCACCCGGTACTTGCCGTCGCCGTTCAGGTAGCGGATCGACGTGCTCGGGTACTTCGCCTCGGCGCTCTCGACGGCCACGGCAGCGGTCGCCTTTTGCGAACCGTTGCTGATAACCACCTGGTTGTTGTCCACCGTCACCCGGTACTCGCCCGCTTTCAGGGAGGTCCCACCGACGATCGACTCCTGGAACAGCGTCACCCGGTACGACGTGGCGGCGAAGGCCGCGAGCGCCCCGGCCGCGATCAGACACACGAATAGTTTGTTAATCATCCTCATTGGTTTCACAGCTCCTTGGCAGGTTGTTGCTGACTACACTGATTTATACGTTCGACGGGTGTTTCTGTTCCGTTGAATCAGGAGCCGAATCGGTAAATGATTTCAGGAATGCGTTACAACAGTCAACAACATTCCGACGGGTTTCTGTTTCGTCGCCGAAGCCGCCGAACGCCGCCACTCCGCGCTCGCGCAGGAACCATGTGCATTGCCGCTTGGCGTATCGCCGCGTGTTACGCTGCGCAGACTCGATCGCCTCCTCGCGCGTCAGTTCGCCCCGATGCACCGCCAGCGCCTCGGCATAGCCGATCGACTCGAATGGCTTGGCGCCGGCGTGACCGTTCCCGATCAAGCCCGCGGCCTCCTCGAGCAGCCCCGAGTCGAACATGCGCCGGCAGCGCTCGTCGATGCGCGCGTACAGCGCCTGGCGCGGAGGGTTCAACACGATCCGCAGCGCGCGGAATCCCTCCAGCGCGTCGCGTCCGCGCTCGAACAACTCCGTAATCGGACGTCGCGCCGCCAGCCGGACTTCGAGCGCGCGCATAGCCTTATTCACATCGCGCGGGTGGATGCGGCGCGCCGAAGGCGGGTCGAGCCGCGTCAGCAGGCGATGAATCGAACCGGTCCGGCGCGCCTCGCGCGAGGCGAGCCGCATGCGCATGGCTTCGTCGCGTTGCGGCGCCTCGGCCAGCCCGTCGAGCAGCGCCCGCATGTAGAAGCCGGTGCCTCCGGCCACCACCGGCAATCGTCCGCGCGAGTCGATGTCCGCGACCACGGCCCTGGCCCGCCGCGCGTAATCGCCGGCCGTGGAGACTTCATCGGGATCGAGAATATCGATGAGGTGATGCGTCACGGCGGCGCGTTCTTCCGGTGTCGATTTCGCCGTGCCGATATCGAATCCGCGATAGAGCTGGAGGGAATCGCAGTTGACGATCTCGCCGCCGAATTCACGCGCCAGCAGCAGCGCCAGGGCGCTCTTTCCGGAGCCGGTGGGTCCGCCGATCGCGATGAGAGGGCGCTCGCTCCCTCTACTGCTTCTCACGCTCCAATGTTAGCGGCGGGCGCGGAGCCGTAGGCGTAGCCGGCGCCTTGGGGGCTTCCACCGGCTGCGCGATGGTCGACGACTTCGAGATGGTCACCGACCCGCGATTGGTCTCCAGGTTCACCATCGCTCCTCCGGCGACGCCGCCCCGGATCGCGCCTCCGCGGCCTTCCTCCTGCGCCGTCAGCATCGTCCCGTACTCATTGTGGAGATCGCCGCGCTGGGTGCGCGCCGTCAACTGGAAGCGCGCGCCGTCGGGCAGCGAAAGGTCCAGGTCGCCCGACCCCGACCGCACGTCGATCCTCGCCAGCGGCAGCCGCCCCGGCCGGAGTTCCACGTCGCCGCGGTCCACGTTCAGCTCCAGCGACTCGGTGAAGTCGTTCAACTGCACGTCGGTCGACCGCGTGGTCACGCGCACCGGCCCTACCAGTTCACTCGCCGTCAGGTCGCCGCTGGTCATGCGGAGGTAGCCCGGCAGCCGCTCGACGCGCAGTTCGGTGCGGCGCGTCTCGAGCCGCAGCGGCTTGGCCAGCTTGCGGAAGATCAGCTCGCCGGTGAACGGAAACTTCACCGCCACCTCGCCGCCAATGCCCTCCAGCTCCACGTCATGGCCGCCGCCCTTCAGCTCCACGCCACCCTTTACGTTGATGGCGCGGACCACGTCGCTGCGGCGCAGCTCGCACTTCACCCCGCCGCCGATGTTCTGAAGCCGCACGCCGGCGTTGTCGCTGTTGATGTCGACATCGCCCGCCAGGTCGGTGATGTCGAAATCGCCCACGCGCCCGCGCGCCTCGATGCTGGCGCCCCGGGGCACCGTGATCTCGATGTCGGCGTTGATGCGCAGCGACCCGCTGGCGCGGTCGTGGTTGGTGCGCACCAGCAGTTTATCGCCCTGCGGCACGATCTCGAGCGGCGATTCCTTATTAGCCTTGTCGGCCTGCTGCTGGTCGAAGGCCCGAATCACCGCGCGGCCGGTGACCTTCACCTCTTCGGCGTCGGCCACGACCACGCGCGTGTTGCCTCGCAGATTCTCCACCACGATCTTGGGCGCCTTGCCCGACTTATGCTGCGCCGCCAACTGGTACTCGTAGG
>CAZEVY010000007.1:0-21043 GCA_964515555.1 uncultured Solibacteraceae bacterium | reverse complement strand
ACGATCTTGGGCGCCTTGCCCGACTTATGCTGCGCCGCCAACTGGTACTCGTAGGTCTCGCCGAACACCTCTTCGAAGGCGCGCGAGTTGATGCGCATCCGGCCCGGCCAGTTGTTGCCGGTATAGCGGTAGGCGGCGAAGAATCCCGAACCGATCAGGGTGATGAATACCACCAGAACCCACTCCCCTCCGGTCACACCGCTGGCGGGAAGCGTGCGGCCGCTCATCCACCCGAAGCCGATCTCGATCAGACGGATCGCACCCCAGGCGATCAGCAGAAACGGCCAGTATTCGGCCACGATGCGGAAGACCGGCAGATCCGGCCGGACATTGTTGACCAGGAAGAGTCCCCCGATGACGATCAGCAGCAGGGGGCCGATCAGCGAACCTCGTCTCATTGGCCTATCTCCCTTCCGCCGGCGCGCCGGCGCGCGACGCGACGCGCTCCAGCAGCTTGAAGAGGCCCAGCACGATCAGCAGCACCGGCCAGGTCCGCCAGAAATCGTACGGTCCGAAGTGGTCCACCGCCATGATCGTGCCCAGCGTGATCAGCATCACGGGCCCGCGCACGGCCGCCACCAGCGATTGGGCGCTGTTATTGCTCATTGCGGACCTCCTCGCGCGCTTCCGGCGCCGGCGCGCCCGTCATGCGCGCGTACAACATGTACACGCCCAGCGCGATCAGGAACACGGGCCAGTAACGCAGAATCTGGTAGAGCCGCAGAATGTCGAGGTTGTGCAGCAGGAAGATGGTGCCGAAGGCGATCAGCAGCACCGGAATCACCGGAAAATCGTTGCTGCCGCGCAGCGGCACCAGGCTCGAGAACTCGTCCACCGCTTCGCCCCGCAGCCGCTTCCGCGCCGTATGGTAAGCCTCGAACGCCATGTAGGCCACCCATCCCGGCGCCAGCATCCCGAACAACGGCCGAAACGACCCGGCGGCGTCGGAGTCGAGAATGCTGATGAGCATCCCGAACACGATCATGTGCACCAGTCCCTTGGCGTACTGGCCGTTGTAAATCGCGCCGACGCCCGGGATCAGGCCGAGCAGAAAGGCCAGCCCCGGCGATGCGCTCGAGTCGCCCGCCGGCGGCGGAGTCCACGGGGGAGCTGCCGGCGGCGGAGGAGTGGAGGCGCCGGCCGGCATGTGCTCGGCGCAATACACCGTGCCGCCCGACACGCGCTGGGTTTCGGCGGTCAGCGCTTTGCCGCACGTGCGGCAGTAGGCGACAGGCTGGGTCGCGGGCTGGTCGCTCGGGTTCATGATTATCGTTCTCCTTCCAGGGGGACGTCGAGCGGCGGCGCCCGTGGCGCTGACTTCGCGCCCGGCTCGGCCGGCCTCGGCTCCAGGGCGCCGGCGGGTTGCGACCGCCGTCCCTGCTCCTCCTGCTCGGTCCATTCCCTGAGTCGCGACTGGATCTCGTAAACCAGCCGCAGGTTCTCGTAGTACTTCACGGCGCGGTCCCAGGTGCGCTGCACCTTGTCCTCGATCGCCGACATCACCTTGGCCGGATGCAGGTCGGCCGGCGTGAGCTGGCGCTGCGGCAGGTTGGCGAACTTGCCCAGCATCGAGAACGAGAGAATGGTCATGGCCATTCCCATCGCGAAGCGCGGTTGCAGCACCGGCCCGAGCCATCCGCCAAGCCAGGTCCGCAGACCGCCCTTACGTTGCGAGGCCGCCGACGAAGTGGGTGCGTGGAACAGGATGCGGGTGATCAGCTCGGCGGGCGGCTCCACCGCCTCGGCGCGCTTCAGAAACGCCGCCGCCGCGCGTGCGTCCTCCACCAGCTCGCGGCAGGCCGCGCAGCCGTCCAGGTGACGCTCCACCTGCGAGCGCTCCGCCGGCGAGCCCGCCAGGGCCCCGTCGACGTAGTCGCACAGCAGGATTTCGAGTTCCGCGCAATTCATGACTGCAACAGCACCGCGGCGTCGCCTACACCGTGATCTTCTGCCTCCGTAGAACGCGGGCCAGTTCGGCGCGCCCGCGGTTCAGTCTCGATTTCACCGTGCCCTCCGGTACGTTCAGCACCTGGGCTATCTCACGATACTCCAGCTCTTCCAGATCCCTCAACACGACGGCCTCGCGCAATTCCGGGGAGAGCTTCTGGAGTCCGGCCTGCAACACCTCGCTCGCCTCCCGTCCCGAGAGCAACCCCTCGGTGCGCGAGTCCGGCGTCGACCTGCCCTCCAGCGTCGGAAGGTGGTCCTCAATCGACTCGGTCGCCCGCTGCGACTTGCTGCGCCGGTAATGGTCGATCAGCAGGTTCCGGGTGAGCCTCGTCAGCCATACGACAAAGGAGCCCTCCCCCGATCGGAAGCTCTTCAAGTTCTGGAAGATCCGCAGGAACACGTCCTGCGTGATGTCCTGCGCGTCGACGCCGTTGCCCGTGAAGCGGAAGCAGATCGAGTAGACGCGCCGGCTATGACCCTTGACGAGGTCCTCCCAGGCGGTGTCGTCGCCCCTCAGACACCGTTCGACCAGATTGGCGTCGGCGTCCAAGGGCCTAGGGATTCTCCAGCCGGGCTTCCAAGCCGCGCCGGTCGCCGCCGCCGGAGCCATCTGCCAGGTTGCCGCAAGTGCTGCCATGGTATCCCGTGGGAAGGGAGCGAGTCCGCCGGGCTGAGTCCGTCTCGGCCGGGGCGGCTTGTTTCACCTTCCAGAATGATAAACGAGGGTTTATCATGAGAAGTTCGCTCGAATCACGATCTTGTGACGGTAAGAGATTATTTTAGTCCGGCTGGGGCCGCCGGTGCAGGAAACTTCATGCCCGGGCGGCCATGAAAGCCGGTGCACGGTGGGGTCTCCAGGCCGGCGTGGCCTTCACTCTTCTTGTTCTCGTGGGTGCTGTCTTGCTGCTCTATTCCCGCCAGGGCGAGTTTCGGTGGTCCGAGTTCGCCGACGCGTTTTGGAGGCTCGATCCGCTCTGGCTGGCCGGCGCCGCCGGTTTCGCTCTTTCGACTTACCTGGGGCGCGCCCTTCGCTGGCGCATCTTGATGAAGCCCGTGTGCGAGCACCCGAACCTGTGGCGGCTCACAACTGCTACAGCAATAGGATTTACGGCCATCGTGCTCCTCGGGCGGCCCGGTGAACTGGTCCGCCCATACCTGATTGCTACAAAGGAAAAGGTCCCGTTCACCTCGCAGTTGGGCGCCTGGCTCCTGGAGCGCGTCTACGACCTGGTGTTCGCCCTGCTGATCTTCGGGTATGCGCTGGCGCGCGTCGACCATTCGGCGGCCTCGGTCGGAGACACGATGCGGTCGGTCTTACAGGTCGGCGGCTACGCGGTGGGGATTTGCGCGGCGGTCTGCCTGGCCTTCCTGATCGCCGTGCGGGTGTTCTCGGACCGGCTGGCGAGCCGGCTCGGCGACGCGATCGCGTTCCTCCCCGAAAAATACCGCGGGCGGGCGGCAGGAATGCTCGAAACCTTCACCCAGGGGCTGGGTTCGGCGAAGGACTCCGGATTCGTCTTGAAGATCCTGGCCTATAGTGCGCTCGAATGGTTCCTGATTGTCGCCTGCTACTACTGCGTTTTCCAGGCCTCTCCGGTCACGTCGCGGATGAGCGTCACCGACGTGACGATATTCGTGGGTTTTGTCAGTTTCGGCCAGGTAATTCAGATCCCGGGGCTGGGCGGGGGACTGCAAGTCGCGAGCGTTGCCGTGCTCACGGAGTTGTTCGGGATCGGACTGGAGGCAGCCACTAGCGTGGCCATGGTCCTGTGGATGACGATGTTTGTAGTAATTGTTCCCGTCGGACTTGCCTTCGCGTTCCACGAGGGCATCACGTTCGCCCGGTTGAAGGCGGTCGCGCGGGAGTCGGCGCCCGGTCCCGAGCAGCCGTAAGGGAGCCGTCATGAGAAGCCCGGTCGCGGCATCACCCCGGGAAAGGAGCGACGCATGAAGTGCCCGTTCTGCGGCCACGCCGAGGATCGCGTTCTGGACTCTCGCGAAAGCAAGGAGGGCGACACGATTCGGCGCCGCCGCCAGTGCCTTCAATGTGAGCGGCGCTTCACCACCTACGAGCGCATCGACGAAGTGCCCTACATGGTCGTCAAGAAAGACGGCCGCCGCGAGAAGTTCGACCGCCAGAAGATCCTCACCGGACTGATGAGAGCCTGTGAGAAGCGGCCCGTTAAGATGGCATCGCTGGCGTCCATCGTCGACGAGATCGACGGGCGCATCGCCGAGAGCGCCGACCGCGAGCTATCAACTACAGAAATAGGCAGTATTGTAATGGAACGCCTGCGGGCCCTGGACCGCGTCGCTTACGTACGATTCGCGTCGGTGTACAAGGACTTTCAGGACGTGGACGCCTTTCTAACGGAGCTACAGCACTTGGTGCGTCAGAAGCGGCCGTAGCCGAGCCGAGCTGGCGGCTGTCATCGAACTTACACATTCCTAAGCCCTTGTTGCTGTCGCGCCGTGGGGTGAAACGAAACCGTTCGGAAAGCATCTTAATACGTAGGAGAGCGGGTCGGCACGACAGTCGGTACACTACCGAGTTAGGGCTTTGAATTGTGCACGTTGAATGCTATAATCGCTTGAACGCCCTCGAATGGGGCGATGCATCTCAAGCGGCCACGGGCGACCGATTGACGGCTACACCATCTGCTCCCCCGAGCGGGCACTCGGTCTTTGTGTGCAAAGTATACCCGCCCTCCAGCGGAGGTGATCGTTAGTGGACGAATTGGAAGATCAGTTCCTGGCCGACGCGCATGAACCGCTAAGCCTCCCCTTCGACGAGGATTCGCACTTTTTCCACCCGGAAGAGGTGCACGACGGGGACGACTTCCAGGCGGTTCAGCAGCCCGAAGAGTCCATCTATACGGACGACCCGGTACGCGTGTACCTGCGTGAAATGGGCGCGGTCCCGCTGCTGACGCGCGAGGGCGAGGTCGATCTGGCCCGCAAGATGGAGCGCGGCAAGCTCCGCATGCAGAAGGCGATCAGCCGGTCGGCGCTGGTGCAGATCGCGGTGCTGGATACGGCCGAGCGCCTAAAGAAGGGCCTGGAGGAGCTGGATAACGTCGTCGACATCGGCGATCTGGAGGAGGGCAGCGCCGCCGACGCCAAGCGCCGCGCCGACATTCGTCTGGGCTTCCAGGAATTCACTAACCACTACAAGAAGCAGCACCAGTCGGCCGAGAAGCTGAATTCGATCGCCGCCAGCAACCGCAAGCTGCGCCGCCGCTGGAGCTATAAGTGGGCCCGGGGGCGCGTCGCGACGGCGCTGGCGATGCGGCGGATTCCGTTCCAGTCGTTGAAGTGGAAGGAGTACACGCGGCAGATCGAGCGCGCGGTGGACGAGATGACCCACCTCGAGCTGGAGCTGAAGAAGCTCGATGGGCGCAATGGCCAGGCCGCCCAGGCGCGCGTGCGCGAGCTTCGCCGCGAGGTGCGCAAGCGCGAGCTGGCGGCCGGCGCCACGGCGTCCGACCTGCGGCACACGCTGGCGGTGATCCGTCACGGAGAGCTCGAGGCCGAACGCGCCAAGAAGGACCTGGTCGAGGCCAACCTCCGGCTGGTGGTCTCGGTGGCGAAGAAGTACGTCAACCGCGGCCTGCATCTGCTCGACCTGATTCAGGAGGGCAACATCGGCCTGATGCGCGCCGCCGACAAGTTCGAGTACCGGCGAGGCTACAAGTTCTCGACCTACGCGACCTGGTGGATCCGACAGGCCATCACGCGCGCCATCGCCGACCAAAGCCGCACCATCCGCATCCCGGTGCACATGAACGAGAGCATGAACAAGTTCCTGCGCGCCACCCGGGAGTTGGAGAAGGAGCTAGGCCGCGCACCGACCAACGACGAGATCAGCCGGCGCATGGACATCCCGGTCGAGAAGGTCCAGAAGCTGAAGACCATCTCGCGCGACCCGGTGTCGCTCGAGACGCCCGTCGGCCGCGACGGCGAGTCGGCGCTCGGCGACCTGATCGAGGACCGATGGGTGGGATCACCGGTGGATTCGGTGATCGACACTAACGTTCGCGACGAGACCGCCAATATTCTGAAGACTCTTTCGCCAAAGGAAGAGAAGGTCATTCGCCTGCGCTTCGGCATCGGCTGCGACCGCGAGCATACGCTCGAGGAGATCGGCCAGCAGTTCGACGTCACGCGCGAGCGTATTCGCCAGATCGAGGCCAAGGCGCTGCGCCAGCTCCGCTCGCCCGAGCGCGCGCGTCACCTGCGGGCTCTGCTCGCAGCGCGATAGCCTCAAAGCGAACCTCAAACGAAACGTACACCAATAGAGATAAGTGTTTTGTTTGCAGCAGATGATTCGAGCTATTGACTGCACGTCAATAAGCCGCTACTCTGTGCTCGGATGGCCAACGACAGAGCGATCCCCTACCATTTCCCCCAGCATTGGATCGCCTATGCCCAGAACCGGATTCTCGACGACCTGGTGGCGGCAAAGGCCGCAATTCAGGCCCTAAGGGCTCTCCCTTATCAACGAGACTGGCTGGAGGATCTGCAGGCCATCCAGTTGAAGATGGAGGTCGCCGGAACATCGCGCATCGAAGGGGCCGAATTTACAGAGCAGGAACTCGACCAAGCCCTCGCGTCGGCGATTCCTGGGGCCGACCTGCTGACGCGGTCGCAGCGACAGGCGCGCGCCGCGGTCGAGACTTACCGGTGGATCGCCGGCGTTCCTGACGACCGCCCGATGACCGAAGACCTGATCCGCGAAGTCCATCGCCGGATGGTCACCGGCTGCGACGACGATCACTGCCCGCCCGGCCGCTTGCGCGGCCAAGGCGAGAACGTAACGTTCGGTTCTCCGAGGCACCGGGGGTGTGAGGGCGGCGCCGAGTGCGCGACGGCGTTCGCCACGCTAGTCCGTGAACTCAACGGTCGTTTTCGCGGGCACGATCCTCTGGTCGCGGCAATGGCGCTGCACTACCATTTTGCCGCCATGCATCCGTTCCTGGACGGCAACGGTCGGACCGCGCGAGCCATCGAAGCATTGATGCTCCAGCGTGCGGGGCTGCGCGACACGGCCTTCATCGCGATGTCGAACTATTACTACGAGGAGAAGCCCGCCTATCTAACGGCGCTGGCCGATGTTCGGCGTTCCAATCACGACCTGACTCCGTTCCTCCAGTTCGCGCTGCGCGGCGTCAAGGTGCAATGCGATCGCCTTTTCGCCGAGATCGCCGTTGGCGTGAAGAAGGCGCTGTTCCGCAACGTTATGCTCGACCTGTTCCAGCACCTGCGAACGCCGCGCAAACGCGTCCTCGCGGTGCGGCAGATGGAAATCCTGAATGTCATGCTGAACCGTCGCGGGCCGCTGAAGGAGGCGCGACTACTTAGCCGGTTGGAATCGGCCCTTTACTCGAAGCTCAAGAACCCTCTTCAGGCTTTCGTAAGGGATGTCGACGCGCTGATTCACCTCGGAGCGCTTCGATGGCACTCCGCCGAGACACTGGAACTGAATCTCGACTGGCCCGCACAGATCACCGTAACTGACTTCATGGCCCGCATCAAGAGCTTCCCGAAGGCCAAGAGTCACCGCTTTCTACGCTTGCCATGAACCCGGGCCGTGCGCGCCGAGATGCCCATTGACTTCCCCTCCCGTTCGAGTACAATCGGGAAGTCCCCAAAAACGGAAGCGACCCTTCATGTTTAAACCAAGGAAGTCCCGCCCCGCGGTCGAGCCCGGCGACCGCGCCTTCACCAGCGCCGACGTGTCGCGGCTCTCCGGCGTCAGCCTTCGGCAGTTGCAGTGGTGGGATGAGCGCAAAGTGGTCTCGCCGCGCCATGAAGGCCATCGCCGCGTCTACGCCGCCGCCGACGTCATTGAGGTCTCGGTGATCGCCGAGCTGCGGCGCAAGGGCTTTTCGCTCCAGAAGATCCGGCGGGTGCTGCGCTTCCTCCAGCGCGAGATGAGCCGGCGCCTGAGCGACGTCATGAACGGCGCGAGCGATCTGCACCTGCTCACCGACGGGCGCTCCATCTACCTCGAAGACCGCGAGAGCCGCATCATCGACCTGCTGAAGAACGCCCGCCAGCCCATGTTCCTGGTGTGCGTCAGCGACCAGGCCCGGCGTCTGGTCCCGGCGGCCGCGCGCAAGCCGGTTGTTCGCGCCGAGGGCCTAGCCGCGCGGCGCGCCCGCAGCGCCGGCTAAGACTCGATCCTTCGGACGTTCGCGCCGCTGCGATACACTGAGCAGCGGTATGCGCTACACGATTCTGCTCTCCCTCGCCAGCCTCGCCGCGCTCGCGCAGAAGTCCCCGCAAGAGCTGGTCGCCGCCATGAATCCGGCCGACGTGAAGAAGGGCGTCGCCTTCCACACCCAGGGACCGGCGGCGTTCTTCGCGGTCGAGTCCGCGACCGAGCCGCTGCTGCGCATCGACGACGCCCCCGCCGGACGCATGGAGAGGCTTCCCGGCGCCCCGGTCTGGACCTACTCGACCGAACTGCGCCAGGGCACGTCGCACTCCTTCCACTACCTGATCGACGGCAAGCGCTACGGGGGCCGCCAGGACGTCCCCGTATATCTTTCGGACTGCTACCTGAAGCCCGGCGCCATTGAGGGCGCGCTCTCGGCCAAGCTGGTCCACACCAGCAAAATCTACGAAGGCATGACCAGCGATTACTGGATCTACGTGCCCGCGCAATACGACGCCTCGCGTCCGGCGGCGCTGATGGTCTGGCAGGACGGCGAGCGCCACATTAACCGCAACGGCGCCAGCAAGACCCTCAACGTGCTCGACAATCTCACGCACCAGAAGCGCATTCCGGTGATGATCAGCGTCTTCATCAATCCCGGCCTGCGCGGCCAGCAACGCCTGCGCAGCATTCAGTACGACACCGTCGACGACACCTATCCGCGCTTCCTGCGCGACGAGATCCTGGCCGAGGTGCAGGCGAAACACAACATCCGCCGCGATGCGTACTCACGCGGCATCGAAGGGCAGTCCTCCGGCGCGATCTGCGCGCTGAACGCCGCCTGGCAGCACAACGATCAGTTCAGCCGCGTGCTCTCGCACATCGGCAGCTACACCAGCATTCAATGGAGGCCCGGCCAGCTAGAGGGCGGCAACGTCTATCCGTTCAAGGTGCGCAAGGAGCCCAAGCGCAACATCCGCGTCTGGCTCCAGGACGGCTCCGAGGACCTGGAGAACAACCACGGAAGCTGGCCGCTCCAGAACATCCAGCTCGCCAACTCGCTCAAGATGCGCGGCTACGATTTTCGACTCAGCTGGAGCAACGGATCGCACAATTCGGCGCACGGCAGCGCCGAGCTGCCGCGGTCGCTCGCCTGGCTGTGGCGCGACTACGATCCGTCGAAGACCGAACAGATCTACGAACAGGACCCGGCCGAGAAGGACAAGCCGATGTTCCGCGTCCGCGCGCTCAATCGCGAGTAGTCCTCAGGCCGCTGCGACGCGAACCCATTCCCTCAGTGGGAGAATGAACGGGTGACCCGCCCGAGCATTCTCATTCTCGCGACCCTCACCCTCGCCGCCGAACACCAGCTCTTCCGGCAGCCGGCCGTCAACGCGACGCACGTCGTCTTTTCCTACGCCGGCGACCTCTGGCGCGTCCCGCGAGCGGGCGGCGCCGCCGAGCGCCTCACGACCGGCGCGGGCGTTGAGAGCAATCCCGCCTTTTCGCCCGACGGTACGCGCATCGCCTTTACCGGAGAGTACGACGGCAACGTCGACGTCTTCGTCATGCCCGCCTCGGGCGGCACGCCGAAGCGCCTCACCTGGCACCCGTCGTCCGACACCGTCGCCGGCTGGACGCCCGACGGCAGGCGCGTGCTGTTCACCTCGTCGCGCAACAATCCGACCGACGGCGCCCGGCTGTTCACCATCGCCGCCGAGGGCGGTTTCCCCGACGAGCTTCCGCTGCCGCTGGCGGTCGGCGGGTCGTATTCGCCCGACGCGAGGCGCATCGCCTACAGCCCCCTGTTTCAGTGGCAGCCGGGGTGGAAGAAGTATCGCGGCGGCCAGACGATGAAGATCTGGATCGCCGAGTTGTCCGACTCCTCGGTCATCGAGATTCCGCGCTCCAACTCCAACGACTCAAACCCGATGTGGATCGGCGACCAGGTGTACTTCCTCTCCGATCGCGCTGGCCCCGTCACGCTCCACAGCTACGACACGCGTACGCGCGCGGTGAAGGCCATCGTCGAGAACCGCGGTTTCGACTTCAAGTCGGCGTCGGCGGGCCCGGACGCGATCGTCTACGAGCAGTTCGGCGGCATTCATCTCCACGACCTGAAGACCGGCGCGAACCGCCTGGTCGACATTCGTCTGGAAGGCGACCTGCCGGAAGTGCGGCCGCGCCTGGTGAGCGTCGCCAAGGGCATTCAGTACGCCGGCATCTCGCCGAACGGAGCGCGGGCGCTGTTCGGAGCGCGCGGCGAGATCCTGACCGTTCCCGCCGAGAAGGGCGACGCGCGCAATCTGACAAGCTCTCCCGGCGTGCACGACCGCGACCCCGCATGGTCGCCGGACGGCAAGACGATTGCGTATTTTTCCGACGAGTCCGGCGAATACGAGCTGCACCTGCGCGACCAGAGCGGCGCGGGCGAGCCGCGGAAGATCAGGCTCGCCGAGAAGCCCGTGTTCTACTTCGCGCCCGTCTGGTCGCCCGACAGCGCCAAGATCGCCTACGTCGACGCGCACCTGGGTATCTGGTATGTCGACGTCGAAGGGAAGAAGCCGGTGCTGGTCGATCGCGACAACCGGCTCTCCGGGCGCGAACTGGCGCCGGTGTGGTCGCCCGACAGCCGATGGCTGGCGTACGCCAAACAGCTCGCCAGTCACATGAGCGCGATCCACCTCTACTCGTTGGCGGACGCCGAATCCACGCAGGTCACAGACGGCATGTCCGAGGCTCGTCTGCCCGTCTTCGACAAGGACGGCAAGCACCTCTACTTCGCCGCCAGCACAGACGCCGGCCCCGCCATGCAGCCCGACATTCTCAGCCGCGCGCACACGGTGACGCGCAGCATCTACGTCGTGGTGCTGGCGCGCGGCCAGGCGTCGCCGCTCGCGCCGCAGAGCGACGAGGAGAAGCCAGGCGAGGAGAAGAAGGACGAGAAACCCGTTCCCGCCGGCAAGCCGCCGGACGTGAAGATCGACCTGGAACGCATCGGCCAGAGAATCCTCGCCCTGCCGATGCCGCCGCGGCGCTACGAAGGGCTGCAAGTGGGCAAGGCGGGCACGCTCCTGGCGATCGAGGCGCCCGACCCGGCTCCCGGCCAGCCGCGCACGGCTACCGTGCATCGCTTCGACCTCGCCAAGCGCCGCGCCGATGTCGCGCTCACCGGCCTGCTGGCCTTCGAAATGTCGCACCAGGGCGAGAAGATGCTCTACCGCCAGGGCGACCGCTGGTACATCGCCTCGCTCGGTCCGATGCCGGAGACCGCGCCCGCGACTCCGCCACCGCCGCCGCCCAGCCCGGCGCCGCTCGCCCTCGACTCCATCGAAGTGCGTGTCGACCCGCGCGCCGAATGGATGCAGATGTACCGCGAGGCCTGGCGTCTCCAGCGCGATTTCTTCTACGACACCAATTACCACGGCCTCGACCTGCGCGCCGCCGAAGAGCGTTACGAACGCTTCGCGAAGAACCTCGGCTCGCGGCGCGATCTGAACTATCTGTTCGCCGAGATGCTCGGCCAGCTTTCCGCCGGACATGTCTTTGTCGGCGGCGGCGACGCGCCCGAGGCGAAGAAAGTCCGCACCGGACTCCTCGGCGCCGATTACCGCATCGAAAACGGCCGCTACCGCTTCACTCGCGTCTACGACGGCGAGAACTGGAACCCCGACCTGAAGGCTCCGCTCACGCAGCCGGGCGTCCACGTCGAGGCCGGCGAGTACCTGCTGGCGGTGAACGGCCGCGACCTGCGCGCGGGCGACAACATCTACAGCTTCTTCGAAGGCGCCGCCGGCAAGGCAGCCTTGCTCCGGGTCGGCGCCGATCCGGCGGGCGCGGGCGCGCGCGACGTGACGGTCATCCCCGTGGCCGACGAGACGCGGCTGCGGCACCTCGCCTGGATCGAGGACAATCGCCGAAAGGTCGACCGCATGACTGGCGGCCGCGTCGCCTACGTGCACATGCCCGACACTTCGTCGGGCGGATTCACCAGCTTCAACCGCTACTTCTACGCGCAGGTCGGCAAAGAAGCGGCCATCATCGACGACCGCTTCAACCACGGCGGCCAACTCGCCACCGACATCGTCGAGCACCTCAAGCGCCCGCTGATGAGCGTGGTCACGCCACGCGCCGGGGCCGACTTCGCGCAACCCCAAGGGGCGATCTACGGGCCGAAGGTGATGATCATCAACGAATTCGCGGGGTCGGGCGGCGATCTCATGCCGTGGTACTTTCGCCGCGCCGGGGTAGGGAAGCTGATCGGCAAGCGCACATGGGGCGGCGTGATCGGCATGACGGGGTCGCCCGAGCTGATCGACGGCGGCGTTATGACGGTGCCGAGCGCGCTGGTGTGGAACCCCTCGGGCGAGTGGGACGTGGAGAACATCGGGGTGGCGCCGGATATCGAGGTGGAGCAGGACCCGAAGCTGGTGCGGCAGGGTCGCGACCCGCAACTGGAGAAGGCGGTCGAGGTGGTGCTTGCGGAGTTGGAACGGAATCCACCGCCGAAGCCGAAACGTCCCCGGTACCCGAACTTTCAACGGTAGGAGCTCAGAGTTTCGGGGGCTGCTTGGCGGCGTGCCAGAAGTGCAACACTTCGACGCGCCGCAGGTCCGGCAAGACCCGATAGTATACGCGAAGGGGCGAGTGATGCAGTATTCTGACCCCCGGGAACCCTGCCACTGGGACGCCGAGGTGAGGAAACACCTTGAGAAGATCAACGTGATTGAGCAACGAAGTTCCGAAGTGATCGGTGGTCCCGGGATGCCGCTCACGCGACCAGGAGATGATTTCTTCGAGGTCCGCTAACGCCGGCTCGGTGTAGACGACTTGGAAATCCACTGGCGGACGAGCTCACGAACTTCCTCGCCGGGCACTGTTCGGCCTTCGGCCGCCGCATCGATACCAGCCTGAATCGCCGCGGCGGTTGGGGCGTCGACTTCGACGGGCGTCTCAGTCGAACGAAACGGGTCAATCCGCGGGTCACCCATACCTTGAGAATAACGCATTGCCGCATGGCGATGAACTCGCGTCGCGGGAATCTCCCGACTGTCGATGACGGCCGGCTAAGCGCTCATGACTTCCCAGAACACGCGGCGGAACTTGTCCATGTCCTCCGCGGTCCCGATCGAGACGCGCATCATCTTGTCGAGAGGCGGGAAGGCGCGGCCCACGGCGACCCCGCGCGTGAGCATTTCGCGCTGCATCGAGCGGGCGTCCTTGCCGGTCTCGATCATGATGAAGTTGGCGTGCGGCTCGATGTACTTCACGTTCTTCTGCCGGAGCCACGCGCACAGATCCGAGCGCACCTTGCCGATCTTCGCCCGGCGCTCGGGCACCACCTTCGAGTCCGCCAGGGCCGCCAGCGTCGCGTGCGCGCTGACGATCGAGATCACGTTGTTGCGGTACGGCTCCATCTGGCGCGTCAGCTCGGGCGTGGCGCAACTGAAGCCCACTCGCAGTCCGGCCATGCCGTAGATCTTCGAGAACGTGCGCGACACCACGACGTTCTTGCCCTGCTTGACGTACTTGATGGCGCTCTCCAACTCCGGCGCGTCCGAAAGGTGAATGTAGGCCTCGTCGATCAGCGCGATCGTGTTGGGCGGCAGGTTCGCCACCAGCCACTCGATGTCCTTCTTCGGCGTCACCGCCGACGTCGGATTGTTCGGATTGCAGATGAAGATCAGGCCGCCGCCGGCCTTGCCCGCTTCCTCCACCAGCAGCTTCACGTCGGCCGCGTAGTGATCGTTCAGCGGCACGCGCACGACTTTGTGTCCCTTGAAGCGCGCCAGTCCCGCGGGCATCTCGTAGGTCGGCTCCATGCTGATGAGCGCGCGATCCGGTCCCGTGAAGGCGTCGATGGCGCAGTGCAGTATTTCGCTCGACCCCGCGCCCACCACTACGTGGTCGGCGCTCAGCCCTTCGCTGCGCGCGATCTCGGCGTAGATGTCGCGGAACTGCTGGTAGCCGTAACGCCCCGCCTTCGGCATCATCGCGATGGCCGCTTCCAGAGCCGCCGCCGGAGGACCGTCAGGATTCTCGTTGGCGTTCAGCCAGACGGTGTCCTTCGGCGCTTGCCCGCCGACGGCGGCGCGCTGCGCCAGCGCGGCCTCGGTCCAGGCGGAAACCGTCGCGGCCATAATACCGGCCCTGTGCGCGAAATCGCGGCGTGTGAGCATGCGGCCTCCTCGAATGCCGTAAGCATAGCATGCCGCGCGTTACACTACGGCGTGTCGAACCTGTCGCTGTTCGACGAGCCCATGCCCCTGCGCGAGAGACTCGCCCCGGCGCTGCGAAAACTCGCCGCCGCGGACGTGTTTATCGGCACGAGCTCGTGGAAATATGAGGGCTGGATCGGCCAGATTTACAGCGACTCCCGCTATCGCGTCCGCGGTCGCTTCTCCGAGCGCGCCTTCGCCGAAACCTGCCTGGCCGAATACGCCGAGACGTTTCCGATCGTCTGCGGCGACTTCTCTTTCTACCAGTTCCCGACCGCGCAGTTCTGGGCGAAACTGTTCTCGTCGGCGCCCCCGACTCTGCGCTTCGCACTGAAAGTCCCCGAGGAGATCACCGTGAAGGCGTTCCCGCCGCATGCGCGCTACGGCGCGCGCGCCGGCCAGGAGAACCCCGCCTTTCTCGACGCCCGGATGTTCGTGGAGATGTTCCTCGCGCCTCTGGAGCCGTACCGCGACCGGGTCGCCGCGCTCATCTTCGAGTTCGGGACGTTGCCTCGCGGCGTCTTCGCGGACCCGGCCGAATTCGCCGCGGCGCTCGACGGGTTCTTCGCAGCGCTCCCCGGAGGATTCCGTTACGCAGCCGAAATCCGCAACCCCGGATTCCTAGCGCCGGAGTACTTCGACGCACTGCGCGCGCGCGGCGTGGCGCACGTCTTCAGCGCCTGGGCGCGCATGCCCGAACTCGCCGCGCAGGCGGCCATCGACGCGGCTCACACCGCCGATTTCACCGTCGTCCGCGCGCTGTTGCGCCAGGGCCGCAGTTACGAGCAGGCGGTCCAGTATTTCCAGCCCTACCGCGAGATCCGCGACCCGAATCCGGCGGCGCGCGAAGCGATTCGCGGCCTGATCGCGCACGCCCGCAGGACGCGCAAACCGGCCTACATTTTCGTCAACAACCGGCTGGAGGGCAACGCGCCCCTCACCATCGACGCCATCATCGAGGAGATTCCCGAGTGACCCGCGCCGGGGACCGCGTGACTAGCCCGAAGGGCTGCCCTGCGGAGTTCGCGGCCGCGCTCCGGAGATGAGCAGCAGTGCGATCGCCAGCACCACCGCCCCGGCCAGCGAGTACTGCAACGGCAGGAACGTCATGCGCTCGGCGTCGAGCGCGCGCGAGACGGGCTCGATCTTCGCAATGGCCGTGGCGATGCCGTTGTTGGCGGCGTGGATGATCATGCCGCAGAAGATCGATCCCGTCTTCCACACCGTGTAGCCGATCAGCAGGCCGAGCAGCGCCGTCGGCAGGAAGCGGTAGATCGAGGCGTGTGCGAGACCAAAGAGCACCGAACTCACACCGAGCGCCCACCACTTGCCCCAGTCGCGCAGTCCGTTCATCACGAATCCCCGGAAGAACAGCTCTTCGCAGATCGCCGGCATCACCGCGACTACCGCCCACACCAGCCACATTGGAACCGACGGGTCGTCGAGCATCAGTACTTTCCTGATCGCCTCGACGAACGATTGCGGCGGCGGCAGCAGGCGGATGGACGCCGACGCCACCGCCCACCCCGACGCGCCAGCGAGCAGGCTTCCGGCGACAGCGCGCAACGTCGGCGTGCGCAGCGCGAAGGTCTCCCGCCACGAAAATCCGAAGAGCGCCGCCAGCGCCAGGGCCGGGGTCAGGATGAAGCCCAGTTGCATCACGAGCATCATCGTCGTGAGACCCGCCTGTCGCAGCGCCAGACTTCCGTAGAATCCGGCGATCAGCATCAGGGCGAAGGCGAGCAGCGACATATCGGGGGTCGGCGTGGCGCGCCTGCGGCGGTCGATCTTGAACATCGACTTGAACGATCCGCCGCCGAGCAGCACCGTCTCGCGCTGGAACACGGCGCCGGCGAACTGGATCGCCAGCATCGCGTAGGCCGTCGAGGAGAGCAGCGTCAGAAAGACGACGTCGGCCTTGGCCTCGGCGAGGAAGAGCCCCTTGATCAGCAGCGCGATGTTGACGAACGGAATGAACGCCGTCCACGGATTCAGCTCGACGAACGGCATCGCGGCGGTGTACAGCGGCAACAGCAGCACCAGCAGCGCGGGCGTCAGGTAATTCTGCCCGTCCTTGAAATCGCGCGCGAAGGCGGCGACGGCCAGGAACAGCGCGCTGGTGGTGGCGCACACCGGCAGCAGCATCAGGAAACACAGCGCGAGCGCCGAGGCCGTCAGCTTGATTTCAAGCTGTCCGGCCGTCATGCGGCCCATGGCCGCGGCCATGCTGAGTACGTTGGCGAGGCTGGCGACCAGCGAAATCGCGCACACGGCGAGAAACTTGCCGGTTATCATCTCGCCGGAGCTGACCGGCGCGCACAGCAGCGTCTGCATGGTGCCGCGCTCTTTTTCGCCGGCGGTGAGGTCGATGGCGGCGTAGAATCCGGCGATCGCCGAGATGAAAATCGGCAGCATGCCGAGGATCATGCCGAGCACCATGCCGCTGCGCCGCTCCTCGCGCGCGACGTTCTCGGCGACCACCCGCACCGCGGTGGCGAAGCCGGGGTCGAGGCCGCGCTGCTTGACGCGTTCGGCGACCAGGTCCTTGCGCCAGGCCTCGATGGCGCTCTCGACGCGCTCGCGAGCCGCGCGCGAATCCTGCCGCACGGAGTCGAACATCAGGCTGACCTGGCCGAGCTGTCCCGCGCGCGCCGCGTCGGCGAATCCGGGCCACAGTACGATCACCACGTCGAGGCGGCGGTCGAGGATCTCCTTGCGCGCGGCCGCGGTGAGCGCCGTCTCGGCGGGCTTCGCTCCCGGCTTCGGCGCTGCGATGCGGCCGGCCTCGAAGTCACCGCGCACGACGCCGGAGAGGCCCGCCCCCTGCCTCAGGTCGATCTTGCCGGCCTTCGCGAGCCGCTCGGCGAAGCCCTCCGGCATCGCGCCCCAGACGCCCACCTTGGCGGTCCGCGCCTGCTGCGCCTCGCGCTGCGACTCCATCACCTTGGCGGCGCCGATCATGATCAGCGGATAGAGCAGGACCGGCAGCCCGACCATCATGATGAGCGTGCGGCGGTCGCGCAGCGAGTCGACGATCTCCTTGCGGAGGATGGTCCAGACGATCGAGAGTCTCATGCGGCCTCCGCCGAGGCGCCGACGTAGTGCAGAAAGGCGTCGGTGAGATTCTCGCGGCCGGATCGCGCGAGCAGATCGGCGAGCGGGCCCTGGTCGAGTACGCGGCCCTCGTGCAGCAGCACGATGCGGTCACAGAGGTACTCGGCTTCGCCCATGATGTGCGTCGAGAAAAGCACGGCGCGTCCGGCGGCCTTCTGGCGGCGGATGGCCTGGATGATGAACTGCCCGGAGATGACGTCGAGCGCGGTGGTCGGCTCGTCGAGGATGAGGATGTCGGGCTCGTGCAGGAACGCGCGCGCGATGTTGGCGCGCTGCTTCTGCCCCGAGGAGAGCGTGCGGCAGGGGCGCGCGGCGAACGCCGACATTTCGAGTTCGTCGACGAGCTGGTCGATGCGCCCGCGCAGGCGCCCGGCGGGCATCGAGTAGAGGCGGCCGAAGTACTCCAGCACCTCGCGCGGCGTGAGGCGCTGGTAGAGCTGCGTGTCGCCCGAGAGGAAGCCGATGCGCTGCTTGGCGGCGAGCGGATCGGCGGCCATGTCGGCGCCGTGGATCAGGACTCGTCCGGAGGTCGGCGGCAGGATGCCGGCGAGCATGCGGAGCATGGTGGTCTTGCCGGCGCCGTTGGGTCCGAGGAGCCCGGCGATTTCCCCGGCGTCGAGCGCGAGGCTGACGCCGTCGACGGCGCGGACGCCGGCGAAGTGCTTGGCGAGGTTGTCGGCGGCGAGGAGGCTCATCGGAATAGACAGCGTATCAGAGGCGATGCGGCGGCCTGGCCTCTACAGTTTCGCCACGAGCGCAGTAATGTCCTCGTTTCGGCACCCGCCGCGCGGCGGAGTAAGCACGTCGAGCATGTGCATTTTCGCGGCGCCCGATTCCCTCATCACGAATGCGTGCCGATCCTCAGAGCCGTGGTACTTGAGGACGACTTGCCATGTGCGCGGATTCTCCGGGCAGAGCGCCGCGCTCTCGAAGGTGAATGCGGATTTGCGTGCAGACAGCCCAGCGTGGTGCTTCATCGCGGCGGGCGCGCTCCAGCGCGCGGCATCGGCGGCGTCCATCTTCAGCCACTCGTCGATGAAGCCGGCGCGCGTGAGGGCGACAGGGGCGGCTCGTGTCATCACGCCGCCGGAGAGCGTAAACCGTGCCACGCCGGGACGGTGCAAGAAATCACCGTCGCTCATATTCGCAACGTAGCGAAATTCGACCGTGCCGACGCCGACCTGCGCGGTCACCACTGGCTCGTCGAAGCGGCGGGCGTCGACGTCTCGATTCAGGAGCGTTCGCGCCTCGTTTCCGTGAATCGAAAGGACGCGAAGGTTTAGGCCAATCATCGTGCTCGTGCACCACGCCGAGTAGCCGGCGATCGCCACGAGGCGGCGCCCGCGCCGGTCGCCCGGGCCTGCCATCACCGTTCTGTACACCCAGGGAACGTCAATGCGCTCGCCCTCGTGATACGCCACTGCGAGCCGCCGGAGCGGCTTCTGACGATACACCGCCACCGTCTCGTCGTATCCGCACGTCATGCCGACACCGATGCGGGCTTCGATGAATTCGGCCGCATCCTTCAAGGGCCGCACCGTGGGCGCACTTACGAATCCGGTGAAGCTCGAATACGGCGCCTCGGTCCCGCCGGCCGGCCGCCGGTCGAGCAGTTCGGCGCGTGCCAGCTCGTCCTGCATCTCGCGCGCGGTGGCGCCCGACAGCACCATCGAATCGAGCCAGCGCAGCACCATCGCCCTGTCCTCGCGCGATGGGTCGCCCATTCCCGGTTTCGTTCGCAGCGCCTTCAAGCGCTCCGCCATAGCGACCGTCTCCGGACGCAGTCCGGCCGGCTGCGCCGCGAGAATCAGGAGAACCGCAAGCGTCACCGAATTACCAACTTGACCGGCGGGCTCTCGCGGCCCGACTGCGTCAGCACCAGCGGCACTTCGTCGCCGACAGGCACGCCCGCTGGCACCACCGAGTTGATCTGGTACAGCCCCGTGAACCCCGGCGTCAGACCCGCGAAGTCGACCCGCGCCTGGATGCCGCCGATGCGCACCGTCACCGGCGCCGTCACCCGCGACAGCTCGTTGAACGGCGTCGCCACGCCGGCGATGGCGCGCGGCTCCACGTCGCCGAGTCCCGTGCAGTAGATCACGATCACGTCGCCCGCCTTCAGCGGACTCTCGGGCCCCACCACCGCGAACGAGCCGTCGGAATAATACACCACCACGATGCCGACGCCCACCCCCGTCTGGTCCTTGGTGAACACGCCCGCCTGCGACGCCCGCACGCCCACCGGCTCCGGCACCGAGATCGTCGTCCCGCGCCGCACGATCAACTGGTGCGTGGCGTCCACCGGAATGTCGTAGGGCACCATGGCGTTGATCTGTCCGGGACTGGCGAACACCAGCGGCAGCGGCCTTCCGGCCAGCACCGCGACCGCGCCGGCCAACTGCGTCGGCAAAGGAAGCGACGGCGCCGGGGCGTCCCCCTGCGCCAGCGCCGATCCGAAAATCGAGACCAGATTCCCCAGCGCCAGCGGCGCCTGAAGCTGGAAGCTGGCGGCGTGCAGCACGCCTCCGGCGGCCACCTCCGGCGGCGGATTCGCGTTCGCCTGCAAGGACCCGCCCACCTGCGCCGACCCGGTCAGCGCGTCCAGGCGCGCGTCGAACGTGATGGTCACCGGTGCGCCCGGCGCGTTGCGCGCCAGCCAGGTGGCGCTCCAGCGCCCGTCGCGCAGGCCCGTGAGCGCGATCGAAGCATCGCCGTTGGAGAACGATGCGGTGACCGCGCCGCGCGTCACCGGATCGCCGCAGTTGTCGACCACGCGCACATCGAGCGGTGTCGGCAGGCCCGTGGTGGCGGCGAAGCCGTTGCCGATCGAGGTCGCCAGCAGCGCCAGGCGCGACGGCGTGCAGCCGTCGGCGGCACGGCCCTTCGCTGCGGTCGCACCCACCGCGGGCGCGACCACGAGCAGCAACTGCACGCGGCCGATCGAGTTGTCGGAGAATGCGATCGTGATGTCGGCGGTGTAGATTCCCGCCGCGAATCCGGCGATATTGGGCACGACGCGCACGGCCGTCGTCTGTCCGGCGAGGACGTTGCCGTTGGCCGGCTGCAAGGCGAACCACGCGCGGCCGTCGCCGAAGGAGGCCGATGCCCCGTAAGCGACGTTGCGCGGCGAGAAGTTGAAGAGCGTGAGGGATTGGTCGGCGGGATTGGCGCCACCCGGCGCCGCGGTGAACAGCAGTCCGCTCGGCGAGGCGCCGACACCTGCGTTCCCACCCGCGCCCAGTACATTCAACACGACGGTGATGAACTGCGGCGAGTTGGCCGCGGTCGCCGCCCGCACCTCGACCTGGCCGTAGTAGTCGCCCGCCGTGAGTCCGGCGGCGTTGACTGAGACGGTGACGGGGATGCCCGCGCCGCCCGAGGCCGCGGAACCCGTGGCCGGCGCAGCCGAGAGCCAGTTGCCCCCAGTCGTCGTGCTGGTGAAGACTCCGAAGTTCAGCGGTCCCTGTCCGCCGTTGACGACGGTGAAGGTTTGCGTCGGCGGCGCGGCCGCGGCGGCGACGGATCGGAAGGTGAGCCCCTTCTGCGAGAGGATGATGGAGGGTCCGGCGCCCGCCTGCACCACGCGCACGCGCTGGTTGCC
>CAZEVY010000006.1:94873-116665 GCA_964515555.1 uncultured Solibacteraceae bacterium | reverse complement strand
CTTAGAAGGCCTTCCACTCCAGGCCGGGAGAGAAGTCACAGGCTAGTTGTCAGTCGGAGCGCCGGTCACAGTCCGTCCAGCAGGTGTCCCAGCTTCTCCTTCTTCGTACGCAGGTAGTCGGCGGTGGAACCCGGTTGCGCCGGCTGGCAGGGAATGCGCTCGGCGACGCGCACGCCCGCGGCCTCCAGCGCGCGAATCTTGTCGGGGTTGTTCGAAAGTAGCCGCACCGCCGCCACCCCGAAGTAGCGGAGAATCTCGCCGGGCAGGGCGTAGCTCCGGAGATCGGCGTCGAAGCCCAGCCGCTCGTTGGCCTCGACGGTGTCGGCGCCCTCGTCCTGAAGCTGGTAGGCGCGCAGTTTGTTCATCAGCCCGATGCCGCGTCCCTCCTGGTGTTCGTAGATCAGCAGGCCCCGTCCCTCAGAGGCGATAAGCTCCAGCGCCAGCTCGAGCTGACTGCGGCAGTCGCATCGCAGGCTGTGAAAGACATCGCCGGTGAGGCACTGCGAGTGGATGCGAACCAACGGCGGCGGACCGGCCAGTTCGCCCATGACGAGGACGACGGCCTCCTCCCGCTGCCCGTCGAAGCCGAAAATCCGGAAGTCGCCGAAGCGTGTCGGAAACCCGGCCTCGGCGACCTTTTGCACGGCGGGAGCGGCGGGGGAATTCAAGGCCACATTATAATATTCGCAGCCCGCCGCGGGCCGAACGCCGTGGGCTCACGCATGGAGCAGCAGCTCGTCACACCCCTGCTCAAGCTGGCCGTGGCCGCCGCGCTGGCAAGCATCCTGGCACGCGCGGGCATTTTCCGCCGGACCCTGCTGCGCGAGGAGCGCACGTTGCACCAGCGGCTCATGCTGGCCTTCAGCTTGGCGACCATATACGGAGCGGGTGTCGGCACTCGCGTCATTACGCGCACCTATCGGGCGGTTGATCTGGGGATGGAGGGCAGCTTTGTCGCCGGCGCGCTGGGCGGATATGTAACCGGCCTGGTGGCGGGCGTTCTGATCTCGATTCCGGCGATGCTCAACGGCGAGTTTCTGGCGATGCCGTTGTTTGCGGGCGTCGGCGTGCTTGGCGCGCTCCTGCGCGACTCGGCCCCCGGTCCGGAGGAGATCTGGCGGACGCCGCCGTTTCCCGATCTCAGCCTGTGGCGGGTCATCCGCCAACGCGGCGATCACAAGCGCGCCCTCTTCCACCTGTGCTTCCTGCTGGCCATCGTTTCGGCCGAGGCGCTTCGATTCGGCGCCGGCCGGATCGGCGGCAATCTGGTGTTCACACTATATCCGGGCGAGCCGGGGGCTCATCCGCTGGATATACTGGCGATCTTCGCGACCACGGTGTTCTCGGTCACGCTGCCGCTGAAGATCTGGAACCACGCCCGCGTGGAGCAGCAGTTGGAGGCGCAGCAGCGTCTCCTCAACGAGGCGCGGCTGAACGCACTGACCGCGCAGATCAACCCCCACTTCCTGTTCAACACGCTGAATACCGTCTCCTCGCTGGTGCGCACCAACCCGGACCAGGCCCGCACTGTCGTCGGCAAACTGGCTGGGATCCTGCGCAAGCTGCTCCGCAAGCACGATAATTACACCAGCCTGCGCGAAGAGCTGGGCTTCATCGACGACTACCTGTCCATCGAGCAGGCCCGCTTCGGCGACAAACTCCGCTTCGAGCGCGAGATCGAGCCGGAGACCCTGGATTTGCAGGTCCCCAGCATGCTGTTGCAGCCCTTGGTCGAGAATTCCCTCAAGCACGGGATCGCCAGCAAGCTGGAAGGCGGAACAATCCGCCTCCAGAGCCGCGTCATTAGTGGTAGACTGCACCTTTTGGTGGAAGACGACGGCGTCGGGATCTCCGAGGCCCGCCTGGCCCGGCTTTTCGAGCAGGGGATCGGCGTGAACAACGTAAACGAGCGTCTGAAAGTGCTATTCGGAAGCGACTACAAGATGTGGATCGACAGCAAGCCCGGCGGGGGTACCAGAACGGGTATCGAGATTCCCTTGCTCGAACCGAGCCTGGCCGAGGCGTCCTGAAACTTCAGCGGGAAACAGAACCCTTCATGACAGCAAACGGCCAGCAGACCCTGATCGAAAAAATCAAGCAGCCATTCGGAAACGGTCACCTGACGGTGCTGGACTTGCGCAACGGGCGCAACCACCGCACTATCGCCAGGCAGACCCGCCAGGTCTACGACTTCTTAGCCGGCGTCTATCCGCTTTCAACCTACTTCTTCCATCGGCGCGCGCACCGGCACGCCCTGGAAGTGTCGGGCATTCGCGACGGGATGCGGGTGCTGGAGGTGGCCACCGGATCGGGCGAGATGTTTCAAAAGCTGGTGAAGCTGAACCGGGGCGGCCGCACCGTGGGTCTCGATCTTTCGCCGAAGATGGCGGCGCACACCCAGCGCCGGGCGCGCCGCGAGTTTCCGGGCGCCTGGACGCATTGCCAGGCCGTAGACGCGCGCCGGCTTCCCTTCCGCGACGGCTCCTTCGACGCGCTGATCAGTTGCTATCTGCTCGAGCTGCTGGCGACCGAGGACGTCGTGCAGGTACTCGATGAATTCCGCCGCGTTCTGCGGCCCGGCGGCCGGCTCACGCTGGTGTGCATCGGCGGCAACGCCGAGGTGTTCAACCGGATCTACTACGCGGTGGGCAGCGTCGCACCGGCCTTCTGGGGCAGGACGATCGAGCGGTCGGTTCCCGCCATGATGGAGCGCAGCGACTTCCGCATCCTGAGCGACAGGACGGTGCGGCAGAGCGGCTACCCGTCGCGCATCCTGTCGGCGTCGCGATAGAAGGACGCGCGCCAGATCTCCGGCTGGAGATTCACGGCGCGGACGAGCGGAGGATCGATGCTGAAAACCCGAGGCTCGGTCGCGAAGAGGTGAACCCGATAAACGCACCAATCGGCTGGGCGCTCCGCCGCGAGCGCGTGTTCGTTGCGCGTAACGAAGAAGGGCGTCCGCGCGGGTCGGCTTCGAGCATCTCGAAATAGTCGCCGACGATCGCATCGAGTTCGTCATCCCGCCACGCGGTCCCGATCTTTGCGTCATCCGCCATGTGAAGCCTCTACATGCCCGGGAGCAACTTCACATCTAAAGATACTCGACTCTATTCCTCATCTCTTCGGGCGACAACGCCGCATGCATCAGTATGAGACGTCGTAGCGCCTCTCCGAGACTGCGCCCTCGCATGCCAGTAGACAATGCCGGAATGAGCAGCGCCTTCCGCGTGCAGGCGCGGGAAGTCCACATCCTATGTCACCAACACGCGCCCCGATTTCGCTGCGAAAGCAAGGTGGGCGCGATCGTCGGCGCCCAACAGACCGGCATGCTGTGTGGTGGATACGTCAATGCCGCGAGCGCGTAGGGCCTCCGCAAGGGCCGTTGGAATGTGCTCATCCAGATGAAAGAGGAGCGACACCTGTCAGGATGCCTCTTTCACCGGCTCCTGGCTCAGTCTCGTATCCAGCAACGACGGGTGGCTCCGGCGAAACTCCTCCATGTAGGCGTCATCCGCCCGCATCTCCTTCTGTATCTCTTGGACGTGGTCGAAATAGTAGGCGAGCGCGATGTGCACGTCGGCGAGAGTGATCGTGGGGATGTGAGAGACAATCTCATCCGGAGTCATGCCATGATGCTCGTACCCGATCACGATGTCCTGTACCCGCACCCGGTGGCCGGCGACGCGCGCCCTGCCACCGCACACTCCCGGCGTCTTTACGATACGTTCGGAGCCGATCATCCGTTGCCGCCTTCGCCTATGGTAACCCGAGCGCCGTTTCGATGGATTACCGAATCTCGACCGGCAATTTCACTTCGAGCGTGCGGGGCGGCAGACACATCGTCTGATTGCAGGCCTGATACCGCAGCTTCCCGGCCATCGTGCGCGGACCGGGCGGCGCGGCGGCGGGAACCCGGAATCGCGTCGTCACCTCGAAATCGCCGGTGAACACCGAAAGGGGCCTCTCGGAGAAGCCGTACTTTTCCAGCTTCGGCTTGGGGAACTCGACGCCTGCGACCTCCAGCCCCTGCGCGTCCCAGGTCAGCCGTAACGGGATCAGGTACTCGTCCGACGGCGTGTGGCTGTTGACGTGGTAGTCGGCGTGCAACTCGACCCGGAGCGGTACCGCGACCGTCTCGCCGCGGCGCACCGCCAGCTTCGGCGGCGGCGCCACCGAGAGCACTGGACTAGTCTGCGCGGGCGACAGCGGCGCCAGCAGCGCGACGGCTGTCAGCACGGTCTTCCAGGAGCGCGGTAATGTCATGTACGTAATTCGATTTGCTCACCAGGCCGACGTGCACCGAGGCCACGCGTCCGGAGCGGTCGATCAGAAATGATGTCGGCAGCGAGGCGATCACCGGTTCGGGCTCGTCTGGCGACGGCGGGCCGGCGAACGGCCCGTACAGCTTGCTGACCGTCTCGGTGGTGTCGACCATCACCCGGTAGTTGATCTTGTGCCGCGCGATGTAGGGCTTCACGGCGTCCCAGCCGTCCTCGTCGAGCGAGACGCCCAGCACCGCGAAGCCCTGGTCCTTGTACTTCTGCTCGAACTCCATGAACCAAGGGATCTCGATCTTGCAGGGACCGCACCAGGTCGCCCAGAAATTCACCAGCACGACCTTGCCTTTGAAATCGCCCAGGCTCACGTCCTTGCCGTCGACGTCCTTGAGCGAGAACACCGGCGCGGTCTTGCGCTCCTTAGCCGCCTTGACGGACGCCTTCTTGACGGCGGCGGTCGGCGACGAGCCGCACGCGAGCAGGCCGAAGGCGAGAATCGCGGCGATGGTGGCGAGGCGCGGAAGCAAGGTTACTCCTCCCCCATTATAGCCGCGGGCCGCGAGCCGAGCAGCGACTCGAACCACCGCCGCCGATGGATGCGCCAGCGGCCCGCCAGCGTGAATTCCTCGTGACGCGACAGGCCGCCGAACAGCCAGGCAGCGGTGTCGCAGAAGCTCTCGCAGGCGTATTCGCGCCAGCGGCGCGAGCGTCCCGCGACGTCGGCGCCGTCGAGGGCCGCCTTGATCGACTCCGACGACCAGCCCAGCTCGCCGCGCGCTCTTCCTCGCAACTCGCCCGCGAGCACCTCCTCGAAGGATCGCCGCCGCGCGTTGCCCAGCTTCGGCCACACGAAATGAAACAGCTCGTGGACGACGATGCGCGCCAGCTCCGGCGGCTCGGCGATGAGCTGCTCGTCGAGCACCATGAGCCGCCTGCGGACGAAGGTCGCCGCGTGGATCTCGGCGCCTCGCGGCGAGTGCATATGCAGCCGTCCCCGGTGGGCCCGGGGCGACGGGACAAAGCGGACTTCGATCGGCTCGCGGCCGGCGAGCGCGGCGAGATCGGTCGTCATTACTGGGCGAGCTGCTTGAGCGCCACGGGATTGTCGACCTTCACGCCGACCGATTTCCGGACGCCCTGGAACCACTGGTCGAACTTGAGGCGGCGGATGTCGGCGGTGGCTTCCTGCCGAAGCTCGTCGAGCCTGGGCATGGTGCGCTCTTCGAGGCGGAACAGGTAGTAACCGTTCTGCAGCCGGATCGCGGGGGTGATTTCCCCCTGCTTCAACGCGAAGATCGCCTTGCGGACAGTATCCGGGATGTTCGTATCCGTGGCGCGAATCGGCATGTAGTCGCCGTTCTTCTCGGCGGTGGGTTTGTCCTGCGAGTGCTTCTTGGCCAGCGCGCCGAAGTCCGCTCCGGCCAGCACCTGCTTGCGGATCGATTCGGCCAGGTCCCGGGCCTGGGCCTCGGTCATCACCTTGCTTCCGGGCGGCGGCGTTGTGGCGAAGGCCAGGTAGATCGCCTTGGTGCGGGCGCGCTCGTATTTCGCCCTATTCTCGGCGATGTGTTTCTGAAACTCGTCCTCGCTGACGTCCATGGAGTTTTCCGCCTGGTGCAGCCGCGCGCTGGCCATCACCTGGGTCCGCTGATTCTCCAGCCACCCGCGGTAGGGATGCGCCTTGTCGAGTTGCGCCTTGGTGGCTTCGTCGGAGAGCTTTTGCAGGAGGAAGTACTGTTCCAGAAAGGCGACCGGATCCTTGGCGTAGTTGGGCGTTAAGGTCGGGGGCAGGCCGGCGACAATTCGCTTGACCTCGTCGGCGGTCACCTTCCGGCCCCCGACGATGGCGACCACGTCGTCGGGCTTGGGAGGCCCCGGCGGGGCCTGCGCGGCCAGGGCCAGAATCGCGAAAAGACCGGGAAGAGTGCGTCGCATGGGTATTCTCGCGCCCATTATCCCACGGGGCGGGAACATTCCCGACGCGGCTGCGTATCTCCGGGTGGAGGCGTTATGTTCTGCACGTCTTGTGGATTCCAGCTCGACGAGTCGGACCGCTATTGCGCGCACTGCGGCAAGGGGACCAGCCACTCCGGAGGCGTCCCACCGGCCCCGCCCCGCGTGCGGCGTCTGACGCGGCCGGTCTACGACAAGTCGATCGCCGGCGTGTGCGCCGGCTTCGCGCGATACCTCGACGTCGACGTGATCCTGGTCCGCGTGCTGTGGCTGACGCTGGCGATCGTCACCGGCGGACTGGGCTTCATCGCCTATCTGGTGGCCTGGATCGTGATGCCGAAGGAGTACGCGCGGCCCCCGGTGGCTGCGCCCGCGCCCGCTGCGTCGACATAACGGTTGGAGCGGCCCTCCAGGCGCCGCCTAGACCCGAATCGTCCCCGTGAGAAACAAGGCCGCGCGACCAGCCATCGTCACGCGATCGCCGCGATCCTCGCAGGACAACTCGCCGCCCCGCGCCGACACTTGCCGCGCCTCCAGCTTGGTCTTCCCCAGCCGCCGCGACCAATAGGGGATCAGCGTGCAGTGCGCCGAGCCGGTCACCGGGTCCTCCGGCACCCCGGCGGCGGGCGCGAAGAAGCGCGACACAAAATCCACCTCGCGCCCCGGCGCCGTCGCGATTACCGCGAAGCGGTCGAGAGTCGACAAAATCCCCATGTCCGGGCGCAGGCCGCGCACGTCCTCTTCGGTCGCGTAGACGAGGAAGTAGTCGCGCGCCGCGGCGACCTCCAGCGGGTGCGCGCCCATCGCCTCAATCAGCCGGGGATGCGGCTCACATCGCGCGGGTGGGCGCGACGGGAAGTCCATGGAATACAGGTCCCCCTCGCGCCGCACGATCAGTTCGCCGCTGCGGGTGTCGAAGCGGACCTCGCGCGCCGACGGCGTCAGGTAGTTCATGATGACGAAGGCCGAGCCCAGTGTCGCGTGGCCGCACAGGTCGATCTCGAAGGTCGGTGTGAACCAGCGCAGGTCGTAGCGGTCGCCCCGGCGGACGAAGAAAGCCGTTTCGGCGAGGTTGTTCTCGGCGGCGATGGACTGCATGACGGCGTCGTCGGGCCAGGACTCCAGCGGACAGACCGCCGCCGGATTTCCGGCGAAGACGCGGCTCGCGAAAGCGTCGACCTGGTAAATCGGAATCTCCATGGTCTCTTCAGTGTCGCGCACGCGGCCCGCCCGCCGCCGCTATCGCACGTTTTCCATGGCGCGGCGGAACAGCGGCTCGAACTCCATCGGAGCGCCCGCCGCCTTCGCCTTGCGGATGGCCGACTCCGCCATCGCCCGCTGACAGCCCAGGTTCACCAGCGCCGACAGCACGTCCTGCTCCACCGCCGACATCGACGGCGCCGCGCCCGCGGCCGCCTCCCGCGGCGGAGCGCCCAGGTCGAGCTTGTCGCGCAGCTCCACCACCATGCGCTCGGCGGTCTTCTTGCCGACCCCTGGAATCCGCACCAGGCGCTCCACCTGACCGGCGCGAATGGCGTCGACCAGATCGGCGGCGGGCAGCCCGCTCAGCACCGTGATGGCCAGCTTCGGCCCGATGCCGCTCACCGCGATCAGCCTGCCGAACAGCGCCTTCTCTTCAGCGGTCGCGAAGCCGTAGAGGGCGAGCACGTCCTCGCGCACGTGCGTGTGGACGCGAAGGGTCACCGCGCCGCCCGCAGCCGGCAGCGCCGTGTAGGTCGACACCGGCACCATCAGTTCATAGCCCACTCCGCCGGTCTCGACGATCACCAGGTTGGGGTGCTTTTCGAGCAGCGTGCCGCGCAGGTGGGCGATCATGAATGCTTAGTATTCCACATGGCCCGCCGCCGCTTTTTCGTCGATCGTGTCGCCGGCGGCCGCGCCGAGCTCTCCGGCGACGACGCGCGGCATCTGGTGGAGACGCTGCGCGCCGAGCCCGGGCAGCGCGTCGAGATTTCCGACAACGAGCGCGTGTGGCTGGCCGAGATCGCCGAGGCGCGGCGGGGACGGGTCGAGTTTCGGGTGATGGAGGAGATCGCGGCGGCGCCCGAGGCTTTTTGTCTGACGCTGCTGATCTCGCTGATGAAGTTCGACCGCTTCGAGTGGGTCGTCGAGAAAGGCACCGAGCTGGGGGTGGCGCGCTTCGTCCCGGTGATCGCCGCGCGCAGTGAGAAGGGACTGGCCGAAGGCGCGCGCAAGCGGCTCGACCGATGGCGGCGTGTGGCGCGGTCGGCGAGCCAGCAGTCGCGGCGGGCGCGGCTTCCGGAGATCGGCGAGCCGGTCGGATTCGGCGCTGCTCTGGAGACGGCGGCGGCGAGCCGGTACTTTCTCGATGAGGACGAGCGCGGCGCTCTGCTCGATCGGGACGACGCCGATACGGTCGCGCTGATGACGGGACCCGAGGGTGGCTGGACGGACGGCGAGCGCGCGCGGGCGGCGGGCGCCGGCTGGAGGGCCGCGTCGCTCGGGCCGCGCATTCTGCGCGCGGAAACGGCGGCGATCGCCGCGATCGCGGTCACGGGCCTCGGACGGCGTAAGCCGCCGTAGAGCAGGTGCCCGGCGTCAGCCGCCGTAGAGCCGGTGGCGGCGGATGTAGTCCAGCACGGGCGCGGGAAGCTGTTCGGTCCGGCCGCCGGCGGCGAGACGCTGGCGAATCTCCGACGACGACACGGGCAGCGCGACGGTGTCGAGCCGGTGCACGACCGCGCCGGACGGCTCCTCGTATCGATGGCCGGGGCGCGTCACAACGATGAACTCGACGCCGCCGATTACGTCGCGCCATCGATGCCATGTCGCGATTTCGGCAAAGGCGTCGGCGCCGATGAGGAAAAACAGGCGGTCTTCGGCGGCCAGGGTGGCGCGTATGCGCTCGATGGTGTGGATCGAATAGCTGCGGCCTTCGCCCTCCTCGATGCGCGAGGGCTCGAACTTCGGCTCGCCGCCGCACGCCAGCTCGACCATCCGATAGCGGTCCTCGAACGAGGTCGAGGTGAGGCCGGATTTGTGGGGCGGGCGCGCGGCAGGGACAAATAGCACTCGATCCAGGGCGAAGGCGGCGACGGCCTCACGCGCGACCACCAGGTGCGCGCTGTGGATGGGGTCGAAGGTACCGCCGAAGATCGCGAGCTTCATCGCACGTTGCTGATCTGCTCGCGGGCGGCGCGGTTGGCGAGCTCGTCGCAGCGATTGTTGTCGGCGTTGGAGGCGTGGCCCTTGGTCCAGGTCCAGCGGATGGAGTGGCGCGCGGCTTGCTCGTCGAGCTCGTGCCAGAGGTCCTGATTCTTCACGGGGTCCTTGGCCCCGGTGCGCCAGCCATTCGACTTCCACTTGTGAATCCACTCGGTGATGCCGCGGCGCAGGTACTCGGAATCGGTGACGACCTCGACGTTGCAGGCTTCCTTGAGCGCCGCCAGGCCGCGTACCGCGGCCGTCAGCTCCATGCGATTGTTGGTCGTCTGCGGCTCGCAGCCGTACATCTCGCGCGCCTTGCTCCCGTAACGCAGGATGCAGGCCCAGCCGCCGGGTCCGGGGTTGCCGATGCAGCCGCCGTCGGTGATCAACCGGACGGATTTCATGCGGCCGGCGCGGCCTCGAGTTCTTTCGCGAAGAAGCCGTCGACCAGGTCAAGCGCCTCGGCGGGAGTGCGCGCCCTATACACGTCGGCGCGGAGGCGGGAGCCGTTGCGCACGCCGTGCGTGAAGTAGGTGGCGAACTGCTTCATCTTGCCCAGGGCGTCCGATTCGTCGCGCGCGTGAAGCATCGCGAAGTAGTCCTTCATCAGTCCGTAGCGCTCGCCCTCGCCGGGCTGGGCGTAGCTTCCGGTGCGGACATACTCGTCGATCTGGCGGAAGATCCAGGGATTCGACGCGGCGGCGCGTCCGATCATGACGGCGTCGCAGCCGGTCTCGGCGGCCATGCGCACGGCGTCCTCGGGCGACTGAATGTCGCCGTTGCCGATGACGGGGATGGTCGCGGCGGCCTTGACTTCGGCGATGCGGCGCCAGTCGGCGCGGCCGGTGTAGCCCTGCTCGCGCGTGCGCGGGTGGAGCGCCACGGCGGCGACGCCGCAATCGGCGGCCACCTGCGCCATGCGCACGTGGACGAGCTCGTTGTCGTTCCAGCCGGCGCGGAACTTGGCGGTCAGCGGAATCGAGATGGCGGAGCGCACCTCGCGCAGGAGCCGCTCGACGAGCGGGAGGTCGCGCAGGAGGCCGGAGCCGCCGTTGCAGCGGACCACTTTCTTCACCGGGCAGCCAAAGTTGATGTCGACGATGTCGAAGCCGAGGTCTTCGCAGACGCGCGCGGCGTCGGCCATCACCTTGGGATCGGCGCCGAAGAGCTGGGCGGAGATGGGGCGCTCCTCGGGGTCGAAGTAGAGATAGCGGAGCGTGCGGCCCTTGCCGGTGCGCGCCGAGGCGGCGACGCCGTGCGAGCTGGTGAACTCGGTCATCAGGAGTCCGCAGGCGCCCTGCGCGCGGATGGTGCGGCGAAAGACGGTGTCGGTGACCCCGGCCATGGGCGCGAGCACGGTGGCGGGCGCGACGGCGACTCGACCGATGGCGAATCCACGGGGGAATTGCGCGAACATAAAGAGAGGACGCGGGTTGCGCCCCTTTCTCCATTCTATCGGCCCAATGGGGGAAACGGAAAACGCGCGGCGCGCGTTTAGAGAAACAGGAGGCGTGTCATGGGCAAGAACCTGGCAGCGGTCGCTATCGGCGCATTGTTCGCGGGAACGTTTGTTTATTACAGGATGAAGCCGGCCGAGCCGGCTCCCGTAGAACAGCAGGCGCCGCCCACCGACGCGGCCGCGGGAATTCCTCCCGCGCCGCCGGCCAATCCGGTGGCGGAAGCGCCCCCCGCAGCACCGGCCGAGTTGAAGAAGAACCTGAAGGGCTGGAACACGGCCGGGGCAAGGGCTCCGAGGCAGGGGTCGGCGCCGGCGGCGGCTCCCACTTCGACAGCGGGGTCCGCACCCGTATCGTCGCCCGCTTCGGGAGCGTCGGCATCGGAATCTGCCCCCACACTGCCTCCTCCTCCGAATAACGCATCGAACGCGACCCCACCCGCGCCGCCGGTGAGGATCGAGCCTCCGCCGCGGATCCCGCGCAAGGTCACCCTGCCGGTCGGGACGCTGTTTCCGGCGCGGTTGGCCGAGACGCTGGTGAGCGATCGCATGAAGGCGGGCGAGACGTTCGCGGCGACGCTCGACGAGCCTGTCGTGATCGACGAGCTGATGATCGCCGAGCGTGGCGCGCGCGTCGAAGGGACCATCGTGGAGGCGACGCAGTCGGGCCGCGTGAAGGGCGTGGCGTCGCTGGCGATCCAGATGACGAGCTTCCAGGGCGCGGACGGGCAGAAGGTTGTGGTGGCGACGGAGACCTTCCGCAAGGACGCCGAGAAGGAGACCACGCGCGACGCCGCCAAGGTGGGCGCGGCGGCGGCCATCGGCGCGGCCATCGGCGCGATCGCCGGTGGCGGCAAGGGTGCGGCCATCGGTGCGGGCGCGGGAGGCGCGGCGGGCGCGGGCGGCGTGCTGGCGACGCGCGGCAAGGCGGCTGAGCTGCCCGTGGAGACCAGGATCAGTTTTCGACTGTCTGCCCCGGTGACGGTGACGGAAAAACTCCGCTGATCGTCATCTCAACCTCTTGACAGGCCCGGCCACTCACCCTATACTACGTACAGCGTAATAGTACGCGGTACGTAGTAATCATGGATACCGGACAACCTCATCGCAGCGACGATCCTCTGCTGCTGGTGCTGGCGAGCCTCTCGGGCGGGCCCAAGCACGGCTACGCCATCATGCAGGACGTCGAGGCCTTCTCGGGAGCGCGCCTGGGACCGGGGACGCTCTACGGAGCGATCTCGCGGCTGGAGCGCGACGGCCTGATCGCGCCGATGGCGGGCGACCGGCGGCGGCGTCCGTATCGTCTGACGCGCGCGGGCGCCGAGGCGCTCCGGGAACAGGCGGCACTGCTCGACCGGATCGTCAAGGTCGCGACGCGGAGGCTGCGGACGGCATGAGGATCGCGCGCTGGCTGCTGTGGCTCTATCCGCGGGCGTGGCGCAAGCGGTACGGGGTCGAACTGGCGGCCCTGGTCGAGGATAGCGGGGTGTCGGCGCGCGGATTGCTCGACCTGATTCGTGGGGCGCTGGTGGAGAGGGGAAGGTCGATGATGGGATTCGGGGTGATCGCGGGGGTGCGGCGCGAGCCTTGGGTGCTGTCGCCGGTGGTGTTGGGTCTTGTGGTTGCGGGGGCGATCGCGTTCAGCATCCCGGACCAGTACATCTCACAGGCTGTGCTGCGACTGTCAGCGTCCGCGGCGGGCGTCGACTGGGACAAGCGAGTCCTGAGCGCGGCTCGTTCGACGCTGGACACGGACCGGCTCGTCCGTACGATGTCGACTCACGGCCTGTACCGATCCGAACGTGGCAAACGCCCGATGAACGATCTGGTGGGGCACATGAGGGGAAATATTATCATTTCGACGACGCGCTCTACTGCGTCCGGCGGCACGCCCGCGTTCACAGTCGGATTCCGTTACCCGGACCGATCCGTCGCGCGGAAAGTAGCCGACGACCTAGTGAAGAGCTTCCTGACCGCAGACGCCGGGATCGAAATGGTGCGCTCCGCGGCGGTGCCGGAATCGCCGGTGTCGCCGGCGCGCCCGCGGATCGTACTGGTCGGGTTCGTGTGCGGCGCGCTTCTGGCCGGCGCTGTACTGTTCTGGCGATTGCGCCGTTACCCGGGACCCGCCATCCAGTAGCCCCTGCGTGCCTCGACCTTGACGCCTGGCCGATTCACGACCACGCGCACCTCGTGCCATCCCGCCTCGCCCTCGGTGTTGGGCTTATAGCGCAGCACGTACTGGCTGTGCAGGTCCTCGCCGATGTCGGAGATCGCGCGCTGCAACTGCTCGCGCGTCAGGAACGAGTACTCCTTGCCGCCGGTGAAGCGCGTCAGCACCTCGGCCGGATTCGCGACGAAGATTCCCTTCACGGCCTTGAAGATCTCGACGAACACGGGCACGAAATTCGCCGAGTTGCCGCCGAGTCCGCCGGCCTGCGCGGTGGTGGTCGGCGTTTGCGGCGCGCCGCCGGGGAGCGGGGCGCGCGCGGCGGGAGGGACATGATCGGGCCGCGGCGGCTGCGCCTTGCCGAGCAGCGTCGTCACGGCGCGATTGATGTTCACGGTGTAGACCTGGATGTTCGCCATCTGGATTTCGAGCAGCGCCTCGCGCAGGCGGCCCTCGCTGCCGCGGTCCGTCGTCTCGCTGATCAGCAGGACCACCTTCCTCCGGTCCTTGGGCCGATTCCGCAGCATGCGCGCCGCCTGGAACATGGTGTCGATCTGCGCGCTGGTGGTGCTGCCGGGGTTGATCTTGGCAAGCGCGGATTTGAGCAGATCGGGCTCGTTGGTGAAGTCCTGCATCGTACGGATGCGATGGTCGAAGGCGATGATGGCCACTTCGCCCTGCTCGCCGGCGACCAGGCTTAGGAGCAGCGGCCCGATGGTCTTGATGCGGTCGAGGACTGGTTCGACGCTGGAGTTGGCCTGCACGCAGACGACCAGCGAGATGGGCACGAAGCTCACGTCGAGCTTGATGTCCTGCAGTTTGCCGTTGTCGTAGAGCGCGAAGTCCTTCACCTCGAGGCCGTTGACATGCTCGTCGTTGCGGGTCACCGTGACGGGCACCTCGACCTCCTGGACCAATACGACGATGGGACGCTGTTCCTGGGCCAGCAGTTGGACGGCCGTGAAGAAAGCGCACAGGGGCCTAAGGACACGCATGGTCATCAATTATCCGACGCTAGGGGACCGCCGGGAGTTTCCTTTCTTCATGGCCGGTCTTCCCGGCGAGCAAATCGGCCACGTGCGGCATCAACTCCAAGATAGCATCGAGCGATTCCACCGCGCCTTTCGGCGACCCCGGAAGATTGACGATCAGCGTGCCCGCGCGCGTGCCGGCGACCGAGCGCGAAAGCGCAGCGAGCGGCGTCTTCTTCATGCCCTCGGCGCGCATGCGCTCGGCGAGTCCGGGGATTTCCTTCTCGACGACGTCGCGGGTGGCCTCGGGGGTGACATCGCGCGCAGCGACGCCGGTGCCGCCGGTGGTGACGATGGCTTCGACCGACCCTGCTAGCTCGACGAGGCGCCGGGCGATGACCTCGCGCTCGTCGGGCAGTACTTCGAGGGCGACGCTCCATCCGGCGCGCTCGAGAACGCCGCGGACGGCGGGACCGGAGCGGTCGTCGCGCTGGCCGCGAAAGGACGAGTCGCTGACGGTGAGGACGACGGCGCGCCTCATTTACTTCGCCACACTCCGCTCTTGCCGCCGGTCTTTTCCAGCAGACGGAGATCCTCGATGACGATTCCCTTATCGAGCGCCTTGGTCATGTCGTAGACGGTGAGCGCGGCGACGGCGGCGGCGGCGAGCGCCTCCATCTCGACGCCGGTCTGCGCGGTGGTTGCCGCCGTAGCCGTGATGCGCACGCCGCCCCGCACGACCCTGGCCTCGACATCGGCGTGCGTGAGCGGGAGCGGGTGGCAGAGCGGGATCAGATCGGCGGTGCGCTTGGCCGCGGCGATGCCGGCGATGCGCGCGATCTCCAGCGGGTTGCCTTTCGGGTTGCGCGGCAGCTGGCGCAGGACGCTCGCGCGGATTCTGACGAAGGCCGAGGCGCGGGCCGTGCGCCGTGTTGCCGGCTTTTCCGAAACGTCGACCATGCGCGGCGCGCCGGCCGCGTCGAAATGCGAGAGCTTTCCCTTAAACGGACCCTTCACGCCAGCAGCACCTCGATCAGGTCGCCGGCGGACCACGAAGCGCGGTCCGGGTCGGCGATGAGGAAGGCGTTGGCGCGCGCCAGCGCGGGGATGTCGCCGGAGCCTTGCCAGGAGACGGGGGTGACGTCGCCGCCGGAGAGCCGCGCGGGGAGGAATCGCGTGAGGCCGGTCTTGTGCGAGAAGTCGCGGGTGAGACGCGCGAGAGCGATGGGCATCGCAGGCTCGCGGAGCCCGCCGAGAAGCTCCTGCGCGGCGCGCGCGAGAACTTCGTAGGTCACCATGGTCGACGCGGGATTGCCGGGGAGTCCGAAGAAGAACCTGCCGCGCGCGCGGCCGAAGACCAGCGGCTGACCGGGTTGAATCAGCACGCGGTCGAAGAAGAACTCGGCGCCGAGGTCGGCGAGGACCCGCTCGACCAGGTCGTACTTGCCGGTGGAGACGCCGCCGGAGAGCAGCAACAGATCGGCGGCGAGGCCTCGCTCGATGAGGCGGCGTGTATCGTCATAGTCATCGCGCGCGACCGGAAGAATCTCGGGAACGCCCCCGGCGCGCGCCGCCTGCACCGCCAGCGAACAGGCGTTCGAGTTGCGCACCTGGGAGTCGCCGGGCGTCGCGTCGATGGGGATGACTTCATCGCCGGTCGAGAGGATTGCGACGCGCGGTTTCGCGTAGACGCGCAGCGTGGTACGTCCGGCCGTGGCGGCGGCGGCGATCTGCACGAATTCAAGCCGCGAGCCGGGGCAGACGAGCGTATCGCCGCGGCGGGCCTCGGAGGCGGCGGGGTTGATGAAATCGCCGGGGCGCGCGGCGCGATCGGTGGTCATTCGCGCGCCGTCGCGCGCGGTGTGCTCGATCATGACGACGGCGTCGGCGCCCCGCGGCACGGGCGCTCCCGTCATAATCTCGATGCACTGGCCGGGACCGACTTCCCCGGAATAACCCGCGCCAGCGCGCGCCTCCCCGACGATGTCGAGCGATCCGGGAAGGTCGGCGGCTCGAACGGCGTAGCCATCGCGGACGGAGCGGTCGACCGGCGGGAGGTCGCGGTCGGCAAGGACGGCCTCGGCGAGGATGCGCCCGGCGGCGGCTTCGAGAGGCGTTTCCTCGATGGACGCGCGGGCGGTGACGGTTTCGAGTACGCAGCGCCGCGCGTCGGCGAAGGAAAGGGTCGGCACCTTTGTCATTGTACAGGTGGCGTGACGATAGACTGGTCGAATGCCGCATCGATGGTCACTCGCGGAGATGGCCTCCGCGATTCGCGAGCGACGCATTGGCAGCTTGGAGCTTGTCGAGGCGCACCTGGCGCGGATCGCGGAAGTGAATCCGAAGATCAACGCATTCGTGCGCGTGTGCGCCGAGGAGGCGCGGGCCGCGGCGCGACTGGCCGACGCCTCGGAGCCTCGCCGCGCACTCCACGGCGTCCCGGTGACCATCAAGGACAGCTTCGACGTGGAGGGGCTGCCGACGCTATGCGGGTCGAAGCTACGCGTGGGGCACGTCGCGGCGCGGGACTCGGGGGCGGTGGCGCGATTGCGCGCGGCCGGGGCGATCGTGCTCGGGAAGACGAACTGCCCGGAGTTTCTCGCCAACTACGAGTCGGACAATCACATCGTCGGGCGGACGAATCATCCGCTGGACGCGGACCGCACGGCGGGCGGGTCGAGCGGGGGCGAGGCGGCGGCGATCGCTTCGCACTGCTCGCCGGGTGGAATCGGTAGCGACGGTGGCGGTTCCATCCGCGTGCCCGCGCATTTCTGCGGCATCGCGGGGCTGAAGCCGACGCCCGGCCGCGTCTCGGGCGCGGGTCATGTGCCGGCCATCGATCATCCCGGCGGGCTTCTGGGGGTCGGCGGGCCGATGGCGCGGAGCGCGCGCGACGTGAAGTTGATGTTCGAGGCGCTTGCCGGATACGATCCGGCCGATCCGTTCTCGGCGCCGGTTCCGTTACGCGCCTTCGCGGTCTCGGGGCTGCGCGTGGGCGTCATGGAGCGCTTTTACGACGTCCCGGTGCAGCCATGCGTCGCCGATGCCGTGCGGCGTGCGGCGGACCGGGCGTCGGCGCGTGGATGGCGGGTCGAGAAATTCGATCCGCGCGGACTGGAGCGCGCGCCGAATCTGTGGGGATTCTTCTTCGACGAGCTGGCCGCGGTCGCGAAAAGAGATCTGTTCGCGGGACAGGAGGCGAACCTCCACTGGACCGGCACCGAGTTCTACGACCGGTGGAAGGACAAGCCGGCGCCCTCGGCGAAGCAGATTCTGGAGAATCTCACGGCACGCGACGCGATGCGGACGTCATTTCTCGATCAGATGCGCGAGGTCGACGCGATTATCGCGCCGGTGTGCGCGATACCGGCGTTCCGGCATCGCGAACGGCGCTGGGAGACGGCAACGAACCCCCTAGGACTTTTTCAAGCGAAGCCCCTAGGGCTTTTTCAAGCGAAGCCCCTAGGGCTTTTTCAAGCAATGATGCCGTCGACCTGGGTGAACCTGCTCGGGCTGCCGTCGCTCGCGATTCCGATGTCGCGGACGGAGGAAGGGCTGCCGGTGGGCGTGCAGATCGTGGGCCGTCCTTATGAAGAGGAGTTGCTGCTGGAAATCGGCATAAAGCTGGAGGAGGATTGAGCGCGCCGATCGACGAGTATCGCGCGCGGCGGGACGACCGCCTGTCGGCGGCGGCGCGATTGCACGCGCGGCACATTCGCATCGGGAACGCGCGGCTGGCGCTGGCGCTGACGTTCGTCGCCGCGGTCTACCTGGTCTGGAACCGTTCGATCTCGTCATGGTGGGCCGCCCTCCCGGTAGTCGTCTTCATCGCGCTGGCGATTCGACACGAGCGGCTGCTGCGCGCGATGGAGCGGCTCAAGCGTGCGGCGGGATTCTACGAGCGCGGCGTCGCGAGGCTGGAGGACCGCTGGATCGGTGGGGGCGCGGCGGGCGAGCGATTTCGCGACGCGTCGCATCCCTACGCGGAGGATCTCGACCTGTTCGGCCGCGGGAGCCTGTTCGAGCTGCTCTCAGCGTGCCGTACGCGGATGGGCGAGGACCGGCTGGCGCGGTGGCTGATGTCGGCGTCGTCGCCCGGAGAGATTCGCGCGCGGCAGGCCGCGATCGCCGAGCTTCGGCCTAGGCTCGACCTGCGCGAGGATCTCGCGGTGATCGGCGAGAGCATCGAGGGGGGCGTGCACCCGGAGCCCCTGGTTCGTTGGGCGGAGGCTTCGCGCGCGATGCCGTCGCGCGCGGTGTGGGCGGCGGCGGCGGCGATTTCGGCCGTGGTGCTGGCGACAGTGCTCCTTGGCACACGCCCGCCGATCCTGGCGGCGCTGGCGCTCGCGGGCGGATTCGGATTGTGGCTGCGGGGCCGGGTGCTGGCGGTGATCGCCTCGGTGGAAGGCGCACTGCACGACCTCGACTTGCTGGCGCGCGTGCTGGAACGGCTGGAGCGCGAGCGCTTCGACTCGCCCGAATTGCAGGCTCTGCACGCGGCCCTCGACGCCGGCGGCGACCCGCCTTCGCGGCGCATCTCGCGTCTGAGACGCATCGGGGAGATGATCGACTCGCGCGACAACGTGTTTATGCGGATCGTCGGCCCGCCGCTGCTGTACTCGACGCACCTGGCCTTCGCGGTGGACCGGTGGCGCGCCGCGTCGGGCGCGCACGTGCGGCGATGGCTCGACGCGGTCGGCGAAATGGAGGCTCTGGCGTCGCTGGGGGGCTTCGCCTACGAGCGCCCGGCGAATCCGTTTCCGGAGATCGCGGAAGGGGACGCGCGGTTTGACGGAGAGGCCATCGGGCATCCGCTGCTCAGCGACGCCCGCTGCGTGCGCAACGACCTGCGGCTGGACGCGGCGCGGCGCTTGCTGGTCGTCAGCGGATCGAACATGTCGGGCAAGAGCACGCTGCTGCGCACGGTGGGCGTGAACGCCGTGCTGGCGATGGCGGGAGCGCCGGTGTGCGCGGCCCGGCTGACGCTGGCGCCGCTGCGCGTGGGTGCGTCGATCCGGGTGACGGATTCGCTGCACGGAGGCACGTCGCGCTTCTACGCCGAGATTCAGCGGTTGCGGATGATCATGGAGCTGGCGTCGGCGGGCGGCGCGCTGTTCCTGCTCGATGAGCTGCTGCATGGGACCAACTCGAACGACCGGCGGGCGGGGGCCGAGGGCGTGCTGCGCGGGCTGCTCGATCGCGGCGCCATCGGCATGATCACCACGCACGACCTGGCGCTGACGGCGGTGGCCGGTGCCGGAGCCAACGTTCACTTCGAGGATCACCTGGAAGGCGGCAAGATCACCTTCGACTACCGGCTGCGCGAGGGCGTGGTGGCCAAGAGCAACGCGCTGGAGCTGATGCGGTCGATCGGGCTGGAAGTCTGACGGGCTACGCTTCCACCTTGACCCAGACCCGGCCGGCGGCCGGCCGGCCGAGCTGGACGGGCTTGGCGCCGGCGCGAACGGTGACGGTGTCGTCGATGTTACGCGACACTACTTCGACCTCGGCGCCGGGGCGGATGCGGAGCCCGTCGAGATACTCCAGCAGCTTGCGGTCGCGCTCGTAGACGCTCATGACGGTGGCGCGCGAAGGCGCCGGCGCTTCCTCCAGGGTCCTCCATCCGCGCCGCCGGCGATCCTTGGGCGTGTCGACCTCGGCGCCGTTGCCGTGCGGGCATGGGCGTCCCGTACCCAGCTTTTCCAGGAGCCGCTTCTCGAAGTCGGCCGAGACGGCGTGCTCGAGCTGCTCGGCCTCGTCGTGGACCTTGTACCATTCCATGCCGAAGATTTCGGTCAGCATGCGCTCGATGAGGTGGTGGCGGTGGAGCAGGCGACCGGCGATGTCGCGGCCCGCGGCGGTGAGCGCGATGTGCCCGGCCTTATCGACCGAGATCAGCCCGTCGCGCTTAAGGCGCTTGATGGCCATCGCGACGGCGGGCGGAGAGACGCCCAGCCAGCGGGCGAGCGTCGCCGAGATCACCGGCTCGCCGTCGGACTCGGCCTCGGCGATCGCTTTCAGGTAATTTTCCTTGGAAATGGTGATGCGCACGGACACCCAAATTGTAACGCGGCGCGTTCACCTGCTATTCTCTATGGTCATGAAACCGCGAACCTGCTTCCTCCTTACCGGGGTCTTCGCTCTGACCGCCTCCGCCACCGCTCAGGAGAAAGTCAACCTCGACGTCGTCCACAAGATCAAGTACGAGGCCTTCGAAAACTCGAAAGTCATGGAACACATGTTCTATCTAACGGACGTGCACGGGCCGCGCCTCACCAATTCGCCCGGCTTCCGCGCCGCGGCCGACTGGACGGTCAAGCGCCTCGGCGAGTATGGCCTCACCAATGTCAAGCAGGAAAAATGGGGGCCGTTCGGACGCGGCTGGTCGTACTCGAAGTTCGCGGCGCACATGGTGGAGCCGGGCTACTCGGTGATGATCGGGTTCCCGCTGGCCTGGACGCCGGGAACGAACGGAGTCGTCGCGGGCGATCCGATTCACGCCGTGATGCGCACCGAAGCCGACCTCACGCGCTTCAAGGGAAAGCTCAAGGACAAGATCGTGCTGATCGACCCGCCTCGAGATACGGCGATGATCATGACGCCGATGGGCAGGCGCTACAGCGAGAACGAACTCGCCGATCTCTCGGTGGCGCCCGAGCCGGGAAGACTGCCCGGATTGTTCGGCGGCCGTCCGGCGGGAGCGCCCGGCGGGGCGCCCGGAGGCCGTCCCGGCGCGCAGGCAGGCGGACCGCAGGGCCAGGAGGCCGCGCGTCGATTCACGTCGCGGCGTAACGAGTTCCTCAAGCAGGAGGGAGCGCTGGCGGTGCTGACGGCGGGACAGCGCGGCGACGGCGGCACGCTGTTCGCCGCTTCCGGCGGGTCGCGCGACGTCAAGGACCCGGAGCCGCCGCCGATGGCGGCCATCACGCCGGAGCACTACAACCGGATCGTGCGGCTACTGGAGAAGAACATTCCCGTCAAGCTGGAGCTCGAGATTCAGGCGAAATACCACGCCGACAATCTCGATTCGTTCAACATCATCGGCGAGATCGGCGGAGGCCGCAAGAAGGACGAGCTGGTGATGCTGGGCGCGCACTTCGATTCCTGGCACGGCGGCACCGGCGCCACAGACAACGCCGCCGGCAGCGCGGTCATGATGGAGACCGTCCGCATCCTCAAGGCCCTCAACCTGAACCTCGACCGCACGGTTCGCATCGCGTTATGGGGCGGCGAAGAGCAGGGGCTGCTCGGCTCGCGCGCCTACGTCAAGGAACATTTCGCCGATCCGGAGAAAATGGTCCCCACCACCGAACACTCGAAGCTCTCCGGGTACTTCAACTACGACAACGGCACCGGCAAGATCCGCGGCGTCTACCTGCAAGGCAACGACATGGTGCGTCCGATCTTCGACGCCTGGCTGGCGCCCTTCAAGGATCTCGGCGCCAACTCGCTGAGCATCCGCAACACAGGCGGCACCGATCATCTCTCCTACGATGCGGTGGGATTGCCGGGCTTTCAGTTCATCCAGGACCCGGCCGAGTACAACACCCGCACGCATCACTCCAACATGGACACCTACGATCACGTCGTGCCCGGCGACCTGATGCAGGCCTCGGCGATTACGGCCTCGTTCGTGTATCACACCGCCATGCGCGAGGAAATGCTGCCGCGCAAGCCGCTGCCCAAGCCGCGTCCGGCGCGCCGATTCGGCGCTGACGGCGACACTCCCGCGACGCCGACCGGTCAGCCGTGAGGCTGCTGCCGCTCCTGTTCGCG
>CAZEVY010000006.1:2991-94773 GCA_964515555.1 uncultured Solibacteraceae bacterium | reverse complement strand
GTTCGCGCGCCCGGGCGGCGTCTCACTCACTCTCGACGCCTCGATCCCCGATGGGCCGGGGCCTTTCGATGCCGTGATCGTGGTCCACGGCGGCGGCTTCATCAACGGCGACAAGCAGACCTACGTGAAGCCGCTGTTCGGGCCACTCACGGGCGCCGGTTTCGCCTGGTTCACGATCAACTATCGTCTGGCGCCGCAACATCCGTTTCCGGCCGCGGTCGAGGACGTCGTAAGCGCGGTCCGCAACGTGCGGGCGCACGCGAAGGAGTACAAGGTGGACGCGGCGCGCATCGCGCTCGTGGGCGAGTCGGCAGGCGGGCACCTCGTGTCTTTCGTCGGCGCGAAGTGCTCGAAGGAAGTCGCCGCTGTCGTTTCCTTCTATGCACCGCACGATTTCGAGGCTCGTGAGCGCGCCCGCGGCGCGCCGACCGAGCCGGTGCGCAAGTTCCTTGCCTTGACTGGCCTCGACGAGGCGAGCATCGCGGAGCGCACAGGGCCGGCCCGGCCCGGCGGCGGCCTCACTCCTGGCGTATGGCTCACGGCCGGGCCAGGCTCCGTTGTGCGCGAAGCCATCGAGAAGATGCGGGCGGCCTCACCCATTACGCACGTGCATCGCGGCATGCCGCCGTACCTGTTGATCCACGGCACCGCCGACGCTCAGGTGCCCTACGAGCAGTCGCCTTCGATGTGCGCGCGGATGAAGGCGGCCGGGGCGGCGTGCGAAGTGTTCACCGTCGACGGCGGCCCGCACGGCGTCGAGCGCTGGGAGACGGAGCCGGCGCACCAGAACTATAAGTCCAAGATGATCGAGTGGCTCAAGGCGACGCTTCGTTGACCGCCAGGAATTTTCCCCCGCTCTCGGCAACTACCCGCACCTTCCCCACCAGCCGCTCGATCCTCCCCATCGACGGACCCTCCACCAGCAGGTATGTCCGCTGCGGCTCGCGCCACATCCGCGCGAACTCCGCATCGCCGATAAATACCCTGGGCGCATTCGGCGCGTAGGATCCGTATTCCAGGTTATTTACGCGACCATTCAACAGAACCCCGCTCCGATTCGTGTAAAAGAACACCGATGAGAATGTGTAGTACTGGTTGTCGAAGACCACCCGCCCCTCCGGCGCGCGCGCCATCGCCGCCGCCAGCGGCTTCGACGAGAGATACGGGTCGAAGACGACCATCGCCATCCGCGCCGCGTGCGTGAATAGCGCCATCATCGCGGCCATCGCGGGGATCGAGCCGCGCCACGAGCCGACCGCCCCGGCAACGAACGCCGCCGCCGCGACCATCAGCGGTGTCCGCAGATAGGCGAAGGCCCCCAGCGTCAGGTCCTTCATGTGTCCGAGCGACAGGGTGTATGCCTCGGGGTTCAGCGTCAGAGCGCGCGAGATGTCGCCCGGCGCCGGCAGATCGCGCGACAGCCACCACAGAGCGATCACCACCGCCGCCGCCACGCCGGACACAACAGCGACCACCCGCGTCCCTCGCCGCACCCACACGCCGCCTCCGGCGATCGCCCCGCCGATCAACAACGCCAGCGCCGGGTAGCACGGCATCGAGTAGTACTCCTGGGTCGTCGAGAAGGTGAAGAACGCGAGAAGGAACCCGATCCAGCACAGCGCCAGCAGCCGCACGCGCCCGGCGCGGTCCACGGGCCGGAAGCCGAGCTTCGCCGCCGCTGGAAGGTACGCGCTCCACGGAAACAGCCACAGCAGATGAAACAGCCAGAACGCCAGGCGCGGGACCGTGTTGTAATCGCGCGGATGGCGCATGTTCAGGAAGCGGAACAGGTGCTCGTTCAGGAAAAAGAACCAGAAGAATCCGCGATAATGGCCCGGCTCGCTGCGCATCGTGAGATCGAAATACGGCGGATTCCGCAGCGTCGCCAGCACCACCCAGGGCGCGGCGATCGCCAGGCACACGGCCATCCCCAGGAACGGCCGCAGGCGCCGCCAATCCCGCCATCGCCGCGCGATCGCCAGATACAATACCGCCGCCGCGACCGGGAACACCATCGCGATGAGGCCCTTCAGCAGGAATCCGCAGCCGATCGACGACCAGAACGCGAGTGGCCACCTCCAGCCGTCCTCCTCCAGCGCCCGCAGAAACGACCACATCGCGAGCGTCACCGCCAGCGTCAACACCACGTCGGGTATCAGAATCCGCGTGAACAGGAACAGCCCCACGCAGGTCGCCAGCGACAGCCCCGCGTAGAGTCCCGCGAGCGGCGAGAACGCCCACCGGCCGATGCGGGCCGTCAGCCAGCACAGCGCGACGGCCGCCAACGCCACCGGCAGCCGCGCCGCCCAGTCGTGGACGCCGAACACGCGGAACGACGCCGCCATCGTCCAGTAAATCAGCGGGGCTTTTTCCAGATACGCGACGCCGTTAAGCCGCGCCGTCACCCAGTCGCCCGACTCCAGCATGTTGCGTGCGATCTGCGCCTGCACGGCGTCGACGTCGTCCATCAGCGACGGCGGGCTGATCGAGTTTCCCAGGAAGACGAGCGCGGCGACCGCGATTACGACGATCTCGTAGCGAGCGCCGGCGCGGGCGTTCGCGGAGGCTGGACGGACCATCGTTTCATCCAACCAAACAACGTTAGCAGACCCCACAGCGCGTACCCGGCGTTGACGCGGCGCTCGAAGTGGTCGCGCATCAGCCGCTCGACCGCCGGCCAGCGGAACACACCCGATGCCTCCACCGCCTCGCGCGTGACGGTCTCCTGGAGCAAGGGACGCAGGAGGCCGCGGAACCACTGGTGCGCCGGAATGTCGAAGCCCTCCTTGCGGCGCGCGATCACGGATTCCGGCAGCTTCCCTCGCATCAGTTCGCGCAGCGCGAACTTCAGGGTCGACCCGCGGACCTTGAGATCCGATGGCAGCGTCGCGGCGAACTCGACGATCCGGTGGTCGAGAAACGCCGGCCGCACTTCGAGCGAATGCGCCATGCTCATGCGGTCGCATTTGTAGAGGATGTCGTCGGGCAGGTAATTCCGCTGGTCGACCCACAGCGCTCGGTTCAGCGGATCGAGTCCCGGAGGCGCCGCGTCGAAGAGCCTCCCCGGCGACAGGCATGCGTCTCGCAGCAGCACGGACGCTTTCTGCGCGTCCGACATCGCCCCGTTCCAATAGAGATGCGCGGCCTCGGGCGCGAGCAGCGAGCCTTCGAGGAACCGCTTCACCTTGTACTCGAAGCCGATCTTCTCGTCCGACACCGGCAGCAGCCGCGCGGCCGCCAGCGCGGCGCGGCGCAATGGCGCGGGCGCCGACCGCATGGACTCCGCGTACCGGTCGGCAAGGTACGTGTAGTAGCCGCCGAACGATTCGTCGGCGCCCTCGCCGCTCAAGGCGACCACCACGTGACGGCTCGTCATCCGCGAGAGGAACCATACGGGCAGCGCCCCGGCGTCGGCGCTAGGCTCGTCGGCGTGGCGCCAGATCTCCTCGACGGCCTCGACGACCGCCGGCCCCGGCGTCAAGTCGAATTCGTTGTGATTGGTCCCGTAGGCCTGCGCGACCTCGCGGAACCAGCGGCTCTCGTCGAACTTGCGCCCCGCGAACGACACCGAAAACGTCCGCAGCCGCGACCCCGCCGCCTGGCTCGCGTAATGGACGATCGTCGACGAATCCAGTCCGCCGCTCAACCAAACGCCCAGCGGGACATCGGAGATCAGGTGTTCGCGAACGGAATCGGCAAGCAGCCGGTCCAGCTCCGCCTTGGCCTCCTCGATGCTCCACGCGCGCGGCGCGAACTCCAGAGTCCAGTAGGCTTCGCTGCGCTCCTGGCCGTCGCGCCACTCCAGCCATTGTCCCGGCGCGAGCTTTTCGACCCCGTCGATCATCGTCTCCGCGCCGGGGATGTAATTGAGTGAAAGATAATCGCCGAGAGCGCGCGGATTCAGCCGCCGCGCGACGCCCGGATGCGCCAGCACGGCCTTCATCTCCGAGCCGAACGCCAGATCGCGCTCCAACCGGGAGAGGTAGAGCGGCTTGATTCCCAACCGGTCGCGGGCCAGCACCAGCCGCCGCTTCGGCTCCTGCCACAACGCCACCGCGAACATTCCGCGCAGTTTCGCGAAACACTCGGTGTCCCACTCGCGGAAGGCCTCCAGCACGACTTCGGTGTCGCACTCGGTGCGAAAGCGCCGCCCGCGCGACTCGAGCTCCTTGCGCAGCTCGCGGAAGTTGTAAATCTCGCCGTTGAAGACGATGACGGTATCGCCGTTCCCGCTATGAATCGGCTGATCGCCGCCCGCCAGATCGATGATCTTCAGACGTACGGCGCCGAGCGACACATGGTTCGACTCCCAGCTTCCCTGCTGGTCCGGACCGCGATGCACCAGCGACATGGTCGCGTTGCGGATCAGGTCGGGCGCCGGGCCGCCGCGCAGGTGCGTGAAGCCGGCGATGCCGCACATCGGCGGTCAGTCCACGATGCGGCCGTCGCGCATGCTGACGACGCGGTGAGCGTAGGAGGCCGCTTCGGGATTGTGCGTGATCATGAGCACCGTCTGGCCGATGCGCCGGTTAAGGTCGCGCAGCAGCGAGAGTACGGCGTTGGAGTTGGCGGTGTCGAGATTGCCGGTGGGCTCGTCGGCCAGAAGAATCGCCGGATGGTTGACGATGGCCCGGGCGATGGCCACGCGCTGCTGCTCGCCGCCGGATAGCGACCGCGGCTTGTGCTTCAGCCGGTGCGCGATGCCGAGCAGCTCGAGCGCCTCCTCGAACTGCGCGTCCGGGTGCGTCTTGGCGTGCGCCAGCGCGCGCTCGAGGGGAGAGCGCGCGATATGCCGCGCGATCTCGATGTTGTCGGCCGCCGAGAGCGTCGGCAGCAGGTTGTATTTCTGGAAGACGAAGCCGACCGTGGTGCGCCGCATCAGCGTGCGCTCGCGCTCGGTCATGTGCGAGAGATCCCTGCCGGCGATGGAGACCGATCCGCCGCTCGGCGGCGTCAGCCCGCCGAGAATGTGGAACAGGGTCGACTTGCCCGAGCCCGACGGGCCGATGATGGAGACAAAGTCGCCGCGCGCGATCTCGAGCGAGACGCCGCGCAGCGCCGCGACGTCGATGTCGCCGACGCGGTAAATCTTGGTGAGATCGCGGACCTGAATGATGGACCCGTCATTCATACGACAGCGCCTCCAGGGCGTCCTGACGGACCGCTTTCCAGCCCGGATAGAGCGACCCGAGCATCGCTCCCGCCACCGCGATGGCGCTGGCGATCGGCCACCAGTCCGGCACGATGATCTGTGTGAGCGAGGCCGGAACCAGCAGCGTCACCAGCCACCGCGTCCCGTACGTCAGCGCGATGCCGAGCGCCGAGCCGCACAGCGCCAGCAGCACCGTCTCCCGCACCAGCATGTTCAACACGAAGGCGGGCGTGGCGCCCAGCGACTTCAGGATTCCGATCTCGCGGGTGCGCTCCAGCACCGCCGTATACATCGAGAGAAACACCACCAGGAACCCGACGATCACCGAGAGTCCGATCACTACGCCGATGAACTCGTTCAGCGCCGGAACGTTCCGCACCGAAAACAGCGACGTGAACTCCTCGATCGAGTAGATGCCGTACTCGGCCAGCCCGGGCTGCGCCTTGAGCGACGCGACCACTTTGTCGACGTTCTCGGGCCTGTCGACTTTCAGCAGGACCTGGTTCAGCTTGCCGGTGGAGGAGTTGATCTCCTGAAGCACCCGCAGGTTCACCATCACGCGGGCCAGCTTGCCGTGCTCGACGATGCCGGCGACGCGCCACTTGCGATTCAGCACCGTAACGCGTTCGCCGGCCTTGATCTTGTTCTGCGCGGCATAGCGGTCGTCGACCAGCATGTCGTCCGGCTTCTCCAGCGGTCCGCCGGCCAGGTACTTGAAGCCGCCGCTCATGCGGTTGAACTTCTCCAGGTCGATGCCGGTGATCGAATCGATGCCGCGGAAGGTCTGCGTCAGGGTGCCGGTGGCGACGGTGATGTGAGGCTGCTTCTCGAAGAAGCGCAGGATGGCCTCTGGCATGGGGGCCGAGCTCAGGCTCATCACCGAAGCGCCTGAGGCGCGCACCCAGATATCGGCGCCGACGCCGCGGGCGCGCCGCTGCGAATCCTCGAGCATGCCGCGGGAGAGGCCTACCAGGGTGAGCATCATCGTCACCTCGACCCCGATGGCCACGACGCCGAGCGCGGTCCGGACCGGACGGTGTTTCAGGTTTTCAACGACGAGCTTGTTGATCAAACGGTCTCCCGGTGGGGCGGGGGCGGATCGGACGCCAACCTATAGAGTCTCACACCGGCCCCCAGGGCCGCCCAAGCAAAGCCGAATGAAATTTTTCTGTCGCCCACGCACTACCTCACCAGGTGTACTTCGTGCTTCAGGCGCTCGACTCAGCCGCGGCGTCGATTCTCGCCCCGCTGGCCGTGTGGATCCTCATCAGCGGGCTCGACGACCTGTTTGTCCTGGCCGTCTTCCTGGCGCGAGGTCTTCGCCGCGCACGTCCCCCCGCGCGCGAGGAGATCGAGGCGCTGCCGCCGAAGCGCATCGCGGTGTTCGTTCCTCTGTGGAAGGAGCACGCCGTCATCCGGCGCATGCTCGACCACAACATCGCCGCAATCCGATACTCGCAGTACGACTTCTTCGTGGGCGTGTATCCCAACGATCCCGCCACGCGACAGGCGGTCGAACAGGCCGCCCTCGACTATTCCCAGGTCCACGCCTGCGTGTGCCCCCACGACGGCCCCACCTCGAAGGCCGACTGCCTCAACTGGATCTACCAGCACATGCTGCTCCACGAAGAGCGCCACGGACGCCGCTACGAAGCAGTGGTCACCCACGACGCCGAGGACATCATTCACGCCGACTCGTTCCTGTGGATCAACTGGTATCTCGATCGCGTGGAGATGGTCCAGACGCCCGTGCTGGCTCTGCCGACGCCGTGGCGCGAGTTCACCCACGGGCTCTACTGCGACGACTTCGCCGAGTATCACACCAAGGACATGACCGTGCGCGAGGCGCTGGGAGGCTTCATTCCGTCGAGCGGCGTCGGAGCCGGCTACACCCGGCGGGCGGTCGAGGCGCTGGCCGCGTCGGAGTCGAACCGGTTGTTCGAGCCGGGCTGCCTGACCGAGGACTACGAGAACGGCCTGCGGATCGCGCGGCTGGGCATGAAACAGGCGTTCGCTCCCATCCGCTTTGAGAATGGCGCGCCGGTGGCGACGCGGGAGTACTTCCCGGGCGACTTCCGCTCGGCGCGGCGCCAGCGCACTCGCTGGGTGACCGGCATCGCCTTGCAAGGCTGGCAACGGCACGGGTGGTGGGCCGGCGCACGGCAGATCTACTGGCTTTGGCGCGACCGCAAGGGGCTTCTCGCGAATCCGGCGAGTCTGGCGGCGAACCTGCTGTTCATCTACGGCGCCGCCACCTGGGCCGCCAGCGTGTTGACGGGCACGGCCTGGAGAATGGGCGCCGCCGCCGGACCGGTCGCCGCGCTCCTGAAAGCCACCCTGGTGCTGGGCGCGATTCACCTCGCGGCGCGCGCCTCGATGAGCGCGCGCGTCTACGGATGGCGCTTCGCCGCGGGCGCCCCGCTGCGGCTGGTCTACGGCAACTTTCTGAACACGGTCGCGACCGCCGGCGCCGTGCGCGGGTTCTTCCTGGCCCGCCTGCGGCGCCGCCCGCTGGTGTGGGTGAAGACCGAGCACGCCTATCCGACCCGCGCCGCGCTCCGGGCGCACAAGCGGCCGCTGGGCGAGATCCTGGTCGACTGCGGATGGCTGTCGGCACGGGATCTGCACGATGCCACCGCCTCCAGGCCGCCGGAGCTGCGCCTGGGCGAGCACCTGGTGGCCCTGGGACGAATCACTGAGCAGCGGCTCTACGAAGCGCTGAGCATCCAGCAGAGCCTGCCGGTGAGCACGGTCAACCCGGAGGATGTTCCTCCCTCGGTCGCGCGCGCGCTGCCCGCGCGCCTGATCCGCCAGTGGAAGGTGCTGCCGTTCCGCGTCGCGCAGGGGAGCCTGTACGTGGCCAGTCCGGACCCGCCCACCGAGGAGCTGGAGGGCGAGTTGCGGCGCTTCACGCACCTCGAGATCCGCTTCCACCTGGTGACGCCGTCGAACTTCCGGGAGCTGGAAGAGGCGCTGCTGGCGCCGGCCGCCGCGCGGACCGCCTCGGCGGGCCGCTGACCATACACAGAGTACTTTACATCGCAGAGTATTTGCGGTAGTCTGAAGCCTGGGAGCGGGGCCGCGGGGGTCCGCGCTGCGCGGGAGCGCGGGCGCGCCGCGCATTGTACTATGAAGGGATTGTCGTAATGAAGGACTTATTCGCGGTACTCGATCCGGGCGACGTCGATTGGGACCTCGCCGAGGCGATCGATCCCCGCCGCCTCCCGGCGCACATCGCCGTCATCATGGACGGCAACGGCCGCTGGGCCCGGCGGCGCAACCTGCCGCGCGTGGCCGGCCACCGCGCCGGCATCGAGCCGGTGCGCTCCACCGTGGAAACCTGCGCGCGTCTGAAGATCCAGGCGCTGACGCTCTACGCCTTTTCGGTGGAGAACTGGAAGCGCCCGCGATCCGAGGTGGAGACTTTGTGGCGGCTGCTGCGGATCTACATCCGCCGTGAAATGCCGAACCTGATGGAGAACGGCGTGCGGCTCCAGGCCATCGGACGGCTGGACGAGCTTCCGGGCATCGTGCGGCGCGACCTGGAAGCCGCCGTCGCCACCACCGCGCGCAACCGCGGCCTTATCGTCAACCTCGCCATCAACTACGGCGGACGCACGGAGCTGATCGACGCCGTCAACGCGATTCTCGACGAGGCCCGCCTGCGGGGCGACCTCGACAGCCTGGTGGTGGATGAAGACGCCATCGCCTCGCGGCTCTACACGGCCGGCCAGCCCGACCCGGACCTGCTGATCCGCACCTCGGGAGAGATGCGCATCAGCAACTTCCTGCTGTGGCAGATCGCCTACGCCGAGCTTTATGTGACCGAGACGCTGTGGCCGGACTTCGGACGCGCCGAGCTGCTGCGCGCCATCCTGGAGTACCAGAAGCGCGACCGCCGTTTCGGCGGCCTCACCGCGGCGGCGCCACCGGTCGACGCTCCCGAACTGGAAGTGGCCGGCGCGCGCGGCCGATGAAGCGCGTCCTCACGGCGCTGCTGCTCGCTCCTCCCATCTGCTACCTGCTCTACAACGGACCCGACTGGGCGTTCACCGCCGTGGTGGTGGCCGTCGGCCTGATGTGCTTCCACGAATTCGCCGGCATCGCCGCGGCCCACGGCGCACCTTCGGTCGGACCCCTGGGCTACGGCGCCGGATTGCTGGTGTTGCTGGTCCCCTCGCGGGAGATCGTCGTGGTGGTCGTGGCGGCGGCGGCGGCCATGGCGCTGGCGATGCGGTCGGGCGGGCTTCGGGAGATTCTGCCGCGCGCCGCGGCGGTGACGCTGGGAGTCGTTTATGTGTTCGGGTCGCTGCGCTGCGGCTTGGGGCTCCGCGAGATGAGCCCGCATTGGCTGGCCTTCGCGATGATTCTCAACTGGGCGGGCGACACCGGCGCCTACGTGGCCGGCCGGCGGTTCGGCAAACATAAGCTCGCGCCGGCCATCAGCCCGGCGAAGACCTGGGAGGGCGCGGCGGCGAGTGTGGTGGTCTCGCTGGGATTCGGAGTCCTCTACCTGCGGACCTTTCTGCCCATGGTCACCTGGCCCGAGATTCTCGGACTTTCGCTGGCCGCCAATGTCGCGGGCCAGATCGGCGACCTGGCGGAATCGGCGATGAAGCGCGGGGCCGGCGTGAAGGACAGCGGCACCTGGCTGCCGGGCCACGGCGGCTGGCTCGACCGCCTGGACAGTTGCCTGTTCGCGTTTCCGGTGGTGTTCGGCTGGCTTACGCGGTATTAGCCGCCGAACGCCGCCTGCATCTCGCCGACTACGCGCTCCACCGCCTCGCGCGGCGTCATGCCCTCGGGCTCCGTGATGGGCCGTCCGATCACCAGGTAATCCGCCCCTTCGCCGATGGCCTCGCCCGGCGTCATAGCGCGTTTCTGGTCGCCCGGACCGTAGCCGCCCGGCCGGATGCCCGGCGTCACCACCAGCAGCTTTCCGCCCGTGAGCGATTTGATCCGGCGTGCCTCGTGGCCGGAGGCGATAACGCCGTCGCAGCCCGCCTCCAGCGCCATACGCGCCCGGAAGAGCACCAGTTCCTCCACCGTGCGGCCCGCGACGCCCATCTCGGCGATGTCGGCGGCCTCCATGCTGGTGAGCACCGTCACCGTCATCAGCTTGAGGTCCGCGCTCCCGCGCCCGGCGACCGCGCCGCGAATGGTCCCCGCCGCGCCGTGGACGGTCAAAAACGAGACGCCCAGCCGCGCGGCCCGTTCGACGGCCTTCCGCACGGTCTCGGGAATGTCGTAGTACTTGTAGTCGAGGAAAACGCGCCGGCCGCTGTCGATCAGCTCGCGCACGAAGTCCTCGACTCCGGGGGCGAGTTGCAGCGTCAGGCCGATCTTGTAGAAGACAGCGGCGCCCTCGAGCGATTGCACCAGGGTCCGGGCGGCCGCGATGTCGGGCAGGTCGAGCGCGACGATGAGGCGTTGCCGGGCGTCGATCATTCGGCGGGAAGCGCCATTCTAGCAGAGCCGCGAGCGTGAGCGAGCGGTCTGCACACGACACACAACAATATAGAGAGGCGGCGGCTAAGGTTTTCTACGTACGCCCCCTAATGCACAATGGCAGGTTGGCCGATGAGCCATCTGAGGACATATGGCCAACGACCAAGACAACCAATCCGGCGTCCAGTTCGTGCTGGGAAACCGGCAGGTGGCCGCCGTCCTGTTCATGATCCTGATGATCATGGGGTTGATGTCGACCATCGCCTACCTGGCGGGCCGCATGACAGGCCCGGTGCGGGCGGACTCCACGCCGCGGAATCAGAGACGTGCCGAGCAGGTCATCTTCATCGACTCGGCCAAGGGCGACAAAGTCGCCTGTCCGGACGGCGCCACGCCCATCCTCAGGCCGAGGAACGACAAGCGCAGCTCCCGCAACTCGCCGGCCCGGTCCGAAGCTCCGGCCCGAGCCGCCGCACCGCCGCCCCAGCCGCAGCGATACCTGCAAGTGGTGGCGACCGACAAGGTGCAGGCCGTAACCACCGTCGCGCGGCTCAGCGAGCATGGCGTTCCGGCGCGGGTGGTGCCGGGTCCGACCGAGACGACCGTGCGCGTGCTGGCCGGTCCGGTTACCGACAAACCGCACTCGGATCGTCTCCGCGAGACCATCGAGCGCGCCGGGTTCGGGCAGCCGTTCCCGCGCATTTACTGAGCCGGACGCCCGCCGCGCAACTATTCCTCGCCCGCCGGAGTCTACTAGGACATGAGGTACTGGGGCTTTTTCACGGCCAAGGCGGCGGTGGCGGCCGGAGTGCTGGGCCTGCTGTGGATCGCCATATGGGCCTGGTATCCGGTGTTCTTTTCCGTCCACGGCAATGGCTTCCCGCAAGATCTGGGATTCACGTCCGCGATCATGCTGCACGCTCTGCTCTCGGCGGGAGTCTTCTACCTGGTGATCCTCGACCAGCGCTATCGCTGCCGGACGTGCCTGCGTCGGCTGCGGATGCCGGTATCGACCGGATCGTGGACCCAGCGCCTGGAGCTTGGCCTGCCGCGCACCGAGTACATCTGCCCCTACGGCCACGGGACCCTGATGGTCCCCGAACTGCACCTGCCCGGTGGCGAAACCACCGGCTGGCGCCAGATCGACGACATGTGGAAAGAGCTGGCGGCGCCGGGCCGCGACCGCTGACGATGCGCGCGCGCATCGCCGCGGCGGTCGCCATCGTGGCGGCGTTCGTGGCGCTGGCGGCGCTGATGACGCCGCCCTATCTCGACAACTGGGAGCTGAGCCAGGCGCTCGACGAGGTCGCTCACCGTGAGGACGCCGCCGGTCTCAACGACGAACAGTTGCGCGCCGCGGCCGCCCAGAAGGCCGCCGAGCTGGGCGTGCCGGTCCGGCCGGAGCAGTTCTCGGTGGCGCGCCGCCCCGGAGGGTTGCGCATCGAGGGTCGCTACCAGGTGCGGGTCGACCTTTGGGTCTACACGGTGGATTTGCACCTTCGAGCCCGCGGCGGCAGCTAATCCAGTCGCCTCGCGATCCGCGACCGCCTCCGTAACTGAGCCGCGACCAAAGCGAGCGGTCCCCCCGCGCTACCATAAAACGAGCCCATGACCGCCGACCGGACGATCCTCGACAAGATGCGCCGCGACTGGGACGAGCGCGCCCGCGAAAACGCGCGCCACTACGTCAACACGGAGCGCGAGGAGTGGTCCGACGAGGAGTTTTTCCGCTCCGGCGAGCGGACCGTCGCCGAGGAGATCCTCACCGACATGATCAACATCTGCCAGGGCAAGGACCCCAGGGAGATGAAGGTCCTCGAAATCGGCTGCGGCGCCGGACGCGTCACGCGCGCGCTCTCGTTCCTGTTCGGCGAGGTGCACGCGGTCGACATCAGCGCCGAAATGATAGCCGGCGCCCGCCGGGCGCTCGCCGACCGCCCCAACGTCCGCCTCTATCAGAACAACGGCCGCGACCTCTCGGTGGTCGAGGCGTCCCAGATGGACTTCGCGTTTTCGACCATCGTCTTCCAGCACATCCCGAGCCGCGACATCATCGAGAGCTACGTGCGCGAGGTGCATCGGCTGCTACGCCCCGGCGCGTTGTTCAAGTTTCAGGTGCAGGGCGACGCGACGCTCGAGACCTCGGCGGACGACACCTGGCTGGGGGTGGCGTTCTCCGACGCCGACGCCGTCGCCATGGCGGGCCGCACGGGCTTCGAGCCGCGATACCGGCACGGCGCCGGCGAGCAGTATTTCTGGCTGTGGTACTTCAAACAGTGACGCGCGCCGGGCCACCCGACGCCCGGTTCGTTAAATAATCTCAAATCGCCATTCGAGGACCACGGAAGCCGCCTCTGCCGCGGGATTTCGTAGGATGAACGCGACCGTTCCGCCAAACTCCGAAACGTCGGCGGAGGAGACGGCGACTTCCTGCCAACTTCGACTCAACGTTCCCCGGCGGCCACTGGCCGATCGCCAGGACACGGCGTCGAACTCGACGGCGATCCCCTCCGCCACGTCGACCAGGCGTGCATAGACGCGCACCCGGCTGAGGTCGCTGGGCGTGGCGATGTGATAGACCCTGACCTGGTGAACCGCTCGTTCTCCGGCCGCCAGTCGCAGAGCCAAGGGAGCATTGAGCTTGGCCTGCGGCGCGACCGTCGCGCCAAGAACCGTGGTCCCGCTGGCGACGGTCTGTGCCGGAACGGCGGCGGCCATCAACAGCAGCAATGTCAGTGCTTTCATAAGTACTCCTACCTACGCGACCTTAAGGTCTTCCGGGTGTCAGCTACGAGGTTACGCTTATTTCCCGCGCGATGCCTATCGGCCAACCCGCAAAGAGTACTGGGACTTTCAAAACAAAGGAGATAGCCCGAAAAGGCTAGTCTCGGTTCGACGTTCCACGTGGAACGTCGGCGGCGCGGACGATGTGAAACCGCCTCCCGCGGCTCCGACAGTCGGCCGGAAACTACCCTAATCGATTTCATAGGAATTGTCTACGTTAGCCTCAATTGAGGGTTGGGGTACGGGTCAATTCGCGAAACACGCCTGCGTTGTTCGACTGATTGAGTACGGTGGCTTACTAACTGAGAATAGGTCAGGTTGCCGGGTAGTGCAGTCCGGGATTTGTCCTACCCTTTGCGGCGAAATGCTGTTGGCGATTGCCCAGTAGCGGGACAATTCGCGGTGAAACGGCCTTTCCGGCGACTGATGAAGGGAAAACAGGAGAAAATCATGAAGAGGATATTGAGGGAAACAGGGTTGCTGTTGGCGGTCGCTGCGTTCGGTGGTCTGGTCGCCAGCGCTCAAACGACAGTCACCCTTCCGGACACCAGTCAAACTACCACGGCCACGGCGAACGTGAGCGAGCAGGCTCGGGTCACCGTTCCCGCGGGCGTTACATTCAACGTCACCGACATCGCCAGCTCAACGGCGGCGTCGGCCGCTTCGGTCTCCGTCACCAACGTGGTGCTGGCGACCGCCACCAAACAGCTCAAGGTCTCGATTCAGGCTGCCGCGGCGAGCTTTACTCCGCCCGTCAGCGGGGCGACGACCTGGAGTGCGACCGACGTCACCTGGAATGCGGCGACGTGGACCAGCGCCACGGGCGCCAGCGGCACGCTCAGCAGCAGCGCCTACAACACCGTGGCGACTTGCGACGCGGATACGGCGTCCTGTTCCACAACCGGACTCGTCTTCACGCTCGGCGCCAAGACCACGGTGAAGCGGTCTGGCAATCACACGCTTTCGCTCACCTGGAAGTTCGAGAGCATCGGCACCTAGCGCAATGGCAGCGCCGGCCACAGCCAGGCGGTCCCTGGTCCGCGACACCATGCTGCGCATCGTCCCGATGGGGCGCGGCATGGTGCTCGCGGCGCTGCTGTTTCCATGCGTTCTGCACCGGGCGGAGGCCCAGGGTCTGAGTTTCACCGGGTCGCTGGAGTCCCTGCGGCTCCAGGTCCTGCCCGGTCAGCGGGTTGACAAGTCGTTTCGCCTGAACCTGGCTTCCGAGAAGAAGCAAACCAGCTTTCGGATCCACGTCCAGGACTGGTGGAGCAGCGACGACGGGAGTCAGTCGCATTATGCGAAGCCAGGAACGCTCACCCGGTCGTGCAGCGAGTGGGTTGCCTGGACGCCGACGGAGACGACCATCGAGCCCGGCGGCGTACTGGAGCCGCGAATATCGATTTCCGTGCCAGCGGCCGTGGAACCGGGCGGGTATTGGTGCGTGCTCACCATCGACCAGTTACCGGGCGCGCTGTCGGCCGAGGAGGAAGTCGTCCGGCTCAATTTCCTGGCGTCGATCTCAGTCGGGATCTTCCTGTACGTCGAGCCGGTGGAGCGACGGGCCAGGATCGCGTCCGTCAACGTCGCGGAAAAGGAGATTCATCTCCGGGTGGAGAACCGGGGCAACTGTCCCCTGGGCATTGAAGGCTGGGTGGAGTTCCTGAAGCCCGGTGAACGGAAGCCGGTTGCAAGCGCAGTGATCGCGCGGCGCACGGCGTTGACCGAACCGGAACGATTCGTGGTGCTGAAGACCCAGCTGCCGGCCGGGGATGCCCTTCCCGCCGGCCGTTACGTGGTGCGGGTGATTCTCGACATTGGCCTGGATCATTACATCGGAGTGCAGCGGGAGTTGGAGATTGCACGATAGGTCGCCATGCTCCCCTATGCCCGCCTCCTTGCGACCCTGGTCCTGACTTCTGTCCTTCCTGCAGCCGAACGGTGGCGGGTGTTCGCCGGCGACACGGAAATGACCACCGAGGCCGCTCCGCGCACGCTGGGGAGGGAAGTCCTGATCAACGTCACGCGTTGCGCGCCGCATCTCGGCATTCAGGTGCGCGTCGAAGCGAGGCATCTGGTGTTGATCGATCCCGCCGGCCAGCAATGGCGAGGCCAGGATGGCGCCATGACGCTCGAATCTGGCGGCCGCGTCATTTCGCTTCCCTCCCGGTTGCAGGTGGACGCGGCGGCTGTCTACCTGCCGGTGGAATCGGTGGCGGCCGTCCTAGGATCCACCGCCCTCGTCGACTTGAGGCAGCGCACGGTTCGGTTCGCGGCGGCTGCGCAAGCCGGAGCACCCGGCACGGCTGTGTCGCTCAACGAGCCCGTGCCCGAGGGGTGGAACGGCTTCGTGCTGCCGAAGAGCGGCTCTCAAAAAGCGGCCAGCCAGGTCCTCGCGCCGTCGGAAATACAGCGCGCCAAGGCGCCCAGCACGTCGCCGCCGAAGGATGCCGAGGTCATGCGAGTGGACGTGTCGCAAGGCTACCTGCTGGGCCGCGACTGGGGAACCGAGGCCAGCGCTTCGGGGCTCTTTTACGGCCTGGCGCTGAGCGGCAACACCCTGGTCACCCAGGGACCGGAGGGCATCATGCCGCTGAGCGGGCGCATCTCGCTGGCTTCTCCCGACCGGACCTGGTCGCTGTCGGGCGGCGATCTCTTCAGCGAGATCTGGGGCCTGGCGCGCGGGGTCCGGTATTCGCGGCAGATCGGGCGGAATCATAGTCCGGTCGTTTCCCTCTACACGCCCAGCCGCCGGAACGGCCGGGAGAACACCGTGCTGTCGTTGATGGACGAGTACACGATCGCCGGGAAATGGATGATCGGCGGCGAAGCGAGCACCGATTCATCCTATTTTCTAAAGTCGTCCGTTCAGATTTCCGATCTCTTGTTGCACGGCTTTTATCGCGACGCGAATTCCACCGACGGAAAAAGTCACGGCGCCTCGCTCAGCTATTCGTTTCTCAATCGCGTCGCCATCCAGGCCCGCACGGCGCGGAACGGCGCCGGCGACAACCGCACCGACGTTCGCAACGCCTCGGTGCGATTCAATACCTGGCGAAACACGGACTTAACGCTCGACTACATCGACCTGGTCAGTCCAGCGAGCCGCCAACGGATCGCCGCCGGCGTGTTCGGCACGCCCGCCGGCCCTTTGCGGCTGCGCTTCCGCTATCAGGCTCGCGATCAGGTGGTGAACCAGCTCAACGCAATCGCTCCGAGAACGTCTCGCGGGTTGTTTCACGAGGGATTCGTCACCGCGACTTACTACAAGAACCGCCGCCTGTCGGCCGATTTCCAGATGGCCAACCGCTGGCAGCGCGACGGCAGGGTCGAAACCTGGAATCAGTTGACCACCACCTGGCGAATCGACCGCCGGACCGATCTCCAGCTCGTGTGCGCCGTCCCCGACGTGATCAGGCCCGAACAGATGCGCGTCCGGTTCAGCCGGTCGATCCGCGAGGACCTGGTGTTCTCGGTCGATTACGGCAACGTCCCTCCGTATCAGGGAGGGGCGCACATCAATCTGGACGACAGGATGCTGCGCCTGGTGGTGCGCAAAGCCTGGAGCGTGTCGACGCCGCTTCCCGGCGGACAGATCGGCGGCCGCGTGATGGACGGCAGGAATCGTCCGGTCCCGCGGACCGTGATCCGGCTCGGTCCGTATTCGGCGGCGACCGACGAGCGAGGCTTCTACCGTTTCGAGCACGTCCCGTCCGGAGACTACACTCTGCGTCTGGACGAGCAGACGGCGCCGGCGAACTCGGCTTCGGTGACCGCCGAACGCCGCCTGCGCGTTACCCGGAAAACTCGGGAAGTCGCCGATTTCGAGATCGCCGTATTGGGGACGATCGGAGTCGCCGTGTTCATTGACGAGAACGGAAACGGCCGCCGGGACAGCGGCGAGGGTGTCGCCGGGATTGCCCTGGTGTTGGGTGACCACGCCAGCTTGACATCGCCGGAAGGCCTGGCGGCCTTTGAGGGCCTTCGCCCGGGCGTGCACCGCATCCGGCTACCGGTGGAGAAGTTGCCCAAGGATCTGGAACCGCTGACTTCCCCGGTTGCGGCGGTCACCCTGAGCTGGGATAACCGGCAGGGCGAGGCGTTATTCCTGGTGAGGAGGAAGCAAAGGAATGTCGTGCTTCAGGATGAGTTCTGACCGCCCAGCGCGCGATGCTGACTGGAGATCGGCGACGATTCGCTCCGCCGGTCTTGTGCTGACGCTGCTCGCCGCCGGGGGCCTTGCGGCTCAGGAAACCGTCGCCATTACGGTTCCGGCATCCACGTCCTTCACGGTGATCAACGTCAGCACGGATACCATAGCGTCGACCAACCCGGCGTTGATCCGGTTCGAACAAGCGGCGCTAACCTCGGGACGCTCGCTGAAGATCAGCGTGCGCGCCGTGGCGGCGAATCTGTCGCCTCCATCCGGACCGTCCATCCCCTCTGCCAACCTGAGTTGGACCGCAGCCGGGGCGACCGGTGGCTCCGGCTTCAACGGCGTGGTCAATTCCAGTTCATTCACCACCGTTTTCCAAAGCGCTCCGAATCCGACCTCCGGTGGCGTGGACTTGAACTGGAAGCTGTCGAGCCCGGGTGTGCCCCTGCGGGCCGGCGTCCACTCCGTATCCCTGGAATGGAAGCTGGAGTCGATACCGTGACCCCGTTGTACTTCAGACCGTGACGCGCGTAAGCGACCCGGCGCGAACCTTCTCGAATACCTCGATCGCGCGAGCGGCCATCGCCGCCGACCCGTAGTGCCGCCTCACGCCCTCGTGCGCGCGCCGGCTCAATCGCGCCGCCAGCGCCGCGTCGCTCCAGATCTGGTAGATTCCATCGGCGAGCGCCTCGGGATCGTCGGGCGCGACCAGGATGCCGCCGCCGGTCTTCTCGATTAGTTCCGGAAACGACCCCCGGCGCGGGAGCACGACCGGTACGCCGTTCGCCATGGCCTCGATGACCGAGATTCCCTTCGGCTCGTCGTAAGTCGCCGGCACGCTGGCGACGTCGAGACTTTGCAGGAAGCGGATCTTCCCCTCGCGCGTCAGCTCGCCGTGGTACCGGAACTCGCCGGCGAGTCCCCACTCGGCGAGCTTGCGGCGATTCTCCTCGTAGTAGCCGCGGTAGTCGGGGCCGAGATAGCCCGCCGCTTCGAACACCGACGCCGGCAGGCCCTCGCGCTGCCGCAATCGCCGGTAGGCGTCGCACAGGACGTGGAATCCTTTCTCGGGCGCGATCCGCGAGAAGAAGCCGATGCGGAACGCCCCGCCCTGCGGACGCTCCACCATCCCGTGACCTTCGAGCTGAATGCCGAGCGGCGCGACGTGCATGCGCGACTCCGGAATCCGCAGGTATTCGCAGAGAAAACGCGCGTTGGCTTCGCTCGGCGCCAGGAAGCCGTCGACCGTGGGCGCCTGCGCGCGGATCAGGTCCAGGCACTCTGTGCGGTAGGGCTCCTGCATGTTTTCCAGGAACAGCTCGTCGCCCTGAATGAAGCACACGACGGGACACCCGAGGGTGTCACGAACCGGTTTCGCCAGCGCGATCAGCAGCGAAAACGGCAGCGTCGCGATGTCGGGCTTGGGAAGGCGGGCGAGCCAGTCGACGAGCTTCGAGATCTCCTTGCGCTGATAGCCGTCCGCTCCGCGCAGGATCGAGACGGTAATCTCGGCGAGCATGCGCGGATCGGTCTGGATGCCGCGGCCCGAGAAGGCGCGGATAACAGCGGCGTTATCCCACAGGCGGTCGAGCGCGCGCGGCGTGTAACGGAACAGCGCCGACTTCTGTTCCAGATACACGCTGATGCCGCCGAAGAAGACCTCCTTGCGGCTGACGTTGGCCTCGTCGGTGCGCGTCGGCGTGTAGAGCGGCTGGAGGATGACGTCGTGGCCTTCCGCGAGGAGCGCCGCCGCCAGTGTGTTGTCGTGCAGACAACTGCCGCAGTACATGGACGCGGCGCCGGCGGTGAGGCTGAGGATTCTCAATACACGCCTTCCACCACGGTCGACTGGAATCCCGAGAAGGGCCGCACGTTGCGTACGCCGTCCCATGGATACCGCTCGCAGGGCGGCTGGCGCTCGCACTCGTCGCGCTCGAGGAAGCGCGGCATGAAGAACTCCTTCGTCAAAGTCGTCAGCCGCACGCGGCCCGTCTCCCCGTAGCCGACCACCCGCTCCGGGCGCTTGGGGTCCACCACCTCGATCATGGCGCGCGGCGACGGCGGATAGTAGATGATCGCCCAGTCGTCGGCGGGCTCCGGCGGCTTGTGCGTCGCCAGGCCCATGAGCGTGTTCCCGTACGTCGGCGCGAAGTAGACGCCGTCGAGCAGTTCCTCGACCGCCCTGCGATGAAACTTCGGCGTCATCTCGGTGCCGCCGCAGAAGACGCCGGTGATGCCCGCCTGCCGCAGGTTGATCTTGTCGGCCAGCGCCTCGAGGAGCTTCGGCGTCGTGAACAGGCAGCGCACGTTGGGGTGCGCGCGCAGCACCGTGAGCGCCTGGTCGATGACGTGGTTCTTGTACCGCTCCATCATCGCCATGTCGCCGCGCCTGACGAGTTTGACGACCCAGCGCGGGTCGAGGTCGACCGCAAAGGCGATTCCGCCGCGAAACTGCGCCAGATGTTCCACGGCGAGGCGCAGGCGGCGCGGTCCGGTCGGGCCGAGCATCAGCCAGTCGGCGCCCTTCGGGAAGTGCTCGTCGGGCAGCGTCGCCGAGAACATTTCGTAGTCGACGCGGAAGTCCTCGATGTTGATGCGGCTCTTGGGAACGCCGGTGGAGCCGCCGGTTTCAAAGACGTAGACGGGCCGCCCGGCGAAGCCCTTCGGAATCCAGCGCTGGAGCGGGCCGCCGCGGAGCCACTCGTCCTCGAAGAAGCCGAAGCGGTCGAGGTCCTCGTAGGTGCGGATGTCGCGCCGCGGGTCAAAGTCCAGCGTCCGGGCGCGTTCGAGCCAGAACGGCGCGCCCGTCCGGGGGTTGAAGTGCCAGTCGATAATCTCGAGAACGTGGGCGTCCAGCCGCTGCCTGGCAGCGGCGCCGGTCGTGAGAGTCTGAGCCATCGGATCTAGTGTATCCGCGGAATTCACTCCGCCGCCGCGGACGAGGCGATGAGGTCGGCCTCGGCGAGTGCGTCGGCAACGCCCTCCACATCGTGCACGCAAACCGCGTGCGCCCCGCCGATCACCGCCGCCGCCACCATGGCCGCGAGCGCTCCCGGCGCGAGGGGCCGCGACGCGCCGCCCACCGGCGGCTCGCACACCATCACCGGCGCGAACGTCGCCGCGATCTCGCCGAGCCGCGCGAGAATCACCGCGTTCTCCTCCTTGCGCTTGCCGAGGCCGAGGCCGGGGTCGCAGACGATCTGGTGTGCGTCGACGCCCGCGCGCCGCGCGCGCGTCCGTGCGGCGTCGAGGTCCTGAACGACGCGGGCGACAATGTCGGGCGCCGGCGCCTGCTTGGCCCAGTTCTCCGGCAGACCGCGCATGTGCGCCAGAACGATGCCGGCGCGGTGCTGCGCGACGACGCGCGCCAGCTCCGGATCGGCGGACAAGGCCCAGCGGTCGTAGACGATGTGCGCGCCGAGCTCGAAGGCGCGCGCCGCCACCGCCGCCCGGCTGGTCGCCACCGCGAGCGGCGCGGCGATATGACCGCGCAGCCGCTTCAATGCCGGGACGAGCCTGTGCAGCTCGGCTTCCTCGTTCTCCGGCCGCAGCTCGCCCACCAGGAGTACGGCGCCTGCCCCTTGCGCCTCGGCGCGCAACGCGCGCGCGTAGACCCGCTCCGCGTCGCCGGTCTCGACGATCGCCAGCGCCGGCGTGCGCTCGCCGAGCGCGATCTCGGTATCGCGGATCGTCCAGATGTAGTGTTTTCTGATCATTTATCCGTATTCAAACCCCGCGATCGCGTAAATCATCGAATTATCGCCACCGTACGGCGGCGCGGGCGTCCGCGCCGGGAGCGCCATCCGCACCAGCCGCCGCAGGGGCGAGAACCCGGCCTCGCGGGCCAGCCGCACCGCCCCCTGATTCGACGGCAGGACATCCCAGTAGACGGGCCTCCCGCGGCGGCGGTCGAGAAACCAGTCGCGCAGCCGCCTCGCGACCGCCTCGCTGCGCGCGACGCACGGACCGAAGTAGGCCGCGCGCGCGCCGTCGCGCCCCATGGCGTAGCCCTCGCCGCGCACCGCCGCGGCTTCGTCTTCGAGCGTCCGGAGCATCCGGCCGCGGTCCGCGCCGAAGGCCGCCAGGTCGAGGGCCGGGTCGGACTCGTAGGGGCCGGCGTCCGATGACGCCGCGTCCGCCCCTTCGTGGCCCCAGCGCTCGATGGCGCACTCGTCGGCGAAGCCCATACCGCGGTAGAGCGGATATCCCATGTCGGTCGCGTCCAGCTTGATCCAGGCCGCGCCGCGCGCGCGCGCGTAGTCGATCGACCGCGCCATCAGCTCCCGTGCGAACCCGCGCCCGCGATACTCCGGGTCGGTGAGCACCATGCCGATCCACGCCAACTCGCCGAACAGCACCACGGTCGCGGTCGCCACGACCCGGCCGGCCTGCCCGATCGCGAAGCATCCGTCCGGCTCGAGCGACACGACGCGCGCCCAGTCCTCGCGCGTCTGGTTCCAGCCGGCGAGGGCGCTCAGGCGCAGGGCGTCGTCGAGGTCGGCCGGGACGAGCCGGCGAATCGCGCTATTCATAGCGCAGGCACACGACCGGGTCGAGATTCGCGGCGCGCGTCGCCGGCCAGTACCCGAAGAAAAGCCCCGTGCCCACCGACACCGCCACCCCGACCACGACCCAGAAGGCCGTCAGCATCGCCGGAATGTTCGGGACCAGCGTCCGCACGGTGAAGGCGACTCCGGCTCCGCAGGCCACTCCGATCACCCCGCCGAGAGCCGTCAGCCCGATGGCCTCCATGAGGAACTGCGCGCGAATATCCGACTTGCGCGCGCCGATCGCCTTACGAATGCCGATCTCGGCCGTTCGCTCGGTCACCGAGATCAGCATGATGTTCATCACGCCCACACCGCCGATCAGCAGGCCGACGGAGCTGATGACCGCGGTCAGCAGCGCGATCGCTCCGGTGAGCTGCTTCCACATCGTGGTCAGAAAGTCGGGCGAGAACACCTCGAAGTCGTCCTCGGCGTTGTGCGACACCTTGCGGAGACGCCGCAGCGCGTCGGTGACTTCGCTGAGCGCCTTGCCCTGCTCGGCGCGCTCGTCCAGCATGAATACCAGCATCACCTCGCGAATTCCCGGATAATTCTTCCGGAAATCGGACAGCGGTATGGCGACGAACTGGTCGACGCCCGGCATGCCGAACAGGCCGGAATCCTGCTCGAAGACGCCGATCACCTCGTAGGGCCGCCCGTCGAGGCGCACCGTGCGCCCCACCGGATCGACGTTGGGAAACAGCGACACGGCGATGGCGTCGCCGAGCACCAGCACCGGGCGCGAGTGCTCGACATCCTCCCGCGTGATGGCCCGCCCCTGGGCGATCGTGAACAGCGGCAGCGCGTCCAAGTATTCCGGCTCAATGCCGCGCAGAAAGAGCCGCTCCACGCGCTCGTTGCCGTATCGGAGGTCGGGCGTTTTGACGCTGCCGGGATCGCCCGGCCCGCTAGGGATGCTCGAGAAGCTGGTGACGTTAGCGAGCGACGGGCAGGCCTCCCGCAAGGCGCTGGCGTAAGAGTGCTCCAGGTATTTGCGCTTGCGGTACTTCTCCTGCATCTGCCCGAACGTCATGCTCATCCGCGAGACGAAGTACGAGCGAGAGCCGATCTTCTCGACGCGCGACGCCACATAGCGGTTGAGCCCGTGGATGATGGCCGCCACCGAGATCACCGACGTCACGCCGATCACGATGCCGAGCACCGTCAAGGTCGACCGCACCTTGTTCTTGCGCAGCGTGTCGAGCGCGACCATCAGGTTCTCGTGCAGTTCGGCGCGCGTCACGTTATTCGCTCCTTAGCGCGGCGACCGGGTCGAGCCGCGCCGCCCGCGTCGCCGGATAGATGCCGAAGAACAGGCCGATGGCCGAGCTGATGGCCAGGCCGAGCATCGCCACCCAGGTCTGCACCGACGCCGGAAAATCGGTCGCGCTGCGCAGCGCCAGCGCCGCCACGAAGCCCCCCAGAATGCCGAACGAGCCGCCGATCACGCACTGCACCAGGCTTTCCGTGAGGAACTGCCGCCGGATATCCGCCTGCGTGGCGCCGAGCGCGCGCCGCACGCCGATCTCCTTGGTGCGCTCGACCACGCTCACCAGCATCACGTTCATGATCACGATGCCGCCCACCACCGACGAGATCGCGCTCACCATCAGGAACACCGCGAAGAACGCCACGCTGATGCTCTGGTAGAGCGAGATGTAGGTGGACGCCGTAGAAATGAAGAAGTCGTCCTCCTGCGTCCCGGTGCGGCCGCGCCGCGCGCGCAGCGCCAGCCGCGCCTCGTCCTGCGCCGATTCGAACGCCGATCCGCCGCCCGCCGCCATCACGTGCATGTTGGCGCTGAAGCGCGATCCGCGCACTTTGCCGTAGGTGGTCATGGGAACCACGAGGAAGGCGTCGCGCTCGCGTCCCAGGATGGAGCCGATTCTCTCGTACACGCCCACCACGGTGAACTCGTCCGGCCCCACGCGGATCACGCGGCCGAGCGGGTCCTCGCCGGTGAAGAACTCGTCGACCAGTTTGGCGCCGATCACGCAGACGTAGGCCGAGTGCGTCTCCTCCGGATCGGTGAAGAATCTCCCGTGCACCACCTGGGTGGTGTCGATCGACGCCATGTTGGCGCTCTGGCCGGTGAAGGTGACGTCGGCGAGTTCGCGGTCCCGATGGCGGACGCGAACGGAATTGCTGGCGCTCGTGCCAACTTGCGCGCAGTGCGGACACTGCTCGGCCACGGCCTGAGCGTCGTCCGGCGCGATGTACTTGTAGCGCAGCGCCTTCATGATGAGCGTGAAGTCGGTGGACGCGGTGGGCAGCCGCGTAATCTGGAACACGTTGGTCCCGAGATTGGCGATCTTCTGCTCGACGTAGAGGTTCGCGCCCTGAATCAGCGTCATCACCGTGATGATGGTGGCGACGCCCATCGTCAGGCCGAGCATCGTCAGCAGCGTGCGCATCCGGTAGGCGCGCAGCGCCGCCAGCGACTCCACCAGAATGTCGCGGACCGGGATCATGCCTCGACGATCACGCGCCGCCAGTTGCGGCCCAGCCGGATCACGTAGTCGCCCGGCGAGGCCAGTTGCACCACCGTGGTGATGCGCGCGCCGTCGACCTCCACCGCGCCCGCCTTGATCTTCCGCGTCGCCTCGCTGACGGATTCGGCCAGTCCGGCGCGCGCCAGAACCTTGTCGATGCGCAGGACGTCCGGACCCAGGCGCACTACCTCGAGATCGGCGGGCGCCTCGCCGCGGCTCACTACGCGCTCCCACTCCACGGCCGCCTCGGCGGCCTCCGCGGCCGAGTGGAAGCCGGTCACCACCAGCCGCGCCAGTTGCAGCTTGGCCTCGCGCGGATGCAGCTTGCGAACCTCGCCGATCTCGGCGAGGCTCTTGTCGGTCAGCAGCTCGTAGTAACGATAGAGCAGCGTGTCGGGGACCGACATCAGCTTATTGAACATGTCGCGCGGCGTCTCGGTGATGCCGACATAGTTGCCCTTCGACTTCGACATCTTTTCGACGCCGTCGAGACCCTCGAGAATCGGAACCGTGGCGACGATCTGCGGCGGCTGGCCGAAGTCGCGCTGAATCTCGCGCCCGGCGAGCAGGTTGAACTTCTGGTCGGTGCCGCCCATCTCCACGTCGCAGCGCAGCATGACGGAATCGTAGGCCTGCGCGATGGGATACAGCAACTCGTGCAGGGAAATCGGCGTGCCTTCCTTGAAGCGCTTCGAGAAATCGTCGCGCTCGAGCAGGCGCGCGACCGTGTACTTCGAGCACAGCTTCACCATCTCGAAGTACTTGAGCGGCTCCAGCCACTCGCTGTTGAATCGGATTTCGGTCTTCTCCGGATCGAGAATCCGGAACACCTGCGCCTTGTAGGTCTCGGCGTTGGCGGCGATCTCCTCGCGCGTCATCGGCGGGCGCGTGACGTTGCGGCCGGTGGGGTCGCCGATGAGGCCGGTGGCGTCGCCGATCAGAAAAATCACGGTATGCCCGAGGTCCTGGAAGTGCTTCATCTTGCGCAGCAGCACGGTGTGGCCCAGGTGCAGGTCCGGCGCGGTCGGGTCGAAGCCCGCCTTCACCCGCAGAGGGCGGCCGGCGGCCGCGGCCTGAACCAGGCGTTCGCGCAGGTCCTCCTCGCGGATAAGCTCGGCGAGTCCCTTGCGCAGGTAGGCGAGCTGGTCCTCAATCGAAAGGCGGGTCACTCGTTCCATTGTAGTGAACCTCGGTATACTCTCTAGTGAACCAGCGCACAATTCCGCCAAGGAGAACCCCGACCTCATGCAACCCGAACAAGTGCAGTTCCTCGTCCACGCCACGCTCCAGCAGCTCGACAACGAGTTCAAGACGACCGCGAAAGTGGTCGGCGCCGTGCCGGACGCGAAGAGCGACTACCGGCCGCACCCGACCAATCGCACGGCGCGCGAGCTGGCCTGGCACATCGTCTTCACCGACGTGTGGTTTCTGAAGGGCATCCGCAACCAGTCGTTCCCCTTCGAGGGCGAGCCGATTCCCGATGAAGTCAAGACGATCGCCGACATGGTCAAGTGGTACGAGAAGAACGTCGCCGAAGGCGTCGCCGCCGTGAAGACCATGAGCGCGGCCGACCTCGCCAAGCCGGTCGACTTCTTCGGCATGTTCAACATGCCCGTCGGACTCTATGTCGGGTTCCTGAACAACCACATGATTCATCACCGCGGGCAGTTGTCGGCGTACCTGCGCCCGATGGGCGCGAAGGTCCCGAGCATTTACGGCCCCAGCGGCGACGAAGGCATGTAGCGCGGTCCGCGCCGCTCATCCCCTCTGATTCGCCCGCAGCGTCTTCTTCCGCAGGCGAATCGAGCGCGGCGTCACCTCGACGAACTCGTCGGCGGCGATGAATTCGATCGCCTGCTCGAGATTCAGAATCCTCGGCGGCACCAGGCGAATGGCTTCGTCGGCCGTCGAGGCGCGCATGTTGGTGAGCTTCTTCTCCTTCACGATATTCACGTTCAGGTCCGCCGACCGCGCGTTCTCGCCGACGATCATCCCTTCGTACACCTCCGCACCCGGCGCGACGAAGATCTCGCCGCGCTCCTGGAGATTGAAGATCGCGTAGCCGGTGGCCGACCCCGACCGGTCGGCGACCAGCACGCCGGTCGGCCGCGCCGGGATTTCGCCCTGCCACTCGATGTAGCCGTGGAACAGCGAGTTGAGAATGGCCGTGCCGCGCGTGTCGGTGAGCAGCTCACTGCGCAGTCCGATCAGGCCGCGCGAGGGAATGTGGAACTCCATGCGCACGCGCCCGGAGCCGTGGTTGACCATCTTGGTCATCTTGCCCTTGCGCGCGCCCAGCTTTTCCATCACCACGCCGACGAACGTCTCCGGGCAGTCGACCACCAGCAGCTCCAGCGGCTCCTGCAGGACGCCGTCGATCTTCTTGGTGAGAATCTCCGGACGTCCCACCATCAGTTCGTAGCCCTCGCGCCGCATCATCTCGATGAGGATCGCCAGTTGCAGCTCGCCCCGGCCCTGCACCTTGAAGGCGTCCGGCCCGCCCGCCTCCTCGACTCGGATCGAGACGTTCGTGAGCAGCTCCTTGTCGAGCCGGTCGCGCAGGTTGCGCGACGTCACGTACTGCCCCTCGCGCCCCGAAAACGGCGACGTGTTCACCGTGAACGTCATGGCGATGGTCGGCTCGTCGATCGGAATGTGCGGCAGCGGCGCCGGGGTGTCGGCGTGCGTGACCGTCTCGCCGATGGTGATGCCCTCGACCCCGGCGATGGCCAGAATGTCGCCGGGCCGGCCCTCGGTCTCGTCGACGCGCTTCAGCCCCTCGAACGAATACAGCTTGGTTATGCGCGTCTTGTGGAGCGAACCGTCGAGCTTGGCGATGCCGACGTCGTCGCCCAACCGCAGAGTTCCCGAGAAGACGCGCCCGATCGCCAGGCGCCCCAGGTAGTCGCTGTAGTCGAGGTTGGCGACCAGCAGTTGAAGGATCGCCTCGGGGTCGCCCGGCGGCGGCGGGATGCGCTCGAGGATGGTGTCGAACAGCGCGCGCAGGTCGGTGTCGGCGTCTTCAGGCGCGCGGCGCGCGGCGCCCAGCTTGGCGTTGGTGTAGATGACCGGGAAGTCGAGCTGATCCTCGGTGGCGTCCAGGTCGATGAACAGGTCGTAGACCTCGTTGACCACCTCCTGGATGCGCGCGTCGGGCCGGTCGATCTTGTTGATGATGACGATGGGCGGCAGGCGCGCCTCGAGCGCCTTCATTAGGACGTAGCGCGTCTGCGGCAGCGGCCCTTCGCTGGCGTCGACCAGCAGCATCACGCCGTCGACGATCTTCAGCGCGCGCTCCACCTCGCCACCGAAATCGGCGTGTCCGGGCGTATCGACGATGTTGATCTTCACGTCGTGATAGCGCACGCCGGTGGTCTTGGCGAGGATGGTGATGCCGCGTTCGCGCTCGAGTTCATTGGAGTCCATGACGCGTTCGGCGACTTCCTGGTTGGCGCGGAAGATGCCGCTCTGCCTGAGCATGGCGTCGACGAGGGTGGTCTTGCCGTGGTCGACGTGGGCGATGATGGCGATGTTTCGGATTTGGTTCATGAGCGGGTGGCGGGGGACGCCCCTTCAGGTTACCGCGGCGAGGGCGGGCGCTATTGAGGAAGGCGCCACGAGGCGCCACCCGCGCTGCGCTCAACTCCCACGGCGAGCACTCCTTCAGCCTCGGCGGCGCCTCGCAATTCCGAGTTGAGAGGGCCAGCGGCAGTCCGCGCCGCCAGGCGCGCGACGTCCGGATAAACCCACGCGAGTGCGCCAGAGCTGTCCCGAACCAGGCTCATGGCCGCCCTGCGGTCGCGGCTCGGAAGCTCACACAGAGCCGCGACCAGAGGGAGCGGTCCGGCCGTGGTCCTGGGCGTTCCCTGAATCTCCCCGCGGGGTCCCGTCGTCCGCGCACGCCAGCGCCCAGAAGTACAGCGGGAGCGCGCGCCAGTAGGTCAGCAGGTCGCCCGACAGCATCTGGACGAGTTCGCCCACCCAGAAGCACGCGATCCACGTTCCGAAGAACGAAACCCGCGCGTCCGGGCTGCGAGCGGCGCGGAAGCCCCTTCGCAGAATCGCGTAGCTGAAGGCGACCATCGCCGCCAGGCCGATCACCCCGGTCTCGGCGAGCGCGCTCAGAAACGCATTGTCGGCGACCACGGCGCGTCCCGTGACATCGGAATACGCCAGCGTCTTATACCCGACGCCGGCCACCGCGTGCCACGGGTTCTCCCACAGCCACGCGAGCAGGTGACTCCAGTTCTCCATTCGCCCCGAAAGCACCGCGCCGCCTTCCGACGCCGCCGCGTCGAGCGACCCCCACAGCCGCCGCCAGTAGAAGTCGACCAGTTGCGGCATCGCGTAGTAAGCCGCCGCGACTCCGCCGGCGCCCGCCGCCGCCAGCGCCGCGCCCAGCCGCGCCCATCGCACGCGCCCGCGGTTCAGGTAGACTAGCGCCGCGCCCGCGGCCGCCAGGTTCAGCAGCGTCGCGCGAGAGAACGAGAGCACCACCGCCGCGAACAGCACCGCGGCGCCGGCGACCGACTCCACGCGGCCCAGCGGCGACTCGCGGCGCGTCAGGCTCACCGCCGCCATCGCTAGGAAGAACGCGCACACGTTGCCCAGCGTGCTCGCCTCGTAGAAGACGCCTTGCGCGCGCCGATAGACTCCGCCCGCCAGCCACACGAACTGCTCGCCGAATCCCGCCGGCGCCGGCCACTGAAAGTAGAAGTCGACGCAGGCGAACAGCGCCGAGGCCACCGCCGCGCGGTAGAGCCACTTCGCGACGCCCCACGACCTCGCGCGCATCGCCGCGCCGGGTCCGTGCGCGGTGTAGAAGTACAGGTAGATCCCGATACCGAACAATCCGACGCGCGCCAGCGTGAGCGCGCCGATCCGGCCGCCGGACCATGCCACCGCCATCGCCGCGCTCCCGAGCAACGCCAGCCAGTAGGCAACGAACGACCACTCGATCGGCTCGACCCGCCCGCGCCATTCGCGCCACCCGATGGCGCCCGCCACCAGCCCAAGCGCCGCCAGCGCCAGCCCCGCGTGCGGACCGGAGTCGCCCAGCGCGACCGGGAGCGGCGGGAGCAATAACGCGGCAAACAGGAACCACTCCACCCAGCGCGGAGCGATACGCAGCGCGGCCCAGTATCCTGCGACGGCCAGGGCTGGTGCTGCCAGCGCCAGCCGCGACGCCCAGTCCGGCGCGAGTGCCACTGAGGCGCCCCAGGCGCCCAACGCCGCCGCGACGACGGCCGGTCGCGCGTCAATCGCCGCGGCGCTGGGCATCGATCGCGAACCCGATCGTGAGGTAGAGGAGCGAGGCGGCGAAGGCGAACAGCACCGCGACGAAAACGTTGCGGCGCACCTTGGGCGACGTCGGGCTTTCCGGGACGATACCGGGGTCGACCAGCCGCAGCCGCTCGCCTCGCGCCCCCGAGGCCGCACGCGCCTCTTCGAGCCGCTGCCGCACCAGGTCGTACGCCACCTCGACGCCGCTGCGGCGCACGTCGCGCGCCTCTCGGCGGAGAATTCGCTGTTCCGGCGCGATGCCCATGCGGTTCAGCTCCTCGTCGAGCGATTTGACTTGCGCCTCCATCTTCACAATCGCCTCCTGCTCGCTCTCGTCGCCCACGGCACGCGTGGCGCGGACGGTTTCTTCGGCGAGGAATTGGGCCATGGCCTGGGCTCTCTTCGGATCGGGGAGCTTCACGCGGATTTCGAGGATGCGCGTATTGCGCGGCGTCTCCACCTCCAGCACGGCGCGCTTCCAGGATTCGATCGTGCGGCCCGGTCTCGACTTGCGAAGGTCGAATTTCTCCAATGCCCGGCTGAATAAATTGTCACTCAACGCGAAATGCTCATAACTCCGCAGCATTTCGAGATAAATCGGGCTGACCGCCATCGCCGACCCCGTGGCCGGCGGCTCGATGAGGATTCTGGCCGTGGCCGTGTATTCGGCCGGCATCCACAGGCTGGCCCCCAGCGCCAGCGCCGCGGCCACGGCGCACGCCGCCGCGACGAAGCGCCATCGCCCCCGGACATGCGCCAGGTACGAGCAGACATCCGGGGATTCGGGCATGCGTGGGATAGTGTATCGTACATGACCCGCGCGCTGATCGCGATTTTCGCGCTCGTGCCGCTCGCCATCGCGCCGGGCTGGCTCTTCTACTTCGACGTCACTCCCAAGGTCGCGCTCATTTTGGCCGGTGGAGCCGTGGCGCTGATGGCCGCTCGGCTTTCAGCGATCCCGCTGGTCCTGATCGGCTCCCTGGCCGTCGCGACCGCGCTCTCGGAGCACCCGGGGCTTTCGCTCGGCGGCTCGAACTGGCGGCGATTCGGCCTGGTCACGCACGCCGCCGCGATCCTGTTCGCGTGGGCGCTGGCGCGGCTTGCCGCCGAAGGCGACGCGCGCCGAGATCTGCTGCGTGCTCTCACGATCACCGGCTGCGCCGTGGCGATCTACGGCATCGCGCAGTACTTCGGAGTCGACCCGTGGCTCCCGAAGTCCGCCTATCACGCTGGCGAAGGCACGCGCCAGATCGTGCGGCCGCCCTCGACGCTCGGCCACGCTGCATATGCGGCGACGTGGCTGCTGCTTGTGCTGTTTGCGGCGGTGGACCTGCGATCGCGGGAGACGGCGCGGGCGTGGCGATCCGCCGCTAGCGGCGTCGCGATGCTCGCTGCCGCCACGATCGTCCTGAGCGGAACGCGCGCCGCGATCCTCGCGGTGGCGGCCGGTGGCGCGCTGCTGCTGGTCCGCGGTTGGCGTCCGTCGGCGAAGCGCGCCGCGGTGGTAGCTGCGATCGCCGTCGCGTTCGTCGCCTCGCCCGCGGGACGCGCGCTCCGCAGCCGAGTGCTATGGTCGGCCGAAGACGCCTTCGGCGGCGCTCGAATGCTGCTTTGGCGCGACGCGGCGCGGATGGCGCTCGAGCGGCCGCTGGTGGGCTTCGGTCCGGAGGCGTTCGCGACCGAGTTCCCCAAACGGCAGTCGCCGGAGTTGGCCAAGGCGTACCCGGATTTCTTCTACGAGTCGCCGCACAACCTGTTCGTCGACGCCTTCGTCTCGCAAGGCGCGCCGGGGCTTCTGATTCTCGCCGCACTGTGCGCGATGGCGCTGAGGCGGGCGTTCGCCGATCCCCCGATGGGCGCGGCGCTGGTCGCGCTGCTGGTCGCGCAGCAGTTTACGGCTTTCACCGCGGCCACGGCACTGGCGACGTACCTGGCGATATTCCTGCTCGCCGGGTCCGGGCCTGGAGGCCCGGCGCGCCGCTGGAGCGCCGCCCCACCCGCCGCGGCCTTCCTTGTATACGCTGCCTCCCTCCTCGTCGCCGACCGATCGCTCGCTGTCGTCCGGCGCGACCTCGACGCCGACCGCGTCGATGCCGCCATCGAGCGGTACGCCGGGCATCATCGCCCCCCCGGCGGCTCGCCCGACCTCTGGTACTCGCGCCGACTGCTCGAAGCCGCCCGTTCGTCGCGCCAGTTCCTCTCCGGCGCTCGCGGCGTCGAGCAGGCTTACCAGGCTGCACGGCGCGCCACCGAATCGGCCGAGGACCGCCACAACGCGTGGTATAGCCTCGCGGGCTTCGAGGCACTGCGCGGCGATGCGGCAGGAGTGGAGCGTTCGCTGCGGGAAGCGATCGCCTGGGCGCCGCACTGGTTCAAACCGCACTGGACGCTGGCGCAGACGCTCGAACTCGCCGGCCGCATTGATGAGGCGGCGCGCGAAGCGGACATCGCCGCCGAGCTCAACGCCGGCAGGAACTCCGAGGTCGCCGCGACGCTCGAGCGAATCCGCGCGCGCCAGAGGAATTAACACCGCCCGTCTTGTCGCGGCCCGTCGCGTTCCTCTATCATCGGAATAGCATGATGCGGCTTCGCGTCCTAGGCTCCTTGGTGGTGTTCACGTCCGTTGCGGCAGCGCAGGCGCCCGCGGTGCCGGAAGGCGGCGTGCTGAACGCGGCCAGCTTCGCGCGCAACCAGGCGGTCAGCGCCGGCGCGTTGGTGGCGATTTTCGGCAGCAATCTCGCGAGCGAGTTGGCCGTGGCGTGTACAGTTCCCCTGTCGGTGCGGGTACCGAGGAGCTGCGGTGAGACGCCGCAAGTCGACGTAGACCTCGCGGTGACGTTCAACAACGTCCCGGCCCCGCTGTTGTTTATCTCGCAGGGCCAGATCAACGCGCAGGTGCCTTGGTCGACGGCGACGGGCAACGCGCAGATCGTCGTGCGACGCGGAACGCAATCGTCGGCTCCCACCAATGTGCCGATCGCCGAGTTCAACCCCGGCATCTTCACGGTGGGCGGCGGAGTGGGTCACGCGATCGCGATCAACGCCGACGGAACGCTGGCCGCGCCCCCCGGCGCGATCCCCGGTCTCACCACTCACGCGACGACGGCGGGGGCGGCGCTGATCATTCTCGGCACCGGACTCGGAGCGGTGGATCCGCCGGTCGGTAACGGAGAGCCGGGCGGTCCTACCACGCTGCGGCATTGCGTGACCCGTCCGCGGGTTCTCATCGGCGGACGCGAAGCCGAGGTCTTCTTCGCCGGACTGTCGCCCCAGTTTCCGGGAGTCTATCAGCTCAACGTCGCCGTACCCGCGGGGGTCGCGCCGGGCGGAGCCGTTCCAATCCAGTTGGTCCAGGGCGGCATTACCTCGACCGATCAGGCGACCATCGCCGTTCAGTAACCGTCACCAGGCGTCCGCGCCACGCAGCACCTGCGGAACCGTCCTCCAGAGAATCCGCATCGTCAGGCGCACGCAGCGGTGGCGCACCAGGAACAGGTCGAGCCGCAGCCGCTGCGCGTAGCTCAACCGGCTGCGTCCGGAGACCTGCCACAGTCCCGTCATCCCCGGCCGCACGCCGAGGATCTCGCTCATCGCGTCGCGGTAGTGGACTTCGAGCTCCTGCCGCGTCAGCGGGCGCGGTCCGACCAGCGCCATCTCGCCACGAACCACGTGCCAGAGCTGCGGCAGCTCGTCGATCGAGTGGCGCCGCAGCCAGCGCGCGAATCCGCTGCTCACGCGGTCGTCGGACTCCTCCTTCGGAGGCGGCAGGCCGCGATCCTCGACGTAGACGGGGCTGTCCCACATGGTGCGGAACTTCCACATCCAGAAAGGTCGCCCGCCGCGGCCGACGCGCCGGTGCGCGACCAGGGGCCAGCGCCGCGAGAGGATCGCGATGGTCATCGCGATGAGAGCCATCGGCGCGAGTGCCGCCGCGAGCAGCAGAAGCCCGAGGAATCGCTGCATCGGACTCCAGTGTAGCGTCGCGGCCCTGGGACGGAAGTAAAATGGCCGCACAATTAACGCGTGTTTCGACGGTACGGCATGACGGCGACCCTCGGGTATACTCGTAGTCGATGCGCACCGCCCGCCTCGCGTTGCTCGTGGCAGCGATCTCGGCCGCGTCGCCGATCCCGCTCGACGAGCACAAGTCGCGGCGCGCGGCGCTGCGCAAGGAGCTCGGCGACGCCGTCGTGGTGCTGTTCGGCGCCACGGAGCGCGAGCGCGGCGACCTGCGATCGGGCTTCTACCAGGAGCCGAACTTCCTCTACCTGACCGGGTGGGAGGAGCCGGGCGCGGTGCTGGTGATGTCGCCCGACGAGGAGACGCTGCTGCTGCCCCGGCGCAGCGCCGTTCGCGAGCGCTACACCGGCCGCAAGCTCGCGCCCGAAGACGACGACGCTCCGGCGCGCACCGGCTTCGCCACAGTGCTGGCGATGGGAAAGCTCGAAGCGCTGCTCGAACGGCTCGCCGAAAAGCACGAGCGCATGCTCTCGCCGCCCGGCTCGGAAGGAACGGCGAGACTCAGGACGATGTTCCCGCTGCGCGACATCGGCGACCCGTCGAACGCCATCGCGCGCCTGCGCATGGTGAAGTCGGCGCGCGAGCTGGAGCTCGTCCAGCGCGCCACCGATGCGACCATCGAGGCGCATCGCGAAGCCTGGAAGCGCATCCGTCCGGGCCTGTTCGAGTACCAGGTCGCGGCGACCATGACGAACGCGTACTTCGAGCGCGGCTGCGAGCGCAACGCCTATCCGCCGATCGTCGGCTCCGGGCCAACGGCGGTGATTCTCCACTACGGCAAGAACGCGCGCCGCATCGACGCGGGTGAGCTGGTGCTGATGGACGTCGGCGCCGAGTGCGCCGGATACGCCGCCGACATCACGCGCACCGTGCCCGCCGACGGGAAGTTCACCGCCCGGCAGCGCGAGCTGTACGAGATCGTGCTGGGCGCTCAGAAGGCCGCCATCGCCGCCGCCAGGCCCGGCATGATGCTGACCGGCGACGGCGACAAGAGCCTCACGAAGATTGCGCGCGACTACATCAACGCGCACGGCAAGGATCGCAAGGGGGACCCGCTCGGCAAGTACTTCACGCACGGGCTCGGGCATCACGTCGGCCTCGAAGTCCACGACGCCACCGACGCGACGGCGCCGCTGGCCGCGGGCATGATCGTCACCATCGAGCCGGGCGTCTACATTCCCGAGGAGAACATCGGCATCCGCATCGAGGACATGGTGCTGATCACCGGGAACGGCGCGCGCGTGCTGAGCGCCTCGCTCGCTCGCGAGGCGGCCGAGATCGAGCGCGCCATGTCGCGCCGGTGAGCATTCGGTCATGACGGGCTGGAAGCAGACTGGCCAGTACGCCGCCGTGGTGACTCTCTGCCTGCTGGCGGGCCTGGCGGTGGGATGGTCGGCGATCGGCGTGGGGATCGACAACGACGTTCACGACTTCCTGTTCCGAATGCATGCGCCGCCGGCGCCGGGCTCGGGGTCGGCGATTCTCGCGATCGACGAGCAGACCTGGGCGGCGATGGGAGGACAAGGCGCCCTGCGGCGGACGATCGCCGAGGCGCTGGAGGTCGCGAATCGCGCGGCGCCGGCTGCGGTGGTGGTCGACGTGTTGCTCGCCGGCGCGGGCGACCGCGCCGAAGACGACGCGCGCCTCGAGGCCGCCTTCGCCGCGACGCGCAACCTGGTGCTGGCGGCCAGTCTCACTCCGCGCGGCTGGGAGGAGCCGTACGCCGCCTTCGCGCGCCACGCCGCCGCCATCGGTCACGTGCACGCCGACCCCGACGTCCGCGACCACGTCGTACGCCGCGTGCCGCTCGAAAAGGCGCACGGGCGCGAGCGTCGATGGGCGGTCGCGCTGGAGGCCTATCGGCTGTCGCGTGGCGCGGCGATCGAGGAAAGCCCGGCATTCCTGCGCGTCGGCGAGACCGACATTCCGCTCGCTCGCGCCGATGCGCGCTCGATGATCGTGCGCTTCCGTCGCTCGCCGGAGGCAGGCGGTTTCACGGCGCCGCACATCGCGATCGACGAGCTCAAGCGCCGCCCGGAGCTGGCGTCGCAGCTCGCCGGCAAGGTCGTGTTCGTGGGATTCACGGCGCAGGGACAGGATCGCCACACGACGCCGGTGTCGGCCGGCGGCACGATGCCGGGGGTCGAGATTCACACGAACGCCTACGAGACGCTGGCCGATGGCCGGTTCCCGCGGCCGGCATCCGGGCCGGCGGCGCTGACGTTCTGCCTGCTGATCGCGGTGGCGGCGGCGGCGACGTTTCATTATCTGAGCGGCTGGCCGGCGTACGCCGCGGGCTCGGCGATACTGGGCGCGGCGCATATCGTGCCGTATTCGCTGTGGACTTCCGACGTCGTCTTCCCGGTGACGGCGCCGCTCTCGGTGGGATGGCTCGGCATCGCCGGCGCGGCCAGCTTCCAGCACTTCGTCGTGCGGCGGCGGCTGCGCAAGTCCGAACAGGACCGCGAGCGCTATCAGCAGGCGATCCGCTTCGTCGCGCACGAGATGCGGTCGCCGCTGGCGGCGATTCAGGGATCGAGCGAGATCATGGGCCGCTACACGCTGCCCGACGAAAAACGCCGCGCGATGACCGAGATGATCAACACCGAGTCGAAGCGCATGGCGCGCATGATGCAGACGTTCCTCGACGTCGAACGGCTCTCGGAAGGACAGATGGAGCTGCGGCGCGAAACGTGGCCGGCGGCCGAGGTGGTGACCGTGTGCGTGGAGCGCGCCGCGCCGCTCGCCGAGCGCAAGCGAATCGCGCTGCGCATGGAGACGATGGACGACGTAGCGGTCGTCGGCGACCGGGAGCTGATGGAGTACGCCGTCTACAACCTGCTGAGCAACGCCATCAAGTACTCGCCGGCCTCGACCGAGGTGCGCGTCGACTGCGCGCGCGACGGCGATCGCGTGCGCATCGCCGTGCGTGACCAGGGCATCGGAATGGACGAGAAGGAAGTGAAGCAGATATTCCGCAAGTTCTACCGGACCAAGCGCGCCGAGGCCAGCGGCGAGGCGGGCGTGGGCATCGGCCTGGCGATCGTCGAGCAGATTGTGGCGCACCACGGCGGGCGCGTCGAGGTGGAGAGCGCGCCCGGGAAAGGCTCGTGCTTCACCATCCTGGCGCCGGCGGCGGTGACGGCGCACACCACGGAGCCACGCTAGATGCCGCGATTGCTGCTGGTGGAAGACGAGAAGTCGCTGCGCGACACCATCGTCACGTTCCTGGAACTGGAAGGCTACACGATCGACGCGGTCAGCTCGACACAGGAGGCGATGGAGCGGCTCTCGGCGGGAGGCTACCCGATCGTCGTCTCGGATATCTACGTCGACGAACGCACGGGGCTCGACGTGCTCGAAGCAGCGCGGCGCGCGAATCCCGCCTGCGCAGTGGTGCTGATGACCGGCCGGGGCACGATGGAGACGGTGATGGCGGCGACGCAGCGCGGGGCCTTCGATTACATCGCCAAGCCCTTCGATCTGGACGTGTTGCTCGACGCCGTGCAGCGCGCCGAGGCCTCGCTCGACGGCGACACCGAAGAGGCCGGCGTCGAGGATCCGCCCGAGTCGGAGATGATCGGCAGTTCGGCGGCGATGGTGGATATCTACAAGACCGTCTCGCGGGTGGCGCCGACCGACGCCACGGTGCTGCTGGAAGGCGAGACCGGGACCGGCAAGGAGATGGTCGCGCAGATGATCCACCGCAACAGCCGGCGGGCGGGGAACGCGTTCGTGCCGGTGGACTGCGGCTCGATCGCGCCGACGCTGCTTGAAAGCGAGCTGTTCGGGGCGATGAAGGGATCGTACACGGGGGCGGATCGCGACCGCACCGGCGTGCTGGAGGCGGCTAATAAAGGCACGGTGTTTCTCGACGAAATCGGCGATATCGAGGCAGGATTCCAATTGAAGCTGCTCCGATTTCTCCAGGAGCGGCAGGTGCGTCCGATCGGCTCCTCGCGCGCGCACCCGGTGGACGTGCGGGTGATCGCGGCGACCAATCGCGACGTCTCGAAGATGGTGGAGGAAGGGAAGTTTCGCGAGGACCTGTGGTTCCGGCTCAACGTCGTGCGGCTCCAGTTGCCGCCGCTGCGCGAGCGGACCGGCGACGTGCCGCTGCTGGCGCAGCATTTCGCGAGGAAGTACAACGAGCGTTATTCGCTGGGGGCGCGCCTGGTGGATTCCGGCGTGCGGGCGCTCGAGGAATACACCTGGCCCGGCAATGTCCGGCAGCTCCAGCACCTGGTGGAGCGGCTGGTGATTCTGGCGCCCGGCGGACGCATCGACGATGTAGCGGTGCGCGAGGGGATTCGGGCGATGGAGCCGCGCGCGGCGGCGTCGGAGTCGCTGGCGGATACCGAGATGGAGCAGATTCGCCGGGTGCTGGCGGCAGCCAACGGCAACAAGAGCCGCGCGGCGCGGATTCTCGGGATCGAACGCAAGACGCTGTATCGCAAGCTGGAGCGCATGGGGCTTGCGTAAAGCGGAGCGAATTGTAAAAAGTGAAGAACGAACCCATTCCCAATCCCGGATAAATCAGACGGCATTCCTTTGGACGATTGTAGCGTGCGATCGGCGCTGGCGGGAATCTTGCTCTCTTGTTTTCAGGGATTTAAGGTGGTGGTTGCGTTGTGACTGAGGTCGGGACGTGATCGAAAAAGACCGGGACGGGAAGCGACGCCGCATTCCCCCGGGGCTCGGCCTGATCGGTCACTCGACGCTGTCGCCGCTGATTCATGCGGGCGTTCCGTGGTACCTCTCGACGCTGGCCGCGCGGCACGGCTGGAGCGTCGGACGGCCGCAGGCGTGGAACTTGTGCGGGCTGCTGCTCGTCGCCGCCGGGGCCGCGGGACTGATTTGGTCTATCCGCGCGCACTTCGTGGCGGCGCCGGATGGCTGGCTCATTGAGCGAACGCGTCACTATCCGACGCCGTCCTACTTGCTCCGTGGCGGTCCATACCAATACACGCGCAACCCGGTGTACCTCGCGGAGGGGGCGATCTGGTTCGGGTGGGCGGCGTATTACGGTAGCGTGGCGATCCTGGCCGCAATCGGGGCGATGGCGGCGACCCTGGGGCCTGTGATCGTGCCCCGGGAAGAGGGCGGGCTCGAGGCGCGGTTCGGCGAGTCCTACCGCGAGTACTGCCGGTCGGTGCCGCGATGGCTCGGGCGCACGCGGCGCTGACGAAGGCATCGCGCCCGCAGCGCGCGGGGTATCCTATAATCCCATGGCCCGTGAATACGACCTGACGCCGCGCCGCGTGGCGCGCGTCGAGACCAAACTCCGCCGCATCGCGACCGACCTGCCCGCGCCCGGCTCCATCCCCATCCTCGAGAAACTCTACCGCTGGGAGCCGGCGGCGATGCGCGGGCAGCCGCCCATCGTCTGGGACCGCGCCGAAGGGTTCCAGGTCTACGACGCCTTCGGCAACTGCTGGATCGACTGGTCGAGCGGCGTGCTCATCACCAACGCCGGACACGGGCGCGACGAGATCGCCGAGGCGGTCGCGCGGCAGGCCGCGTCGAAGCTGTACGCGAGCTACTGCTTCCCGACCGCGATTCGCGCCGAGCTGGTCGAGCGCCTGGCGACGATGATGCCCGAGCCGTTGAAGAAGGTCTTCCTGCTGACGACCGGATCGGAAGCGGTGGAGTGCGCCATCAAGCTGTGCCGGTCGCACGGCGTGCGCGCGGGCGGGCGGTCGAAGAACGTCATCGTCTCGTTCGAGAAGGCCTTCCACGGGCGAACGCTCGGCTCGCAGCAGGCGGGCGGAATCCCGGCTCTCAAAGAGTGGATCGTCAATCTCGACCCGGGCTTCGTGCAGGCGCCGTTTCCCGACGGCTTCCGCACCCAGGACACTTCGTTCGACGGATTTCTGCGCGTGCTCGCCGAGCACGGCGTGGCGCCGGCCAATGTCGCCGGAGTGATCCTCGAGACCTACCAGGGCGGGAGCGCGTCCTTCGCGCCGGTGGAGTACATGCGTGCGCTGCGCGACTGGTGCACGGGGAATCGCGCGCTGCTGGTGTGCGACGAAGTGCAGGCCGGCTTCGGGCGCACCGGCACGATGTTCGGCTTCGAGCACTACGGCATCGCGCCCGACGTGACGACCTGGGGCAAGGGCATCTCGGGGTCGCTTCCGGTGGCGGCGGTGATCGGCCGGCCCGACGTGATGGACCTGCACCCGCCGGGCAGCATGACGTCGACGCACACCGGCAACCCGGTCTGCTGCGCGGCGGCTCTGGCGAACCTCGACATCATCGAGCGCGAGGACCTCGCCGGAAACGCGCGGCGCGTGGGCGCGGTATTGCACGAACTTCTGCGCTCGATGAAGCGGCGATTCCCGCACATCGGCTGGGTGGACGGGAAGGGGCTGGTCGCCGGCGTCGCCTGCGTGCAGCCGGGAAGCAGGGAGCCGGACGGCGACCTTGCCTGGGAAATCGTGCGCGGGTGCGTCGACCGCGGCGTGCTGCTGTTCAGCCCAGTCGGCTATGGCGGCGGAACCGTGAAGATTTGCCCACCGCTGGTGATCACCGAAGAGGCTGTCCGCGAGAGCGCCGGCGTACTGGAAGAGGTCTTCGCCGAGGCGACGGCGGCGCGCGAGGCAGTCGCACGATGATGCAGGTGACCGTCCTCGGCGGCGGGATGATCGTCAACGATCAGATCCTGCCGTCGTTGTATCAGCTTCAACGCAGCGGGGTGATCACCGAGATCACGATCGTCTCGCAGCGCCGGCGGAGCCTGAAAGCGCTGGCCGAATCGGAGACGTTCGCGCGGGCTTTTCCGGGGCAGTCGTTTCGCGCGGTCCCGGACCTGGCGGGCGATCCCGACCAGCCGCACCCGCAGCGGTATCGCGAGGTGCTGGCTTCATTGCCGCCACGGAACCTGGTGGTCATGGCGCTCCCCGACCAGCTTCATTTCGACGCGGTGATGGCGGCGCTGGCGCACGATCAGCACGTGCTGGCGGTGAAGCCGCTGGTGCTGACGGCGGCGCATTCCATCGAGATCGAGCGCGTGGCGAGGGGGCGCGAGTTGCTGGTGGGCATCGAGTACCACAAGCGCTTCGACGACCGGAGTCTGATGGCGCGGCGGCGGTTTCGCGCGGGAATGTTCGGCGATTTTCGCCTGGGCACGGCATGTTTGCTGGAGAAATGGTACTATCGCCACTCGAATTTCCAGAACTGGTGCACCGCCGAGCACTCCGACGCGTTCACGTACATCGGGTGCCATTACGTGGACCTGGTGCATTTCATCACGGGGCTGCTGCCGGTCTCGGTGAGCGTCTACGGCATCCGCGACCGCTATCCGAACGGCGCGGAGGGCTACCTGTGGACCGACGCGCGCGTGATCTGGTCGAACGGGGCGTGCCTGAACGTGCAGAACGCGCTCGGCTTTCCCGACGAAGCGCCGGGGACCAACACGCAGGGACTCACGATGTACTGCGCCGGCGGCGCCAACGGCGCGTGGCTGGAGCATTCGGATCAGTACCGCGGCCTGCGCTACTGCTACGTCGAAAAGCCGAAGGGCGACGGCGCGACAACGTTCGCGGAGCCGAGTCCCGACTATTTCCAGTACGTCGACGTCGGTGGGCCGGGGCTGACGCCGGTGGGCTACGGGTTCCGCTCGATCGACCACATCGTGCGCGCGGCGATTCGCGTGGAGTCGGCGGCGGACCGGAAGCGGGCGCTGGCGGAGATCGACTCGGCGGGCGTGATCGCGACGCCTGCCAACAGCCGGTATAACGAGCTGGTGATCGAGGCCGGGCGGCTCTCGATTCTGAACGGCGGGAAGGTGGCGGAGATTGAGTATGGGGATCGTCCGATCGCGAGGCTGGCGCGTTAGCGTCGCGGCGTTGGTTCTCGGCGCGATGTGCGCCGTGGCGCAAGTTCCCGCTGCGGACTCGCGCAACACGAACATTCCGAACACGGACACGCATTTCAAGATGCCCGAGTACCGCACGCTCGCCGAGTGGGAGGCGCGCAAGGCGAATCTGCGCCGCCAGATCCTTTCGGCGGCGGGCCTCGACCCGATGCCCGAGCGCACGCTACTGCGCCCGCAGATTTTCGGACGCATCGAATACAAGGACTACAGCGTAGAGAAAGTCGCTCTGGAAACGCTGCCGGGTTATTACCTCGGGGGGAACCTCTACCGGCCCGTGGGCCGATCGGGCAAGCTCCCGGCGGTGGCGAATCCGCACGGCCACTGGCGCTACGGGCGCCTCGAGAATCAGCCGCTCGGCTCGCAGCCGGCGCGGTCGATCATGCTGGCGCGGCAGGGTTACGTCGCATTCAGCTACGACATGGTGGGCCACAACGACACCGAACAGACGCCGCACATCTTCGCCGAGAAGTCCGGTGCGGTCGAGCAGCTCTGGTCGTTCGGACCGCTGGGGTTGCAGTTGTGGAACTCGATACGCGTGGTCGATTTTCTGGCGTCGCTCGAGGAGGTGGACGCGTCGCGAATAGCCGTGACCGGCGAATCGGGAGGCGGCACGCAGAGCTTTCTGCTGGCCGCGGTGGACGATCGCGTGAAATTCGCCGCGCCGGTCAACATGGTCAGCGCCATCATGCAGGGCGGCTGCGTGTGCGAGAACGCGCCAGGGCTGCGGCTGGGCGCCTTCAACGTGGAGTTCGCGGCGATGATCGCGCCGCGGCCGATGCTGCTGATCTCGGCCACCGGCGACTGGACGCGCAACACGCCGGCCGAGGAGTTTCCGGCCGTGAAACGCATCTACGAGCTCTACGATCGTGCGGCGATGGTGGAGAACGCGCACTTCGACGCGCCGCACAACTACAATCTCCCGAGCCGTGAGGCCATGTACCGGTTCTTCGGCAGGCACATCCTCGGCATGGGCGACACCTCGCCGCTGGTCGAGCGCGGCGTGGCGGTGGAGCCGCTCCAGAATCTGCTCGTATGGCACGGGCGCACGCGGCCGGCGGACGCGCTTTCCTACGACGCCCTGTTCGCGCAGTGGAAGGAGATGTCCCGCAAGCACGCCGCGGCAGCCGATCGCGGGACATCGCGCGCGCGGCTGGAACAAGTTCTCGGCGCGGAGTGGCCGCCGGAGGTCGCGAGCGAATCGCGCGGCGACCGCGTTGTACTGACGCGCCCGGGCGTGGGCGACCGCGTGCCGGGAGTGTGGATCGCGGGCGCGGGCGCACCGGTGGTCGTCGTGCATCCGAAGGGCGCCGATGCGGCGCGGCGATCGTCCGAGGTCGCGGGGCTTATTGCCGCGAAGCGCCCGGTGCTGCTGGTCGACGCGTTTCAGACGGGATCGGCGGTTGCGCCGCGGGACCGGTCGCACAGGCACTTCGTGACGTTCAATCGCACCGACGACGCGCTGCGGGTGCAGGACATTCTCACGGGCGCGGCGTTCGCGGCGTCGCGCGCGCCGGGTGCGGTGGATGTGTTGGGGATCGGCGATGCGGCCGTGTGGGCGACGTTCGCGGCAGCGATTCAGCCCGAGCGGCTGCGGCTGGCCGCGCCGGCAGCGGGGTTCGACGGGACCGACGAGCAGTTCGCGAAGCGTTTCTTTGTTCCGGGGATTCAACGTGCCGGCGGCTGGGCGGCGGCACTGGCGCTGGTCGCGCGGCCTTGAGAATCGTCGAGGAAACGCCAGCGCATCGTGAAGCGATTCGCGATGTGCTGCGGCGCGCGTTCGGAGGCGGCGACGAGGCGGTGCTCGTCGATCGACTGCGCAGCGACGGCGACACGATCGTCTCGCTGGTGGCGGTGGAGGCGGGTCGCGTGACGGGAGTGGTCGTGTTCAGCGAGCTGCCGATCGCGCGTGAGGACGGAATCGTGGTGCGCGGCGCGGCGCTGGCGCCGGTGGCGGTCCTGCCGGAGCGGCAGCGGAGCGGAGTCGGCGGAGCCCTGATTCGACGCGGTCTCGATGCCTGCCGCGAGCGCGGGGTGGAGGCGGTGGTGGTGCTGGGATGGGCGTCGTACTATCCGCGCTTCGGTTTCTCGGCGGAGCTGGCGCGCGCGTTGGCCGCACCGTTTTCCGGCGAGTCGTTCATGGCGATGGAGCTTGTGTCCGGAGCGCTGGGCGATGGCGGCGCGGTGCGGTACGCGCGGGCGTTCGGGATCGAGTAAGGGGCGGGTGGCGACCCGCGTTATCCTGGAACTGACGCGACATGCCCGAAACCGCCGGAGTCTTTGCCTGCCACGAAGTGGTCGAAGCCGAGGGGCACCTCGTCGATTCGCACATCATGGAGCGCATCTTCGACACGGTGGTCGAGTACAACGGGCGCTTCGAGGTCGAGCGCTTTCACATCGGCCGGACCAACAGCGACCCGTCGCGGCTGCGGCTGCGCGTGGAGGCGCCGGCTCGCGAGCATATGGAGAAGATGCTGGCGGCGCTGGTCGGCCTCGGCTGCACGCCGGTCGACACCGGCGACGCGGAAACCGCCGTGGTCGCGCGCGACCGCTGCGCGCCGGAGGATTTCTACTCGACCACCAATCACCGCACCATGGTCCGCATCGGTGGGCAGTGGGTGGAGGCGGCGGCGCAGCGCATGGACGCGCTCGTCGTGGTCGATAGCGGCGCGCCCGTGTGCCGGCGGCTGCGCGACGTGCGGGCGGGCGACCGCGTGGTCGTGGGAATGCGCGGTATCCGCGTGATGCCGGAGTCGAAGGAGCGGGACCGCCTTTCCTTCGCGTTCATGGCGAACGGCATCTCGTCGGAGCGCCAGGTCGAGACGGCGGTGCGGCAGACGGCGACGTTGCTTCGGCAGACGATCGCGCAGGGGCAGAAGGTGGTGGTCGTCGCCGGACCCGTCGTGGTGCACACCGGCGGTGCATCGGCGCTGGCCGCGATGATCCGCGACGGCTTCGTGCAGTCGCTGCTGTGCGGTAATGCGCTCGGAGTGCACGACGCCGAGGCGGCGCTGCTCGGCACCTCGCTCGGCGTGCGGCAGTCCGACGGGCGGCAGGAGGATCACGGGCATCGCAACCACATGCGGGCGATCAACGCGATCTATCACGCGGGCGGGATTCGTCAGGCGGTCGAGAGCGGGCGCCTGAAGAGCGGCATCCTCTACGAGTGCGTGAAGGCGGGCGTTCCGTACGTGCTGGCCGGCAGTCTGCGCGACGACGGTCCGCTCCCGGAGACGATCACCGACATGAACGAGGCCCAGGACGCCTACGCCGCCGAACTGCGCGGCGCGGGACTGGTGCTGTGCCTGGGCTCGATGCTGCACTCCATCGCCGTCGGCAACATGCTGCCGAGCCGCGTGCGTATCGTGTGCGTCGACATCAACCCGGCGGTGGCGACCAAGGTCAGCGACCGGGGGACCGGACAGGCGGTCGGCGTGGTGACCGACGTCGGCCTGTTCCTGGAACTGCTGGCGCGCGCGCTGGCCGCCTGAATCCATGAAGAAAGACGCCGCCTACACCGAGGATCACGCCAGCGCCGGCGTGCGCGCGCCGCTGCCCGCCATCGAGACGTGGCCGAATCAGTATGCGGGCTACGAAGTGGAGATCGTCACGCCGGAGTTTACGTCCGTGTGTCCGAAGACGGGTCTGCCCGATCACGGCACGCTGACGCTGCGCTACACGCCGGACAAACTGTGCCTGGAGCTGAAGTCGCTGAAGCTGTACCTGACCGCCTACCGGAATCTCGGGATTTTCCAGGAGAACGTCGTGAACCGCTTTCTCGCCGACGTCGTGAAGGCCTGCCGGCCGCTGACGGCTACAGTCACCGGCGAGTTCGCCGCGCGCGGCGGCCTGCACACCAAGGTGTCGGCGAGCTGGAGCAAGAAGCGTGGCCGATAACGGCGATCCGAAGCTCAGCGAGCTCGCCGCCATCGTGCAGGAGATTCGCGACCGCGTGCGCGAGCGTCATCCTGTGGCGGCGGGCTCCTTAGCGCTGCCCGATCTCACGCCGATTGTTCACGCGCGCGACGCCGCGCAAGCCAAGGTCGCCGCCATCGGGTCGGTGAATCCGCGCCCGCCAGGACTGGCCAACTCCATCGCGCAGACCGTGAAGCGCGCCGTGGCGCGCGCGCTCGACTGGCACGTGCGCGAGCAGATCGAGTTCAATCGCGCCGCGGTGGCCTGCATCGAGACGCTGTTGCAGGCGCTCGACGATTCCAACCGGACACACGCGGAACTGGCCGGGCGGCTGGCAGCCGCCGAGCGCGAGGCGTCGGCGACCAAGGACATGCGCGCACGCTGGGAGGCCTGGCACCGCGAGTGGGAGCAGAAGCTGACGGCCAACGAGGTCCAGTTCCTGCGCAGCGTCGCCGACCTGCAGGCCGCGTTTCAGCATCGCGCGACGCTCATGGAGTCCAACTACCGCGATCTCGTGCGCAGCCAGCACGACGATTTCACCGGAGCGCTCGACCGCGCCACGCTCGATATCCAGAAGCGCCTGTGGGCCGATCTGGAGCGCATCCGCGCCGACTACGAGAAGCTCATCCACACCGAGCTGCGCGTCGTCCGCCAGCGCGCGGCGGTGTCGATTGCAGTCAGCGCCAATGCGCCGGCCGCCGCCCCGCCGGCCGTATCGCCCGCGCCCGATATCGACTGGCTGCGTTTCGCCGACCGCTTCCGCGGGTCGGAGGAGCACGTCCGGCGCAGCCTCGACGTTCATGTACCGCGGTACCGCGAGGTCTCCGGCGAGGTGCTCGATCTCGGCTGCGGGCGCGGCGAATTTCTCGAGCGCATGCGCGACGAAGGAGTCCGCGCGCGCGGCGTCGACCTGAGCGAGGAATCGATCGCCATGTGCCGCGCCAAGGGGCTGGAAGCGGAGCGCGCCGATATCTTCGGCTACCTGGAAGGACTGGCCGACGCGTCGCTCGGCGGCGTATTCTGCGCGCAGGTGGTGGAACATCTGCCTCCCGAGCGCCTGCCCGAGCTGCTGCGGCTGGCGCACGCCAAGCTGGCGCGCGGCGGCGTAATCACCGTGGAGACGCCGAACCCGGAGTGCCTGGCGATCTTTGCGACGCACTTCTACATCGACCCGACACACACGCGGCCGATTCCGCCGCCGCTGCTGGTCTTCTATATGGAAGAGGCGGGGTTCGGGCTGATCGAGGTGGGGCGCCTCGCGCCGGCGATCGAGTCGATGCCGGAGATCGCTTCACTTTCGCCGGAGTTTCGCGAGAAATTCTTCGGCGGACTGGATTATGCGGCTATTGGGCGCAAGCTTGTTTGACGGACGTGCGACACACTGTAAACAGTTGTGAGTGAAACACATTAGTGGTGCGAAGAACCACGAAATATTTCCCACGCAGCGCTAAATTTCACCCATGTACTGACGATAGTATGGGTGGCCATGACGTTTTCGAACCCCAACGAAACTAACTGGAGAGAGCAGAACGGATCCGCCACGATGCCATTCGTGGATCTGGTGGACCTTCCCAGCGAAACGCCTGTCAGGGTGCTGGTCGTGGAGAACAACGAGGACGAGGCGCGGCTGATGCGCCAGATTCTATGCGACACGCGTGAGACGCGATTCTACCTGGTCGTGGTAAAGCGACTGGAAGAGGCGTTGAAGCGGGTCCAGGAGGACCAGTTCGACGCGGTGTTGCTCGACACCGACCTGCCGGATTCCGATGGGCTCGATACCGTATATCGAATGCAGAAGGGCGCGCGCGATCTGCCGATCGTCGTGATGGGCGCGCTGGACGAGCCGGAGTTCGCCATCGAGGCTGTGCGGTTGGGCGCCGAAGATTACCTGTTGAAGTACGAGATGGACGGACGCACGCTGATCCGCAGCCTGCGCCTGGCCATCGAGCGCAATCGCATGCACCAGATTCACGCGCTGACGCGCCTGCTCGCCAATCTCGAGAGCGCGCCTGTCGAAGAGTCGGGTCCCGTGCATCGCGCCGCCGCCGCCGGCGCATAATCGTTTCACGGAAGCGGGGCCGGGAGGCCCCGCGCGGCTCCTCAGTGAACCAGCGCACAACGCAGCCGCGGCGCTCGGGATTCGCGATTCTTGGGAGCGCCCGGCCTCGGCGACCGCGGCGCTGTGCGCTGGAGAGCCGGTCCTCCCGGCGACTGTGATAATCTCACCGTTCACCGTGGCGGACGAACACCGGGAGATCAAAGAGAAGTACGGCCTCGTACGCCGCTTCGGACTGCTCGAAGCGACGGCGCTGAACATGAGCAACATGGTCGGCGTCGGACCGTTCATCACGATCCCGCTGATCATCGCCTCGATGAACGGCCCCCAGTGTATGGTCGGTTGGGCGCTGGGGACCATCCTGGCGATCTCCGACGGCCTGATTTGGGCGGAGCTTGCCGCCGCGATGCCGGGAAGCGGCGGGACCTATTTGTATCTCCGCGAGGCATTCGCCCGCACGCGCCTCGCTCGCCTGATGCCGTTTCTGTTCATCTGGCAGTTCATCTTCAGCGGACCGCTGGAGATCGCCTCGGGCTACATCGGCTTCTCGACCTACGTGTCGTACTTCTGGCGGTCGATGGGGCCGTGGTCGACGCGCCTGGTCGCGCTCGGAGTCGGCGTATTCGTGGTGGCGCTGCTGTATCGGCGGATCACGGGCGTCGCGAAGCTCACGGTGGTGCTGTGGGCAGGAATGCTGCTGACCGTCGCCTGGGTGATCGCGAGTGGACTCGCGAACTTCGACCCGGCGATCGCCTTCGACTTTCCGCCCAACGCCTTCGGCCTCTCGATGGGTTTCCTGCTGGGGCTGGGGGGCGCGTCGCGGATCGCGATGTACGACTTCCTGGGCTACTACGACATCTGCTACGTCGGCGGGGAGGCGCGCGAGCCCGAGCGCACGATTCCCCGTGCGATTCTGCTCTCGGTGGTGCTTGTCGCCCTGATCTACGCGGTGATGAACCTGTGCATTATCGGCGTAGTGCCGTGGCGGGAGGCGATGAAGTCGCCGTTCATCGCGGCCATCTTCATGGAGAAGATCTACGGCGGGTGGGCCGGGACGGTTATCACGGTCATGATTCTGTGGACGGCGCTGGCCTCGGTGTTCGCGCTGATGCTGGGCTACAGCCGGATTCCCTACGCCGCGGCGCTCGACGGGTTCTTCTTCCGCTCGTTCGGGAAGTTGCACCCGAAGGGGGAGTTTCCCTATGTGTCGTTGCTGGTGATCGGCGGACTCTCGATCGCGGCGAGCCTGTTCGATCTGGGTTGGGTGATCGAGGCGTTGATCGTGGCGCGCATTCTGATCCAGTTCATCGGGCAGATCGCCGCGGTGCGCCTGCTGCGCCGCACGCGGCCGGACATCGCGCGGCCCTTTAAAATGTGGCTGTACCCGCTGCCGGCCGTGGTCGCGCTGATCGGCTGGAGCTTCCTGTTTCTCACCGCCGACTGGAAGATTATTCTGTACGGACTGGGGACGCTGGGCGCGGGGATCGCCGCGTTCGCGGTGTGGCGGCGGACGGCGGAGGCTTAGTTTCCGAACAACCGGGCCAGGGGGCAGCGAAAACCGGGTAGAAGGGGTGTCGGAAGTTCGTCGTGGACGCTCAGCGTCGCGGCCGACTCCAGGCCACTGGCCGTTTGGCGGCGCAGAATCTCGACTTGGCGGAGCTCCTGGTCGAACATCCAGTATTCGATCACCCCGCGGGCGCTGTAGAGCTTCCGCTTGAGGATACGGTCGCGTTTTTCGTTCTCAGAGCCCGGCGACACCACTTCGACCACCAGTTCCGGCGCCGCCCAAAGGCGTCCGCGATCGAGCACGGTCGCGGCCCGCTCGTTGGAGACATAGAGCAGGTCCGGAACTACGCCGTTATATTCGTCGAAGACGATTCCGACACCGGATACGACCTTGCCGATGGGATTCCCGCGGTAGGTACGACCCCATGTCGATGCCGAGTTGCATGATCAAGTCCTGGTGTCCGAATGTGGGTGAGGTCGACACGTGGAGATCCCCCTCGATGACTTCATGCCGGTTCCCGTCGTCCGGCAGCAGCTCAAGGTCGTCGACGGTGAAAAGATCAGTCGCCGCACCCATGTCGCCTCCCATCTTACCGCCGCAGGTGATGCCGAGGCGAGTAGCGGCGCATCCGGATATTCCGGAATTCCGCCGGCGCGCCCTCCGATTGCAGGCAGATATAGCCGGTACTCGGATTCGCATTCGAAGCCAGTCCGACCACCACCCCGTTCAACACCGTTGCGATACGACCCTCCTCCGAGTACACCTCGTAGGTGTTCCACTCGCCCGAACCCTTGGAGTTGGCGTGGATCATTTCGCCGCCATCGAGCGTCGCTCCTTGAATCGGAAAAATGCGCCCCATGTGCGACTCGTAGAGCTGGCACTCGATCGCCTTGGGCCACACGGCGTCGTTCTGCGCGTGAATGAGCACGCCGCTGTTGCCGCGCTCGGGGAAGCGCACCTCGACGTGGAAGACGTAGTTGTCGAACACGTCCAGCGTGCGCACGTAGCCGTTCGGCGACCCGGTGGTCTTCAACAGGCCGTTCTCCACGGTGAACACGTTCTGCTGGCCGGCGTCCTCCTCGCGGTATTTCTTGGCCGTACTATCGGGATTCCGCAGCACGACCGCCCAACCCTTGAGGTCCTTGCCGTTGAACAGCGTCGTCCAGTCTTCGCCGTAAAGCCGCGGCGGATCGCGATAATCGCTCACCCGCTGCGCCCGCACGCCCACCGCCGCCAGCGCGACCGCGACGATTCCCGCCGCCGCCCACCTCATATGTCGACTCCCATTTCGCTCCATTGCATCACCTTTCTCCGATAAATCGACTCACGCCCGAGAATCGCCGTCAGCGCCGCCGTGGCGCCGATCTCGATTCCAGCGACCGGCGGCTTGCCGGTCTTCACCGACTCGTAGAAGGCAGCCAGGTGCCGCGCATCGATCTGTTGCTGCACGGGCTCGGCCAGAACCACCGGCTTGGCGTCGCGCGAACGCGGGTAATAGGTCGCGTTGTCGACGTCGACCGCCCCGTCGGTTCCGAAGACATGGCAGAACTGGCCGCCGTTCGGCAGACCGCGCGGATGAAAGAACACCTGCGTGTACGACATCTTCGCGCCGCCGGCGTACTCGTAGCTCAGCGTGTAGCCGTCCATGTTGGTGCGGCCGGGAGGAATGTTCGGCCACACCAGCGCACCGCCGAATCCCGCCGCGCGCTCCGGCCGCGCGCCGATCATCCAGTTGCACACGTCGAGATTGTGCACCGACATTTCGACGATGACGTCGCCCGAGCGCCGCGCGTCGAAGAACCAGTCGGCCGAGGGGCCGGTGTGCGCGAGGTCGTCGCCGGCGTGGCGTTGCGCCTTCACCATGACGACCTTGCCCGCGACGCCCTCGCGAATCTTCTGCGCGACCTGGGCGTGCCGTGTGTTCGAGCGCATCTGCTGGCCGATCTGGAAGACCGTCTTCGCCTTGCGCGCGACGCGCAGCAGGTCGCGGATCTGCTCGGGGCTCACGCCCGCGGGCTTCTCGCAATAGACGTGCTTGCCGGCCTCGAGCGCGGCGATCGCCATGTCGGCGTGAAGATCGCAGGGCGTGGCGATGTAGACCGCCTGAATGTCCTTGCGCTCGAGGAGCTTCTTCCAGTCGGTGAAGGTTTGCGGCTTGTCGCGAGCGGCCGTTGTCGCCGCGCGATCGAGACGATCGCCCTTGATGTCGCACACGGCGACGACACGCGTCTCCGGCAGCTTGATGGCCGTCGACAGCAAATGATGGCCGCGATTGCCCGTCCCGATGAACGCCGTGGCGATAGTGTCGCCCGGACTCTGCGCGGCGGCGGCCGACGCGCCCGCGGCGGCCGCGAGGAATTCTCTACGATGCATGCGAAGCCTCCCGTATCTTCTTCCAGTAAACCTCCGGTTGCTTGCTGGCGTCGAGCGCCGCGTTCGGCTCGACCAGGCGCGCGTACAGATCGGGCCGCCGCGCGCGAATGTAGCTCGCGCCTGAGGCCAGCGCCAGACTCTCGGGAACCAGCGTCGCGACCACCACCTCGTCGCCCAGGCTCCGGCACTCGGCGACCACCTCGCCGAACGGGTCGACGATCATCGAGCCGCCGGGCTTGATGGTCCCCCCGTCCTCGCCGATGACGTTGGAGTAGACGAGGTAGAGTCCGTTCTCCCAGGCGCGCGCCGGGAGCCACTTCATGATCCAGCCGCGGCCCTTGGGTCCGTCGAATTCCAGGCGGCAGCGGGCTGGGTCGCGATGCCGGTTCCGCCAGATCTCGGGCGCGACCACGCCGCGTCCCGGCGCGGGCGAGGGCAGACAGCCCGTGACGTGCGGGGCGAGGAGAATCTCCGCTCCCATCATGGCCGTGACGCGCGCGTTCTCCGGCAGGTTGTTGTCATAGCAGGTGAGGATTCCCCATCGCGCGCCGTCGTAGTCGAAGACCGTGTGGCGGTCGCCGCAGGCGATGTCGGGGTGGATGAAGTCGTGGATCTTGCGATGATTCGCGAGGACGGCGCCTTCCGGTGAGACGACGAGGTAGGCGTTATAGCGGCGGTCGCCCGCGGCTTCGATGAGTCCCGCGCCGATGGCGACGCCCGTGCGCCGCGCGATGCCGGCCAGCGCGCGTGTCGAGGGCCCGTCCGGCACCGGCTCGCCGACGGCGAAGAAGGCGTCGCGGCGGAGCGTCTCCAGCCACGTGTAGCCGGGAATCGAGCACTCGTGAAAGCAGACAAGCGAGGCGCCCTGCGCAGCGGCCGCGGCGGCGAGACGCTCGATCGCGCCGAGGTTGTATTGTGAGTCGCCGTCGCGCGCTTCAAACTGCGCGGTGGCGGCGCGAATCTCCCGCATGTCGCGCTTATTGTAACGCGGGCGGTGGGAAGGTCTGGGCGCCGCTACCCTTCGGGCTCCTGCTGTTGCTGGGGCGGGTCACGCCTGGGCCGGCCCGGTCCCCCGCCCTGTCCCATGGGGCCGCGATTCGGACGGAAGCCGGGCTCCTGATTCATCGGACGCCGCCGCTGCAATTCGCGCCACTGGCCCGGCGTGAGAATCGACCGCAGCCGGAGGCTCATCTGGGTGACGCTGCGCGTCATCTCGGCGCGCGCCGCCGCCAGGCGTTCGATAGCCTCAGCGGCGCGCTTCTGGTCGACCGTCTCCTCGTTGAAGAGGTCGTCGATCTCGCCTTCGGCTTTGTCGAGGGCGGCGCGCTGGTCGATGAGCCGGGAGCGGTGATCGCGCACCACGCCGCGAATCTGCCGCATCTGGTCTTCGCTGAGGTTGAGATCGCGCGCGACCGGCGTGTCCCACCAGGCGAACATGCCCCGCGGAAGTTGCGCCATGGCCGCCGGCGCCATCAGGAGAATCGCAAGAATCCATCGCATAAGAATCGCTCCGATTGGAATCACTCCGAAAACAGCGCGTGAATCGGCGCCGCCGCCCGGGCCTCGGTCGACTCCACCATCTCCGAGATTTCGGCGAACAACTGCGCGTCGACCGATACAACGCCGGCGCCCGACGACGCCAAACTCGGCTCCGGCTCCGGCGCCGGCGTGGAGAGCAATACCGCCAGCAGCACCGTGGCAGCCACGCCGAGCGCCTGCGTCACTCCGAAACTCCACTCCCTCGGCCTCTCGATGCACGCCTCGATCCGCCGCCGCTGCGCGGCCAGGAAGTGCGCCGCGACTTCGCCTTCCGCGACCACCGCCGACCGCCGTGCCGTGCGCATGCCTCCGAGCCGCGCGCCGCACTCCTCGCACGATCGCAGGTGATCGTCGGCCGGGGCGATCCCGTAGAGGTGATCGATCAACCGGTCTTCGTTCCAGTGCTCTTGCATCATACGAACCTCAACACGCGCTTTCGTACAGATCGCGCAACTCGCCGCGGAGCTTGGCGAGCGCACGCGCCATGTGGGCCTTTACCGTCCCCACGTCGAGCCCCAGCGTCTCGCCGATCTGCTCGAGACTCAAGTCCTCGTAATGCCGCAGCGTGAACACCGCACGCTGGCGGACCGACAGCCGGTCCAGAGCCGACGCCAGGCGCCCGGCGATCTGCCGCGCGAACACCTGGTCCTCCGCCGTCGGCTCCGTTCCGGCCGTGAGCGCGAGAATCGTGCCTTCGTCCTCCTGATTCGGCCGCCGCCGCCAGAACTGCCATGCGCGGCTGCGCAGCCGGTCCAGGCACGTATTCATCGCAACCTTGGTGACCCACTTGGACGGCTCTTCGATCCCCCCGCCGTCCGGCGCCGCCATGACGCGATACGCCTTCAGAAAGACGTCCTGGGTCGCCATGTCGGCCTCATCGCTTTCGCCCAACATGCGCCTGCAGAGCAGAAAGATTCGCCGCTGCTCGGCGCGCATCCAGGCGTCGAAATCCACCGGGCGTTCGAGCGCCTCAACCCGAGGCGCCAGCGGGTGCACCATTACGCCCATATCGTAACGTGTCCGGCCGCTCTAACCTTCGGCGGCAGGACCGCTCCCTCACCTTCGCGGCCCGGAAACGGCGCGACGCCGCTCGGAAACCACGCGTCGCGGCCGGGAAACCGCGCGGCCGAATCCGTTCGAACGACATTCACGGCTTCGTATGCGATGACCACGCCGCCCTCACCAGTTCTGGACGAGGCTCCCTGGGAACGGTTTACGGCGTTTTGCGTAATTCTGGTAGATTGGTCAGGTGACCGAAAACGCAGGATTGCTGGCGCTGGGCCTCGCGGCGGGCGTGTTCTCCGGAATGTTCGGAGTGGGAGGCGGGCTGGTGATCGTACCCGCGCTGATGATCATATTCAAAATGAAGGAGTTGGATGCGCTGGGAACGAGCCTGGCGGCGCTGGTGCCGCCGGTGGGGCTGCTGGGCGCTGCCGAGTATTGGCGCGGCGGCCACATCCACGTCCGGCCGGCGGCGATCATCGCGATCGGCCTGTTCATAGGCGCGTACTTCGGCGCACGCATCATTACCTCCCTCTCGCCGGAGGCGATCCGCAGGATCTACGCGGGCTTCCTGCTGGTGGTCGCCGCGCGCATGATCTTCTCCGGACGATGACGATGACGGGACGCCTCGTCCTCGCCGCCCTGCTGTTCGCGCCGCTTCTGCGGTCGCAGGACGCCGCCGCCGCGCGCCAGAAGACCTTCGAGATCGTCTGGGGCACCATCAACGATCACCACTACGACCGCACCTTCGGCGGCGTCGACTGGGCGGCCGTCCGCCAGCGCTACGAGCCGCAGGTGGCGAAGACAAAGACCGACGACGAGCTCCACGCGCTCCTCAACAAGATGATCGGCGAGCTGAAGCTTTCGCACTTCCAGATTCTCCCCCCACGCGCGATTCTCGACGACATCGACAACGAGCCGCGCGTCGGGGGAATCGGCGCCGAGGTGCGCATACTGGACGGCGAGGCCGTGGTGACGCTGGTGGAGCCGAAATCGTCCGCGGCCGAGGGGGGCGTGGCGCCGGGCTTCCTGGTGCGCAAGATCGGCAACCGCACCGTCGCCGATATGCTCGCGCGTGTGGTGAAGTCCGGGCTTCCGGAGCCGAGACAGAAGATGTTCGGCGCGCGGTTGGTGCAGAACTTCCTGGACGGCGCCGCGGGGACGAAAGTCGTGGCCGGCTTCGTCGACGGCAAGGGTGCGTCGCGGGAAATTGAACTGGAACGGCGGAAAAAGACGGGTGATTTTTCCCAACGTATGGGGAACATGCCCCCGCAATTCACGGAATTTGAGGCGAAACGGCTCGATGGGGGTATCGGCTATATCCGGTTCAACATTTTCATGGTGTCGATCATGGACCGCATGCGCGCCGCCATCCGCTCGATGAGCGACGCGCCGGGTATCATCTTCGACGTGCGCGGGAACCCGGGCGGCGTCGCGGGACTCTCGGGCGGCATCGCCGGACTGTTCATGGACAAACAGGCTTCGCTCGGCTCCATGCAGATGCGTTCCGGGTACGTAAACGTGGCCGTGTTCCCGCAGTCGAATCCGTACCTGGGGCCGGTGGCGGTGGTGACCGACATTCTCAGCGCGTCGACCAGCGAGCTGTTCGCGGGCGGATTGCAGGCGCTCGGACGCGCCGTCATCGTCGGCGAACGCACGCAGGGGGCGGCGCTACCGTCCGTGATTACGAAGCTGCCCACGGGGGCCGGCTTCCAGTATGCGATCGCCGATTTCAAGACGCCCAAGGGCGAGCTGGTGGAGGGCCGCGGCGCGCAGCCCGACGTCGAAGTCGTGCTTACGCGCGACCTGCTGCTGAAGGGCGGCGATCCGCAACTCGACGCCGCCGTCGGCGCCATCCGCAAGGAAATCGAGAAACGAAAAAGGAGTGCTCCGTGAAACATTCGAGACGAATTCTGATTCTGGCGCTGGCCGGCGCCTTCGGCCTCGCGGCCCAGCCCGCCGCATCGCTGGACGCCGTAATCGAGGCCTACATCAAGGCATCCGGCGGCGCCGATTCCATCCGCAAGGTGACGACGCGCCATGCCAAGGGCACCATGGAGATTCCGGCGATGGGGATGAAGGCGACCATGGAGACCTTCTCCAAGGCGCCCAACAAGTCCCTGCTCAAGGCCGAGGTGCCGGGCATGGGGCTGATCCAGGAAGGCTACGACGGCGCGATCGCCTGGGCGTTCAACCCGGCGCAGGGCATGCGTGAAAAGAGCGGCGTGGAGCTGGCGATCGCCAAGCGCGGCGCCGAGATGCATCGCGACCTGAAGCTGAAAGAGCTCTATCCGAAGATGGAGCTTCAGGGTACGGAGAAGTTGGGGGACAAGGACGTCTACCATATCGTGGCCACGCCCACCGAGGGCGCGCCCGAGCACTGGTACATCGAAAGGGCCACGAACCTGCTTCTGCGGGCGAAGATGGAAGCCGAAGGGCCGATGGGTAAGATGGAGATCGTCAGCGACTTCGAGGATCACCGCGACGTCGAGGGCGTAAAGATGCCCTGGACGATCAAGCAGCAGATGGGTCCGATCGGCCTCACGCTGAAGTTCGAGGACGTGAAGGTCAACGTCCCCATGGACGACGCCATTTTCAAGAAGCCGGCGACGCCCTAGAGAGGGCTGCGCCCCAGCGCCGCGCGGGGCGTTCAGGCCCCGCCTCCTGTCACAGATCGCAAACCGAGCTGAAGGCGCGGGGCCGGTCCCGTAAAAAATGCACCCGCGAGAACCTCTTGAAGAGCGACCCGCGGTGAGTCAACCGCCGTCGGCCGTCATCCTGGTCAGTTCGTTTCTGAACCGCGGCCTGCCGGAGCCGGCCATCGGCGGAAGATCGCGAATCGTTCGCGACGTGGCGCGGCACCTGGTCCGTCGAGGCTGCCAGGTCCGGATCATTCAGAAGGGCCCGCAGGCGTCCGAGATCGGCTTGGAGCCGGGCATCGTCGTCGAGACCGTCGCCGCGCCCATGCCGATCTGGTGGGATATTCTGTTCGCCTGGAGGACGCGCGAGACGGTTCGCGGCGCCGATCTGTGCTGCTACGCCACCCCCGAGGACGGATTTCCATTCTTCTCGACACGAGGATTCGCCATTCAGCATGGCGTCTGGTGGGATGCGCCCGACGGGCCTCTGAAATCGCTCGCCGTGCGCGGCGTCCAGGCGCTTCGGAATCGCGTGATGTGTTCGCGGCTTCGTTTCGTCCTGTGCGTCGACACTGCATTCGGGAACCTGCTGCGGCTTCAGGGGCGCGCCGGGCACCGGCTCGCCTCGAAATGCATCTACACTCCCAACTACGCCGATCTGGACCGCTTTCCCACACCCTCCAGCCGGCGGATCGAGGAGCGCTTCGCTTCGCGCCGGCTGCTGTTTCTGCGCCGCATGGCGGCGCCGCGCGGCGCCTTCCTTTTCGTCGAAATGTGCCGCCGGCTTCGGGAACGCGGCCTCGATTTTAGCGCGGAGATGGCCGGGCGCGGTCCGCTGAAGGCGGCAGTGGAGGCCCGAATCGCGGAGTCCGGACTCGAAGGGCGTGTATCACTTTCGGAGGCGCCGATCGACGCCGCGCCGCACCACATCGATTCGGCGGCCGTATCGGTGGTGCCGTCGGAATGGTCGGAAGGCACGAGTCTGGCGGCCATCGAGTCGCTGGCGATGGGCGTGCCGGTGGTGGCCACCGACGCCGGCGCGCTCTCGAGCGTGGTGATTCCGGGTTTCAACGGAATGGTCTGTCCGCCGGATGCCAACGCGCTCGCGGCCGCGGTCGAGCGCCTGCTGGCGGATAGGGAAATGTATCTGTCGCTGGCTCGCAACGCAATCGGCATGCGCGCGGCCTTCTCGCTGGATCGCTGGACGCGGGTGCTCGACGAGGCGTTGGCGCGGGCAGGCTTGCTCTAGCCTGGGCTGGAGAGAGAGTACGTTTCCAGTGTCGAGCGCCGGAACGCGGCTGCTCCGCCGCGTCAGAAATCGAATCGAAGGGCGAATTGCAGCCGGCGGGGCTGGCCGGTAGAGAAAATCCGCCCAAAAAACGGACCGAAATCCGGATAAGGTCCCGGAATCCCGAAATTGGGGTGATTGAAGGCGTTGAAGGCCTCGGCGCGAAACTGTAGCGCCCAGGCCTCGCGGAGAGGGAAGCGCCGCGCCAGCGCGAAATCAAACACGTTGTTCCCGGGACCCGGAAGTATGTTCCGGCCCGCGTTACCGAACGTGTAGGGCGCCGGGTCCCGGAACGCCGACGGGTTGAAGAATCGCTCGGGAGTCCGCTCGCTCCGCGGCAGCCGGACATCGACCCCCGGAACAACGTCGGGACGATTCGGAGTCCCCGAATTGGCCGGGTCGTAGACGAAATACACCGGGTTCAGCGGCGTTCCGTCCTGCAGTGTCGCGATGCCGCTGAGCTGCCAGTCGCGCAGCGCGATGTTGTGGCCGGGGATCTGCCACACGAAAGCCGCGCTCAAGCGCCGCCCGACGTCATGGAACGAGAGTCCTCGTTCCAGCCGCAGGTTGCGCTCGTCCTGCGCGCCGAAGCTCTCGAAGAAGCCGGGAATCACACTGTCGGCGTCGTCGATCGATTTCGACCATACGAAGCTCGCGAGCAGCGAAAAGCCGCGCGCCAAACGCTTCTCCGCCTTCACCTCCAGGCCGTGATAGATCGAGTTGCTGATGTGCTGGCGCTGGATGATGCGGCCCAGTTCCGGAAACGGGCGCAGCGACTGGAGGTCGCCGGGGCGCGGCGCGAGGTTCTCGCCGGTCTCGACGCGCAGCGGCGTATTGAACGTGCGGAATCGCCCGAGGCTGGTGCCCTTGGTTCCGATGTAGACGACCTCCAGCAGCGTCGTGCCGGGCAATTCGCGCTGGAGACCGAAAGTCCACTGCTGGATGTAGGGAGTTCGCGCCTTGGCGTCGAGGCCGAAGTAGCTCGGCAATCCCGTCGAGGCGGTCGACGGAAATCCGTTGCGCGTCGTCAGCACGGGACGCCGTCCGTCGGTGGCATTGGTTTCGCTGCGAATGCCGTTGCGCACCAGGTCGTAGGATTCAACAGCGATCTCCGGCTGATAGTAGACGCCATAGCCGGCGCGCAACACGATTTCGCCGGCGAGCGGAGCGCGCGGCAGCCGGGCGGCGAGCGAGATGCGTGGCGCGAAGTTGTTCCGGTCGGGATCGGCGGCGCGCGAGACCGGCACGAGCCGCGGGGCGCGTGGAAGAGTCGAGTAATCGAGGTTCAGGAGGCTGGTGCGCGTCTCCCGGAAAGGCGAGAAATAGTCGTAGCGAAGCCCGAAATTCACCGTGATTCGCGGTCGCGGACGCCATTCGTCCTGGATAAACGCGGCGGCGTTGTTCTCGCGCAGATACGCCTGCGTCTCGCCGACGTTGCGGGCCGTCGTCTGCGGCAAGCCGAGCAGGAAGTCGGCGAAGGCGTCGCCGGCGGCCTCGCGGGAATCGGGCTGCGCGGTCAGCGCGCCGGTGTAGATAAACTGGCCGCGCGCCAGGCGGCTCTGGCGATAGTTGAAGGCGAAGCGCGTGAACTGGAAGCCCGCCTTGACGGCATGGCGGCCGCGCGGCATCGAGACGGAATCGGAGAAATGCCAGGCGTTGTCACGCTGCACCTGCGGGAGCGTCGGCGAATCGGTCCGCAGGTTGAAGTTGGTGACCAGAAACATCGGAACGCCGTAGTTGAAAGGATCGTCGGGAATGCCGGCGATGCCCAGGTCGCGCACGACGTTCGATTGGAAGGCGCTCTCGGGCACGCTGAAAACCCTCAGCCGCGTGAACGAGAGGCGCGCCTCGTTGAGCCAGCCGCCACGGTCGAGTGTGTGCCCGAGGGCGGCCTGCTGCGCGCGCAGGCCGAGCGAGGTCGGCAGCACGGGGAACCCGCCCGCGTTGATCGCACGCTCGGCGTTCAGGCTGTAGCGGAAAAAGAGACGCCCGGCGGAGGTGTCGCGGTCGATTCTCGCGGAGAGGTGGTCGTCGGTCGTCTCGTTGGGTGTGGCGTCGAGGTAGTTGCGCTCCGGGTCCGGCAGGTTCGGCAGCGGCTGGAATCGCTCCAGGTATGTGCGCGAGATGGAATCGATCCGCCCCGAGGGAATCGCGTTGCCGGCGAAGGGGAGCCTGCGCCCGGCGGCGTCGAGGCTCAGCGGGTCGTAGATGGTCGAGCGGCCCCGGAAGTCGCCGCCGCGAAGCGCCGCGGTCGGCACCAGGTGGAGCGACGAGCCGCCGGCCTTGGATCGCACGCCTTCGTAGGCGGCGAAGAACACCATCCGCTCGGTCACCGGACCCGCGAGGGATCCGCCGAACTGGTGTTGCCGAAATATGGGCCTCGCCGCCTCCGGCGAATCGAAGAAATTGCGCGCGTCGGTGGCCTCATTCCGGAAAAACTCGAAAACGCCGCCATGAAAACTGCGCTCGCCCGACTTCGTCACCACGTCGACCACGGCGGCGCCGGCCTGCGGGTACTCAGCGGGCGCGAGCGAGGTCAGAATGCGGAACTCCTGCACGGCGTCGAGCGGCGGATTCACGGCGATGGCGAAGGTGTTGCGGTCCGAGTTCAAGGCGCCGTCGAGCAAGTGAATGTTCATCGTCGACCGCGCGCCGTGGATGGCCGGGTTGAACGCCACCGCCCCGCGGCTCTCCTGAAGGTCGTTGATGATGTCGTGTCCGAAGCCGCCCAGGTGCCGCGGCACCGCGCCGGGCCCGACGGTCACCAGCGAGATCACGTTGCGGCCGATGAGCGGCAGGCTCGCGATGGAGGCCGCGCCCAAGCGGTAGCCCACCGAGGCGTCGGCGGTTTCGACGGGCGAGACGGGCGCGGTGACCGTGATGCGGTCGGCGGCGGGACCCAGGGCGAGCTCGACGTCGAGCCGCCCGCGCTGTTCCACCGAAAGCAGCACGCCGGTTGCGGCTACCGTCTTGAACCCGGTCTTCTCGACCGTCACCGTGTAGGCGCCGGGCAGCAGGTGCTCGATGAGGTAGCCGCCGTCGCTTCCGGACTCGGCGGCGCGCATGAAGCCGGTGGCGTCATGTCGCGCGGTGATTCGCGCCCCGGCGGCGAAGGCGCCCGAGGGATCGCGCACCAGTCCGGCGAGCGAGGCCGCGCCGGGCTGCGCACGCAGCGAGACCGCCGCGAGGACAAGTATGCAAAATATTCGGTGATTAAGCAGAAATGATTGCATGGGGAGAAGAAAAACGCATCGTCAGGCCGCCGAGGGCTTCCACCGCCGCCGACAGCGCATCGTAATGAAATTCGAAGCATCCCGCTTCGAGCAGCCGCCGCACGGAATTCTCGTGGTCGTCGCGGACGCGGCGCTCGTAGACCGGCATTCCTTCCATCAGGCGATGGTAGGCTTCCGCGCGGTCGAGCGGCGCCAGCGCGGGCGAGGCACCCGCGTGACGCCGTAGAAACAGCACCGCGCCGACCGTGGCCCGCTGCGCCGTGGCGATCCCGGAGGTGTGGGGCGCGATCTCGAGGCGCGCGATTCCGTTCGTGTCGATGGTCGGGGCGACGCTCGCCAGCTCCGGAAACAGCGCCGCCGCATCGGCCAGAAAGCGCGCCTGATAGGGTTTGCCAATCACGTCGCGCGGGCCCGCACCGCGCAGCAGGAACACGGCGTCGTCGGAGAGAAACGTCCAGCCGGCGCGGGCGCAGGCGTACGCGAGCGTCGTCTTGCCCGCTCCGGGCGGCCCCGCCAGGAAGATGGCCGCGCCGTCGCGCGCCACGCATGCGGCGTGGATGGCGGTCGCGTAGCGATGGGTGAGCAGCGTGAAGACGGCGCCTTCGAGCAGGTGATACCGGAGCCAGACGCGCGCCGCGGCGGCCGCGCGGGTGATGCGGCAGAAGGCGACGCCGTTTTCGAGATCGCAGATCGCGAAGTTGTCGCGATCGGCCAGGATCGCCAGCAGGTGAGCGTGCGCTCGAAACGCCGGCGGAGTCGGCACGCCATCGCCCTCGCCCTCCACGGCGATCCACAGCTCGATCGGCGGCGTGGTGAAGGCGGCGTCATAGCGGCCGAAGCTCTCCTCGAACGCCGACAGGACTTCGGGCGAGTTGGTGTGGACGCGCGCCGGGAATCCGAGCGGATGCAGGGTCGCCTCGATCGGGAGCGGGAAGGTGTAGCCGAGCGGGTCGAAGACGCCGGATTGCGTATGGTCGCGCAGAATCACCCCTAGAGGCAGGTATAGCACGGTGCGGCGCTTAACAGTGGTTAAAGCGAACTGCGGCCGCGAGCCGCTCCGATACAATCGGGAGTATCGCTATGCCGGTTCGACACCTCGCCTACATCATCCTGCTCGCCGCGCCCATGCTCGCGCAGCGCAAGCCCGTTACGCTCGATTCGATCTCGCAAGGCGCGCGCGGCGGGCCCCCGGCAGGCCCCGTAATGTGGACGCCGGACGGCAAGGGGTTCCTGACGACTCAGGGCGCGCGCGTGATGATCTACGATGTCGCGACGCGGTCCGAGTCGGAGCTGTTCTCCACCGCCGACATGGAGAAGCTCGCCAAGACCGGGCCGCAGCCCGACGTCTTCGAATGGGAGAACCGCCGCGTGCGCGAGCAGCGCATGCAGTTCTCGGCCTCGGGCAAGGAGATCCTCCTGCTGCTGCGCGGCGACCTGTTCCTCTACCGCCTGGACTCGAAGACCTGGGACCAGCTCACCGCCACGCCCGCGCGCGAGCGCGATCCCAAGCTCTCGCCCGACGCGAAGCGAGTCTCCTACCGCCTCGACAACGAGCTCTACGTCCTCGAAATCGCCCGCAAGAAGACCACGCGGCTCACCCATGACGCCACCGCTACGCGATGGAACGCGCGGCTCGACTGGGTCTATCCCGAAGAGCTGGCCATCGGCACGGCGCACTGGTGGTCGCCCGACTCGCGCACGATCGCCTACCTGCAATTCGACGTGTCGAAGGAGATGATCTACCCGCACGCCGACCTGCTGAAGGTGCACGCCGTCGCCGAGCCGCAGCGCTATCCCTACGCCGGCACGGCGAATCCCGACGTGCGTCTCGGCGTCGTCCCGGCGACCGGGGGCAAGACGCGCTGGCTCGATCCCGGTCCGCCCGCCGACGGGCTGATCGCGCGCGTCGACTGGACGCCGTCGTCGAAGGAGATCGTGGTGCAGCGGCTGACGCGCACCCAGAAGCGGCTCGACCTGCTGGCCTTCGACCTCGCTTCGGGCAAGGCGCGCACGATTCTCCAGGAAACGGCCGCGGCGTGGATCAACCTGCAGGACGATCTGACGCTGCTCGAAAGATCGCCGCGGCTGGTGTGGTCGAGCGAGCGCGACGGCTTCCGGCATCTTTACCTGTATTCGCTCGACGGCAAGGACCTGGCGCGGCTGACGAGCGGCTCATGGGAGGTGTCGGCGGTGACGTGCGTCGACGAGGCGGGCGAGCGCGTGTACTACACGTCGACGGAAGTGAGCCCCATCGAACGGCATCTCTATTCGGTGAAATTCGACGGCACGGACAAGCGCCGCCTGACGCAGAAGCGCGGCACGCACACCTCGAGCATGGGGCCGGGCTGCGCGTATTCGCTGCAATCGCACTCAAGTCTCAACGAGCCCACGGCGCGCACATTGCACTCGTCCGACGGCGCGGAGTTCGCCGTGTACCGCGCCGCCGATCGCCGTGTCGCCAACGAGTTTGAGATTCTTCCCACCGAGATCGTGCGCGTTCCCGGGGCGGGCGGCGCGACCATGTACGCGCGGCTGATCAAGCCGGCGGGCTTCTCGCCGGGGCGCAAGTATCCGGCGATCGTGATGGTCTACGGCGGGCCGGGCGCGCAGAGCGTGCGGGATTCGTGGCGTGGCGCCGACTTCGATCAGGCGCTGGCGCATCGCGGCTTCGTCATCTGGCAGATGGATAATCGCGGATCGGGCGGACAGGGCCACACGTTCGAGGCGCCGCTGCACAGGCGGTTCGGCGAGGTCGAGGTGGCCGATCAGCGAGAGGGCGTGAAGCACCTGGTGGGGATGGGGTTTGTCGATCCGGCGCGCATCGGCATCCACGGCTGGAGCTACGGCGGCTACATGACGCTGACGGGGATGCTGCATGCGCCCGACGTGTTTCGCGCGGGCGCGGCCGGCGCTCCGGTGACCGACTGGCGCGAGTACGACACCATCTACACCGAGCGCTACATGGGCCTTCCGGCGGAGAACGAGGAAGGATACAAGAACAGTTCACCCGTGCACTTCGCCTCGAAGCTCCAGGGAAAGCTGATGCTGATCCACAATTTCGAGGACGACAACGTGCTTTTCCAGCACACGTTCCGCATGGCCGACGCGTTGCAGCGCGCCGGCAAGCAGTTCGACCTGCTTCTCTATCCGCAGAAGAGCCACGGCGTGTCGGGCGCGGCGCGCCGTCACATGCTGGAGGCCATCGCCGGGTTTTTCGAGAGGCACCTGGGCCCGCCACCGCCGTAGCGCATGAGGGCGGTCCGAGAGGCCGCCGCAGGCGGAGGGCCTGCCGCGCGGAAGCGCTCTGCTACAATCGGAAATTCGGATGAACAAGACGGAAACCGAGCTTCGGCAGGACATCGTCGAAGTCGGGCGGCTCGTGTATCAGAAAGGCTGGGTGGCCGCCAACGACGGCAACATCAGCATCCGCCTCGACCAGGACCGCATCCTGTGCACGCCCACCGGCGTCAGCAAGGGGATGATGCACGTCGACGACATGATCATCTGCGACATGCAGGGCAACAAGATCATCGGCCGCAAGGAGCGCACCTCGGAGATCATGATGCACCTGACGGTCTACGGGCTGCGGCCCGACGTTAGGGCCGTCGTGCACGCGCATCCTCCCGTCGCGACCGGCTTCGCCACCGCCGGCCGGCCGCTGACGCAGGCGCTACTGCCCGAGGTGATCATCGGACTCGGCTGCGTCCCGCTGGCCGACTACGGCCTCCCCGGCACGCCCGAGCTGACCGAGCCGATGCTGCCGTTCATCCCCAAGTACGACGCGATTCTGATGGGCAACCACGGCGCCGTCTGCTACGGCGACGACGTCTTCCGCGCCTTTTTCCGCATGGAGACCGTGGAGCATTACGCGCGCATCGCGCTGGTGGCGGAGCTGCTCGGCGGCGCCAACGTGCTGCCCAAGGTGGAAGTGGACAAGCTGTTCGATTCGCGCACGCGCTACGGCGTGAAGGCGCGCGCCGGGGCCGAGCCGGGATGTCCGGTGGTCGCCGAGGACCTGGGCGCGGCCGGGCGGAAGTACGAAGTGACGCGCGAGGAACTGATCGCGCTGGTCGACGAGGCCGTGCGTGCGCGGACGATGGCGTAATGAAATCGCGAAACCGAGCCGCGACCAAAGGGAGCGGTTGACACACGCCGCGCCAAGCGGCTGGAGGCAGAATGGGTGAAGCACTGGGAATGATCGAGACGCGCGGCCTGGTGGCCATGATCGAGGCCGCCGACGCCATGGTGAAGGCCGCCAAGGTGACGCTGGTCGGCTGGGAGAAGATCGGCTCCGGATACGTGACCACGCTGGTGCGCGGCGACGTCGCCGCCGTGCGTGCCGCGACCGACGCCGGCGCCGCCGCCGCCCGCCGCGTGGGCGAGCTGATCTCGGTGCACGTCATCCCGAGGCCGCATCCGAGCCTCGAGGACGTGCTGCCGATCGGCAAGAGCGGAAACGCGAAGTAGCCGCGCGCGCGGACGAAGATGATCCTGGCACGCGTCGTCGGCACGGTTGTCGCCACGCGCAAGGACCCGCGCCTGGAAGGCAAGAAGCTCCTCATCCTCAAACCGGTAACCCCGCAGGGCAAGGACGAGAGCGGTTACGTCATCGGAGTCGACACCGTCGACGCCGGATACCGCGAGCTCGTGCTGGTGGTCTCGGGCAGCTCGGCGCGCATGGCCGAGGGCTGTAAGGACCGGCCCGTGGACGCCGCCATCGTCGGCATCGTCGACGGCGTGAATCTCGACGAGCGGCCCGACTCGAAGAAAGGCGGGTGACGGTGCAGCTCGGGCGGGTGGTCGGTAAGGTCTGGGCCACGGTGAAGAATGACGGTCTCACCGGGCAGCGGCTCCTCATCGTGCAGCCGGTCACCACCGAGTTGAAGCCGACCGGCAAGGCCCTCGTCTGCACGGATGCGACGGGTGCGGGCGCGGGCGAGCTGATCTACTGGTGCCGCGGCCGCGAGGCCAGCTTCCCGTTCCTCCCCACCGAAGTGGTCACCGACAACACCATCGTCGGCATCGTCGACGAACTCAACGTGGTGCGCCCGTGCTGATCGGGCGCGTCGTCGGCGACCTGGTCGCCACGCGCAAGCACGCCAGTCACGAGGGGCAGAAGATTCTGCTCGTCCAGCCGCTCAACCTCGACGGCGGAAACCGCGGCGACCCGGTTGTGGCGATGGACTCGGTCGACGCCGGAGTCGGCGACCGCGTGTTGCTCGCGACCGAAGGCTACAGCGCCATGACCAGCGTCGGGCGCCCGAACTCGCCCATCGATATGGCCGTGATTGGGGTCATCGACCACGTCGACCTGGTCGAGGATCTGTAGATCACCCGGAGCGGGAAAGAGTGCCCGTCGCCGCCCGCCACAGGGCGCGCACGAGATTGATCCAACTGCCGGCGGCGCCGATGGCCGCTGCGAGCCCGGGTAGCGCCACCACCAGACCGAAGATTCCGGGCGTCGGGCTGGAGGCCAAGCCTCTGAGGTGCTCCTCGCACCAGACGTGCGGGGATCCGCTCCCGACCGTTCGACTCCACTTCGCGGGCTGCTTGCAACCCGGGTACTCGCACAGCGTGACCCCGGTGCTCTTCCGGATGGCCTCCTGCTCCTGACGCGCGGCCAACGGCACGTTCGCGCCCTGGAGGTTCATCGTGTAGCGGATCAGTAGGAAGGACACTAGGAACAGCGCCGCGGCGACCGCCGTGAGTCCCACCGCCTCCCCGAGGCGCTTCAACAGAGTCGGCGAAGACCCGCTCGGCCCCGGCTCACCGGTCGGCATGGTCGTGCCGGGCGCCATCCACCGCGTCCACCTGCTCGCCGATCTCGGGCTCCTGCCGGTGCTGCCGCCGGTGGCGCCGCGATCCTTCGTTAGCGCGGGAATCCATCAAGAGCCACGCTCCCAGGAGCACGCCGAGAGACATTTTCGTGATCTCGATGCCGAGGAAGGCCCCGTGCAACTTCCGGAACTCGACCCGGTCGGGAGTCGCGGGTTCGGCCGGAACGTAATCGATGGCGCGGCCCAGCCCGGTGATCGCCGGCGTCAACCCGAAGTGCATGACAGCCACCAACCCGAGCATGCCGAGCGTCAGGACGAGCACGTACTTGTTCCCGTTGGTGGCGAAGACAAGAATCAGGAAAAGGATCGCCCCGGTGACCAGCTGCGCCTTGCCCCAGAGTCTGAAAAAGTACCGGTTCATCTCCGAGGCCAGGTAGCGGAGAAACATGCGCGCGCCCTCGGGCGTGAGTGTCTCGATCTGGCGGACGGCCTGCTTGTTCTCCGTCTTCAGCACGGTGTCGACGAGGGCGAAGTTGCTCGCTGCGACCACCATCATGAAGACGCTGCACCCGAGCCACATCCCGAGAATCACCGATGCGAGGCGGCGGCTGTGCATTTCGCCTCAGTGTAACAAGGACGCCTGCGCGCCGTTATCGCGCCGGCGGACGGCGCGTTTGACGCGGGTCGCGTTGCGGTGGAGGCGCGGTGCTGATAGATTGGTGTTGTGGGGCTTCCCACTCGCACCGCTCCCGTGCGTTCCTGAGGAATCTTGCTTTTTCGCGTCCTTCTTGCGCCGCTACTGGCCGGCGCCGCCGCACTCGAACCCGCCGCGGAACCCAACGGCGATGAGATCGGGGAGATTCTCCGCCGCTACATGGAGGCCACCCGGGCCCAGCACTCCTTCCTGCGCGACGTGCGCATGGAGGTGGAGATGCAGGGCGAGCTGCCCGGACTGCACAAGGCCGGACAGATGCGCGGAACGCGGATGGTCTCGCCGCTCGGACACGTCACCTACAAGGACAACGTCTGGCAGGGCGACAACACCATCAAGAAGGACGTCATCGCGCGCTACATGCAGGCCGAGATGGAGGCCACCGGCAACACCGGCCTCTCCATCAATCCCGACAATTACAAGTTCAAGTACCGGGGACTGTTCGGATCGGGCGACTGGCAACTCCACCTGTTCGAGCTGACACCCCGTAAGAAGCGCGTCGGCCTGTTCAAGGGCTTCCTGTGGCTGCACGCGCGTACCTGCCTGCCGGTGCGCGAGCAGGGCGAGTTCGTCAAGAATCCCTCCATCTTCCTGCGCAAGATCACCTTCATCCGCGACTACCAGATTCGCACTGGCATTCCCCTGCCGCTGCGCATCGAAAGCACCATCGAGACACGCCTGGTCGGCAAGGCGCTCTTGAACATCAGCTACAGCAATTTCGTCAAGCCGGACGCGGCGGTCGCGGAGAGTGGACCGGAACCATCGATTCAGCGGCCGCCGCTGGCACAGTATTAGCCCGGGCCTCACATCCCCGCTCCAGTTTTCAGGGCGTCATACAAAAGTATATTGCCGCGACTTGGCCACACTAAACCCCTGCAATGTGTGGCGTTTCAACCACAGGCATTCGAAGGCGACTCCCTAAGAATCAACGAGTTGGGATGGGCACCTTACGTGCACATGATTTCAACCCTACAACTAGGGGTGTAGTTCACAATCTCGGGTCCTGCCCATCTAGGAGACTTTTTGCGATACGAGACGACTGTTCAGCGTCCCGTTGAGGCCAGCGGCGTCGGCCTTCACCACGGTGTTCCTGTAACCATCCGCATCCTCCCCGCTCCGCCCTCGACCGGCATCGTATTCATCCGCACCGACCTCGACTATTTCCAGGTTCCAGCGAGCTGGCGGCATGTCGCGCGAGTCAGCTACGCGACCAGCCTCATGCGCCAGGGCGTGCTCATCTCGACCACCGAGCATCTGCTCAGCGTCTTTCACAGCATGGGCATCGACAACGCCTACGTCGAGATCAACAACCTCGAGGTGCCGATTCTCGACGGCAGCGGCCTGCCCTTCGTGGACCTCATTCGCCGCGCGGGCGTTCGCACATACCGCCGCCGGCGCCGCTTCTTGCGTATCCGCCGCACGGTGTCGGTGGAAGGGGCGGGCAAGCGCATCACGATTCTCCCGTGTGACCGCTTCCTGCTCACCTGCGACATCTTCTTCGACCACCCCATGGTCGGCCGGCAGTCGCTCGAACTCGAAGTGACGCCCGACCGCTACGCCGCCGAGATCGCCCCGGCGCGCACCTTCGGTTTCGAGCACGAACTGGCCCAGATGCGCAACATGGGACTCATTCGCGGCGCGAGCCTCGACAACGCCGTATGCTTCAACGGATCGGGCACGCTGAATCCCGAGGGTCTGCGCTTCGCCGACGAGTGCTGCCGCCACAAGGCGCTCGACCTCATCGGCGACCTGGCGCTGATCGGCCGCCCGTTGCTCGGCCACGTGATCGCCGAGCGCGCCGGCCACGCCATGCATGTGGCGCTGGTGTCGCGCATCATGAGCGACCCGTCGCTTTACGAGATTCTCAGCTTCGATCAGCTCGCCAGCCGCGTCACGCACGCGCTGGTCGGCTGATGCGCCGGGTTCCCAACGCACTCACTATCCTCCGGCTCGCGCTGGTCCCCGTGGTCGCCTGGGCCGTTCTGCGTGGCGACTCAACCCTGGCCGTGGTCCTGTTCATCGGCGCTTCGCTGACCGACGGTTTCGACGGCTGGCTGGCGCGGCGTCTCAACGCCGAGTCTCGATTCGGGAAGCTGGCGGACCCGGTCGCCGACAAGCTGCTGCTCAGCGCGATCCTCGTGTGCCTCTGGATTCACGGGGCGGCGCCGGGCTGGTTCGTCGCGCTGGTCTTCGGGCGCGATGCAATGATTCTCGGGTTCGCCGCCTACGCCTTCGCCTTCACGCCGCTTCGCGATTTCCCGCCCTCGATCTGGGGAAAGCTGAGCACGGTGGCGCAGATGGTGGCCGCGGTTGCTCTGTTGGTGGGCGTCTTGGACTGGCTCGATCCGATACTGATCGCCGCCGCCGCCGCCGCGACCGCCTGGAGCGGAATGCATTATGGCGTGACCGGACTACGGCGAATTACGCAGAATCCCCCGCATCCCTCTTAGAGAAAAATCCCCTCCGACTCAGTGCTCCGCGCGCTTCCCTTCGCCGGCGCGCCGTGTCAATCTCGAATTGCCGGAGGACGCTCTCGGAGGACGCCCTCCGGCGCACGTTGCGGGCGATGGACTCTCACGCCGCGGCCTCCCGCGGAATGCGTCCACGCCGGACAACGACCGGCCCCGAGAGCGCCGCGTTATCGCAGGCCAGGCGTCTTCTTCGGAGTCGTCGCCCGCACGCCCACCGTCAGCTCGGGTATTCCCCGGGGCGCCGCGGCAACGGCGCCTAGCGGCGAGGGGCTGCTAACCTGAACATCGGGACATCAGTCCAATCGTCATGATGCCCTTTCTCCGGTTCGCATTCCTGGCAACCGCCCTCTCCTGCCTGGCAGCCGATGCCGGCGCCGGACGGGTCTGGTGGCCCCAGTTCCGCGGACCGCACTCCTCGGGACTCGGAGCGGGCAAGCCACCCGTTCAGTTCGGCCCCGGGCGCAACGTGCGATGGAAGACCGCCGTCGGAGCGGGACTCTCGTCGCCCAGCGTTTGGGACCGGCGGGTCTTCCTTACCGAAATCGATCGGGCGAACAAGCAGCTTGCCACGGTGTGCATCGACCGGCGGACGGGGAAGATTCTGTGGCGCCGGACGGTTCCGGCGGAGACGTTCGAAAAGGTCCACGAGATCAGCAGTCCGGCCGGCTCCACGCCCGCTGTCGACGGAGAGCGCGTGTATGTCTACTTCGGGTCGTACGGCCTGCTGGCCTACGACTTGAACGGGAATCTGAAATGGGAGCGGCGGCTTCCGGTCCCGGAGAATCCGTATGGCGCCGTGGCATCGCCGATCGTCGCGGGCGAATTCCTGATCCTCAATCACCAGGGAAAGGAATCCTACCTGATGGCTGTCCATCGCCGCGACGGCAAGACGGCGTGGAAGACAGATCGCTCCCAGTTCCAGTACGGATGGTCGACTCCGGTGCATTGGCGTCACGACGGCATCGACGAGATCGTTGTATTAGGGGGCGATTTTCGTCCCAATCAACGCTTAATGGCCTATAATCTCGCGGATGGCGCGGAGCGGTGGTGGGTCGGCGGATTGCCGCCGTGCGGCAAGAGCACGCCGGTGATCGGGGGCGGCATGCTGTATTTCGCGGCCCCCGACATCATCCTGGAGCCGGTGGCCGAAAAACGCAACCCCGAGCGCGCCGAACAGATCTACGCCAACAATGCGGCGCGCGTCACCGCCGTACGCCCGGGCACGACCGGGGAACTTAGCGCGGCGAATATCGCCTGGTCGGAGAGGCGCGGCGTGCCGGGCGTTCCCTCGCCACTGTACTACAACGACCGCCTCTACACTTCCTGAACGGAGGCATCGTATTCTGCCGGTCCGCGCGGACCGGCGCGCTTGTGTATAGCGGAAGGCTGGGAGCCCCGGGATACTACTACTCGTCCCCGATCGCCGCCGACAACAGGATCTACGTCGCCTCCGCCGATGGCGTGGTGGTGGTGCTCGACGCCGGCGATCAGCTCAAGGTGCTGGCGGCCAACGAACTCGACGGCGCGATCCTGGCGACCCCGGCGCTCGTCGACGGCGTACTGTATGTGAGGACCGCGAATCACCTGTACGCCTTCGGAAACTGAGACCGGCGGCCTGCCGGTCAGCCGACCTGCTCCCGCGCGGCCCGCACGGCGGCTTCGACGGCCTCGCGATACTCCGCCAGCCGCTCGGCCGACCGCGCCTCGAACCGCAGCACCAGCACCGGCTGAGTGTTCGACGCCCGCGCCAGGCCCCAGCCCTCCGGGAACAGGACGCGCACGCCATCGACGGTCACCACCTCGTGGGTCTTGGAGAATTGGGCGGCGACGCGCGCCACCACGTCGAACTTGATCTCGTCGGGGCAGTCGACGCGAATCTCGGGGGTCGAGACCAACTCGGGGAGTCCGGCGAGTTGCGCCGAGAGCGGCTTACCGGAGTCGGCGACGATTTCCATGAGCCGGCAGGCGGCGTAGAGCGCGTCGTCATAGCCGCGGTAGCGGTCGGCGAAGAACATGTGGCCGCTCATCTCGCCGGCCAGCTCGGCGTGCTCCTCTTTCATCTTCGCCTTGATCAGCGAGTGGCCGGTGCGGTACATGATGGCGTTGCCGCCCAGGCGCCGCAGTTCGTCGTAGAGGACCTGCGAGCACTTCACCTCGCCGATGAAGGTGGAGCCGGGCTTGCGGCGCAGGATCTCGCGCGCGTAAATGAGCAGCAGGTAGTCGCCCCAGATGACGCGGCCGGTCTCGTCGATCGCCCCGATGCGGTCCGAGTCGCCGTCGAAAGCGATGCCCAGCTCGGCGCCGGAGGATCGGACAGCCTCGGCAAGCCGGGTGAGATTTTTCTCGACGGTCGGGTCCGGGTGGTGATTCGGAAAGTTGCCGTCCATGTCGAAGAAAAGCTCGATGGCGTCGCAGTTGAGCCGCCGAAGGATGCGGCGCATGAGCGGGCCGGCGGTGCCGTTGCCCGCGTCGAGCGCGACGGGGATTCGCCGCTTCCAACTGAACTGTCGCGCGACTTCGTCGACGTAGGCGTCCGAGACATCTTCCTGACGGCACGATCCGGCGCCGGAGGCGAGGTCGCCCGCTTCGATCATGCGGTAGATCTTCTGGATCTCCTCGCCATAGATGGTCGCCTTGCCGCTGACCACCTTGAAGCCGTTGTACTCGGCGGGATTGTGGCTGCCGGTGATCATGACGGCGCCGTCGCTGCGCAGGTGGAAGACCGAGTAATAGAGCAGCGGCGTGGGCACGACGCCGATGTCGGTCACCTCGCAACCGCTGGCGACGAGGCCGTCGGCGAGCGCGTCGCGGAGGCGGGTGGAGCTGAGGCGGCAGTCGCGGCCGAGGTTGATGCGGCGTCCGGCGCCGCGCTGGAGATAGGTTCCGATGGCGCGGCCGAGAACGGCGACGTCGTCGCTCGCGAGGTCGGTGGCGGCGATGCCGCGGATGTCGTACTCGCGAAAGATGGTCGGTTTGAGCATAGAATGCTATCCTAACTCGCGTGACCGAGTTCAATCACATCCACATTCACGAGGGGGACGACTGGGTCTGCGGGCGCTCGATGTCGTTCGACGACAAAGAGCTGCTCCACTGCGAGGCCCGCGACGAGGTGGAACAGGAGGCCTGCCGCCGCTGCACCGAGCAGCTTCTGGGTTACTTCGGCGCCCCGATGCACATTCAGTGAAGCCGAACCCTACATAATCGCCTGGGGCGGTGGCGGCTCCTCCGGCCTGCCTGCGTTCGCCAGGGGCAGCTTCACCATGAGCACTCCGAGTCCCGCCAGCACCAGCAGTCCGACGATAAACGACGGTTCCGTGAAAATCTGCGGCACCGGCCACTCCATGAAGCTGATGGTCGCGATCACCAGACCCGTCAGCGCCTCGCCCGCGATCAGACCCGACGACGTGAGCACGCCGACGTTCTCCACTCGAATCTTCTGCGCCTCGTTGAGCCCGCGCCGCGCCGCCATCGTGTCGGTGACCCATCGCAGCAGCCCGCCCACGAAAATCGCGAAGGTCGTCGCCAGCGGCAGGTACATGCCGACCGAGACCAGCATGGGGCTGCGCACCTGCAGCAGGATCATCGTGATCCCGAGCATCATCCCGGCGGCCACCAGCGGCCACGCCATCTCGCCGCCGACGATGCCCTGCGCCAGCATCGCCATGAGACCCGCCTGCGGGGCCGCCAGGTCCTTGTCGCCGAATCCGGTCCCGCCCCGCGCGATGTTCCCTTCGTGCAACACCATCAGCGGGAAATACATGACTAGGCTCGCCACCGTCACCGCCACCAGCTCGACCAACTGGATGGTCCGCGGCGTGCCCCCGAGAATGTAGCCGACCTTGAAGTCCTGCAACAGCTCGCCGGCGACCGCAGCCGCCACGCATACCACAGCCGCCACGCCCAGGACCGTCGCCACGCCGGCGGCGCCCGAGGCGCCCAAGGCCACCATCAGCAACGCCGCGATAATCAGCGTCGAGAGCGTCAGGCCGGAGATGGGGTTGTTGGTCGACCCGATCAGTCCGACGAGGCTCCCCGAAACCGTCGAGAAGAAGAACCCGACCACCAGCATCACCGTGGCCGCCACCAGGCCGACCACGAAATTCCCCGAGAAATACACATAAACACCGATCATCACCAGAAATGTCACCGCGATCAGCGCCATCACGGCCCGCGAGCTCATGTAGCGCTCCGTGCGCCCGACGGGGGCCTCGCCGACGGCGCCGCGCAGTTCCTGCACGGTGCGCGCCAGCCCGATCGCCAGGTTCTTGCGCATCCGGAAAAGCGTGTAGGCCGCGCCCACCATCATGCCGCCCACCGCCACAGGCCGCACGATATAGCGCCACACCGCCGACGCCAGTCCGTCCCAGGACTCGGTCGACGCCTCGGCCGGAAGGAACTCACGCAGCCTCGGCCCGAGGAAGTACATCAGCAGCGGAACCAGCAGGCCCCACGCCAGCACGCCGCCCGAGAAGTTGAGAGCCGCCAGCTTCGGCCCGATGATGTAGCCGACGCCGAGATAGGCGGGGCTCACCGAGGGCGCCGCAAAGCGCGTCACGCCGCCCGCCTGGAGGATCTGCGTCGACCCAGCCGGTCCCAGGCGCACGAAGCTCTTGCCGCCCTGGCCGACGTGGAACAGGAACTCCTTGTCGGCGGCGAAGGCCCGGAAGGCGCCCGCCAGGTAGACCACGGCGCCGACCGCCATGTTATAGAACAGGAATCGGGCCGCCTCGGCCCCGCGCTGTCCCGCCTTGTGAATCTCGCCCGCGGCCACCGATTCCGGGAAGGGCAGCTCGCGATCCTCCACCATCGCGCGACGCACCAGCGAGCAGAACAGCACGCCGAGGAACGAGCCGGTCAGCATCAGGATGGTCGACTTCCAGTAGGCCTGTCCGGGCGAGAACGAGGTCCACGACTGCGCCAACACAAACGCCGGCAGCGTGAAGATGGCCCCCGCCGCCACCGATTCGCCGATCGAGCCGGCCGTGCGCGCGAGATTCTCTTCGAGCACCGAGCCTTTCCAGGCGCGAAGCACCGCCATGCTGATGACAGCCGCCGGATAGGTCGCCGCGATCGTCACCCCGGCGCGCAGGCCCAGGTAGGCGTTGGCGGCGCCAAGGATGACAGTCATGATGAGCCCGACGAGCACCGCGCGAAGGGTGAACTCGGTCATCTTCATCGACTCGGGTACGAACGGGCGGTGCGGTTGCGTGCTCATGGGGTCGCCTCCAGGCAGTCGAACATCATATCAGCGCGGCGGAGGGCGACGAGGCGGGGCGCTCCGGCGTCGGGCGGCGCGTGACGCGCCGGCGCTCACCCGGACTTTCGCCGTGACCGCATCCATCGCCCCAGCGGCTCGGCGACAGCGTTGATCGCCAGCGCCAGCTCCGGAACGCGCAGCGCACGGCAGGCGCCCCAATACACCGCCAGGCCGAGTGGAATCGACGTCGCGAGCGTCGTCAGGTTGCCGAGGCGCGACTCGCCGAGGGCGCGCTTCACCAAGTCGGCGGAGACCGCTACAGCGGCGCCCATCAGTAGCGATGCCAGCGCGACCTTGAGGACGCTGGCCGCGAGATCGCGTCCATAGACGCCCCCGGCGCGACTTCGGAGCACCCAGAACAGGCAGACGAAGCTGAACAGCGCCACCGCCGATGTCGAGAGCGCCAGACCGGCGTGGCCGAGACTGGTGTAACGGACCAGGGTCGCCGCCGCCGCGTAGTTGATGGCGATGGAGCCGAGACTCACCAGCATCGGGGTGCGCGAGTCGTTAAGCGCGTAGAAGGCGGGATTCAGCACCTTGACCGCCGAGTAGCCGGCCAGTCCGGCGGCGTAGCAACTGAGCGCCATGGCGGTCTGCCCGGTGTCGTAGGCGTCGAACTTGCCGCCTTCGAAGATGGCCGCGATCATCGCGCGTCCCAGCACCACCAGTCCGATCGACGAAGGCGCCGTCAGCAGGAACACCACCCCGAGCGAGCGCGAGAGCGTGCGGCGGAACTCGATCATGTTGCCGCCCGCCAGGCTCCGCGAAATCGCGGGAAGCGTCGCCGACGCAATCGCGACGCCGAAGACCCCCAGCGGCAACTGGAAAAACCGGAAGGCGTAGCTTAACCAGCTCACCGGGCCGTCGGGTCCGCGGATGGCGTCTTCGATGCGCGAGGCGAAGTTGGTGTTCACCATTACGTTGATCTGCACCGCGGCGTTGCCGACGATGGCCGGACCCATCAGCCGGACGATGTGCCGCAGCCCGGGATCGCGCCAGTCGAACGCCGGGCGGAAGGTGAAACCTCGCCGCCGGAGGCTGGGGACCTGCCACAACAGTTGCAGCGCTCCGCCGCCCACCACGCCCCATGCCATGCCTTCGATGGGGCTGAGTCCGAGGAACGGTCCGATCGCGAATCCCAGCAGCAACCCGAACGCCAGCGACCCGATGTTGAAGAACGACGAGGCCAGCGCCGGCACGCCGAAGAGGTTGCAGGCGTTCAGGATTCCCATCGCCTGCGCCGCCAGCGCCACCAGCAGCAGGAAGGGAAACATGATGCGCGTCATCCGGATGGCGAGATCCGACTTGCCCGGCACGTCGGCGAATCCCGGCGCGAGCAGGCCGACCAGGGTCGGGCTGAACACCACGCCCAGCACGCACAGCGCGCCGACAAACAGCACGATCGCCGTCGCCACCAGCCGCGCCAGCCGCGCCGCCGGCGCGTGTCCCTTGTTCGCCAGGTAGTCGCTGAAGGTCGGCACGAAGGCCGCCGAGAGCGCGCCCTCGGCGAACAGGTCGCGCGTGAGGTTGGGAATCCGGAAGCCGAGCAGGAAGGCGTCGTAGGCCTGGCCGGCGCCGAACAGCCGCGCCATCAGGATCTCACGGATCAGGCCGCTGACGCGGCTCAGCATCACCGCCGCCGAGACGATTCCCGCCGATCGGACGACGCCTTCGGCCGCCGAAGGCTCCGGCGCCGGAACAGGAGGGTCCTCTCGGAGCGTTCGGGCCACTTACGGGCTGCCGCCGTATCGCTCCAGGAACCGCGCCACCGTCTTGATGCCGGTGTAGTAGTTCTCCAGGCGATACTTCTCGTTCGGCGAATGCAGGCCGTCGTCCGGCAGGCCGAAGCCCATCAGAACGGTCGGGATGCCCAGGTGCCGCGCGAAATCCCCGACGATGGGAATGGAGCCGCCCGAACGGATGAACACCGTCGGCTGGCCGAGCGTTTCGGCGAACGTCTCCGCCGCCACGCGAATCGCCGGGTGATCGGGATTCACCACGATCGCCGGCCCCGCGCTGAGCACGCGTACCTCGGCGCGGATGCCCGGCGGTGCGTTCCCGGCGACGAACTTGCGGAACGCCGCCACGACCTTATCCGGATCCTGCGACGGCACCAGGCGGAAGCTCACCTTGGCGGTCGCCTTCGCCGGAATCACCGTCTTGGCCCCCGCGCCGGTGAATCCGCCGGCGATGCCGTGGACCTCAAAGGTCGGCCGCGCCCATACGCGCTCCAGCACCGAGCGGCCGGGTTCGCCGGTCAGCTCATGGGAGCCGACCTCGCGCGCCAGAAACTCATCCTCGCGAAACGGCAGCCGCTCCCAGCTTGCCTTTTCCGCGGGCGCCGGGGCCTCGACGTCGTCGTAGATACCGGGGATCAGGATCGTACCACGCGAGTCGCGCGCCTTCGCCAGCAGGTCCACCAGTCCGGCGACGGCGTTCGGCGCCGCGCCCCCGTACAGGCCCGAATGCAGATCGCGCGCCGGACCGGTGGCCTCGACCTCCATGTAGATGAGGCCCCGCAGCCCGATGCACAGCGTCGGCATGCCCTCGGCATAGAGCGCCGTGTCGGACACCAGCGCCACGTCGGCCTTGAGTTTGTCCGGATTGCGCGCCACGTACTGGGCCACCGACGCGCCGCCGATCTCCTCCTCGCCCTCGATCAGGAACTTCACGTTCAGCGGCAGCGTCCCGTTCACCGCGCGGAGCGCCTCCACCGCCTTGACGTGCATGTACATCTGCCCTTTGTCGTCGGCCGAGCCGCGGGCGTAGATGTTGCCGTCGCGCAGCGTCGGCTCGAAAGGCGGCGACTGCCACAACTCCAGAGGATCCGGCGGCTGAACGTCGTAGTGTCCGTAGCAAAGCACGGTAGGCTTGCCGGGCGCGTGGAGCCAATCGGCGTAGACCAGCGGGTGACGGTCGGTGGGGATGATTTCGATGTGCTCGAGGCCCACGCGCGCCAGCGCGTCGGCGACGAATCGCGCGGCGCGCTCGACGTCGGGCCGGTGCTCGGGGAGCGTGCTGACGCTCGGGATGCGAAGGAAAGCGAACAGCTCGTCGAGCAGGCGCGGGCGCTCGGCGTCGACGTATTGAGCGAGGGATGCGGGCATGAGCGGAACCTCCATTCTAGCCGCTCCGCTCGGGATTCATCACCGCGATGTAGCCTAAATCGCGATAGAGCTGCCGGAAATCCAGGCCGCAGCCGACTACGAAGCGGTCGGGAATCTCGAAGCACCGGAACTCCACCGGCGCCAGCACCAACCGCCGCGGAGTGCGGTCGAGCAGCGTGCACAGCGCGATGGAGTTGGGGCCGCGCCCGGCCAGCGTCTGCATCAGGTAGCGCGCCGTGAAGCCGGTGTCGACGATGTCCTCCACCAGCAGCACGTCCTCGCCCTCGATGCTGTCGTCGAGATCCTTGGCGATACGCACCACGCCCGGCGACGACGGGCGCGGCGAGAACGACGAGATCGCCAGAAAATCGATCTTGAAGGGAATCTCCATGTGCCGCGCCAGAGCCGCCAGGAAGAATACCGAGCCCTTCAGCACGCCGATCATCTTGAGGTCGCGCCCCTGGTAGCGTTCCGAGATCTCCGCCGCCACCTCGCGGACGCGGCTCTCGACCTGTTCCTCGGTGAAAAGCACGCGCTCGATGCCGGGCGGCGTGTACTTGGGCATAGAACAATGTTACCGGGCGACGCAAGCGAGCCGCGACCGACGGGAGCGGTTTTCTCAAGCACGCGCGGCCGTCGCGGCCCGCAGGGTCACCTGCTGCGCGCGTGCTCGGCGAGACCGTACTTGAGGATGAGGTCCTGAACGTCCTTCTGGTAGAACACCTGGATGTTGATCTCGGGATAGAGCGCGCGCAGCAGCTTCACCTTGCGGTTCTTGCGCGTCACGTGCGCCTGCTTCATCGTGGTGAGCTCGATGTAGAGGTTCTGCTCGGGCAAATAGAAGTCCGGAGTGAACGACTCGATGGCGCGCCCGCCGGCGTCCCAGCGCACCGGGAAGCTGCGCGGCTCGTACTCCCAGGCGATGCGGTAGAAGTCGAGCAGCTTGGCGAAAATCTCCTCCGACGGATGGCCGAAGGCCGCGCGCCGTATCTCGACACGGCCCGCTGCCGTGATGCCGTGACGAGCCAGTTGAAGGCGGTGCTGGAACTGAAGCTGCGCCTCGGCCGTCTGCGAGAGCAGGCCCTCCTCGGCGATTCCACGAGCCGCCGCCGCCGTGGCGACGACCTCGCCGATGTGCTCGCTCGCCATCGATTCGGCGTTGACCACCAGGTCGAAGTCCGCGGGCCGGCCGGCCGCGCGCCCGAACCGGCTGCGCCGCTCCTGCTTGCGCTCGCGATCCAGGCGGCGCAGCAGCGCCAGCGCCGCCGGACGCTCCAGTCGCTCATCGAGCATGAGCGTGCCGACCCGGAACGAATCCGGCGCCACGATCAGCACGCACATCGAACCGGGAAGGTGACGCACCAGGGTCTCGGCGCCCGGTACGCAAACCACGAGGTGATGCCGGGCGGCGAGCCCCGCGATGGCCGATGCCAGCATGTGCCGCCAGGCGGAATCGGGAAACTGTCCGGGCGGATCGGCGCCGAACTCTTCGTCGATCATGCGGCGCGCCGAGGCCTCCGAGACCAGCTCGAATCGCAGGCTCTGCGCCACCGCGCGCGCGGCCTGGTCGACGCGGCATCCCGCTTCGCCGCCGACCGTGACCACCGCCATCGCGTCCATGATAACGTAATCGGCGAGATTTGTTTCGGAGAAAAATCCGGTTCGGGTTACATTCTTTCCCGGGTCGCGATCGAGCCGTTCCTGGTGTATAGTGGGACCAGTCACCGCGATGAAACGCAAGCCGCCCGCCGAGCCCTCACTACCCGCGCCCACGCCGGAGAACTGGAAGGCCCTCGCCGCCGCGCGAGCCGCTCGTCCCACCCAGTGCGTCATCTGCGGCGAGGAGTGCGCCCCGAACTCCAACGAAGGTCTGTGCTGGGTCTGCCGGCGCCTGAAGATCAGCGCCTGGCGCGATTCCGACCACCAGATGCCGGCGCAGGAATAGCGCCTACTGCGTCTCCCACAGCGATAACGTAAGGTTGAGTCCGCCTTCGCTCAACAGAATCTCCTTGCCGCCGGCCAGCGTCAGCGATTCCTCGTTCACCATCGCGATCTCGAACGACGACGCGATGAGATACTTGCCCGGCGGCAGGCCGTCGATGGCGTAGTTCCCCTGCGCATCGGCGTGCACGAGTCGATTGCCCTTGGCGCGCCGCCGCACCTCCGGAGTCATCGGATACAGGTATACCGGCGCCGCCGCGACCGCCTCGCCGCCGCGGCGCACCACTCTCCCCGACATGCTCGCCGAAGACGAGAATGTCACGTACAGCTGGACCGCGCCGCCGCCGGCGCCGATGGTCACGCCGAACCACTCCGCGTCGCCGCGACCCCGATACTCGTTCTCGCGGCGCGGACCGGCGACGCTTTCCAGGTACGCCCCCGGCGGCGGAGTCGCCGAGATCTCCCAGTTACCCGGCGTCATCGGGACGGGTCCGCGTCGTCCCAGAATCATGCCCTCGCCCAGGCCAGCGAGGTCGCGGCGCCGCGCCACGACTTCGAAATCGCCGGGTGTGAGATCGACGCGCGGCCGCGCAACGCCGGCGGGAGTTTCCCTCGCGTCCTGCTCCGCGGCGCGCGAGGCCCGTATGTAGACGGAAGGCTTCGGCGTCAACTGAAGCGCCCCCGCGTCGGTGTCGCGATCGGCGAAGAAGTCGCGCCACTGCGCGCCGGCCGGCAGGCGGCCCATCGGCCCCTCGGCCAGCAGCTCGTAATCGCCCGGCGCCAGACCGTCGAACGTGAAGGCGCCTGGGCACGATGCCGTCGTCTGCTGCCGGCCCATGTCCGACGACAGTGTCACCACCGCCGGTCCGCCCTCGCAGCCGTAGACGCGGCCGCCGATCCGGAACAGCCGCCCCGGCTGCGGCTGCACGTCTGCATCGCGCGCGTCCTGATCGAGCCGGACCTCGAAGGTGCGCGCGTCGCGCGCCTCCACGGCGAGTAGCGCGAAGGTCGGCAGCAGCGTGAGGCCGTCCTCGAGCGTGTGCGGCGACGTGCGGACATGATACGTCCCCGGCTGAAGTCCGCCGATACGGTAGACGCCGCGATCGTCGGCCTTCCCCGTGCCGGCGATTCGCTTGGGAATCGCGGCCGTGTAGGCGAACACGGCGACGCCCGGCAGTCCGACGCGGTTCTCGTCGACCACGCGGCCGTTGATAGCCGGCAGCCGCTTCAGCCGAATCTCGACGAAGAACGAGGCGTCGGCGGCCAGGGCGATCGGCTTTCCGGCGGCGCCGTAGGGGCGCGCGCCCCAGGCCGTCGGGGCGAAGCCGAATCGCGCACCGCGCACGATGTAGCTGGCTTCGCCGAGTCCGCTGAAGGTGAAGTGTCCGCCGCGATCGGTGAGAGTCGACGCCGAGCCGCTCTCCGTACCCTTGGTTGCGCCCGGGTTTCGGCGTGCCGCCGTCAAGGCCACGCGGGCCCGCGCCAGGGCATTTCCCGTCTCGTCTTCGATTACGATTCCGTGGATCACTCCCGCCGCCGCCGGAAGGGCGCAGGCGACGGCCGCCAACGCGAGCTTCATTGTCAGGGATGACGAGGCGGACGCCTGCCGCGTGCAGGGAAACGGGGAACCCGGCAGGCCGTCCGAGCGTATAGGGTTACAAGGAACGGAACGACTATGCGCCCAACAGCACTCCTTCTACTCGCCCCGCTCGTCTCCCTGGCGGACGACGGCGACCGGCACCGAGTAGAGCAAACGACCACGCAAACCGTCGCACTCGGGGAGCGCGGGCGCGTCTACATCGACGACTCCTTCGGCGAACTGCGTGTCGAAGGATGGGACCGCCCGGACGTCGAGGTCGTCGTCAAGCGCGGCACCCAGAAGCGATACAAGCCGGGCGAGGAGTGGAAGGGGCGCGATGAGATCAAGGCCGTTGTGGTCGAATCGCGGCGATCGGGCGACGATGTCGTCATCCGCACCAGCTTCCCCGACCGCGGCCTGACGCGCATGTTTCGCGGCAAGACGAACCTGCGTCTCGAGTACGTCGTGCACGTGCCCATCCGCGCGGCCCTCCACGTCAACCACTCGATCGGCGAGGTGGAGGTGCGCAACGTCCACGGCGACCTGCGCGTGACGGGCGACATCGGCGAAGTCAAGCTGCGGCTCCCGCGGGGCCGCGAATACGACATCGACGCACGCACGCGCATCGGCGACGTCGATTCGCGCGTGGCCGGACGGTCCAAGCGCGCAAGCCTGGTCGGCGCCGAGTTCCGGCACCGCGAGGGGGCCGGCGCCGGGCGCGTCTACGCGCGCCTGGGCATCGGCGAGATTCGCATCGACCGGATGGACTGATCGCGCCGCCTACCGCAGCGCGAACACCGTCACCACCGGCGCGTTGCTCGTCACCCCGCCGATCGTGATCTCCACCGGGTAGTGTCCGGCGACCAAATCGGGTACGCGAAGATTCGCCTGGAGCACGCCGACCAGACCCGGCGTCATCCCGAGAAACAGAATCTCGGCCGCCTTGCCGCCGATCGCCGCCGACGCCTCCAGCGTCGCGCGCGAGAGCAGCCCGAACGGCGTCGCCGCACCCGTTTCGACGGGGTTGTCGAGCGCTCCCTGGCCGGTCATGTAGACCGTGATCACGCTTCCGGTGAAGGCCGGGGAATCGACGGTGTTGAGAGTGTGATCCTCGTTCTGCGCCACCGCCCGCGTCGAGTCGAACACGAAAATCCCCGGACCCGCCGGCGCGATGTTGAAGGTGAACTCCGCGCTCGCGCCGCCCGCCGTCGTCACCACGATCGCGGCGGGCCCCGGCGCCGTTTCCACCGGAATCTGCGCGTTGATCTGCGACGGGCTGACGAAGAACAGCGGCGCGCGGCGGCCGTTCACTGTCATCGTCGCGCCCGCGAGCTCGGTCGGCAGCGGAACCACCGCCGCCAGGGCCGTCGCCGGCGCCAGCTCCGTCCCTCCCGCCGAGACGATGCTTCCCGGCGCGATCGGATCCTGAAAGCTGGCGCCGTTGGCGAGGCGCAAGACGCGCGGTCTTCCCTGTGTCACCGTGGCGGCGAAGGGAACTGAGGCGCGCACTCCGGCGATCGTCGCCGAAGCCGTCACTGCGGCCGCGCCCGGCGTCGCACCCAGCGTGACGATCGTGGAGGCGCGCCCCTGCGAGTCCGTGAGTGCGACGGCGGGATTCGCGCTGGAGTTGGCCGTCTCGAACCTCACCTCGATGCCCGGAGAGGGCTGGCCCCCAGCGCTCAGCACCTCTACGACGACCGCCTGGGCGAGCGTCGTCCCCGCCGGGCCTCGCTGGTTCGCTCCGGCCACGGCTCGGATCGCCGACGGCGAGAGCGTTGCGTCGACGCGCACCGCGAGCGATCCGGTCGCCGCGAAAAGCTGATCGTAGGAGAGACTCGTCAGCGCCACGGGAATTTCGGTCTGCGCGCCCGCGGGTGGAAACGTCCAGCGGCGCGCGACGAAGCCTCCGCCCTCCAGCACACCGATGGTCTCGGAGTTCTGGCCCGCCCGCGCCACTACGCCGAATGCGCGCAGGTCTCCGGTGTTGCGCGCGCGGCAGTCGACCGCGATCTGCGCGGCCGGAGACACCGCCGGAGGCGCCGTGCACTCCATCGCGAGCCTCGGGCCGCCGGCCGCCAGCAGCGCCCCGTTGCTGACGGCGAGGCCGAAGGTGTGTTCCACCGCACCCGCTCCGACTCGGAGAGCATACGCCGGAGCCGTGCCGGTCACTTCCTGGACGTTCTGAATCGCGTCGCTCGATGCGCCGATGAGCGCGCCGCTCGCCAGGTCGTAGACGCTCAGCCCCGGACCCGGAAGGATCGCATTCGTCGCCGGGTCGGTGCGGCGGTACGACGCCAGCATCGCGCGAAACGCGCCTGTTCCCACGCCGCGATAGAACCGGGAGGCGGACGCGGCCACCGTCCCCTCGACCGCGGATCCCGCGCGCGCCAGGTTCGCCGATCCCCAGCCGCTGTCGGCGCGCCAGCGCTCGCCGTCCGCCGTCGCCAGCAGCAGCGCTTTCGCGGCCAGGGGACGTATCACGCCGGCCTGACGGAACAGGGCCAGGGCGCCGGCAATGTGCGGGGCCGCGAAACTGGTTCCGCTTCCGGCGACGAAGGGGTTGCCGATATCGAATAAGATCGACGGCGCGGTGATGTTGGTGCCCGGTGCGGCGATGTCAGGCTTGAAGCGCCCGCCGCGAGTCGGCCCGCGGCTGCTGCTGGAGGCGATGACGTCGTCGGCGCGGTCGACCGTGCGGCGATGATCGAGGTTCGCCACGGAGATGGTGTTGTAGGCGCTGCTGGGCGACTGGACGGTACTTGCACCCGGTCCGGTGTTGCCGGCCGAGACCACGATGTTCATGCCGAAGTTCTCGGCGTACTGGTCGAACAGGCGCGATAGAAAGGCGTCCTCGACCTGCGCCGACGAACCGGCACTGAAGTTGACGATGCGCGCCGGCGTTTCCATGGCGATCCAGTCGATCCCGGCGACGACATCCGAATCCAGGTAGCGGCCCGAGGGGAACGAAGCGTCATTGCACTGGAAGAGCACCTTGGCGATGTACAGGGCATCGAGTCCCTTGGCGACGCCCTGATCTGGAAAACCGCCGCGACCGGCGACCATTCCAGCGACGCGCGTGCCGTGTCCGTTGAGATCGTTGAAACCGGTCGGGTCGTCGACGTAGCAGGGGCTGTTGCGCGCGGTGTTGTGAAAGACGCGCCCGGTGACGCGAATGCCTTCGAACGCAGGGTGGCTCGCCTTGAGTCCCGTATCCATCACGGCGACCGACTGCCCCGCGCCCGTGAAGCCGGCGTTCCAGAACGCGGGCGCGCCGAAGGCGGGGACGCTGGTCGCGAGCGCACCCTGTCCCTCGCCCACGGCGGCGATTTCGGCGAGTTCCGTGACGCCCGCGAGCGCTTCCAGCGACTCCGCCGGCACGAGTGCGGCCACCAGGTTCACGCCGCGATAGCGTTGAATCTCGCGCGCGCCGAGCGCGGCCATCCGCCGGGCGACGGCCTCCTGCTGCGCGCCGATGGCGCCGTCGATCTCGGCGGCAGCCTCCCGCATCGACGCGCCCTTGGCGAGGATCGCCCGCTGCGGCTGATCGCGCAGCAGCAGGAAAACCCGCAGCGGTTCGCCCGCCGTAGCGCGAGCGCGCAACTCGGGATCGACGCGCACCTGCGCGGAAACGGCGACCGCGAGAAGGGCGAAGGTGAGGGAGCGAACCGGGAACCGCACTCGAACCTACTGTTTTAACACCCCGTCATGTTCCAGTGCCCGCGAGTCGTGCGGATCTTGGCAGCGACCGTGGGCCGGCCACGACGGCGCTGCTCGCCCTCGCCGACTCCAGAATGAGTGTGACCCGGGGTGCGATCGTCGGGCCGCGGCGGGTGCGCGCAGTCGTTTCTGTGGATGCGCTAGGCCGGCCGATCCCCGTCATTCCACGCGATACACCGCCGCCTGCGGCGACTCGTACACCTGGCGGAACCCAGCGTGCCCGCCCAGTACGCGCCTCAGCGCGGCCAGTCCCACCTCGGGCGAGTCGAACTGGAAATCGGCGGCCGTGAAGAGAACGTACCCGAGACGGTGGCGCGCGACAATCGCCGGCAGCGTCTCGACGTATTTCGCGATCGCGCCCGGCTCCGCCTTGTAGAGCAGCCGCGGCGGAATGCGCGCGCTCAGGCCGCGGCGCCCCGTGTAGAGGTACATGAGCGGGTCGCTATAAGCAAACACCAGGGCGTCCGGCGGCGTGTTTTTCGCGATCCACTCGTAGGCCTCGCGATTCCCCCGGAAGATCGCGCGATGCTGCGCCAGCACACCCGGGAGAAACACGCGAGTACCGTAGTACATTCGCCACGCCCCCAACGCGATCACGCCCGCGGCCAGCGCGCCGATCGCCACCGCGGCGACGCGGTCGGACGTCTTCGGCTTGCGCCACGACGCCCGCAAGATTCCCGCCAGGTGCGCCATTTCCGTCCAGAATCCGGCGAGCAGCAGGGGCAGCACCGGCAGCACGAAGCGATTGTGCGGCGGATAGTGCCACATGGTCGCCTGCAACACGAACAACAGCGCGAACGCCGGATACTGCGCCACGCCGCGCGCGCGCGCCATTCGCACGACGCCCGCGATGCCGGCGATCGCCACCAGCCGCGCGAGCTGCTGAGACCAGAATGTGATGCTGTCGCTGAAGATCAGCAGTTCGCTGAGGCCGAACGCCAGCGCACCCGCGTTGAGCCACACCAGATTCGGCATTTCGGCGAGGCTGACGTTGGCGAGGTGAAAGCCGAGGTAGTCGGTGTAGTACATCAGCGCCAGGTCGGTCGACGGAGCGCGGTGCGCGCGCGACCACAGCATCCAGCCGGCGACCGCGGGCAGCATTCCGGCGGCGAACCAGGCGGCCTTCCGCCACTGCCGCCGCCATGCGAAGACCGCCGGGGCCGTTACCAGCAGCGGCAGCGCCGACGATCGGGTCAGGAAGCAGAGTCCGCCGAGTACGCCGGCGGCCAGCGCCACGGCCGCTCCCGCATCGGCCCGGCGCGCCCGTTCGGCGAGGATCGCCGCGGCCACCAGGAGCGCGACGAACAGGTTCTCGGTCATCAGCATTACGCTGAGATTCACCACCGTCGGATTCAGGGCCATGGCGGCGCAGAACAGGCACGCGACCCGGTCCGAAAAGCCCCAGTCCCGATACAGCCGCCAGGCGGCCGCGACCAGCAGCGGCAGAGCCAGCCAGTTGAGCAGCATCGCGACCGGCAGGTTTGACGGAAACTTCGGGTCGATTCTCCAAGCCAGCGACAGCAGCGCCGGATAGAGCGGCGGGTACTTGGTCTGGTGCGGCTCCCCGGGGAGGCTTTCGATGCGATATCCCTTGCCCGCCGCCAGCGACTTGGCGCCCACCCAGTAGACGGAGTCGTCGTGATAGATGCCGAGATGCTGGAGATCGCGCCACTCCCAGGCGAGCCACGCCGATGGCGCCAGCGCCGCCGCCGCCAGCGCGATCCACAGCCGCCTCGCCGTCACTTCGCCCTCACCGAGTACACCGCCGCGCCCGGCGACTGGAATTCCGGGCGGAAATCGCTCTCGTCCGCCAGCGCGCGCGAAAGGGCCTGCCGGCCCGCCGGCTGGCCGTCGAGCCGGTAGTCGGCGGGCGTCGCCAGCACGTAACTGAATCCGCCGGCCCGCGCGAAATCGGCCAGCCCGCCGACAAAGCGCGCCATGCCCTCCTCGTCGTGGGTGTAGAAGTAGCGTGGCGGGATTCGCCGGCTGGCGGCGCGGCGTCCCGTGTGGAGGTAGACGAGCGGATCGGAGTAGGCGGCCACGCGCGCCTCCGGCGGCGTGTTGCGCGCGATCCAGTCCCAGGCGGGCCGATGCGCGGCCAGAGTCCGGCGCTGTTCGGCGATCAGGGCCGGCAGGTACGACCCCAGCGCGTAGACCGTGCGCGCAGCCATGAGCGCGGCCATCGCCGCCAGGGCGCCGCCGATGACGACGGCGGCCACGCGGTCGGCCGCCCTGCGGCCATCCCACGATCGTCGGATCTTTCCGCCCAGATGCGCCATCTCCGTCCACAGGCCGACCACCGCGAGCGGCAGCAGCGGGAGCACCAGGCGGTCGCGTGGCGGATAGTGCCACAACACCGCCTGCGCGGCGAACAACAGCGCGTAGATCGGGAAGATCCGCGCGGTCGTGCGCCGCGTCAGCCGCACCGCTCCGGCGATCGCGCCCAGCGCCGCCAGCCGCGCCATCTGCTCCCACAGCACGCCGTCGCCGCCCAGGAACACCAGCATCTCGCCGATGCCGGTCACCATCGCGCCCGCATTCAGCCAGGCGAGATACGGCAAGGTGCCCCAGGTCACGTTCGCCAAGTGATATCCGAGGTAGCTCGTGTAGTAAAGGGACGTCAAGTCCTGCGACGGGGCCGCGTGCGTCCAGGTCCACGCCTGCCATCCAGCGACCGCCGGGAGCATCGCCAGGGCGAACGCCGCCGCCGCGCGCCGTTTCCCGCGCAGCACGAAGCACAGCGGCGCGGCGAACAGCAGCGGCAGTGCCGCCGTTCGCGTCAGAAACGCGAGTCCCGCGACCAGGCCGCCGGCCACGGGCCGGTCGCGCTCAGCCAGCACGATCGCCGCCATGAGCAGCGCTCCGAACAGGAGCTCGGACATCAGCAGCACACCGAATGTCGCGACGAGGGGGTTCACGGCCACCACCGCCGTCAGCGCCCACGCGGCGCGATCGCCCGAACCCAGCGCGCGGAACAGCGCGTGCGCCGCGGCCAGGTAGGGGATCACCAGCAGCCAGGCTACGAGGGCCGCGCCGCCGAGGTTGCCGGGGAACTCGGGGTACCATCGCCAGACGAGCGAGAGCAGCGCCGGATAGAGAGGCGGATACTTGGTCTGGTGCGGCCGATCGGGCAGGCTCTCGATCCGATAGCCCTCGCCGGACGCAAGCGCCTTCGCGGTGACCCAATAGAGGGAATCGTCGTGGTAAACGCCGAGCTGCGGCATGTCGGCGTTCCGATAAGCCAGCCAGGCGCCCGGCGCCAGCGCCGCCGACACCACCAGCCACCACGCCGCCGAGCGGAGCATTCACACGAGCTATCGGAGGTTCGCCTGTGGGATCTCATCGGGTGTTCGCCTGAGTGATTGAACTCGGGTACTAGTACTAACTGCCGATTCGGTTCACTCCCTGGGCTATTTACCGGCGGGGCGGGTTGCCGCTAGATTACAAGGAAGCGCATGACCGCACTCGTCTGGCAGTTCTCCTACCTGCAAGTGCTCGACTTGCTTACCACCGTCGCGTTTCACCTGTACGGGATACGCGAGGGGAATCCGGTAGTGCGATTCTTCATCTCGGTGGCGCCTTCGCCGCTGCTTGGCCTGGTCGCGGTGAAGATCGCGGCCATCTGCCTGGCGTTGTGGTGTTTGCGCATGGGACGCGACCGGCTGCTTGGCCGGATGAACCTGATGTTCGCCTTGGTGGTCACGTGGAACCTGGTCGCGATTATTCTCGCCGGGGTGCACGGGGGTAAGGCGGTCCATTAAGGTCTCTGAGCGATAGAGGCGTCTTCTATAGCTCACGAAATATAGTATCATGATCGATAGCAGTCCCGCTATCGATCATGCGATGGAACTGGCAGCAGCCCGACTGGCCCGAGTTCAGCTGGGACTCTGCCCGCCTGCGGAAAGCGGAGGAGCACTTCCTGTTTGGCGCCGGCTTGTTGTCTGGCGCCGCCAGGCACACCCGGGAATCCGACCGCCAGCAACTTCGCGCCGAGTCGCTCACCAGCGAGGCCACCGCGACCTCGGCGATCGAGGGTGAGATTCTCGACCGCGCCAGCATCCAATCGTCCATCCAGCGGCAGCTCGGCATGGAGGCTGAGCGCCGCCGAATCGCGCCCGCCGAGCAGGGGATCGCCGAAATCGCCGTCGACCTCAACCTCCGTTTCGCACAGCCGCTCTCCGACGAGACGCTGTTCGCATGGCACGGAATGGTGAGCCGTGGCCGCGCCGACCTCCTCGACGTCGGCCGCTACCGCACGAATCCGGAGGCGATGCAGGTAGTGTCGAGCTCGCTCGATGAGCCGACGGTCCACTTCGAGGCGCCAGCCGCCGCCAGCGTCCCCGCCGAAATGTCGCGCTTTGTCGGATGGTTCAATCGCACCGGCCCGGGCGGCTCTGAACCTCTGCCCGCGCTCACCCGCGCGGGAATCGCGCACCTGTATTTCGAGTCGATCCATCCATTCGAGGACGGCAACGGCAGAATCGGACGGGCGCTGTGCGAGAAGGCGATCGCCCAGGCGTTGGGTGATTCGCCGCTGATCGCTCTCTCGGAAACGATCCTCCGGCGGCGGAAGGCCTACTATCAGATGCTCGAGCTGTCGAACAAGAGCAACCGGATTACTCCGTGGCTGGCCTGGTTCGCCGGAATCGCGATCGAAGCGCAGCGCCGGGCGATGGCGCGGGTCGAGTTCGTTCTCGACAAGACGAAGCTGCTCGACCGGCTGCGCGGCCAACTCAACGATCGTCAGGAAAAGGCGCTGCTGCGCATGCTGCGCGAGGGACCAGAAGGCTTCCGAGGCGGTCTGAGCGCTTCCAACTACACGGCAATCACCGGGGCGTCGCCGGCGACCGGCACGCGCGACCTGGCGGACCTGGTCGCCAAGAGCGCATTGGTGCGCACCGGCGAGCGGCGCCACACGCGCTACACGCTCGCCATTCGCGCGCGGCCGGTGGCGGCCGTCATGCTCGACGACAACGGAGATCTCGAGTAATCGCCGTCAGAAGTCGAAGTGCGGAATCGACCCGTTCGGATTCCACAGGTAGCCGCAACGGAAGACGGTCATGATGCGCGCGCCGAGCTCCGGCCCCAGCTTCTTCCGAAGCCGCTGGACATGGACGTCGACGGTGCGGCTCTTGACGCCTTCCTGGTATCCCCATACCGTTCTCAGCAGCATGTTGCGGCTGAGGCACTGCCGGGGGTGGTTCTGCAACAGAGCGAGCAAGGCCGATTCTTTACGAGTCAGCCTCGGAATTACGGTTAACGCGACACCACTGGGGGCCGCCATGATTCACACTCCCAATGAATTCATTCACCGGAACCCCATCCCCGTCCACAACCGGTAAGTGGTGTAACGGCTTCCCCTTGGTTCTCGACCGCCCGCCTTGGGCGGCCCTTATCTACTTATTACGTTTCTTCGGTGGATTTCGGTAGCAAGTTACGCGAATCGTTCACACGATCGAGCGCGCGCGGTCGCCCAGCGGCAAATCACGTAACCGAGGGCGGTTCCCGTGGGCAGCACGGCGACATGGGCGAGCCGGTGAGGGGCGTCGATCAGGTGACAGGCAAACTGCAGGATCGCCAGGCCGGTCATGGCGGCCAGGGTCCCGGCGGTTGCTCCGATGATGCCCGGCACCAGCACGACGCTGCGCCGCACCATCAGCCGCGACAGGACCGCCGCCGGCGCCGACAGCACCGTCCCGCCGATCCAGCAGATCAGCCCCCATCGGAGGGCGTTGGGCGCCGCGACCCAAGGGAACACGATCGCGCTGATGGCCGCGTAACCGACCACCAGCAGCAGCACCAGGTGCATCGGAGCGATCGGCGTCGGCGCGGCCGGCTCCATCTGGCGAGCCAGGCTCGCCGACACCAGCAGTCCGGCGGCCACCAGCCCGCCCACCACGGCGATCGATTGTGC
>CAZEVY010000006.1:0-2891 GCA_964515555.1 uncultured Solibacteraceae bacterium | reverse complement strand
CCCCTGGTTGAGCCACGCTTCGAGGCCGAGGCAGGCGTCGGTGGTCACGGTTGTCGCGTCCCGTCCATCACTTTTCGCAGGCGCTCATAGGCCCGGTGTGCCTTCTGCTTCACCGCGCCCACCGTCGACGATGTCGCTCGCGCCACTTCTTCCAGGCTCATGCCGGACACCTTCATCATCCATAACACCTCCCGCTGGCTTTCGGGCAGGTGCGCCAGCATCTCGGCGGCCTCCCAGGCAGGCCCCGGGGCCTGGGGACGCACCCGCCGCTCCGGAAGGTTCTCGACGGCCACCTCGCGCGACTGGATGCGCGAGCGCTTCCTCCAGGAGTCGATCTTGGTGTGGCGTGCGATGGCGAACGCCCAGGGCAGCAGCGGGGCCGGCGCCCGATAGGTGTGCCGCGCCCGATGGATGCGCAACCAGCATTCCTGTAGCAGATCCTCCGCTTCGCCGTGCTGCGCCGCCGGCCATGCCAGGTAGCGATACAACATCGGCGAGACCAAGCGAATCAATTCTTCGGCGGCCGCACGGTCCCCTCCCTGGTACCGCCGCATCAGCCCGACCAGCGCGGATTCCTCCACGTCGGGCAGATGCCTGGGAGCCGCGTCCGCCAAAGCGCCCTCCTGATTCTTCGCGGAGACTCCCCAACCGGTTATGCTACGCAGGCACCCTTTGAGATAACATACGCCATTTCTTCTTCCGGGGAAGCGCCACTTCGGGCTGGGAGGAGCGGTCAGCTTTGGGCGATCAGCTTCGCCTCGGCTGTGCGTAGCTGAAGCATTGATTCTTCCGGTAGTGCGCTACACAACCAGCGGAGCACCATTGTTCCCTTGACTTGTCTTTACTTCTAATGTAGCATCATGGTGGCTGATTAGGACACCGACCATATATCCGCATAATAACCGGCATCTTCCGGCTCGAACCTGGCCGTGGGTGCGCGATTAAGTGGAGTTAAGCATGAAAAGCGTGGTGGAATTCAACATATCGATTGCGATGATTACTGCCGCTGTATTATTGGGAGCGGCGCCAGGCCTGATAGCGCAGTCCATTTCCAAGGTGCAGGCCCCGGCCGGCACGGACCAACCCCCGCCGAGAGCGATTCACAAAGTCGGCGCCAAGTCCGACATCCTCTATCGATTTCAACTCACCGGCGCCGACGCCTTTCGCGACCTTGAGGTCGCCAACCAGACTGTAGTGCCTCGTTTCGTGCGCGTCATCTCGAATCAACCCGGGGGGTCCGGGCTTCCGGAGATGGTGCGGAAAATCGCGCCTGGAGAGTCGGTCACCCTCACGGCCGCGGAAATGGGTTGGTCGGCGGGGAATCCAGTGCTGGTCAAGCTCTCACCGGGCCTGACCGCGGGACTGAAGTCGGCGGGAAGCACAAGACTCCTGCCGCAGTACGCGTCGGTGACCACATACGACGTCTTCAGTCATGACCGGCTGGCCGGGATGAACGATGCGAGCCGCACCGTCACCGCTCTTGCCGAAGTCGAGGTCACCAAGGCGAAGCCCTCGCCGAGCCGCTCCGCGGCAGCGGAGCAGAATTCCATGTGGGTGGCCTACAACGAAAACCCGATCACAAAACCGGTTATTAAGTAAACCTGTTTTAGCGGAATATCCGGTTAACTGCCTCAGCCGACGGTTCGTAGGGACGGAACTTCAATGGAACCAAGAATTATTCTTACTAAAACGGGAGTCCTGCGCAATATTGTGGGAATTGCGGGTGCGTGTCTCTGGTTTGGCGCGACCCTTCATGCACAGCAGCCGGTCAGTATTTCCCTCGGTCAGACGGTAAATGGAACGCTGGAAGCCTCCGATGCACGCTCGCGTGCCGGGGACGGCAGCTTTGCCGACAACTACCAGCTCACGATCACCAGCGCGCAGACGGTGACCATCGTGCTGCGGTCGGCCGTGTTCGATACCTTTCTGATCGTGGTGAACAGTTCGGGAGCGCTGGTGGGCACCGACGATGACGGCGGGGGCGGCACCGATTCGCGCCTGCAACTGACAATGCAACCCGGCGCCTACATCATCGAGGCGAGTTCCTTCCGTCCCGGCGATTCGGGCGCTTACACCCTCACAGTTACGGGCTCGGGCGGAGGCGCCCCTCCGCCTACCCCGACGGCGACGAGTATCTCGGTGGGGCAGACCGTAAATGGAACGCTGGAAGCCTCCGACGCGCGTACCCGCGCCGGGGACGGCAGCTTTGCGGACAACTACCAGCTCACCATCGAGAGTGCGCAGACGGTGATCATCGAGCTGCGGTCGGCCGCGTTCGATACCTATCTGATCGTCGTCAACAGTGCGGGAACGACGGTGGGCCGCGACGATGACGGCGGAGGCGGCACAAACTCGCGCTTACAACTGGCTCTGCAACCCGGCGCCTACATCATCGAGGCGAGTTCCTTCCGTCCCGGCGATTCGGGCGCCTATACGCTCTCGGTTACGGCGGGCGGAGCCGCGCCTCCGCCAACGAATATCCCGGATATCTCGTTGGGGCAGACCGTGAACGGAACGCTGGAAGCCTCCGACGCGCGCACCCGCGCCGGGGACGGCAGCTTCGCCGACAACTACCGGCTGACGCTGAGCGCCTCGCAAACGGTGGCGATCGAGATGCGGTCGGCCGCCTTCGATACATTCCTGATCGTCGTCAACAGCACGGAGAACTTGGTGGGCAGCGACGATGACGGCGGCGGCGGCACGAACTCCCGCGTCCAACTCACGCTCCCGGCGGGGACCTATATCATCGAGGCGACTTCGTTCCGTCCCGGCGATTCGGGCGCCTATACGCTCTCGGTTACGGCGGGCGGAACCCCGCCTCCGGCGGCCAATATACCGGATAACTCGTTGGGTCAGTACCTGAAAGGAAAGCTGGAAGCAACCGACGCCAG
>CAZEVY010000005.1:104567-122066 GCA_964515555.1 uncultured Solibacteraceae bacterium | reverse complement strand
TTATTAACAGGGACGCCAACCTAGAGTTCCTGGAGGCGGGTGGCGGCGTCGCCGAAGCGGTCGAGCTTCACGCCCATGCGGTCCATGATCGACAGGAACAGGCTCGACATTTTGCGATTCTCGTCGCCGGCATCGACGTAGTTCAGGGTGCGGCCGGTCTTGAGCGTGCCGCCCAGGCCGCCGGCGAGAACCAGGGGCAGCCTGGAGTTGTCGTGCTTGCGGCCGATCCACATGTTGGAGAGCCACATCAGGCAGGAGTGATCGAGCACGGTGCCGTCGCCTTCGGGCATGGAGTCCAGCTTCGCCGCCAGGTACGCCAGTTGGCTCAGGTGGAAGCGGGAGATGCGCTCGTAACCGTCCGAGTTGTTATTGTGCGAGGCCCCGTGATGGCCCTGCGAGACGCCCAGGAACGGATAGTACAAGGCGCCCAGGTCGCGCGCCAGCAACAGAGTCGCCACGCGCGTTTTGTCCGATTGAAACGCGATGGCGATGATGTCGCACATCAGGCGGGCGTGCTCGCGCAGGTCTTCCGGCAGTCCGTTGGCGGGCCGGTCCATCGTGAACGGGTGGCGATTGCGCTGCCGGGCGATCTCGCCGGCCTTGTCCTTGTTCTGCCGCATCCGGTCGACGCGCTTCTCGACCTCGCGAACGCTCGTGAGGTACTCGTCGAGCTTGGCCTTGTCGCCCGAGCTGACTTTCACGCTGAGCGCCGAGGCGTCCTCCATGACTCCGTCGAGGACGCTCTTGTTCCGCAGGCCGCCGCGGTTCTCGAAGAGGTTGTCCCAGGCGATCGACGGATAGACTTCGTTGGGCACCGGCGAATCCGGGCTCTGCCAGGAAAGGTGCGAGCTGTAGGCCAGCGAATAGTTGGTCTCGTGGAACCCGGTCAGCGGCTGCTCGCAGGCCAGCGTGATGCTGGGGTGCGGCGTATCCTGGCCGATGCGATTGGCGAGCACCTGATCGATGGTGATGCCGGCCCGGACCACGGACCCTTTCTGAATCGGAGCGCCGTTCAGGAGACTGCCGGTCTGCGCGGGATGGATTCCGTTCCCCATGGCCCGTTTGTGGAACAGGCCGTGAATCACATTGATCTTGTGCTTGAGTGGCTCGAGCGGCTCCAGCGTCCTGCTGAGCTTCATCTCCGCGCCCGAACCCGACGCATCCCAGTGGTCCTCGTTGACGCCGTTGCCCATGAAGAGCACCGCGAACCGCTTGGGAAAGTTCGACGCGGCCGTCGAGCCGGCCGCGTGGAGCGACTCCAGCCAGGGGAGCGCCACCGTCACTCCAGCGCCGCGAAGCACGGTGCGGCGGGTCATCCGGTGCGGGGAGTTCTTCGTTTGATCGGGCATCCTAATCGCCTCTCACTTCCTGGGAACCTATACTTCGTTTGTACATGAATTGCCGGCTCGTGACAATAGCCTCCACCAGCGGGGCGAACCGATACCCCGCGGCGGCGGCCGACGCGATCATGCGTTCGACCGCGGGCTCGTCGGACAACCGCAGAGAACGGCCCAGCGAATAGGCCAGCAGCTTGCGGCTGAGGTTGTCGACGAAGTCCTTCTGGCGATGCGCGCGAATATAAGCCAGAACGCTCTCGTAGCCGTCGCCCTTCGACCCGCCGGGAAATTCGGCCTGCGTCTCGACAGGGCGCCCGGCCAGGTCCTTTGTCCTTCTCTCGCCGACAGGCCCGTAATTCTCAAAGGCCAGCCCGAAGGAGTCGAAGCGGGCGTGGCAGGACGCGCAGGCGGCGTTCTCCCTGTGCCGGGCGAGCGCCTCGCGCAGCGGGACATTCATCTCGGCCTCGTCCTTCGGCAACTCGGGCACGGTGGGCGGCGGGGGCGGGATCGTTTCACCGAGCACGCGCCGCACGACCCAATAGCCGCGCTTCACCGGGCTGGTCCTCAATCCGGGAGCATTCTGCGTCAGGAACGCCGCCATCGGGAGCAGCCCGCCGCGTCCATAGGGCCGTGCGTTTTCCACGCGGATCCAGTTGTCCGAGGCGCCCTCGATCCCGGGGATTCCGTAGTGGCGCGCCAGGACGGGATTCACGATGGTGGAGGCGCCGTAGAGAAGGTCGAGCAGCGACCGGTCGTTGCGAATCGCGTCCTCGAGCACGCGGACCGGCTCGGTGAACATGGCCTCGCGCAGCTCGTTGGTGAATGCCGGGAAGCGCTCGCGATCGACGGCGTTGTGCTCGTCGAACCGCCGGAAATCCAGCCAGTTTCCGCCGAACTCCAGAGCCAGACCGCGCACGCGGGGATCGCGCAGCATTCGCCGGGCTTGCGCCGCCAGCTCGCCCGGTTTCTCAAGGCGTCCGGAGGCGGCGGCGGCCAGAAGCTCGCCGTCCGGCATGCTGGCCCACAGGAAATAACTCAGGCGGCTCGCCAGCTCGTAGCCGGAAAGGGCGCGAACCGCGGCGGGCCCTTCCGGGGCAGGCCTGGCAGCCAGGTCGACCCGGTAGCAGAACCTGGGCGACATCAGCACTCGCACGATGGCGTCGCGCATGGCCTCCTCGTGCGTAAGACCGCTGCGCTCGCGAATCGAGCGGTAGAAGGTGAGCAGCGTCTCGCGCTCGGCGTCGTCGAGGGGCCTCCGCCAGGCGCGGGCCGCGAATGCCAGGAGCGCGTCGAGGTGCAGCGGCTCGGCCTCCGTCCTCAGGCGCTCGAACCTCCGCAGGATGTCGTTGATCCAATGAAAGTGATAGCGGATGGCCTCCGGCGCCACGGGATCGTTGCCCGGCGACGCCAGCGCCTTGGCGACGTAGTCGTCGCGGAGTCCGAAGATGACGGCGGGGTCGGTGATGGCTTTATCGAGCGGCCGCGGGCGCCCCGACTCGGCGCCTTTGCCGTCGACGGCGCCGGCCTGGTTGAAGTAGAACTGGTCGTACGTGCGCTCGGTGTGGCGCGCGATGAAGTCGAATTCGTCCCACAGGCGATTCAGGCGCCGCTGTCCGGCGTCGTCGAGAATCAGCTCCATGAGCGGGACGTCGTCGCGCCAGTAGCCCATGGCGTTGTGGTAGCCGGCGCTCAGAAAGCGCCCGCGATCCTGCGAGTCGTCCGGGAAATAGCGTCCGCGCTCGCTGACGTAGAAGAAGTCAGGGAAGACGGAGGCGAAGCGGGTGAATGAGGCCTCGTAGCGGGCGCGTTCGGCGGCGGGAACCACGAGATCGGGATCGCCGGCCCGGGCCTTCGCCATGAGCGCGGCCCAACGCGGGGCGGCGTCGCGGTGCAGTCCGGGGTATCGCGGAATCTCGACGGGGGCGGGCGGCGGGTCGGTGTCGTTGCGGAGGGCGCCGGGGTCGAACTTCCGGCGATTCAGATTGAAGTTGCGCAGCTTCCAGTTGAGCAGCGGCTGCGATCCGGCGGGCAGTCCGAACACGATCGGCGAGGCGAACTGCATCGAGGTGTGAAGGCGGATGCGCTTCGCGAAGTCGCGCATCTCGAGACACTTTAGACGGAGGGTCTCGGCCTGTGCCGGAGCTTGATTCGCGGACGGCGCGGGCAGGGCGCGCCACATGGTCTGAAGCTTCGCCACTGGACCGACTTCGGGCCGGCCGGGCTCGGTCGGCTCTTCGAGGATTTGCCAGATCATCGGAAGATACTTCGCGCTGATCTTCGACTCGACGGCCAACTCGGCGAGCGTGGCGCGGGGCCGGGCGAGCGCCGCCCGATGCTTGTAGCGCCAGGCGGCCTGGAAGTAAGCGGCGTAGTCGGTCGGCTGGCTCTTGTAGAAATCGATGATGCGCCCGATGGTGTAGCGGTCGCGATCGGTTTCCGCCAGCATCGGGTGCGGCGCGAAGTCGAACCCATCCGGCGTCAGCACCATGTGATCGGCGACCGATCTCGCCGCCTGGAGGTACTTATCCAGCAGCGTGGGCGACATGACGAGAGACTCGCCGGAGTTGTCGAAGCCGGCCGTGTTCGCGGGATCCACCGGGAATTCGCGCGCCGGACGCAGGTCGACACCGGTCAGGTCGCGGATGGTGTAGTTGTATTCGGCGTTGCTCAGCCGCCGCGCCAGGACCGGACCGGGGTCGCCGGCATTCCTTCGAATCTCGGTGGCGCGGACGGACTGAATCCAGTCGACGACCGATTGCCGGGCTTCCGCGGTCGGCTGCGGCGCCGCCTTGGGAGGCATCTCGCGGGCGGCCAGTCTGCCGCTCACCGCGGTCCAACGGGAAAAGTCCTGGATGACGGCGGCCGTCGTCGGATAGGGTCGAAGGTCGAATCCCGCAGCCGCGGCGCTGCCGGAGTGGCACCCGGCGCAGTATCGCGTGAGGAACGGGCGGACGGTGCGGGTGAAGCGGGCTTCGAGGCCGGGGTCGGCGGATTGCGCGGAGAGCAGCGGAAGGAAGGCGAACGCGGCGACGAGCAATGACGGCTTCGCGAAGTGGTCGGCAATCATGCCCGGTGGAGCTAATATATCACGGCTGCGGATTTCTTAGTCACCCGCCGTAGCGCACCGCCACCGAATCGCACCGCAACAGGTCGGGCGCGTCGATTTCGTAGAACGCGGCGTTGTAGCGGAAATCGCCGGGGTCGAGCCGCTGCCGGTGCTCCTGGCGCCCGCCGGGGGTGCGGTAGCGGTAGATCACCTCAATCGGCGCGCGGAGCAGCGAGGCGTCGCGCACCTGGAACCGAATGCGGTTCTTGCCGGCGAAAATGCGCGGGAGACTCATGATGTTGTTCTCGAACCAGGTCTCCAGTCGATACGCCGCCATGCCTGCGGACGAACGCACGCGAATCTGGAATCGATAGACTCCGTGAATCGACACGCCGCGGCCGGTGAATCGCGGCCTGCCGATTTCGACCGAGAAACGCCCCGGGCCTTCATGCAGCCGTTCCCAGGGAGACCAGGCGTCGGGCTCGTCGCGTCGCGAAGTCTTGGCGCGCAGCGTTCGCAGCTCGACGGTCTGTCCGCCTCCGGCCGGTCCCTTCATTTCGCCCGCGACGACTCCGTCGACGAGCACGTAGGGGACGTAGTAGTCGAACGTCTTCCCGGGGGCCGTCAGTTCGCCGGCGGCGGGCTGGTGCGTGAAACGGCCCCAGGCCTGTCCGATGGTCCGGCCTCCGCGGACCTGGGCGTTGTACCCCTCGGCGGCCGGGACGGTCTCGAGATACGGTTTCATTGTTTCGTAATTGGGGTCGTATTTCGGCCAATTTCCGTCCAGCATCGACTCCGTGACGCGATAAAACCGGCCGGACGGCAGAAATGGCTCCTCGCGCTGGGTGTGTTTTCCCGCTGGGACATAGAACTTGCGCGCGCGATTGTCCCAGAAGCGCTCGATCGTCGAGCCGGGGGGAAGGCGGAAGTCCATGTCGTGGAAGGGCGTGCCCATGCGGTACTGCCGGTCTCCGAACACCACCTCGACGGGCTTGCCCGCCCCGACCCACTCCTTCTCGGTCGCATGAAAAGCGGGTTGAATCAGAAACGCGCGCTCCCATTCCAGGCCGAAGAACTCGAAGAACGGCGCGCTGCGGTGCGTGAACGTGCGATTGCGCCGGATGTTGTCGTCGACGCCGACTTCGTCCCAGTCGAGGATGCGCGCCTCCGGCGAGTCGCCCGCGACCAGGTAGTAGCCGTAGCGAGGGTCGAAGGCGGCGTAACGGCCGTCGAGCCGGAGCCGGTACATGGTGTGATAGCCGCCGTTGTCGTGCATCACGCAGACGCGCTCGGCGGATTCGCGATCGTGCCGCCATTCGACCCAGGCGGCCTCGGCGATGCGGCTGGTGGTGTCGCAATAGCCCCAGCCGTAGACGAACAGGTTCTTGTGCGCGTCGGTGACGTACTTTTCCGCGCCGTGGTCGCCTTCGTAGGCCTGAATCATTCCACCGGTCGCCATGCGATTGAACAGGCGCAGCCAGCGGAAGAACGCCTTCCCCTGCGCGGTCTGCGAGGCGTTGGCGACGCCCTCGATCCGCATGACGTCGCGGGTCCAGGCGACCAGGTCGGTCGCCTCGGGCCAGCGGTCGGATACGACCAGGGGGCCGGTAACGGTCTCGGCCGCCATGCTGGCGGCGAAGAGAAGCGGGATCGCGAGGCGCATCTGCCTACAGCATAGCCCGATTGCGGGGCGATGGCGGCGCCGCGCCGTCGCCGGGTGCGTTCCGATTCCGGGCCAAGTACACTCAAGTGATCCGATGCGGAAAGTCACCTGGATCGTCGTGCTCACCACCTTGGGCTTCGCCGCGCTGCTGGCCTGGTCGACGCTCGGCCAGCGGCGCTTCCGCGTCGAGGTGTGCATGGAGTTCGCGGGGCGCACGGAATGCCGCGTCGCCGCCGGCGCGACCAAAGAGACCGCGCTGCGCACGGCGACCGAGAACGCTTGCGCGCTGCTCGCGCCCGGACGCACCGAGTCGCGCGACTGCGAGGCGCAGCCGCCGACCAGAACCACGTGGCGATAAGGTATCCTGAAGATTCCCCCACATGGCTGCACCCACGTTACAGGCCGAGCATCCGCAACCGGCCGAATCGCACCCCGCATGGCTGCGCGTCCAGCTCGCGCGTCATCCCAAGCGTCCGCACTCGCTCGACTACATTCAGCGGCTGATCACGGGCTTCCAGGAGCTGCACGGTGACCGCTCCTACGCCGACGACGCCGCCATCGTGGGCGGGATCGGCTTCTTCGACGGCCGGCCCGTGGTGGTGATCGGCCAGCAGAAGGGTCGCGACACCAAGCAGAAGCTGTTCCGCAATTTCGGCATGCCGAAGCCCGAGGGCTACCGCAAGGCGATGCGGCTGATGCGCCTGGCGGCGAAGTTCGGCCGCCCCGTGGTGACGCTGCTCGATACGCCGGGCGCTTACCCGGGAATCGACGCCGAGGAGCGCGGCCAGGCGGAGGCGATCGCGGTCAACCTGCGCGAGATGTCGCGGCTCGGCGTCCCGATTATTACGGTCGTGATCGGTGAAGGCGGGAGCGGCGGGGCGCTGGCGCTGGGAGTCGGCAATCGCGTTTACATGATGGAGAACGCGATTTACAGCGTGATTTCGCCGGAAAGCTGCGCGGCGATTATTTATCGCGATTCCAAGCTCGCCGAGCGCGCGGCGGCGGCGCTGCGGCTGACAGCGGCGGATTTGCTCCAGCTCGGCCTCATCGACGGAATCATCCAGGAGCCGCCCGAGGGCGCGCACGAGGATTACGACGGCGCGGCCGCATCGCTGGCGGCGACGCTGCGCATGGCGCTGGACGACCTCGGCGCGCGCGGGGCCACTCAGTTAGTCGACGAACGCTACGAGAAGTTCCGCCGCATGGGCGCCTTCTTCGAGGAATCAGCGTAAGGGACGCTTCCACTGGCGGCCGGACGGCGCGCGGCGGTGCACTCGAAGGGGCTCCGATCCAGTTTGCGGTACGCCGTCTGATCGCGAACGGCACGACTGCCTCCCTTGTCTGAACTCTAGCGTCCTTGGAGTTCGAGATCCGCCTTCGTTGAGCTTGCGTAATAGAATTGAGGACTCGTATCCGTATGCGTGTACTCATTCTGGGTGTCGCCACCGTTGCGGCACACGCTCAAGGCTTCATCACGACGATTGCCGGCACGGACTGGCTCTTCCCGCAAACGCCCGTGCCGGCACTGTCCGCGCCGCTGGGGAGGGTGAACGGAATCGGGGTGGACCCGAACGGCAACATCTTCGTAGCCGATTTCTCCAACAACGCTGTCTTCAGAATCTCCCCGGAGGGCCAGTTGATCCTGGTCGCCGGCAACGGGTTCCCCGGATACTCCGGCGACGGCGGCCCGGCCACGCGGGCCGCGATGCTTACTCCGGTCCCCATCGCATTGGACTCAAAGGGCAACCTCTACATAGGTCACATGAACGCTGTTCGAAAGGTCGATAGGGCGGGCGTGGTCACGACTTATGCCGGCGGTCCAGGCACCAGCTTCGCGCCGCTGGGCGACGGAGGCCCCGCCAAAGGCGCGCGTCTGCGCAATCCCTTTAGTTTGGCCGTTGACCGTAATGACAACCTCTACATCGCCGACAGGAGCGACAAACGCATCCGCCGGGTTTCACCGAATGGTGTTATCGACACTGTTGCGGGTAACGGCCAGAGCGGCCAATCCTCCGGGGACGGCGGGCCTGCCACCAGCGCCACCATCGCCGATCCGAGTAACATCAAGATCGACGCAGCGGGCGACCTGTTCATCTTGGACGGCATCCGCATCCGCAAAGTGACTGGCGGAAGCATCAATACCGTCGCCTCCTTCAGCCCCGCAACAAGTCTTGGCTTCGATTCCGCCGGCAACCTGCTGATCGGCACGGGTCGCTCCATTGTTCGGTTGGGCCCAGGTGATACGCGTACAACGATCGCCGGTACGGGCTCCCAGGGGTACTCGGGCGACGGGGGAACCGCCCGCGCCGCCGAAATCAGTATCCATGACATGGCGGTTGACTCCTCGGGCAACATCGTTTTTTCCGATGTCGAGGCGAATCGAGTCCGCCGGATCACCCCGAATAACATCATCACTACGATCGCCGGCAACGGTGGTTTCCGATTCTCCGCGGACGGCGTTTTCGCCTCCAGCGCCAACTTGCGGTCGCCTTTGACAACCGCTGTTGACACCATCGGTAACGTATATTTCTCAGACACCAATCGGATTCGCCGCATCACTACGTCGGGACGCCTGGAGACCGTCGCCGGCAACGGCCTGGCGGGATACAGTGGCGACGGGGGATCCGCTACTGAAGCCCGTCTAAACATCGACGGCTTTCCCTTCGTATCGCTGGCTTTTGATCGCGGTGGTAATCTCTATTTCACACAACCCGCCAACTTCGTCGTCCGTCGGGTGACTCCGGCGGGGACAATCGAAACCTTCGCCGGCAACGGACGGCAAACCGGAAGCTCAGCGAGCTTCTTCGGGCCTGGAGTCCCCGAGGGCGACGGCGGACCGGCGCTCGCGGCGTCCTTCACTTCCCTGGCCGCCATCGACATCGACGCCAACAATAACGTTTACATCGCCGATGGGAACAAGATCCGCAGAGTTTCGCCGGCGGGAATAATCTCGACCTTTGCAGGAACAGGCCTGGGAAGCTATTCGGGAGACGGCGGTCCTGCCACAGCAGCGACCCTCAACGCTCCCAGGGGCGTCAGCGTGGACTCGGACGGCAGTGTGCTCATCGCTGACTCCCGCAATAATCGAATCCGGCGGGTTGCGCAGAACGGCACCATCACGACGATCGCCGGCAACGGCCAAGAGATCGGTTCTCCTCCGTTTGGCGATGGCGGCCCGGCCCTCAACGCCCTAATCGGCAATCCCACCGCCGCCCGAATGATCGCTGGATCGCTGTATATCGTATCGGGGGCCGGTTTGGGTTTGCGCCGCGTAGGCCCCGATGGCATCATTTCGACCGTATACGGAAACAACATTGGGCAGGGAGCCTTGGCAGCGGATTCTTCAGGCAACATTTACGTGCTAGATGTCGGAGTGGGAGGGTTCGGTCAGGGCGCGGCGCGAATTCGAAAGATCCTCGTAGATCCGCCGGCATTGCAACCCACGCCGTCCAGCCTGTCCTTTTCCGGGCGATCCGCAGGACCCCCAGCCAACATGCAGCGCTTTCCTATCGTCGCGTCGGTTCCCGCCGTCCCGTTTCGTACCCGGGTCGAAACGGACTCGGGCCAGTGGCTGGAGGTCGACCCGTCGGGGGCCGCCGAAACTCCGCGCATTCTGGAAGTCACTGCCGACCCGGGCGCCCTCCAGCCGGGTGAACACCGCGGGCGCATCGTCATAGAGACGCCGCAGGCAACGCCTCGCCAGACTACAATCCCGGTAACTTTCAGCGTCGGTCAGCCGCTGCCTCCCGACCTCCGCGCCGATAAGGAAAACCTTCTCTTCCCGTTCCCACGCGCGGGGCGAAGGCGCAGCCAGATCCTTGTCGTTTCTAATAACGGCGGCGGAACGCTCCCGTTTACCGTCGAGACGGCGACGGTCACAGGCGGCACGTGGCTCGGCGCGACTCCAGCACAGGGCTCCGTCACTCCTCGCACGCAACAGGCCCTCACCATCAGTGCCGACCCTTCGAGGCTCGGCACCGGCACCTACACGGGAGCGATCGTGCTGCGAGCGGGCGCGCAGACCGTCTCCATCCCGGTCACCATGACGATCAGCGATCGCGACACCGCGGTGCTGCTCTCGCAATCGGGAATGTCGTTCATTTCCGTGGCGAGCGGCGGTGTGGTGCCGAATCAGGAGTTTGGCGTCCTCAACATCGGCGATGGCGTGATGCCCTGGAGCGTCGTCACGTCAACCGTCAGCGGCGGGAATTGGCTCTCGGTCGCCACTACGTCCGGGAGCACCAACGCTGCGAACGTCGTCCCCACCGTAGGTGTGCGAATCAACCAGGTGGGCCTGGCGCCGGGCCGTTACTACGGACTCGTGACGGTCAACGCGCCACAGGCGGCGAATTCGCCGCAGGTTCTTACCGTGGTGCTCGACGTGTTGCCCGCCGGGTCGAACCCCGGGTCGGTGTTCCAACCCGAGGAGCTGACCTTCGAGTTTCCCGCCGGGGGGCTGTCGGCAGGGTCGAGCGAGGCATTGCTCTACAACGTTGCGGGCGCGCCATTGGCGTTTCGCACCGTCACTGTGCAGCGCGCCCAACACCTGCCTCGCGATGCGACGGTCGACCCGCAGCAGCCCACGCGCATCGTGGTGCAGCCTTCGTCGTTCACTCAGCCCGGCACCTATCGCGACAACCTGACCATGCAGTTTTCGGACGGAACGGTTTCGACGCTGCGGTTGCAGTTCAATGTCTCGGCCGCCGTTGCCGTCGCCGCGGGCAAATCGCGCAGCGCCGACGGCTGTACCCCGTCGCGCCTTGTGCCGTCGTTCATTTCCGTCGGGCAGGCGACCACGGCGCCAGCCGGCGCGCCCTCGGCCTTGTCGCTCGACGTCAAGGACGATTGCAGGATCCCGCTCTCGACCGGCACGGTGGTGGTCTCATTCTCCAATGGCGACGAGCCCGTCGTCCTAACGCCGCTCGGCGACGGGCGCTGGCACGGTACGTGGCTCAATCGCGACAGCAGGCGCTCGTCAGTGGTCCTGAAAGCCGAGGCACGCGACCCCGCGCGCAACCTCTCCGGCGAACGCGAGGTGCAGGCCGGCATTGGGACGACTCAGGAGCGTCCCATCGTGCCGCCAAACTCGGTGGTGAGCGCGGCGTCGAATGTCTCCTATCAGCCGCTTGGCCCCGGCGCGATGATCTCGGTTTATGGCCAGAACCTCACCGACGGACTGACGGACTCCGCGTCCACGTTGCCATTACCGGCTGAACTCGCCGGCTCGCGGGTGCTTATGAACGGGCGTTTTCTGCCTCTGGTGTTCGCGGGCCCCGGTCAGATCAACGCCATCGTGCACTACGACCTGAACCTGAATACGATCCACCAGGTGGCTGTCAGGCAACGGCTGGGAGCATACTCCGATCCGGTTCTGGTGGCGGTGGCTCCCGCGCAGCCGGCGGCGTTCACGGCGGCGGGCCGCGCGATCGTGGTGGCGACACGTGGCGGCAGTTCGTGGCTGGTCGCTCCGAACTCTCCAGCGCGTGCAGGCGATGCGCTGGTCATCTACTGCTCGGGGCTGGGAGCGGTCGATCCGCCACTGGCGGCCGGCGCGCGAGCGCCTGAATCGCCGCTGCGAGTGACACGCGAGCGGCCGCGGGTCTTCATTGGTGGGGTGGAGGCGGCGGCCGCGTTCGCGGGGCTGACGCCGGGACTGGCGGGACTGTACCAGATCAACGCGACGATGCCCGTGGGTGCCACCAGGCAGAATGAAGCGCCGTTGGTTATCGAAATCTCCGGACAACGCAGTGTGCCCGCGTCGATCGCCGTCGAGTAATCCACGCCGCCGCCGCGGTGTTCAGGACTTCGCGGCCGGTGAACGCCTTTGGCCCTAAGCGCCCGCTCCCTGCCCCGTCAGCGAACGCACCGCGCCGAGCGCGGCGTCGTAGTTCGGATGGTCGGCGACTTCCTTGACGTACTCGGCGTGGCGAATCCTGTTCGACCCGTCGACCACGAAGATCGCGCGGCTGTGAATCCGCAGCTCCTTGATCAGCGTCCCGTACGCCGAGCCGAACGAGCCCGTGCGGTGATCCGAGAGCATCTTCACCCGCTCCACCCCGAAGGCCCCGCACCAGCGCTTCTGCGCGAACGGCAGGTCCATGCTGACCGTGAAGATGTCCACGCCCGAGAGCTTGGCGGCTTCCTCGTTGAATCGCTTGGTCTGCGCGTCGCACACCGGCGTGTCGAGCGACGGGACCACGCTGAAGACGCGCACGCTGCCGCCGGTCGACGACAGCTTTACCGCTTGCAGGCCGTTGTCGACGCACTCGAAATCCGGCGCGGCGTCGCCCGCCTTCAGCTCCGGTCCGATCAAAGTCAGCGGATTGCCCCGCAGAGTCGTTGCACCTGGTCTTTCCATAACCGACTATTCTAGCAATTCAATGAGTCCCGCGACTTCCGTCACCGGCAGCCTGCACGCGAAGTTCTCGCACACGTAGGCCGCCGCGCGCCCCTCGACCGGTTGCATCGCCGCGATCGCCGGCGACCACACCCGTACGGCGTCGCCGGCCAGCAGCACTACCGCATTGGGAAGGAACCTCCGGCGCACCTCCGCCAGCAGCGCGCGCGTGTCCGCCGCCTCGCGCTCCCCGGCGATGACAATCTGCTTCGGCGCCGCCGTCGCCAGCATCCAGGCGACGATCATCTGCGGCACACCCACCGGCGCCGCCCGCATGCGCATCGCGAACGCCTCGAACAGCCGCGACAGGGACTGCCGGAAATCGTCGCGGCCGGTGATCGCCGCCAGCCGCGCCAGCGCCAGCCCCGCCATTGCGTTTCCCGAAGGCTCCGCGCCATCGTAGTCTTCCTTCATCCGCAGGATGAGACTCTCGTCTCCCGCCGGGCTGCTGAAGAATGCGCCGTCGCGCGCGTCCTCGAAGCGCTCACGCATCGCCTCGGCGAGCGCGATCGCCTGCTCCAGATACCGCGCCTCGAAGCACGTTTCGTAAAGGTCGATCAGCCCGTTCGCCAGAAACGCGTAGTCGTCGAGGAATGCAGGGACTCCGGCCTCGCCGTCGCGGAACCGGCGCAGCAGGCGGCCGCCGTCGTACAGCCGCGCGAGGACGAAGTCGGCCGCGCGCCGGGCCGCTGCTTCGTACCGCGCTTCGCCGAGCACGCGCGCTCCCAGCGCAAACGCCGAGATCATGAGCCCGTTCCAGGCCGTGAGAACCTTGTCGTCGAGATGCGGCCGCACCCGCCGCGCGCGCGCATCGAGGAGTCTCGCCCTCGCCGAGGCCATCGCCAGGCGCACATCGGCGAAATCGACGCCGAATCGCGCGGCGGTCTCCTCGACGCTGTGCGCCTCGTAGAGAATGTTCTTTCCCGTGAATTCCTCGTGAGGGTCCTGCCGGACATTCCCGTCCGGCTCGACTCCGCATCGCCACGCGAACCATTCGGCCGACGGCGCGCCCAGGGCGGCATCGATCTCCGCGCGCGTCCACACGTAGAACGCGCCTTCGCCCTTGTGGTGCGGATCGGCCGGGTCGATCACGCTGTCGGCGTCCTCGGCCGAATAGAACGCGCCTTCCGGATGGGTCATGTCGCGCAGGACGTACTCCAGGACGTCGCGCGCGACCGCGGCCAGAGTTTCGTCGCCCGTCGCCTGGTAGGCCTCCAGGTACGACACCACCAGTTGCGCCTGGTCGTAGAGCATCTTCTCGAAGTGCGGCACGAACCAGCGCTCGTCGACCGAATAGCGATGGAAGCCGCCGCCCACCTGGTCGTACATGCCGCCGCGCGCCATTTCGCGCAGGGTCACGAGCACCATGTCGAGCGCTTCGCGATTGGCGGTCCGCTTCCAGTGGCGCAGCAGGAAGTTGTGCACCACCGGGCGCGGAAACTTCGGCGCGCCTCCGAAACCGCCGAGTTGCGAATCGAAGGTGCGCCGGAAGATCTGGAAGGCCGACTCGCACACCGAGTCGTCGAGCCAGTTCGATACGCCCGGCTTCACCGCCGACTGCCGCTCCAGTTGCGCGACGATTTCGGCGCCCGACTGCGCGATGCGCGGGCGGTCGCTGAGCCATGCTTGCGCGATGTGCTCGAGAATCGCGCGGAAGCCGGGGCGGCCGTAGCGGTTATCGGGAGGAAAATACGTGCCGCCGAAGAACGGCTTCCGGTCGGGCGTCAGCCATACCGACATCGGCCAGCCGCCGCCGCCCGTGGTGGCCTGGACGAAGGTCATGTAGATGCGGTCCACGTCGGGGCGCTCCTCGCGGTCGAGTTTGACGGGTACGAAGTGGCGATTGAGGAGCGCCGCGATTTCCTCGGACTCGAACGACTCGCGCTCCATGACGTGGCACCAGTGGCAGGTGGAGTAGCCGATGGAGAGGAAGATGGGCTTGTCCTCGCTTCGGGATTTCTCGAAGGCGTCCTCGCCCCAGGCGTACCAGTCGACGGGATTGTTGGCGTGCTGGAGCAGGTACGGGCTCTTCTCGCGGGCGAGTCGGTTGGGCATGAGCCTTCATTGTAGTGGGGCCGCGATTTGATGGGCCGCGCCTGGCCGAAATCCACCACGGTGTTCCGCTTCGGCCACTCACCGCCCGCCGATCGGTCCGATTCTCAATCACTTGCGGCTGGAAACAAAAATGCACTCGTGTGTGTGCACCAGGAGGTTCATCATGAGACCATTCCCGCTCGTGGTCCTTGCCGCCTTCTCCGCGCTGACGTTCGCGCAGGAGACCGGCGGATGGCGTAAGTTCGGCGAGCCCAATGGGCGACGCCCTGACGACGCGGCACAGGCGGCGCCTCGCGCCGACGCTGCGCAGGCGATGCCTTCCGGCAACATCGCGCTGGCGCCTTCCGGCGCCGCGCCCTCGCCGCTCGTGCTGTCGGCGGGCACGTGGATCACGGTGCGCGTCAACGAGACCCTTTCGAGCGACCACAACCGCGCCGGCGACCAATTCAGCGCGACCCTCTCGCAGCCGCTGGTGGTGGACGGCTACGTCGTCGCGCGCCGCGGCCAGACGGTCGCCGGACGTGTCACCGACGCCGTCAAGGCAGGGCGGATTCGCGGCACGTCGAAGCTCGGCCTCGAGCTGACCGACATCAGCTTCGTCGACGGGCGCCAGCTTCCCGTGCGCACGCAGCTCGTGCAATACGCCGGCGGAACCTCGATGGGCCGCGACGCGACCGCCATCGGCACCACGGCGGGTCTGGGCGCGGCTGTGGGCGCGGCCGCCGACGGAGGGTTCGGGGCAGGCATGGGCGCGATCGCGGGAGGCGCGGCGTCGGCGATCGGGGTACTGTTCACGCGCGGCAATCAGACAGTCGTACACCCCGAGGCGACATTGACGTTCCGCACCGAGGCGCCGCTGACCATTTCGACCGAGACCTCCCGTCACGCCTTCCAGTCCGTCCGGCAGGAGGACTACGAGCCCCGGCAAGCGTCCCGGCCGACGCTCCAGCGTCGCGTGTACACGCCGCATTACTACTATTACGACTATTTCGGACCGCATTATCCGTATTGGTACGGCCCGAGCTGGTATGGCGGGAGCTTTTTCCTGTATTCCCGGCCGATTTACTATCGCGGCGGCGGGCACCGTCGCGGCAGACGGTAGAGGTTGAGGCGCGGCGTCAGTGGTCGGTTCGCATCCGCTCCCTTACGGTCGCGGCTCTGTTACGGAGCCGCGCGCGTTGTAGGCGGTCATCCGCAATATAATCGAGTGGATGCGTCTCTCCGTCATCCTTCTCGCAGTCACCGCTTTCGCCGCCGACAACAACTGGCCACAGTTCCGTGGACCGGGCGCCTCGGGCGTCGGCGCCGGAGCGCCGCCTTCGCAGTGGAACGGCGAAACCAGCGCCAACATCCTCTGGAAAACGCCGATTCCCGGCCTCGGCCACTCCAGCCCCGCCGTCTGGGGCGACCGCATCTTCGTCACCACGGCGGTCCCCATGGCGGGCGAGCCCGACCTGAAGCTCGGCCTCTACGGAGACATCCGCCCGGTTCCGGTCGAGGGAGTCCAGACGTTCGTCGTCTATTGCCTCGACCGCAAGTCCGGCAAGGTCGTCTGGCAGCAGACCGCTCTGAGCGGCGAGCCCAAGGTGAAGCGCCATCCGAAATCGACGCACGCCAACCCGACGGTGGCCACCGACGGGAGGCGTGTCATCGCGCTGTTCGGCTCCGAGGGACTCTACGCCTTCGACATGAAGGGAAAGCTGCTCTGGAAGAAGGACCTCGGTCTTCTCGACGCCGGATTCTTCATGGTGCCGGGCGCGCAGTGGGGCTATTCGAGCTCGCCGGTGCTGCACGACAACGCCGTCATCGTCCTCGCCGACGTCCAGAAGGACTCATTCCTGGCCGCCTTCGACGCTTCGACCGGCAAGGAATTGTGGCGGACCGCGCGCGCCGATGTGCCGACCTTCGGCACGCCCGCCGTCGTCCCCTACACAGCGGGCGGCGCGAAGGGCATGCAGGTGGTCGTTAACGGATTCAAGCACTCCGGTGGCTACGACTTCAGGACGGGAAAGGAGCTGTGGAAACTTACCGGCGGCGGCGACATTCCGGTACCCACACCGGTCTTTCTCGACGGGCTGATCGTGTTGACCAGCGCGCACGGCCCCGCGCGGCCAATCCACGCCATCCGCACCGACGCCTCGGGCGACATCACGGCGTCGAAGGCCTCCATCGCCTGGACCGTCGACCGGGCCGGCAACTATATGCAGACGCCGCTGCTGGCCAACGGCGTCGGCTACTTCTGCTACGACAACGGCGTGTTGACGGCGTATCAGCTCGCCACCGGCGAGCGGCTCTATCAGCAGCGCCTGGGCGACGGCAAGTCGGGCTTCAGCGCGTCGCCGGTGGCCGCGGGCGGGAAGCTCTACCTGACGAGCGAGGAGGGGCGGACCTACGTGATCGCGCAGGGACGCGAGTACAAGGAGATCGCGCAGAACGAGCTCGGCGAGCAGGTGATGGCGACTCCGGCGCTGGCGGGCGAGGCGATCTACATTCGCGGCAGGCGGCACGTTTTCGCGATCGGCGCGAGGAAGTGAGCATCGGCGTTCCCTCGCGCGCACCCTCGGATAGCCCATTCGATGTGCCGGGCTATAATAGTCGTTCATATGTGACGCTGTTCCGTCCGATGAGGGTATTGAGAGCCAGAAAGGCACAGTGAACCTCGCGGAACCATTCAATCTTGAGGTCGCGCTCGAACGAGTCGGCGGCGACGGCGAGTTGCTGCGGGAAGTGGCGGCGTTGTTCATCGAGGAATCGGCGGGAGCGCTGATCGATCTGCGGCGCGCGGTGGAAGGCGGCAACGCGGTCGCGATACAGCATCTGGCGCACACGATCAAGGGCGCCGCGTCGAACTTCGGCGCCGACCGCACCTGCGAAGCCGCGCGACAGCTCGAACTGCTGGGTCGAGCCGGTGAGGTGGAGGGCGCCGTGCCGGCGCTCGCCGAACTGGAGTCGGCCATGTCGCTGCTGCGGCTGGAGCTGGCGGAGCTGGCGAAGAGCTGAA
>CAZEVY010000005.1:28764-104467 GCA_964515555.1 uncultured Solibacteraceae bacterium | reverse complement strand
ACTGACGACTGACAACTGACAGCTGCTATATTGGTTGTTCCCACCGTGTCAGAGATCGTCTGCGCGCACAGCCCCGATTCCGACGACGCCTTCATGTTCTACGCCCTCGCGACGCGCAAGGTGCGCTCCGAGCTGGTCGGGTTCCGGCACGTCCTGGAGGGCATCGAGTCGTTGAACCAGCGAGCCACGCGCGGCGAGTACGAGCTCACCGCCATCTCGTATCACGCCTATCCTTACGTCGCCGACAAGTACGTGCTGCTGGCGAGCGGGTCGAGCGTCGGCGACGGCTATGGACCGATGGTGATCGCCGCGCGGCCGCATCAGCCGGAGGATATTCGCGGCCGGCGCGTGGCCGTGCCGGGCCGGCTGACCACCGCCTTCCTGGCGCTGCGCCTGTTCGAGCGCGACTTTACGCCCGTCTTCACGCCGTTCGACGAGATTCCGGCCGCGGTACGATCCGGAGCCGTCGACTTCGGCCTGGTGATCCACGAGTCGCAGCTCACCTACGGCCGCGACAACCTGCACTGCGTCGTCGATCTCGGCCGCTGGTGGAAGGAGACGCACGGGCTGCCCCTGCCGCTGGGCGCCAACGCCATCCTGCGCTCGCTCGACCCGGAGATCCTGGGCGAGTGCTGCCGGTTGATGCGCGAAAGCATCGAGTACGCGCTGGCGAACCGCCCCGAGGCGCTGGCCTACGCCATGCAGTTCGCCCGCGACCTGGATGCGCCGCTGGCCGACCGGTTCGTGGGCATGTACGTCAACCATCACACCGTCGATTGCGGCGACCAGGTCCCCGCGGCCGCTCAGAAGCTGCTCGACATGGGCCACGACGCCGGCCTGATCCCGCATCGCGTGGCCGTGGAGTTCGTCCGCTGAGCGGCGTCGCGATCGCGTGCGCGCTGAGCGCCGTCCTGATGGCGCAGGATCCCGGGACCGCCGATCCGCGGCAACGCGCCCGCCTGGCCCGCGATCTCGCCCGTCAGGGATCGGCCGGCATTCCGCATCTGCGCCCGTTACTTAAGGACGCGTCGCTCGAAGTGCGGCTGGAGGCCGTGAAATCGGTCGTCGCCATCGGCACGCAGCATAGTCTCGATCCGCTGATCGAGGCCGCGGCCGACAACGACGCCGAAATCCAGATCCGCGCGGCCGACGGACTGGTGAACTTCTACGCGCCCGGCTACGTGCAGACCGGTATCGGCGCGACGCTGCGGCGGGCCGGCGGAACGATCACGGCACGCTTCACCGACAATCTCGACCAGGTGATCGACCCGTGGGTGGAGGTGCGCCCGGAGGTGATAGCGGCACTCGGCTCGCAGACCCGCGGCGGAGTGAGTTTCGAGGTGCGCGCCAGCGCCGCGCGTGCGCTGGGCATTCTCCGCGGGCGCGCGGCGATTCCGTCGCTGGTGGAGGCGCTGCGCACCAAGGACGGCCGGGTGCTTTTCGAGGTTCTGGTGGCGCTGCGCAAGATCGGCGACCCGGCGGCGGGGCCCGAGATCGCGTTTCTATTGCGCGATCTCGACGAGCGCGTGCAGATCGCCGCCATCGAGACCACCGGAGTGCTGCTGAATCGCGAGGCGACGCCGCGTCTGCGGGATATCATGGGCCGAACGCCGAGCGCCGCCGTGCGCCGCGCCGCGCTGGCGGCCATCGCCATGATGCCGGAGGAGACCGACCGGCCGCTGCTCCGCACATTCCTGACGGATCGCGACGACTCGCTGCGCGCGGCGGCCGCCGAGGGGATCGGGCGGCTGAAGAATCGCGGCGACCTGGCGGTCCTCGACAAGGCCTTTCAGGAAGAGCGCAGCATGCGCGCCCGGCTGGCGGCGGCGTTCGGCGCGGTGATGGCGGGCCGGCGCGAGCTGACCGAGCTGAGCCCGCTGCAATACCTGATCAATCAGTTGAACTCGCGGATGTGGCGCGGGGTCGCGCAGCCTTTCCTGGTGGAGCTGGCGCGGGAAAAGGAAGTTCGGCAGGGGCTGCTACTGGCGCTGCGGACGGCCGCCAAGGCCGAGCTCGTGCTGCTGCTGCCGGTGCTGGCGGCCACGGCGGGGCCGGAAGCGATTCCGCACATCGAGCCGATGACGCGCCACGCCGACGCCGAGGTCGCGCAGGAAGCGATTCGCTCGCTTCGCACGCTGCGTTCGCGCGTGCCGTAGCCCCTTCGCGCAACCCCTCCCCGGCGAATTGCGTCTACACTATTTGCAGGAGGTGTCCATGCGCGTTTGCGCCGCCCTCGTCCCGTTCTTCGCGGTCGCACTTGTGGCCGACACGCGGGAGCCGTCGCCGGCCGAGATCGAGGACATCATCAAGAAGTTCTCCTCGAACGAGACCGCCTTCCAGCGGGCGCGCGATAACTACACCTACCGGCAGTCGGCCAAGGTGGTCGAGATGGACGAGGGCGGGCGGCAGGGCGGCGTCTTCGAGGTGGTGTCGGACATCGTGTACCCGGAGGGCAAGCGCACCGAGCGGGTGGTGCGTGCGCCGGTGCCGACGCTCAGCAAGATCCAGTTGACGCCGGAGGACGAGCAGGACCTGCGCAGCGTGCAGCCGTTCGTGCTGAACAGCGCTGAGATCGACAAGTACTTCGTGCGCTACCTGGGGCGCGAGACGCTCGACGAGATCGGCTGCTACGCCTTCGCCGTGAAGCCCAAGAAGATGGAGGCGGGCCAGCGGTACTTCTCGGGGGTGATCTGGGTGGACGATCGCGACCTGATGATCGTCAAGAGCTACGGCCGCGGCACGGGCCTGAAGAAGAAGGGGCTCGACTACCAGTACCCGAAGTTCGAAACCTTTCGCGAGCAGATCGACGGCAAGTACTGGTTTCCGACCTACACCATCGCCAACAGCGTGCTGCCGTTCGAGAACGGGCCGCAGCGCATCCGCATGACGGTGCGCTACGACGACTACAAGCAGTTCAAGGCGGACGTGAAGATCACCTTTGGCGACGCGGTGGAAAGCAAGGAGACGCAGCCGAAGAAGCCGGAGTCGAAGCCGAAGCCCTGACGCGCAAACCATGCGGAATGTATTTTGAGTTCGCCGGCGCTCTTTCCGGAGTTGAAACCATCGCGAGAGGACACGGTATCAGGCGGCTCGCATGGCTGGTTAAGCGATACGGTGGGCGCAACTGGAGGAAGATGAAGGGAGTAGCTTTCGTTCGCCTGGCTGACGGCGCGATCCGGCCGGCGGAACTACACTGGTACGAGGCGCATGGCGTCGGCAAGATAGGATGGAAGATCAAGCGATTCGTCGGCTGACCGGAAAGGCCACCAAGGCTCCCCTTCGTTTGGTTCTATGTCTCCGAAGCCGTGGCGAAGAGGATCTGGAGCCACGAAAGGTGTACGAAGTCCTTCCCGATGCGGACGCCGCGCGCGACGGCTTTCTAAGGGTTGTTGACGAGTCCGGTGAGGACTATCTTTATCCGGCCGAGTACTTCACGACATTACGGCTGCCAGCCGCGATCCGGCGTGAAGTTGCCTGGCCGTCCAGCGTGACCCGGAGGCCGGTCGCGCGAAGGACGCACCGCCGGTCGTAGCTCGAAGGCGCCCCGAAAGTCCGCTGCCGGCGCCAGGAGGCCCGCCTCACCTGAGACTACTTCGCCGCGTCCCAGTGGCGGAACCATCGCAGGAGGCCGCGCGAGGGCTGCGGAAATCCCTCGGCGAGGTACAGGTCGTAGCGCAGCCCGCCCGACTGCACCAGCATCCGCTTGCCGTCCGGGTGAATCGAGAAACTCTGCACCATGTCGGCGCGCGGAATCTCCAGCTCGATGGTACGCACCGCGCGCGCCGCGGCGACGTCGACCACCGAGATCTCCCGGCCGCTCGGCATCAGCAGCGCGATCGTCCTGCCGCCGTCGAGAAACTGGCCGAAGAACCCGCCCTGCGGGCCGGCGATCACGGCGTCCTGTTTTCCGTCGGCCGACATAACATGCACGCCGTCGCGCGCGCGAAAGGCGACTCTTCCGTCCGGCGAGCAATCGACCAGGGCCGCCGAGCCCGGAAAATCTTTCACGGCGACGGGCTGCCCGCCTTGTCCGGCGACCTTGCGGATCTGCCCGCGATCCGTGAACCATATCCACTCGCCGTCGGGCGACCAGCAGTACAACCGGCCCGGCACCGCCGGCGCGTATACCGGCACCGGACGCCCGCCCGAGGCCGAGACGGTCTCGATTCCCGATGCGCCGCGAATGACGATCTGGCGGCCGTCGGGTGAGAATCGCGGGGTGCCGCCGTCGATCGCATTGTAGACGGCGACGGGCCGTGCGCCGGAGCCGTCGGCGGCGCGCACCCACACCGACATCGGCCCGGCGGCGTCGCTGACATACAGGAACCGGTCGCCGGCGGGCGACCAGGATGGCACGACATCCATCCGCGCCGACGCCGCCAGAGGCCGCAGACGCTTTCCGTCGATGGTGTGTTCGACGACGTCCCACTCGGCGGCGCCGGTGGAGTAGACGATGCGCTTGCCGTCGGGGCTGACCGAGCTGGAGACGATCACCGACGACGTCCGCAGTAACAGACGCCTCGCGGAACTCTCGGTGTCGGCGATCAGGAGGGAGAAGACGTTGCCGGCGGTGCGGTCGGTGGCGACGATGTGGCGAGAGTCCGGCATCCAGGTGGCGGCGAAGGCCTGAAGGCCGAGGCTTCGAGGCGCGCCACGCGGATACGAGGTGGCGTAGAGATCGCGCCCGAAGAGGAGCACTTTGGTTCCGTCGGGTGAAATCGGCTGAATCGAGGCGGCCTCCTCCGGCATCTCGAATCCGTCCATCCGCCGGGGCTCGGCGCCCGGGGGCGAGCTCACGTGAGCGACGAACTTGCCTTTTTCCAGCTTGGTTACCAGGAGCGACTTTCCGTCGGGCGTGAATCGCGCACCGGTAACCTCTTTCAGTAAGGGGCGAGCCGGCCCTCCCGCTGGACTGACGCAGGAGAGCACGCGGTCGACGATGTAGCAGACGCGGTTCCCGTCGGGCGCCCAAAACGGAATGGCGCCGGTGGAGGCCGGCCACGAGACCAGCTCTACAGGAGTCGGATCTTCGAGCGAGCGCACCATCAAGGATGACGAGGCGCCGGTCAGGCGGACGTACGCGATCGAGCGGCCGTCGGGTGAGAACGCCGGGAGGTATTCGGTCTCCGGCTCGGCGGCGAAGGGCGTGATGCTCAGCGCGTCGACTCCGGCGCGGTCGGCGGCGATCCAGAGGATCAACGCCGCGGTCGCGAGCGAACTCGCGAGCGCGATCGCGACGCCACGCCAAGGCGCGCGCCGTGGGGGCCGGAGCGCCGGGAGCGCTCCCGATGCGCTGGTCGTGGTTCGTCCGCCCGCCGAGGCGCGCAGCGCGAATGCAAGATCTTTGGCCGACTGGAACCGGCTCGCCGCTTCCTTCTCCAGGCAGTGCGCGACGATCCCGGCGAGCGGCGCGGGGACGGTCTCGGGCAGGTCGGGCGCGTCCTGCTTGAGGATGGCGTGCATCACCTCGACGGCCGATTCGCCGGGAAACGCCCGCCTGCCGCCGAGCAGTTCGTAGAGAACCAAGCCCATGCTGAAGATGTCCGACCGATGGTCGACGTTCTCGCCGCGCACCTGCTCGGGCGACATGTAGCTGACGGTGCCCATGACGGTGCCGGGCGCCGTCTGCGCCATGCTGCGCGTGGCGTCGGTGGCCGCAGCCGGCCGGGCGACCTTTGCTAGCCCGAAGTCCAGGATCTTGGCGCGGCCCTCGCGCGCGACCATGATGTTCTCGGGCTTGATGTCGCGATGCGTAACGCCGGCGGCGTGCGCGGCGGCGAGTCCGTCGGCGATCTGCGCGGCCAGCTCGACGGCCTTGCGTTGCGGGATCTCCGCGACTCGCAGGGTCTGGCCCTCGACCAGCTCGGAAACGGTGAAAAGGATGTCGCCTTCGGCGCCGATGTCGTACAGCGCGACGATGTTCGGATGATTCAGCGCGGCGACGGCGCGGGCTTCCTGTTCGAACCGCTCGCGGCGCGCGCGGTCCTCGGCGACGTCGGCGGGGAGGACCTTGAGGGCGACGTCGCGGCCGAGGCGGGTGTCACGCGCGCGATAGACTTCGCCCATGCCGCCGGCGCCGAGCGGCGCGCCGATCTCGTAGGGTCCGAGGCGATGGCCCGCGGCAAGCGGCATCTCGTGATTGTACGACGCGGAATGGTAGAATCGAACCAGCGGCGCGATCGCCGGCCCGGTGAGGTGCGAGAGTGGTTGAATCGGGCGGTCTCGAAAACCGTTGACGGGGTGACTCGTCCGTGGGTTCGAATCCCACCCTCACCGCCATCCACCGACTGCGGGTCTCGCTCGTACCTCCGGACCGTTACTGCATCCACGTCAACGGACAATCCACCGGCGTTGAGCCGTAGCGGCTGACAGACGAATTCGCGATCGCGCGGCAGTGACCCGTAGCGATCGAGCGTTTGGAACGCTGCGTCGTCTCACCTCTTCAGTTCGGAGGCTTCGGTGGCTCTACGGTTCTCTGGTAGATATCAACCATCTTCGGCCGCTCGCCTGTAGTGGGAAGGCCCGCTGCAACCATCAGCTTGGTGATGGCTTCGATCGTCGCGGCGTCGGGCTGCAAGGTACGATCGGCGTAACCTTCCGCGATGAATAGCGGCGTTCCGCCGGCTTTGTTGGCATTCTTCCAGATTTGCGGATTGGCTCCACGCTCGGCCAGCAGCTTCGCGACCAGCGGGTAGGCGTTATACGCGGCTCCGTGCATGGCTGTGTCGCCGTTGTTGTCCACGGTATTGATGTCGGCTCCGAGATCGAGCAACATCTTCACCGCTTCTAGCGCATCGCTTTCGTCGCCCGCCTCTTCATCCGGCGAAGTCGTGCCAACTCCAGCCGCCGCCATCAGCGGTGTAGTGTTATTGAAGTTCGGCAGGAGGGGATCGGCGCCCAGTTCCTTGAGCACGCGCATCAGCGGCAGGTCGGCGCGATCGGCGGCGAACAGAAACGGCGTCGCCCCCGCTGCGCCCTCCGTCGCGATGCGCGAAGACGTGCCGCCCAGCCCCGGTGAGCCGCTGGGCAGGCGCTGATTGACGTTCGCTCCGCGTTTTACGATTTCGCGCACGAAGTCGAGGCTGGTGAGCGTTCCCGCTCCGACCGCGGGGGAGCCATCGTTGGTGTCGTTGGAATCCGGCTTGCGGACGCCGGCCATCATGTGGAGAGGAGCGTATCCGGCCCGCAGATCGTTGGGATCGGCGCCCGCGTCGATGAGCGCAATCGCCAGCTCGAAGTGGCCGTTCTGGACGGCGAGCAGCAGCGGAGGGGTGCGCTGCCCTCTCGCGCCGCCACCTGCTCTGCTCGAGCCCTGAAGCCGCTGCATCGGCTTATTCACATCGATGCCTGCCGAAAGAAATGCGCGAACCGTGTCGAGGCGGCCTTCCCGAACCGCGAAGAAGAACGCCGTGAACCCCGAATCGAGAGCCGCGTTCAGGTCCGCTCCCGATTCGATTAACGCGCGGACGACAGCCGTGTTTCCCTCGGCCGCCGCCCACATCAAGGCCGTCTGTCCGAGCCGTTCGCGCGCGTTTAGGTGCGCGCCTCGGGCCAGCAGCGCATTTACCGCGCCGAGATTCCCGGAGCGCGCCGCCAACATCAGCACGGTCTCTCCCCCTTTCATTGCGGCGTTGGCGTCGGCTCCAGCGTCCAACAGCAGTTTCACAACCGCGGCGTCGCCGTTAATGCAGGCCTCCGCCAGGGGCGGCATGCCGTAGCGGTTTACAACCTTCGCGTTGGCGCCCGCCTTCACGAGCATCGCCACCATCTCCGCATCGTCGTGATACGCCGCCCAATGCAGCGCGGTGGTCCCATCGGCCTGCGCGGCGTTCACGTCGGCGCCCTTCTTGAGGAGCAGCGCGACGCCCGACTTATCGCGATTCTCCGCGGCGTCGGCCAATGGTGCACGCACGGCCGCGGCCGCCGCCAGACCGGCCGTGAGGAGAACGAATCCGGTGATCTGTCTCCGCATGGGCGTCTTCCCTAGGCCAGTGGAACCTGTTCGAACAGGTCGTCGACCTTTCCGGAGCTGTCCACGAACGAATCCAGGCGGATGCCAACGCGATCGAGCAGCGTGAGGTGGAGGTTCGACAGGTTCGTTCCCTTCTCGTACCTGATGTGACGGCCGCCTTTCAGGCCAGTTGCAGCGCCGCCCGCCACCAGGATCGGAAGATTCTCGTGATCGTGAAGGCTGGGATTCCCCATGCCGCTTCCATACAGGTAGACCGTGTGATCGAGGAGCGAGCCGTCGCCGTCGGAGGTCGCTTTCATTTTCTGGAGGAACTCGGAAAACAGCGAGACATGAAACGTGTTGATCTTCGCAATCTTGGCGACCTTCTCCGGATCGTTGCCGTGATGGCTCGTGGGATGGTGTGGATCCGGGACGCCGATCTCCGGATACGTGCGGTCGTTGTGCTCGCGCGTGAACTGGAAGCTGACGACCCGCGTGATGTCCGCCTGAAAGGCCAGAATCTGAAGGTCGTACATGAGCTTGGCGTGGTCGGCGAACGCCGGAGGAACTCCCACCGGCCGGTCGAGGTCGGGCGTCCTGTTGTCCGCCACCGCTTTCTCGCCACGCTGGATCTCGCGTTCCACCTGATGAATGCTCTCGAGATACCGATCCAGGCGCGCCTTGTCGGGAGCACCCACCTTTCCTTTGATCTTCGCGATGCTCCCGGTCAACGAATCCAGCAGACTCCCGCGATAGCGCAACGCCGAGCGGCGCTCGGATGCGCTTCCGCCCTCGCCGAAGAGCCGCTCGAAGACGACACGCGGATGTGCCTCCGACGGTAAGGGTGTGGTCGGCGACGACCAGGAGAGGCAATTCTGATAGACGCACGCGTAGCCGTTGTTGCACACGCCGGCGAGCGGGTTGAGATCCATCGCGAGTTGGAGCGAGCCGATCTGCGTATCGCGGCCCATCTCCCTGGCCGCGATCTGGTCCACCGTGGTGCCGAGATAATAATCCGAGCTCTCCGTGTGTTTGGAGACCGCCGCGCTCAGGAACGCCGAGTTGGATGTGTCATGCGTGCCCGGATAGGCGTTCGGCAACCGCAGATTGGTGATCACGGTCAGCTGATCTTTGACCGGCTTCAGCGAGTCGAGGATGGGGGAAAGCTGATCGAGCTTTCCCGCGCCGGGCGGGGTCCATCGCGAATGATCGCATCCCATGGGGACGAACACGAAGCCCAGCCGCGATACCGGTTTCGCGGGCGTCTGGGCCCACATCGTGGCGGCAGGAATCATCGCGTCGAGCAGTGGCAGAGCCAGAGTAGCCTGCGCGCTCTTCAGGAGAGTCCGCCTGGGAATCGCCTTCTTTGTCAGAAACATAATGCTCCCCTCTACTTCCTGCTACTTGCAAGGTTAGCTGCTGCCGGCGCTGAATCGCCTTCCGCGCGCCGCATTCGAAATGGAACACTGTTTACAATGCCGAGAATCAGCGACGAGAACCGGTATCCATCCTTCCCCGCGTCTCTTACGATTCTGCGAACGGCAGGCGCATCGTAGTACTCCACGCCTCGCCCGAGCGCGAACGTCATCAGGTTCTCCGTCAGAGCGGTGACGAACAGTTCGCCGCGCGCCAGCAGCGCCTCCTCAAGCCCGTCGATCCCCCGGAACGGTCGGCTGCCCGGCAACGCTCCCGACGCGTCGACCGGCGCTTCCAGCTCGTGTTCGCGCCACTGCCCGACCGCATTGAAGTTCTCGAGCGCGAAGCCCACCGGGTCGATGGTGTTATGGCAGCTCGCGCACACCGCGTTGGCGCGATGGGCAGCCAGGCGCTGGCGCATCGGGAGATTGGCGGCCATCGTACTCTCATCGAGCGCCGGCACGGTGGGAGGCGGAATCGCCGGCGGCGCGCCATAGATGCTGCGCAGCACGAATACTCCGCGCAGCACCGGCGAGGTCCGGGTGGCATACGATGTCACCGAGAGCACGCTGCCCTGCCGAAGCAGTCCGCCGCGTCTGCTTTCCCTGGAAAGCGCTACGCGGCGCAATCGGCTCCCGTATACGTTGGGAATTCCGTAGTGCTTCGCCAGGCGTTCGTTCAGGAACGTGTAGTCGGAGCGTATCAACGTCAGCACGCTGCGGTCCTCGCGCAACACGCTGTCGAAGAAGAGCTCGGTTTCCTGCCGGAAGGCCTGCCGCAGGTTGTCATCGAAATCCCGGAAAATGTTGCCGTTTGGAGCTACCGCGTCGATATTGCGCAGGAGCAGCCACTGACCGGCGAAGTTCGTCGCGAGGTTGAAGGACCGGCGGTCGGCGAGCATCCGGCGGGCCTGCTTTTCGATCTCCCCCGGCTGACTCAGCCTGCCTCGAATGGCGGCCTCGAGCAACTCGTCGTCCGGGATGCTGCTCCACAGGAAGGAGGACAGTCGCGATGCCAGCTCCAGATCGCTGACCCTGTAGACGCCAGCGGGTCCCGTTCTCCGGGGTTCGCTCTCCACGCGGATGAGGAATTCTCCGTTGGCCAGCACGGAGCTCAGCGCCATGGCGATTCCGGCGTCAAAATCGCCGTCGGCCCGCCCCTGGCGATAGAAGGCCATGGGCTCGGCAAGGTCGGCCGCCGCAATCGGCCTGCGGTACGCCCGCCGCATCAGCGTCGACAGGATCGTTGCGGCGCATTTTTCTTCCTGAGCTTTGTCCTGTCCCTCCGGCCGGCAGACAAACAATCGGCGCCGGCTCGGTGTGTCCCCGGAGCCTCTTGGCGAATACGGTCCGGTCACAGAAACCTGGTCGATGGCGGGCGCCGTGCGCGCATATCGGAGGTCGTTGAAGCGGGATACGGTAGGCTGGCGGAGCGACTCGGAAAGCGATGAGCCCTCTTTGACGAACGCGAGCCCGAGGTGGTGCGGACCGGCGCTGACGGGAATGCGCGCCTTCAGATCCTTATCGGCCCGAGTGGGGTGGACGTTGGGCTGCCTTTGGACAGTGAAGGTCTTGACCGGCTCCCGATCGAGGAGCACCAGCAGTTGGTGCGGACGGCCGTCGCGGATTCCGCTGACGATCCCGTTGATATCGCGAGCCAGCAGGATCTGGATTTCGTATTCGCCGTCCTGAGGAAACGTATAGGACGTCGACAGGCCGCCGCGCGTGCCGCGCGGAAGTCCGGGCAGGTGATCTTCCTGTGTCAGATCGGCCGCCACCCGAATGATGTCGTTCTGCACAGACCGTGTGGTCCCGACAGCCAGACGGCTGACTTTCTGCGCGGCTGAGATGTATCGGTTCACAAGCGTTGCCGACAGATCGCCGACGATGACGTTGTCGAAGCCGTGACCGCTCTCGTCGGCCGGCAGCAGCGAGGCGGCGTCGATGTCGAGCGCCAGCAGGTCTCGGATCGCGTTCTGATACTCGGTTCGCGTGAGGCGCCGCAGGGTTTCGGTACGGCCAGGATTCGGTTTGGCGGCCGCCGCGGCATCGAGCGACCTTTCCAGCAAAGTGAGGATCGCACGGCGATCCGCGTCCGGAGGCTGCGGCACGTTGGGTGGCGGCATGACACCGGTATGGAGCTTGCGCGCCACTTTCTCCCATAGTTCGGGTCGCGAACCTACATTCGACAAATCGGCCTGGACAAGACTCAGGCCGCCGGACTTTAGATGGTCGTTGTGACACGTCGCGCAATAGCGGTCGAGGACTCGACGCGGGCCTGAAGTTGCGGAGGACGCCGCCGGCGCCGCATTACTCTGCTGCGCGTGTATCTTCGCTTCCCCGAAAAGCAAGAGCGTCGCTGACAGTCCGGCATGGCCCGGTTTCAGCGCACCCTGGAATAACGCGCTCAAACCCACAAAGGCAACGCCGATTCTCGCAACAACGGGCAATTGGCCGCCTCCTGCACCCCGCTCTGAGGGCGAGATAGATGCCTATACAATAACAACCTGTCCCGATCAGCGTGCGCCGGGCTCGCCGAGGGGCAAATCAACCGTGATCGGACAGTGGTCCGAGATCCGGTCGGGCGCCGACTCGTTCAACTCCTGCATGGCGACGCCGTAGTGCGGCGCGAAGCGGAAGCTCTCGGCGGGCCCGTTCGGCGACCGCGCGTAGGCCTTCACGAGAATCCAATCGAGCTTGTATCGGCCCACCAGGCCGAAGTAGTCGCGCTGCAAAGCGAAGGTGTGCTGAAAACCCTTCGAGCCGCGTTGATTCGAATTCGCCAGCGTGCCCTTGCGACCGTCGGCCGACCGCGCCGTGTCGCCGCGGAAGTCGAAGGCGTAGCCGTCGGAGAATCGGAACTTCTCGAGCAGGTTGAACAGCGCCGACTCCCGGCTGGGCGCGAGAAACGGCACGTGCGCCGTGGTCGGGTCGAGATAGTTGCGGAAGTAGTTGGTCGGCATCGTCACGACGGAGGGCAGCGACACCGGGTTGAACCACTTGATGGCTTGCCCCGCCCAGAACTTGGGATTCTTGACGCGCTTGGCGACCTCGCGGCGCACCGAGGTCGGCGCGGCGTCGCTCGAGGTGGTGTTGAGATCGCCGCCCAGCACGACCGGCCCGTCGATCTCCTGAATCAGATGCAGCAGCTCCTGCATCTGCTCGCGCCGGCAGCGCGGCGGGCACTTGTTCTCCAGGTGCGCGGCGATCGCCGTGACCCGCTTCTCGGACAGTTCGGGGACCTCCAACTCCACGATGAGCGCCATTCTCCCCCCGTGCCGCACCTCGCGGCCGATGCGCTCGAGGAAAACGCGCTCAGCGGCACGACGGCGCTCCTTCTCCAGGCCGGCGATCTCGGATTTCTCCTTGGCGTACCAGTCGTAGCAGACCTTGAAGCGGTGGATGCGCGCTTTCCGGATCGGATAGCGGCTCAACACCGCGCTGCCGTGCAACCCGCGATAACGGGCCGGGTCGACGGCAAGGTCCTTGCTCAACTGCTCGGCGACCTCCGGGTTGGGCGCGTCGAGCTTCTCGATGCCGAGCGCCAGCTTGTCGACCTCGAGGAACTCGACGCCGAAGGCGTAGTTCATCCGGAGCGACTCGGCGAGATCGCGGGCGACGTCGCGGTAGTCGGTGCGCGAGACGCCGAGGTCGACCTCGTTCAGCAGAATCAGGTCGACTTCAGCCAGGAGCGCCGACTGCGTCTTGACGGCTTCGAGCGTTACCGCGTCGAACCCCTTCTTCGCCATGACCGTCTCGACGAACGGCTGCGAGCCGGAGAACGCCAGCCGCACCAGGTCGAACTCGTGGCCGCGCTCGATGTTCCACATGGCGGCACGCACGATCGGGCCGAGCCAGGGGCGCGAGGGACGATAGGGCCGCGAGCCGGCATGGTGGGCCTCGTTGGAGAGGAACGGGGTGGTCAGAAGCGCGCCGAGCCGTTTGCCGAGCTCGCCGTCGGGTTTCGGCGTGTCGCTCAGCTTGACGAGATCGTCGAAGGAAAGCAGGTCGGGGGCGGACCGGCTGGGCAAGACATCCTGGGCGGCAGTGGGCAGTACGGCGAGGACAATGAGCGGGAGAACTCGCGGAAACACAACCTCCCCATTTTATCGAGGTTCGCGGCCCGTTCTACGGCTCGAACGGCCAGACGCGCGTCGTCGAGTACCCGCCGTCGACGGCGATCGACTGCCCCGTGACGTAATCCGAAGCTCGCGAGGCCAGGTAGACGGCCAGTCCGGCGACATCCTCGGGGGTTCCCGGCCGCGGATTCGCCTGGACGCCCTTCAACCAGTCGTTGAGTTCCTTCGACTCCCACATTTTGCGATTGAGATCCGTAATGATGAAGCCCGGCGCGATGAGATTTACCTGGATGTTGTACTTGCCCCATTCGGCGGCCAGCACGCGCGTCAATCCGGCGAGTCCGCTCTTCGAGACCGCGTAGGCCGTCAGGTAGGGCAGTCCGAGCAGGGACATCAGGCTGCCGATGATGATGACCTTACCGCCGGCCCCGCGCTCGATCATCTTCGCGCCGAACAGCCGCGTCAGCTCGACGATGCCGTCGAGGTTTGTCTTGACCACGCGCGTCCATTCCTCTTCGGTGTACTTCTCGAACTGCTTGCGCACGTTGGTCCCCGCCACGCCGACCAGAATGTCGACGGCGCCGGCGGCGGCCGCGGCGGCGCGAATCGAGTCGATGCTGGCGACATCGAGGACAAGCGCTTCGGCGGTGTGGCCGGCTCCGCGTAACGCGCCGGCCTCCTTGTCGAGCGCTTCCTTCGACCGCGCCGCGAGGATTGTGCGAGCGCCCGCGGCGGCGATCGACCGCGCGATCGCCAGCCCGATGCCGCGGCTCGCGCCGGCGACCAGCGCCGTCTTCCTGGCGAGAGAAAAGGGATGCGTGTCAGCCATGAGGGTTTAGTGTAGCGCACGGACGGTGCGCAAGAGCCGCGAGCGGGTGCGCGCGAGAGCGCGTGGTAGCATGAGGTGTCAGGCCTCGGGCTCCGTGCAACGGGCAGCCGCGAACCCCGCCAGGTCCGGAAGGAAGCAACGGTAGTGGAAGCGCCCGTGTGCCGCGGACCACCCGGGGTCTGGCGCGGCTCCCCTCATGTACCAGGTCATCGCCCGCAAGTACCGTCCCCAGAACTTCTCCGAACTCATCGGGCAGGAGCACGTGCGGACGACGCTCGAGAACGCCATCTCGCAGAACCGCATCGCGCACGGCTACATCTTCGCGGGTCAGCGGGGCACCGGCAAAACGACGGTGGCGCGCATCGTGGCGCGATGCCTCAACTGCGAGAAGGGTCCGGCGATCGCGCCGTGCGGCGAGTGCGCCTCCTGCCGCGAGATATCGGCGAGCGGATCGGTCGACGTCATCGAGATCGACGCGGCCTCCAATCGCGGCATCAACGAAATGCGCGAACTGCGCGAGAACATCCGCTTTCGGCCGGCGCGCGACCGCTTCAAGGTGTTCATCATCGACGAGGCGCACCAGATCACGACGGAAGCCTTCAACGCACTGCTCAAGACGCTCGAGGAGCCGCCCGAGTGGGTCGTTTTCCTGCTGTGCACCACCGAGTCGCACAAGATTCCGATGACGATTCTTTCGCGCTGCCAGCAGTTCAGCTTCCGCTCGGTCGACTTCGCGGAGCTCGTCAAGCGCATGGAGTGGATCTGCGGCGAGGAGCGTATTCACGCCGACGCCGAGGTGCTGGCGGTCCTGGCGCGCGTCGGCGAGGGCAGCGTGCGCGATTCGCTCTCGGCGCTCGACCAGGCCATCGCCTGCTGCGGCTCGAACCTGGCGGTCGACGAGGTGCGCGAGTTGCTCGGGGTGTTTTCCGTCGACAAGCTGGACATGGTGACACGCGCGCTGGCGGCCTCCGACACGGGCGCGATGCTCGACGTGGTCGGCGAGCTGGAGCGGAACGGTCAGAATCTGCATCATTTCTGCCGCGAGGTGGCGCGGTATCTGCGCGATCTCCTGGTGGTGCGGCTCGCGGGCGCGGGCACGCGGCTGGTGGCGGCGTCGCAGGCCGAGCAGGACCGGCTCGCGGGAATCGCCGCGCAGTTTTCCGAAGACGACCTGACGCGCTACCTGCACCTGGCGCTGGAGATGTATCGCGAGCTGCAACAGTCGCTCCAGCCGCGGCTGCACCTGGAGCTCGGACTGCTGCGCATGGTCCACGCCGGGCGGCTGACGCCGATCGAGGAAGCGCTGCGGATGACGGGATCGGCCGGGGCGGCGCCGCAGGCCGCGCCTCCGAAGAAGGCCCCGCCGGCGCCGGTTCCGGTTTCGCGCGCCGCGCCCGTCGAGATGGCCGCCAACGGCGGCTGGCGCGAGCGACTGCACGCGGCGCTCACGGCGCAAGGCTTCACGTTCATCGCCGACGCGGTGGCGCACGCGACGGTGGAGGAGTCGGGCGCGGAACTGCGATTCGTCGCGCCGAGGGAATTCACGCTGCATCTGAAGTCGGGCGATTTGCAGAAGGTGGTGCAGTCGCTCGCCGGCCGCGCCATGCGCATCGCGGTGACAACGGGAGAGGCGGCCGCATCGCCTGCGCCGGCGCCGGCCGCGGCCGACGAGGACGACCTGACGCGCCGCGCCCTCGCGCATCCGGAGGTTCGACGCTTCCAGGAGCTGTTTCCCGAGAGCCAGGTGCGCGCCGTTCGCAACCTGAGACAATAGGAGCCGATCATGAAACTTCCCGGCAACCTTCAGTCGATGATGAAGCAAGCCCAGCAGATGCAGGAGAAGCTTCAGGAGGAGGTCGCGCAGATTCGCGTGGAGGCCTCGGCGGGCGGCGGCATGGTGACGATACGCATGGACGGACACAAGAACGTGCTTGGCGTGAAGATCGATCCCGAAGTGTCGGGCGACATCGAGATGCTCCAGGACCTGGTGATGGCGGCGTGCAACGAGGCCAACAAAAAGGTGGAGGAGGAGACGCGGTCGAAGATGGGCGGCCTGCTCGGCGGCATGGGACTCCCGCCGGGACTCATGTAGCGGATGCCGGACTTCGCCGAGCCGCTGGCGCGGCTCATCCAGGAATTTCGCCGGCTGCCGGGCATCGGGCAGAAGAGCGCGCAGCGTCTCGCCTTCCACATGATGCGCGCGCCACGCGCCGACGCCGAGAAGCTCGCACAGGCGGTACTCGACGTGAAGGATCGCCTGGAGCTCTGCGTCGAATGCAACAACGTGAGCGAAGGCGAATTGTGCCCCTACTGCCGCGACCAGGCGCGCGACCGTTCGGTGGTGTGCGTGGTCGAGGAGCCCCACAATATTCTGCCGATCGAGACCACGCGCACGTTCGAGGGCGTGTATCACGTCCTGCACGGCTCGATCTCGCCACTGCGCGGCGTCGGCCCGGAGCAGTTGCGGCTGAAGAATCTGCTGGACCGCATCGCCGGCGGCGCGGTGAAGGAAATCATTCTCGCGACGAATCCGACTGTCGAGGGCGAGGCGACGGCGGTCTACCTGGCGCGGCTGCTGAAGCCGCTGGGGTTGAAGACGACACGCATCGCGATGGGGATACCGGTCGGGAGCGACCTGGAGTTCGCCGACGAGGTGACGCTGTCGAAGTCGCTGGAGAATCGGCGGGAGATGTAAGGATCAGGGCGCGCGCTTTGGCCAAGCGTGCAGCCACCTCCCGGCGCTTCGTGCTCGGGCCGCGGCCCCAGCCCATCAAATGGTAGCCAATAATGGACTGGACGGGCCATGTTGGGTCATCTCTTATTGGATGCCAGGAAGCGTGAGTTCCACGGAGCTGCGGTCGCCACCCGGACCTCCAAACATACCAGCGTGGCGCGGCGCTCACTCCTGAGTGCATCGATCCTTCTCATCGCGCTGGCGAGTCCCGGTCCGGCCTGCACGATCTTCCATCCGGTCCACATCGTCGGTCCGAGTTTTCGCGTTAGAGTCGATGACCGCGGCCGTCCGGTAAAGGGCCTGTCTATGCGGCTCCGAGGCGCCGTCGGCGGACATCGTGCGATCACCGACCCGAACGGCATCGCGCGTTTTCATGGTCTCCGGCCTGGGTCGTATCACTTGAGCGCCGAACACGACAGCGGCGTCCCGGGCGGCGCCGAGATCGAAGTGAAACTCCCGGAATCGCGTGCAATAACGGTGCCGCTCCGCTGGCCCAGCGGGGCGGTAGCCTCGGCATCGTCGATTAAAGGCGTTCTGCATATGCCGTCGCACATGCCAGGGCAGCCGCAGCGAAGGACGACCGTCGACCTGTTGGAAGGCGTCTCCGGCCGCACGTTACAAACCACGGCTTCCGATGACCGTGGCGGGTTCGACTTCGACGGGCTTGCTCCCGGACTCTACTTCCTGCGTTTGCCTCCCGATCCGGATTTGATCGCCATTGAGCTCGACCCTCGCGCCAGCGCCCCGCAGTTGGAGCTCGACCTGGGATGGACAAGTTGCGGACTCTGGTATGTCAATCAAACTCAGTGTCCGCCAACGCGGCTCCACCTCGCTCGCCTGACGGGGCACGTCGCGGACGCTGCCGACTCGGCGATTCAGGATGCGGAGGTTCTACTGGTGGGACCCGGCGACAAGATAGTCGAGCCGATTCGAAGCGACGCAATCGGAGGGTTTGCGTCGACTCAGCCGGCGCGGGGAACGTTCCGGCTCTTAATCCGCAGAGCCGGATTCTCCCCGCTGCGAGCCGACTTGACTATGGATCCCAGCGGCGACAACTCGCCGGTGGAAGTGCGATTGGGCGTTGCTGGCGGTTGCAGCGGGACCCGAGTCCAATAGGTCGGGGAACACAGGCATCGGACACGTCAAACTCGTAAGATCTCCCATTTCCGGGTCAACTCCCGAAACGCGGACTCATGCTCGGGCCAGTCGTGCAAGGTGGCCGGATCAAAATCGGCGCCGTTGGGCCACACCAAGGTGTGGACCTCCGGATCGACGCTCACCTGGTGAAACAGGGCGACATCCTTCAAAGGACCGTACCACTCACCCGCCAGTATCGGTTCAAAGTCGATGATCTGTTCGACGCCGTCTTCGAATAGAACCCGCAGGGTATACCGCGACAGGATATGGAAGGAACACTCGCGATGGATCGGATGCCTCACGACAGGCTATTGTAACGGCGGAATTGGTGCAGAGCACGACTCAGTTCGGGCACATCGACATTCTATTCAACGCGCCGGCGCTACACTGAAGGCGTGACCGGCGCGATACTCGCTGTCCTCCTGTGCCAGGAGCGAACGCTCGAAGACATGCTGCGGCGGCTCTCCGAAGAAGCCGAGGCCTTCGCGCGCGTGGCGCCGAAGGTCATCGGACAGGAGGTCCTCCGGCAGAAGGCGCGCCGCCCGCCGGCGCGATTCCGTCCGCGCATCGGCCAGGACGCGCTGAAGCCGCCCGCCGCGCGATTCCAGACCCGCGAGATCGTCTCCGAGTACGGCTACTCGTCGTTTCAGGAGTCGCCCGAGGCGATTCACGAGTTCCGGCAGGTGGTCACCGTCGACGCCAAGGCCGTCGCGCCCGCCGAGAAAGCGCGCCAGCTGCTCATCCGCGGCGTGAAGTCCGCCGACGACAAGCTCAAGAACCGGCTCCTGCGCGACTTCGAGAGGCACGGCCTCCACGGCTCGGCCACAGACCTCGCGCCCATGCTGCTGCTGTTCACGCGCCGCCAGCTCGAAAACTACGAGTTCACCCGCGACGGCGAAGAGAACATCGGCGCCGATCCGGCCGTCCGCATCGCCTACCGCCAGAAGGCGGGACCGGCCGCCGTCACCATCTTCGCGGGCCGCGACGCGGTCCGGTTGCCCCTCCAGGGCCACATCTGGGCGCGAGCCTCCGACGGCCTTCCGCTGCGCATCCGGATCCACACGGCGGGCGCGGAGAAGGACACTCCGGTCGAGAGAACAATCACAGTCGATTATGTTTTGAGCCCCCACGGCGCGCTGCTGCCTGTCTCGGTGCTCTACATCGAGAGCATGCACGGCGAGACCACCGTCGAGAACCGCTATGAGTATCGCGACTTCAAGATGTTCAAGGTGGAATCGGAGCTGAAGTTCACAGTCGAGGAGACGCCGCCGCGTTGACGACCCGCGTCGTCTACCTGCACGGCTTCGCTTCGAGCCCCGGCTCGACGAAGGCCCGCCTGTTCCGCGATCGTCTCGAGAGCCGCGGCGTCGAAGTGCAGGTTCCGGCGCTCGATGGCGGCGACTTCGCCTCGCTCACGATCACGCGGCAGCTTGCGATCGTCGAGCGCGCCGTGGCGGGACGGCCCGCGGCGCTGATCGGTTCGAGCATGGGAGGGTATCTCGCGGCGCTCTACGCGGCGCGGCACGCCGAGGTCGAGCGCGTCGTGCTCATGGCGCCGGCCTTCGACTTCGCGGCGCGCTGGCGCGAGCGGCTCGGCGACGCCGCGATGGCGGACTGGAAGAACAACGGCTTCCTGGCGGTCGACCATTATGGGACGGGGCGCGTGGAGCGCGTCGGCTACGCACTCTACGAGGAGGCGCTCGGCTACGAGGCCTACCCGCAACTCGCGCAGCCGGCGCTGGTCTTCCACGGCCTGCGCGACGAGGTCGTCCCTGCGTCGCTCTCGGAGGAGTTTCAGCGGCGCACGGGCGCGAGGCTGACGCTGGTGGACTCCGGGCACGAATTGACCGACGTGGTCGAGTCGATCTGGCGCGAGACGGCAGCGTTCCTGGGACTTCCGGAGTAGAGAAGGCGCCCGCGGTCAGCTATCGCGCTGACGGTTACTTGCCGCGCCTGGCGTCCACGCGGGCGGACATTCGCTCCTCGCCGCGCTCGGCGAGAGCGGAGCCGTGCAGGCGGTCGCCGTCGAGTTTCAAGTCGAAGGAGATCTTTCCGCCGCCCGGATGCTGGACCTCGAACGTCAGCCGGTCGCCGGCGAGCTTGGCGTTGCTGATGGCCCACTGCTCACCCGTATTGGGTCCCGCGGTTCCCGAGATGGCGTCGCCCGCCTGTTTGAGCTCCATGTGGATGCGGTCGGCGCGGGTTTCCTCGCCGCGTTTCATTTCGAAGTCGCCCGACCAGGCGCCGGTGACGTCGGCGGCGGCCACTGTCATGACCGCCAGCGCGAAAAGAGAGAAGAGTCGTTTCAAGCGGAGATCTCCTTTCGTGTTTAGACGCCGGACCGCCTGGAAAGGTACAGGAAAAGGAGCGGGCGGCGCCGGGTAGACGCTCCCGGTCGTACAATGCGAGTGTATGAAACCCACCCTGACGACGCTGGCGTGCCTGTTGCTTGGGGCCGCCCACCTGCCCGCCCAGCCGACGATGATCTGGCCGGTTCGCGGCACTCGCGAAATGGTCGGCGCGGCCAACAATCTCGAGGTCGAGGCCGGGTTCCGGATGCTGGTGGCGGGCGGCAACGCCGTCGATGCGGGCGTGGCGGCGGTGCTCGCGGCGGCCGTCACCGAGCAGGCCCGCTTCGGCCTGGGCGGCGAGATGCCTCTGCTCATCAAGATGAACGGCAAGCCGACGGTGGCGATCTCGGCGGTGGGCACCGCACCGCGGCGCGCCACGGTCGACTGGTATTTGAATCGCAAGGCCGAGCCTTGGGAAGAGGCCGGCAAGTTCCCGCCGATTCCCGCGCAGGGGATTCTCGCGGCCATCACGCCCGGAGTCTTCGACGGCCTGATTCTGGCGCTCGACAAGTATGGAACGATGCCGTTCGCCAAGGTCGTGGAGCCGGCCATCGAGTGCGCCGACGCCTTCCCGCTGAACGAGGAGTTCGCGTCGTTTATTCGCGGCGGACAGAAGCTGCTCGAAATGTGGCCCTCCTCGAAGGCGTTCTTCCTGGCCGATGGTCCGCCGCAGCGCGGCACGATTTTCCGCGCTCCAACGCTCGCCAAGACGCTGCGCGATCTGGCCGCCGCCGAAAAGAAGGCGCGCGGCTCGCGGTCGAAGAAACTCCAGGCCGTGCGCGACTACTTCTATCGCGGCCCGGTGGCGCGCAGGATCGGCCAGACTTCGCAGGAGCTTGGCGGGCTGATGACCTACGAGGATGTCGCGGCGTTCAAGGCGGAGATCGACGAGCCGGTTTCGGGGACCTACCGTGGATACACGATCTTCAAGTCCGGCTTCTGGGCGCAGGGTCCGGTGATGATCCAGGCGCTGAATATTCTCGAAGGCTACGATCTCAAGGCCATGGGCCACAACTCGCCGCAGTACCTGCACGTCGTCATCGAGGCCGTGAAGCTGGCTTTCGCCGACCGTGACCGCCATTACGGCGATCCCAAGTTTTCGAAGATTCCCTCGGATATTCTGCTCTCGAAGGAATACGCCGCGCGGCGGCGCGACATGATCGACATATCGCGCGCCTCGATGGATCACCGGCCGGGTACCATCGGCGTGCCGGTCGGCATGCCCTCGCCGTCGCCGGGAGGTTCCAACGGCGTGCAGGACACGACGTGCGTCAACGTGATGGATCGCCACGGCAACGTTTTCTCGGCGACGCCGAGCGGGGCGTGGCTGCCCTCGGTGATCGCCGGCGACAGCGGCGTGCCGCTCAGCACCCGTCTGCAATCGTTCGTGACGACCACGGGCCACCCCAACGTGATCCAGCCCGGCAAGCGGCCGCGTGTGACGCTGAGCCCGACCATCGTGCTCAAGGACGGCGAGCCGTTCCTGGCAATGTCGACGCCGGGCGGCGACAACCAGGATCAGGCAATGCTGCAAGCGCTGTTGAATATCGTCGAGTTCGGCATGAACGCGCAGGAAGCCGTCGAAGCGCCGCGATTCCAGACGGAGCACTTCTACAGCTCCTTCGCGGGCCACGAATTCTCGCCGGGCCGCGTGAACCTGGAGCGGCGCATTCCGCAGGCGGCCGCCGACCAGCTCAAGGCGCTGGGTCACCGCGTCGAGATTCGCGGCGACTGGAGCAACTCCTCGGCGCCGACGGTGATTCTCGCCGCCGAAGGTGTGCTGCACGGCGGCGCAGATCCCCGCCGCGGCCGGGTGGTCTTCGGGCGCTGACGAGGAAACAGTGCGGCGCGAGATGCGGGACTTCGCCGCCGGCCTGCCGTAGCCTCCGCTAGCCGAATACCCTCGCGAAGATGGCGTCGACGTGGCGCAACTGGCGTTCGAGCGAGAAGGTCTCGGCCAGCTTCTCTCCCGTGAGATAGCGCGCGACCTCGGCGTCGGACTCGATCGCCGCGCGGAAATCACCGTCCTCCTCCCAGGCCCGCATCGCCGTTGTCTGTACGATCCGATAGGCCTGTTCGCGCAGCATGCCCGCGGCCGCCAGGTCGTTGAGAAGCTGCCCCGAGAAGATCAAACCCCGGGTCGACTCCGCGTTGCGGCGCATGCGATCCGGATACACGCGCATGCCGCCCACCAGCCAGATCGTCTTTTCCAGTAAATAATCGAGCAATATCGTGGAATCAGCGAGGATTACGCGCTCGACCGAGGAATGCGAGATGTCGCGTTCGTGCCACAGGGCGACGTTTTCCATCCCCGCCTGTGCGTTCGACCGCACCACCCGCGCCAGGCCGCAGATCTGCTCGCTGGTCACCGGGTTGCGCTTGTGCGGCATCACCGAGCTGCCCTTCTGTCCCGCCGAGAACGGCTCCTCGGCCTCGCGCACCTCGGTGCGCTGCAACAACCGCACCTCGAGCGCGATCTTCTCCAGCGTCGCGGCGATCACGCCGAGTACCGCGAGATAATGCGCGTGGCGGTCGCGGGCGATCACCTGCGAGGAGATGGGCGCGGCGCGTAATCCCAGCCGCCCGCAAATGCGCTCCTCGGCCTCCGGCGTCACATGCGCGAAAGTGCCCACCGCGCCCGACACCTTGCCGACCCGCATCTCCTCGGCGGCGGCTTCGAGGCGGAGCCGCTGGCGGCGCATCTCGTCGTACCAGAGCGCCACCTTCAGGCCGAACGTGATGGGCTCGGCGTGCACGCCATGGGTGCGGCCCACCTGCACCGTGTGCTTGTGCTCCAGGGCCCGGGTCTTTAGAACATCGAGCAAGCGGTCGACCCCGCTCAGCAGCACGCGGTTCGCCTCGACGACGATGAGTCCCTGCGCGGTGTCGACCACGTCGTTCGAGGTGAGGCCGTAGTGCAGCCAGCGCGAGGCCTCCGCGGCGCCGGCCGACGACATGCGCTCGGCGACCGCGGTGGTGAACGCCACCACGTCGTGCTTCACCTCGCGTTCGATCTCGTGAATGCGGGCGACGTCGAAAGCGGCGTGCCGTCGAAGCGCGCGCGCTGCGTCCACCGGGACGTCGCCGAGCTCCGCCATGGATTCCGACGCCGCCAGCTCGACTTCGAGCCACTGGCGGAATCGGTTTTCCTCGCTCCATATTCGGGCCATTTCCGGCCGTGTGTATCTGGCGATCATGTTCAGTATTCGAACACGTCCGACTGCCGGCCGGGCTCGGCGACCACCAGCTTGGTCGCGAGGCCCCGGCGCGCCAGCGCCTGATCGGCGACCAGATGCACGGTCGCCGGGTAGTTGTTGTGCTCGCTGAGGTGGCCGAGCACGAGGCGGTCGACCCAGGGGTCCATGCCATCGAGAATGAAGTCGGACACGGCGTCGTTCGACAAATGCCCCTTGCGGCCCATGACGCGCTGCTTGACCGCCCAGGGATACGGACCGACCTTGAGCATGTAGAGATCGTGGTTCGATTCCAGCACCAGCAGCGCCGCGCCCTGCAAATGGTACTTCACCGACTCGGGAATGTAGCCGAGATCCATGGCGACGCCGATCTTGACGCCGCCGGCGCGGAAGGTGAACCCGACCGGGTCCAGAGCGTCGTGCGGAATCGTGAAGCTCTGCACCTCGAAGTCGCCGACGGAAAAAGACATTCCCGCCTGGAAATGTTCCACGACCGGCTCGAAACCGTTCCAGTCGATGGCGGGCGCGGTGCCGCGCGAGAGGTACACGGGAACGCGGCGGCCCTTGGCCGGGCGAGCCAGCGGGACCAGGCTCGAGGTGTGGTCGCTGTGCTCGTGCGTGATCAGGATGGCGTCCAGGCGCGCGGGATCGTCGCCGATGGCCTCGATACGCCGGTGCGCCTCCTTGCGGCTGATTCCGGCGTCGACGAGGACGCGCGTGCCGCCGCACGAGAGGTAGATCGAGTTGCCGGAGCTGCTCGATGCGAGCACGCAGACTTTGACGATGGGGCCTCCCGGAAGCTCCCTTGTAGCACACCGGGGAGCCGCGCGGGCGCCCGCTCGACTGGCGGCCGAGGCATGTAGTGTACGCTGGCAGAAAGTGCTGGACACCGCACTGATGTTCGCCCGGTACGCGGCCGGGCTCCGGAGCTTCTTCCAAACCACCATCGACGAGGCGGAGGCGCTGCGCCTCATTCGCGAGCAGACGGCTCGCCGCGAGTCCGCGTTCCTCCAGATCCTCGAACGCGGCGTCTACGGCAACGAAGGCAGTCCCTACCGCAAACTGCTCGATCACGCCGGGCTGCGCTACGCCGACGTCGAAGCTCTGGTCGCGTCGCGCGGCGTCGAGGGCGCGCTCGAGGAGCTGCTGGCGCGCGGTGTGTATCTCACCATCGACGAGTTCAAGACTCGAAAACCGATCCGGCGCCCCGGCCTCGAAATCCACGCCCATCCCCGCGATTTCGACAATCCGCTGCTGACGACGCATTACGAGTCGCGAACCGGCGGCTCGCGCGGCAGCCGCACGCGGCTGGTGGTCGACCTCGGTTTTCTCGCCTACGAAGCCGCGCACACGCATCTGCTGGTCTCGCAGTTCGGTCTCGAGGAGACGCCTATCGGTATGTGGCGCGAGCTGCCGCCCGGGATGGTCGGCATCAAGAACTGGCTGCGGTTCGCACGCATCGGACGCCGGGTCGACAAGTGGTTCTCCCAGGTGACGCCGCGCCGCCGCATCGAGGACTTCAAGTTCCACGCCTTCACTGTCGCCAGCGGCTGGCTCGGCGCCCTCTGGCGGCGACCCCTCCCCAAGCCCGAACACGTGCCGACCGACGACGCACTCCCCGTCGCGCGATGGCTCGCCGGGATGCGGCGGCGCGGAACCCCCGCGATGATGGACACCAACGCCAGCACCTGCGCGCGCACCTGCATCGCCGCCCGCGACGCCGGACTCGATATTCGCGGCTCCTTCTTCCGCGTCAGCGCCGAGCCTTTCACCCCCGCACGCGCGCGTCTGGTCGCCGAGGCTGGATGCCGCGCCGCCAGCACATACTCCTGCGCCGAGCTCGGCTACATCGGCATGGCCTGCGCCGACCCCGAGCATCCCGACGAGGTTCACCTGATGACCGACAAGGTCGCCATGATCCGCCGAAAGCGCGCCGTCGGCGACAGCGGCCTGTCGGTCGACGCGTTCCTGTTCACCACAGTGCTGCGAAGCTGCCCCAAGCTGATGCTCAACGTCGAGATCGGCGACTATGGCGTCGTCGCCGAGCGCCGCTGCAACTGCCTGATCGATTCGCTCGGTTTCCACGTCCACATGCACGATATCCGCAGCTTCGAGAAACTCACCGCCGCGGGCAACACCTTTCTCGGACCGGAGCTGATCGCACTGGTCGAAGAGGTTCTCCCGGCGCGCTTCGGGGGCTCGCAGCTCGACTACCAGTTCATCGAGGAGGAGGAGCCCGACGGGCGCGCGCGCGTCTCGCTCGTGGTCAACCCCCGTCTCAACGGCGCCGCCGACGCCGATCTCCTCGAAACCGTACTCACGCATCTGCGCGAAGTCCCCGGCGGCCGCCTCATGACCGACGTCTGGCGCGACAGCAAGACGCTCCGCGTCGTCCGCCGCGAGCCGTACTCGACCGGCGCGCTGAAGTTCCTGCCGCTCCACATCCTCATGGGAGCGCGCCGTTGACGGCTCCCGCGAACCGGGAGTCCTGGTGGAAATCGCTCGGACCCGGCCTCGTTTTCCTTACCGCGATGACGGGACCCGGCGGCGTGCTCGCCAACGCCGTCGCCGGCGCAACCTACGGGTACGACCTGATCTGGGCCGCCGCGCTCGCGCTTCTGTTCCGCTTCGTCTGGGTCAACACCGCGACCCGTTACGCGCTCGTCTCCGGCGAAAGTCTCCTGCAAGGCTACGCCCGCATGGGGCGATGGCTCGTCTGGGTGATCTTCCTGTCCGCGTTCCTCGTGCGCCACGCCTCGAGCCTCTACACGATCCTGTTGATGGGCAGCGCCGCGCACCTCCTGCTGCCGTTGCCGTTCCCTTCGAGCGCCGCTATCTGGACGGTCGCCTTCACGCTCCTGGGCTTCGCAATGATGTTCTGGCGCGGATACCCCGTGATGGAGCGCGTCTGCAAGGTGATGGTGGGCGCGATGGGATTCTCGCTGGTGGTCGCGGCGCTGCTCGCGAAACCCCGGCCGATCGACATTCTGCGCGGCGTCTTCATCCCGATCGTGCCGCAGTCGGACGGGCTCTACAGCGCGATCCTGCTGCTGACGGCGATGGTCGGCTCCCAGGTCGGCTCGTTGAGCAATCTGAGCTACGCCTACCTGGTCACCGAAAAAGGCTGGCGCGGCGTGGAGAACCTGGCGCGGCAGCGCTTCGATCTCCTGACGGGATTCGGCATCCGGCTCTCGGTCGCGGCGCTGGTTCAGATCGCCGCCGCGGGAGTGCTGCTGCCGATGGGCGTGCGCCCGCGGGCGCTCGAAGACATCGTGAAGATCTTCACGGAGACGGAAGGCGCTCTCGGCGGCGCGATCTTCACTCTCGGCTTGTGGGCCATATGCTTCAGCAACTACGTCGGCGGCACCGTCAGCTACGGGCTCATCATGCAGGACATTCTGCGGCGCTTCACGGCGCGATTTCGCGGCGAAATGGACACCGCGCCCGACCAGGCACGGCGCGACCCGGTCTACCGCTGGTCGATCGCCCTGCTCGGCTTGTCGCCGCTCTACATCGTTTTCACTCAGGCCGAGGCCGTTTCACTCGCGATCACCGTCCGGGCGCTGACGGTCATCGTGGTGCCGGTGCTCGGTCTCGCCTTGCTGAAAATGACCAACGATCGCGCGCGGATGGGCGAGCATCGCAACCGCTGGCCGACGAATCTGCTGATGGCGATGATGGTGCTGGTGTCGGCCTACCTGACGGTGCGCAACGGCCTCGAACTTTGGGTCAGATACGCGCCGAACTAGCGCGGCTGGTACCAACGTCCTGGCACGGAATAGGCCACTCAGTACTCTCCCCTTTGCAATCCCGCTGTCATAATGAAGCGAGTTTCCATGAATCCGACGGAAATTACCGAGCCGGCGATCTGGCGGCGGCTGGCATTGGCATTGGCCGCCCTTCTGTGCATCCTAAGTATCGCGACGCTCGCGACCCGCTTGAGCAACCCGGTGCCGGGCGCCGGCGCCTCAGAGATCGATCGCCGATTGGAGGACATGACGTCGGCGCTCCGGCGCATCGCGCCGCAATCCGGCCCGACACCGGTGGAGGACCTCGCTCCTCTCCTCGCCAATTATCTGCGCGTCGCATCGGCCCTGGATGACGATCCGCGTGTTCCGCCCTCGACCCGGCAGCGGCTGCTGCGCGCCACCGAGTGGGTCCGGCAGACGCCCGTGATCCAGCGGCGTCTTCCGCTCGAGACCAGCGAGGCGGTGCGCAAAGCGCTCGAGATCGAGTTTCGCGCGGCGGTCGATCTCGCGACCGGCGAGGTCCGCAGCGCCCTTGCCGAGTTGCGAAATCCTCCGGCCGGCATGCTGGCTGCTGAGCGCGCCTCCGGAAGCCTCTACCTGGCGGTCGGCGGCCTCATGGCGCTGGTGATCTGCGGAATGTTGGTGTATCACGAATGGCTGGCCGCGGGAGGGGTCCGGCCCACGGTCGTCGAGACCAGGCCTTCGCCCGTCCCGGCGCCGGCTCCTCGCGCGGCCGCCGGCCTCCCTCGCGCGATCGACGGCCGTACCCTGCGGGAGTTCGGCGACACGCTCACCGCGATCAACGGCTATAGCGATCTGTTGCTCGACATGCTGAGCCGTGGCGACCCCACACGAAGCGATGTCGAACAGATCCGCGCAGCGGGCGAGCGCGCCGTGACGCTGGCGCGGGAGCTGTTACGGGTGCCCGGCGCGGCACCCGACCCGCAGCCGGCCGCCGTCGACCTCCAGTCGCTAATCGTCGACGCGCTTCCCGCGCTTCGGCGAATCGCCGGCGACAGAATCGACGTGTCGACGGAGGCGATCGGCGAATGCCGCATCATCGCCGATCCCGCCGATTTAAGCCATCGGATCGCAATGCTGGTGCTGAAGGCGCGTGACGCGATGCCCGAGGGCGGCGGAGTGACGATTTCGGCGGCCGTCGGCGATCCCGTGGAGATCGTGGTGGCGACCACGGCCGGTTGGGTCTCACCCGAACGCATCGCTTTGCCCGCTGCCAAGGTGGTCGCCGAGCGCGCGCGGGCTGCCGCGGTCTGAGCCGCGCCCGCACGTATAATCTCTCCATAACCGGAATGCAGAGCTACGCGCGTGGACCCGAGCGTCCCGTCATCGAGAAGACGATTCCGCAGGTCCTGCGCGAGACCGCCTCGCGACAGCCGGGCGACCCCGCGCTTATCGTCCGCCACCAGAACGTCCGGCTCGCGTGGCGGGAGCTGCTCGCCGAAGTCGAGCGGACCGCGCGCGGACTGGCGGGTCTCGGCCTGCGTCCGGGCGACCGCGCCGGAGTGTGGTCGGCCAACTGCCTGGAGTGGATTCTGTTGCAGCTCGCCTGCGCCGAGGCGGGACTCGTGCTGGTCAACGTGAATCCCGCCTATCGATCGCACGAGCTCGGCTACGTGTTGCGCAAATCGGCGATGAAGGCGCTCTTCCTCTGGGAGCAGGACGCGCGCGCGAACTATCGCGAGATCCTCGAGCGGGCCGGAGCCGCTACGCTCGACCACGTCGTCTACCTGGGCGGCGGCGACTGGACCGGGATGCGCGCGCGCGGGACGGATTACCGCGTCGAGGCGTCGCCGGAGGACGTCGTCAACATTCAATACACGTCGGGCACGACGGGTTCGCCCAAGGGCGTCCTGCTGACGCATCGCAACCTGCTGAACAACGCCGCCCTCGTCGGCGAGCAGATGCGCATCGCGCCGGGCGATCGATTGTGCGCTCCGGTGCCGCTCTACCATTGCTTCGGCTGCGTGATGGCGTCGCTGATGACTGTAGTGCGCGGCTCGACGCTGGTGCTTCCCGGTTGGCAGTTCAACGCCCTCGAAGCGCTTCAGGCGATCGGCGAGGAGCGCTGCACGGCGATCTACGGCGTCCCGACGATGTTCATCGCCGAGCTGGAACACCCCGAATTCGCGCGCTTCGACCTGGCGTCGCTGCGCACCGGCATCATGGCGGGCGCGCCCTGTCCCATTGAAGTCATGCGCCGCGTCGTCGATGAGATGCACTGCCGCCAGGTGACGATCGCCTACGGGCAGACCGAAAGCTCGCCGGTGGTCACCATGTCGGATGTCGACGACAGCCTGGAGTTGCGCGTCTCCACGGTCGGACGCGCGCTCGCCAACACCGAAATCAAGATCGTCTCGACCGCGAGCGCGGAGACGCTGCCCATCGGTGAGCAGGGCGAGCTGTGCGCGCGCGGATACGCCGTCATGAAGGGCTACGACGGCGAGGAGGAGGCCACGCGGAAGGCAATCGACGCCGACGGCTGGCTGCACACCGGCGATCTCGCGGTAATGCGTGAAGACGGCTGCTTCCGCATCACGGGACGCGCGCGCGACATGGTGATCCGCGGCGGCGAGAACGTCTATCCGCGCGAGATCGAGGAGTTCCTCTACACGCATCCGAAGATCTCCGACGTTCAGGTGGTCGGCCTGCCCGACGCGCGGCTCGGCGAGACTATCTGCGCCTGGGTGCGGCTCAAGCCCGGCGAATCGGCGACTGAGCAGGAGATCCGCGATTATTGCAAGGGAAGGATCGCGCACTTCAAGGTGCCGCAGCACATCCGCTTTGTCGACGCGTTCCCGATGACGGTCACCGGCAAAGTGCAAAAATTCAAGATTCGCGAGGAGGAGATCGCGCGGCTCGGCCTGGAGAGGGCCGCAAGGATCGAAACCGCATGAAACCCGCATGGATTCTGGTCGCCGCGGCCTGCTGCGCCGCGCAAACGCCCTCGCGCACGATCGCGCTCAAGGCCGCACGGCTGTTCGACGGGCGCTCGAACACGCTCCAGCGGCCGGGCGTCGTCGTGGTGCGCGACGGGAAGATCGCGGCGGTCGGCCCCGGCGCCGCTATTCCCGTCGGCGCGGAAGTGATCGACCTGGGCGATGCCACGCTTTCACCCGGCTTCATGGACGCGCACACGCACCTTCGCGACGACCCCGGCAACGACCCGTCGGCGTCGCGCCTGGAGCAGCTTCAAAAGCCGATCTCCGAATTGACGCTTGACGCGGCGGCCGTGGCACGCCGTACGCTGATGGCCGGCTTCACCACGGTGCGCGACCTGGGCTCGCGCGATTTCGTCGACGTCGGACTGCGGAACGCCATCGCGCGCGGCCGGGCCGTGGGGCCGCGCATGCTCGTCGCCGTGCGCGGCATCGGGACCACGGGCGGACACTGCGATCCCACGAACAGCTTCCGCTTCGGGCTGCTCGACCCCGATCAGCATCCGCCGACCGTCGCCAACGGCGCAGACGCCGTGCGCGCCGCCGTCCGCTGGAACGTGAAGTTCGGCGCCGATGTGATCAAGACCTGCGCCACCGGTGGCGTGCTCTCCCTCAACGACGACGTCGACTCGCCGCAGCTCACGCAGGCCGAGCTCGACGCGCTGGTCGACCAGGCCCACACACAACGCAAGCGCACCGCCGCCCACGCGCACGGGGCGGAGGGGGCCAAGCGCGCGATTCGCGCCGGCATCGACTCGATCGAGCACGGGTCGTTTCTCGACGAGGAAGCGCTGAAGATGATGGTGCAGAAGGGGACCTTCTACGTCCCGACGCTAATGGCGATCCAGGGCCTGCGCGAGCGCCTGGCGGCGGGCGCGCGCTTCGACCCGCGCGTCGAGAAGAAGGCGCGTGCCGCCATGGCGAGCATCGACGAGACCGTCGCCAAGGCGATCCGCATGGGCGTCCGCATCGCCTTCGGCACCGACGCGGGGGTGTATCCGCACGGCCGGAATCCGGAGGAGTTTCGCCAACTGGTGGACCGCGGCATGCGGCCGATCGACGCGCTGAAGGCAGCAACGTCCGTCGACGCCGAACTGTTCGGACTAGCCGACCGGCTCGGTTCGCTGTTCGCCGGCTACGACGCCGACATCGTCGCGATGCCGGGCGACCCCACCGCCAACATCCGCGCCGCCGAGCGGGTCTTCTTCGTCATGAAGGAAGGCGAGATCTTCCGTAACGACCGCCGCTAATCGCCGTCCTCCAGCGATTCCGCCGACTCCGAGTACCGCCGCAGCACCCGGATCGCGACGCCGCCGGAGAACCCCGCGTAGCGCAGACGCCGGTACGCCGCCGCCAGCTTGCGCGGGTCGGCGAGATGCGCCGCCAGGTCGACGTTGCGGTATTTGCGTGCCAGGAAGGCCTCCACCAGCGACGTCTCGTCCGACCCTTCGAACACCTGCGCCACCGCCTTCTCGGCGACCGCCGGGGCCACGCGGCGCCCTCGCAGATCGCGCAGCACGCGATGCCGCCCGAAGCCCTGGTTCTCGCGCCGCGCCGATGCGTACGACTCGGCGAGCTTGCGGTCGTCCAGCATGCCGTAATCCTTGAGCCGCGCGACCACGGCGGCGATGTCGTCGGCCGACTGCGCGCGGGCGCGGAGCTTCTCGCGCAACTCCCCCATCGACAGGGCGCGCGATGCCAGCGCGCGCAGCGCGTACTGCCACAGGGCCTCGGAATCGAGCTTTGCCGGTCGTTTCGGCCGCATGAAAAGGCCGCTCCACGCGGGTGGTACACTTAAGCTTAACGAAAGGAGCCGCAATGGAGGAAGACAAAAGGTTTTCGTATTTCTTCCTGGGTTTGGGCCTGGGTGTCGCGGTCGGAATTCTCTTCGCGCCGAAGTCGGGCACGGAAACGCGCGAGCTTATCCGCAACAAGGCCGACGAGGGCAAGGAATACCTGAAGCGGCGCAGCGAGGAGCTGCGGGAATCCGCATCCGACCTGGTCGACAAGGGCAAGGCCGCGGTCGCGAGACAGAAAGAGCAGCTTTCGGCGGCGCTGGACGCGGGACGACAGGCCTATCGCGAGACCGTGGCCACGCCGTCCGGCGATGGCGAAGGCGTCTGATCGCCCATGAACCAGGAGGCGCTGTTCTGGGTAGTGGTCGTCGGGGTGAGCGTGTGTTCGCTCAGCATGGTGGTTCAGGCAGTGGCGTGGTTCGGCTTGTCGAAGTCGATCCGCGGCCTGCGCGAGGAGGTCGGGCGTCTCGCCCCGCGCGCCGAGAGCCTGATCGAATCTGCCGAGAAAAGCATCGAGACCAGCCGGCGTCAGATTACCGAAGTCACCACCAAGGCCAACGCGCTTCTCGACTCCACCAAGACCCAGATCGAGCGCGTCGATGGCGTGCTGGCGGAGGCCACCGAACGGGCGCGCGTCCAGATGCAGCGCGTCGAGATGGTGCTGGACGACACGGTCGGGCGCGTGCACCACACGGTGACAGTTCTCAACGACGGAATCCTCCGGCCGCTGCGCGAGATCAACGGAATCTCAGCCGGAATCCGCGCGGCCGTGACGCATTTTCTGGCGGGCCGCCGGCCGAACGTGGCGCAGGCCACCAGCGACGAAGAGATGTTTATCTGATCGACATTCACTCGCACGTTCTCCCCGGCCTCGACGACGGCGCGGAGACGATCGAGGAAAGCATCGCCATGTTGCGGATGGCGGCCGAGGCGGGGACCACCGACATCGTCGCTACCCCGCACGCGAACCTCGAATTCAAATTCGACCCCGACACTGTCGGCGCGAAGATCGCCGAGTTGGCCGCCGCCTCGGGCGGCGCTCCCCGCCTTCATCGCGGCTGCGATTTCCATCTTTATTACGACAATATTCAGGACGCGCTTGCGAATCCGCGGAAGTACACGGTCAACGGAAAGAATTACCTGCTGGTCGAGTTCCCCGACATCCTGATCTTCAAGACCACCGAGGAGATCTTCGACCGCTTCCTGGCAGCCGGGATCACGCCCGTCGTCACCCACCCGGAGCGGAATCCGCTGTTGCAGCAGCGCATCGACCGTCTGGCCGCCTGGCGCGCGCAGGGCGCCCTCATGCAGGTGACCGCGCAGTCGTTTCTCGGCCGCTTCGGGCGGACGGCGCGGAGCTTCTCGGCGGAGATGATGCGGCGCGGCCTGGTCGACGTGGCCGCCAGCGACGCGCACGACACGCGGCGCCGCACGCCGGCGCTCGACGAGGCCTACGAGTCCATCGCCCGCGAATACGGCGAGGACGAAGCCGAGCGCCTCTTCGTCGCGAATCCGCGAGCGGTGATTGAGGGAACGCCCCTTCCCGGGCGGCCCGAGGCCGACGTGTCGCCGCACCGGAAGTGGTACCGGTTCTGGTAACGGTCGCTACTCTCCGAACACCTGCGCCTGGTAGACGTAGAGTCGGGCCTGCTTGTATGCCTCCGGCGGCAATCCCGCCTTCTGCGACAGTCCTTCGAGAAACTGCCGCGCGTTCCACTTCATTTCCGCCGCCACCTGCGGGAGCAGCAGACCAGACCGCCCGCCGAGCGTCAGCACGGCGCCCTGACCGAGCCGGAACTTCCGCCAGTCGGGAAGCCGCTTCAAGGGCGTCAGCAACGAGATCTCCAGCGTCACCGGGCCCTCGGTCGCAGTGAGCGGCGGGAAGCGTGGGTCCGAACTCGTCGACGCGATCGTTCGGTCGGCCACCGTGTCCCACAACGGCGTGCGCGGCGTCAGGTTGCCGATGCAGCCGCGCAGCTCGCCGTTCTTGCGCACTGTGACGAAGACGCCGGTCCTCTGCTCCAGGTCGCCGGAGCGCTGCTCGGCCGGCACCGGCGCCGGATGCGCGGCGCCGTTCGCCAGGGACCGGTCGAGTGTCTGCCGCGCGCTCACGAGCAGGCGCTTTTGATCGGCGGCGCCGACCTCGAACGCCGGCGACGGATAAAACGCTAGCGCGCCATAGCCGACGCTGGTCGAGTAGTCGCGCGTCAAGTCGCCCGAGGTCATGTAGTCGACCATCGAGAGATAGATGTCCTGCTTCATCGCCGCGAGGGCCGCCATCAGAAGCCGGATCGGATCGCGGCCGCAGATGGTATCGCCGGTCGCGGCCACGTGGCGGTCGAACTCGGCTACCTCAAGCGACCCGATAGCCTCGAAAGCCTCGGCGGCGCGCCCGGCGAGCCGACGCGGCAGGTCGGAGTCGTTCGGAAACGGCGTGTATTGGTAGGACGCGCCGTAGTGCGTGAAATCGGACGACGCCACGATGACCCATCCACGCGCGGCGAGCGCCGCCAGTTTCCGCGCCGCCGGCGCGAGCGTCGTCGCGTCGAGCGCGCCCACATACAACGGCAGGATCGCCGCACCGGGCGCCGCTCGTTGCAGAAATGGGAGCTGGTTCTCGAGCGAGTGGTCGCAGAGTTCCTTCTCGCTCATTTTCGGGAAGCCGGCCTGCGCAGCGGCCTCCGCGTCGATCCTCAGTTCCCCGAGTGGATGCGCGAAGCCGGCCACGTCCGGAACGTACACGCCGACGAGCGGGCGCCGATGGCTGAATCCCAGCACCACGATCTTTTTCGCGTCGGCGAGCAGCCGGTAGGCCGACGCCGCCACCGCGCCCGAGTATTGAATCCCCGCGTGCGGGACCACCAGTCCGAGTAGCTGCTTTCGCGGAAGCGCTGTGCCGGTGCGCTTTTCCGACGCCTCATAACTGCGATCGAGCGACTGCTCGAGCGCCGCCTTCTCGCCGGGGAACCAGCGCCCCGCCATCGGCGTGACGTGGATCTCGGCCGCCCAAGCGACCGCTCCCGTCAGCAGGATGGCGACAGTGCGCATCGGCACTCCATTCATCATCGCGCACAACGCAGCGGAGCGCGGGTGTTGTTGGGCGTCATTGAACGCACCCCGCGCTGTGCGCTCAGAACCACCGCGTCATGATTACCTTCTGCTCGGTGTAGAAGGCGACCGCGTCCTTGCCGTGCGCGTGCAGGTCTCCGAAGAACGAATTCTTCCACCCGCTGAAGGGGAAAAACGCCATCGGCGCCGCCACCCCGATGTTCACGCCGACCATGCCGCACTCGACGCGCTGGGCGTACTCGCGCGCCGACTTACCGTCGCCCGTAAAAATCGACGTCGTGTTGCCGAATGGCGAGCGGTTCACCAGCGCGATGGCGTCGTCGAGCGTCGGCACGCGAATCACCGAAAGCACCGGCCCGAAGATCTCCTCTTTCGCGATCGTCATCTCCGGCTTGACGCCATCGAAGATCGTTGCGCCCAGGAAGTACCCGTCGCGCGACGACTGCGAGCGGCCGTCGCACAGCGGCGCGGCGCCCTCGGCGATGCCCTTCTCGATATAGCCGGTAACCCGCTTGCGGTGCGCTTCGGTCACCAGCGGTCCCATCTCCGTCGAGCTATCGGCGCCGTCGCCGACCCGCAGGCCGCGCGCCTGCTTCACCAGAAGATCGAGCAGCGGCTCCGCCACGTCGCCGACCGGCACCAGCACGCTCCCCGCGAGGCACCGCTCGCCGGCAGCGCCGAACGCCGAGCTCATGATGGCCTCGACCGATTTCGGCAGGTCGGCGTCCGGCATCACCACCAGGTGATTCTTCGCGCCGCCGAGCGCCTGCACGCGCTTGCCGTTGGCGGCCGCGGTCTCGTAGATGTACTTCGCCACCGGCGTCGAGCCGACGAAGGAAATCGCCTTCACCAGCGGATGCGCCAGCAAGGCATCCACCGCCACGCGGTCGCCGTGAATCAGGTTAAAGACACCCTCGGGGACGCCGGCGTCGGCCAGCAGCTCGGCGGCGCGCGTCGGCGTGAGCGGCACTTTTTCCGACGGCTTGAGGATGAAGCTGTTGCCGCAGGCGATGGCGAACGGGTACATCCACATTGGCACCATCGCAGGGAAATTGAACGGCGTGATTCCGGCGCAGACGCCCAGAGGCTGGCGGATCGATGCCGAGTCAATGCCGCGCGAGACGTTCGCCAGCGAATCGCCCATCATCAGCGAGGGCATGCCGCAGGCGACTTCCACCATCTGGATCGCGCGCTTCACGGAGCCGCGCGCGTCGTCGAGCGTCTTGCCATTCTCCGTCGTGACGATGCGCGCCAGCTCGTCCTGGTGCTTGTCGAGCAGCGTCTTGAAGCGATAGAGCACCTGCACGCGGTCGACCACGGGCACTTCGCGCCACGAAAGGAACGCCTCATGCGCCGCCCGAGCGGCGCGGTCGACCTCCGCGGCGTCGGCGTAGGGGACCTGCGCGACGACCTGGCCGGTCGCTGGATTCATCACATCGTGGAGGGCGCCCGAGCCGCTCACCCAGCGGCCGCCGACGAGGTACTGCAATGTCCGGACTTCGGTTGCGGTAGCGATCATGTTGACTATGGTAGCGCGGGCGGCGCGAGCCAATGGAGCCGCGCGCCAGGGAATTCTCTCAGCAGCGTGCGCCCGCGCTCGACGCCGAGAACGCTCACCGCCGTCGCCAGCCCGTCGGCGATCGCTCCCGACGGGGCCATCACCGTGACCTCGCGTTGATTGCGCAGCCCCACGCCGGTGCGCGGGTCCACGATGTGCGAGTAGCGGACGCCGCCGATCTCGACAAACTGCTCGGCGTCGCCCGAAGTCGAGATGCAGACGTTGCGCAGAGTGAGCACTTCGCCGCGCACGGCGATGCGCCAGCCATCGGCGCCGGGAGGCGGATCGCCGAGCGCCAGGTCGCCGCCGATCGCCACCATTGCGCGCCTGACGCCGAGCGCCCGCATCGCCGCAAGCGCCTCCGAGGCCGCGAATCCCTTGGCGATTCCACCGAGGTCGAGCGACATTCCTTCGGCGAGCAACTCGACGGCGCCGCTGCGGACGACCAGATTACGGTGTCCCGCCGCCGCGCGCGCTCGCGCGAGTTCCTCCGGTGTCGGCAGTCGCTTCTCCGCGCGGGCCTGCCGCCATAGCCGGACTACGGGTCCGAGCGTCACGTCGAACGCGCCATCGCTCGCCCCGGCGATCTCCTGCGACAGCGCGAGGACGCGGAACAAATCGTCGCTCACTGCGACCGGACCCGCACGACCGCGGCGGCAGAGCCGCATGAGTTCGCTTTCCGGCTTGTAATCGGAAAGCGCCGCATCGAGCGCGTGGATCCTAGCGAAGGCGGCCCGCACCGGTGCGGCATCGGGCGCGTACGCCGTTATGCGCGCGACTGTGCCCATGGCAGGCTCGGCCCACTCCCAGCGCTCGCCGCCGATCAGCGCAAGCGGCAGCGCCAGGATCGCGCTACTCCTGCTCCACACCGTTGTTCCAGAGCCGGTGCATTTCCTCCGGCGTCGGGAGGCGCAGGGGTCGCACCAGGCGGAACCCGACCCATTGCGCGTCGGTCAGATACCAGATGCTCTTCGGGAGTTGCGGGTCCTGCTGCTTCCACGACGGGTCCGAGAAGCGCCGCGCGCCGCATCGGCAGTCGGCGGCAGGCTCCGCCCAGGAGCCCCCACGCACCACGTGCGGATACGGCGTCTTCGAGGGCGCCCACAACAGCCTGCCCTTGTTCGCGTAGAAATCGAAGGCGTACTGGTCGACCACCCATTCGGCGGCGTTGCCGTGCATGTCGTACAGGCCCCAGGCGTTGGGTTTCTTCCGGCCCACGAGCGCGTACTTGCCGTCGCTGTTGGCGTCGAACCAGCCGTGTTCGCCCATCGCCGACGCGTCGCCGCCGAACGAGTAGGCCGTCGTCGATCCCGCGCGGCAGGCGTACTCCCATTCGGCCTCGGTCGGGAGGCGATAGAAATGACCGGTCCTCGCGCTGAGCCACTGCGCGTACTTGCTCGCGGCGTGGTGCGTCATGCTGATCGCCGGGTACCCGTTGATGCCCATTCCGAAGGACATCTCGACGTAGGGGCGCGTCGGGCGGCTGACGCCGTCGACCAGCTCGTCTTTCGGCTCGCGCGAGAACATGAAGAGGCGATACTCGTCCCAGGTCACCTCGCGCGCCGCCATCCAGAACGGCTCCACCGCGACCTTGTGCTGCGGGCCTTCGTCGTCGCGCCGGCCCGGCTCACCCGCGGGCGTCCCCATGACGAACTCCCCGCCCCGGATGGGCACCATCTCGAACGAGACGTCGGTGGCGGGAATCGTGACTTTGTAGGGCGACATCGCTGCCGGCGGTCTGTTCGCCGCGATGCGCTCGTGGAGGTCGCGCACCAGATCGAGGTCGTCGGCGCGCCCGGATTTCCTGGGGCCGATGATGAGCCCTTCGGGCCAGTGCGCGCCCTCGGCGATCCAGGCGCGAATCTTCGCGATCGACGCCTTCGGGACGAACGGGGCCACCAGCGGCATCACGCCGCGCGTTCCCTCGGGAAGCTCCATCACGATCACCAGGCGACTCTCGGCGGGCTTGCCGGGGACGACGAGCCGGTCGCGATGCGGCGACTTGCGCCATACGGCGGGGTCGTGGAGTCGGAGGTCGCCCGAGCCGGCCGTAGCGCCATGGCAACTGATGCAGTAGCGCTCCAGCACCGGCTGCACTTCGGTACGGAAGTCGATCGCGGCGGCGAGCGGAAGGGCCGCCAGCAGCGCCAGGAACCGGCGCATCACACCAGTTTGGTCCGCCCCGGCAGCGGGAGCGGCGGCGCTTCGAATTGGCCGTTCCATTCGAGCGTGTCCGGGTAGAGCTTCTCTTGTGACGCCATGGCCTGTTCCCAGGTGACCTGCTGGCCCGTGTATGCGGCCATGCGGCCCATGATGCCCATCATGGTGCTGTGCGCCATCCACACACCGTCGTTGATGGGCTGGCCGCGGCGAATGGCGGCGAACAGCGCGTCGTGTTCGGCCTGGTACATGTCGTTCCGAGGGCCCGAGAACGTCCAGTCGGTCTCGCCGGTGATGCGCGGCACCGGGCCGCGTCCGATGACGAGCTGTCCCTTGGTTCCGAGCACGTAATCGCAGTTCTCGTTGTGGCAATTCTCGATCTGCCGGTGCACGACGAACGCGCGAACTCCGTTATTAAACACGTAATTCGCCTCGATATGATCGAAAATGTTGCCGCCGTGCGCCGGAATCTGCCGGCCGCCGACGGCCACGCAGCTCACGGGGTCGGCGTCACGCATCACCCAGCCGACCTTGTCGACGCTGTGGACCGCCTGCTCCACCAGTCCGTCGCCCGAGAGCCAGGAGAAGTTGTACCAGTTGGAGATTTGCCATTCGACGTCGCTCATCCCGGCGGGCCGCTGGCCGGCGGGAGGCATGGGCTTGACCGGATTGGTGTAATAGGTCGCGTAGTAGGCCACCACGTCGCCGATGGCGCCGTCGAGCACGCGGCGGATCGGCTCGCCGGCCAGGTTGCTGTAGCGCCAGCAGAAGCCCGACACCAGCGACAGATTCTTCTCCTTCGCCATGCGCGCCGTTTCGAGCACGCTGCGCACCCCCGGCGCGTCGACCGCCACCGGCTTCTCGCAGAACACGTGCTTCCCGGCGGCGATGGCCGCACGCAGGTGCAGAGGTCGGAAGCCCGGCGGGGTCGCCAGGAGCACCACGTCGACGCCGCTCTCGATGAGCTTCCGGTACGAGTCGAGGCCGACGAACTGATGCTCGGGTTTCACCTGCACCTTAGGCTCGGCGGCGCGTTTGAGCCGCGCCAGGCACTGGTCGATGCGCTCCTGGTAGACGTCGGCGACGGCCGTGATCTGTGAGTAATCGTCGGCCTTGAGGGCCTGGCTGGCGGCCCCGGTTCCGCGCCCGCCGCATCCAACGAGTCCGACTTTGATCGGCTGTGCGGCCTGGCCGCGCAGGATGGCCGGGAATCCGGATTGCAGGGCGAGTGCGCCGCCTGCCTTGAGAATCGCGCGTCGGCCGGCGGAAATGGGGGTCGTCATGCCCGCATTGTATCTCAGCCGCTGTTCCCGACCTCCGCGACGGCGCCAGTCGCTGCTAGCGATACCGCCCCATCCAGTGATTCCGCCGCAGCCGCAGCAGGTCGAGGAACATGTCGAGGCTGTCGGTGAACATGCCGATCTTGGTTCCCTCGCAGTGGTTCCACCGCACCGGCACCTCGACGCCCTGGTAGCCGAGCTTGCGCGCGATGAACAGCACTTCGGCGTCGAAGCCGAAGCGCATCATGCGCTGCCGCCGGAAGATCTCGCGGGCGGCGTCGCCCCGAAACAGCTTGAAGCCGCACTGCGTATCCCAATACCGCAGGCCGGTGACGATCTGCATCAGCAGATTGAAGATTCGCCCGGCCCACTCGCGAAACGCCGACTGGTGCACCCCGATCAACTCGCGCTGGAGAGCCCGCGAGCCAATCGCCAGGTCCACTCCGGCGTCGCGGGCAGCCGCAATGAGTTTGTCGAGTTCCTCGATTGGCGCCGACAGATCCGCGTCGGTGAACAGTCGCCACTCGCCTTGCGCCTCCAGCATGCCGTGCCGCACGCTGTAGCCCTTGCCCTGGTTGCCGGGATTCCTGAGCACCCGGCAGTAGCGGTGAGTCCGCGCGAATTCGGCGGCGACATCCGCGGTCGAATCCCGTGAACCGTCGTCGATCACCAGAACCTCGTACGACTCCCAGGCGCCGCGACGCAGATATGCGTCGATCGCCTCCAAGGTCGCCGGAAGCCGCTGGTGCTCGTTGTAGGCGGGAATGACGATCGAGAGCGAAAGCAACCGTCCATTATAATGAAGGGACCTTTGTCCCTCGAAGACGATCTCCTGCAACAACGCGTGGCGCGCGTGCGCGAAATCGAGGCGCTCGGATTCCGCCCCTACGGCCACCGCTTCGATTTCACCCACACCGTTCCGGCGATACTGGACGGCTTCGGCGCGCGCACCGCCGAGGAACTGGCCGCTCGCGTCGGCGTTCGCGTCTGCGGCCGCATCGCCACCGTTCGCCGCATGGGCAAGGCGGGCTTCACGCACATCGCGCAGGAGGGCGGCCGGCTGCAACTCTATGTCCGGCAGGACGCCGTGGCGGAGCGCGACTGGAATCTCTACCAGCATCTCGACGCCGGCGACATCATCGGCGCCGAAGGCTACCTGTTCCGCACGCGCACCGGCGAGCTCAGTGTCCACGTCGAGAAGCTGCACTTCCTCGCCAAGACGCTGCTCGCCATGCCGGAAAAATGGCACGGCCTGGAAGACGTCGAGACGCGCTACCGCCAGCGATACCTCGACCTGATCGCCAACCCCGACGTCCGGCGCGTCTTCGTCGCGCGCAGCCGCCTGATCGCCTCGCTGCGACGCCAGCTCGAGGCGCGCGGCTTCATCGAAGTCGAGACGCCGATGATGCAGCCGCTCTACGGCGGCGCGACGGCGCGCCCCTTCGTCACGCATCACAACACGCTCGACGTGGACTTGTACCTGCGCATCGCGCCCGAGTTGTACCTGAAGCGCCTGGTGGTCGGCGGCCTGGACCGCGTCTACGAGATCAATCGCAATTTCCGCAACGAGGGCGTCTCGACGCAGCATAATCCCGAGTTCACGATGCTGGAGTTCTACCAGGCCTACACGGACTACCACGGCCTGATGGACTTTTCCTGCGAACTGCTGCGCGACGCCGCCATCGAGGCCACCGGCGACGCGGTCGTCGAGTACGAAGGCGCGAGGCTCGATTTCGGCGACATCCGCCGCTATACGATGCGCGAGGCGGTGGTAGCGTTCTGGGAAGGCGACGGCAAGCCGGCGCCGGAACAGGTGCGCGACCCGGCGTGGTTGAAGGCGCGGACGTCGAAATCTTCGCCGGGCGAAGCGCTGGTCGAACTGTTCGAGCGCATGGTCGAACCGAAGCTGATTCAGCCGGCCATCATCTACGAGTACCCGGTGGAGGTCTCGCCGCTGGCGAAGAACAACGCCGAAGACCCCGCCTTCGTCGACCGCTTCGAAATCTACGCCGCCGGCATGGAGATCGGCAACGCCTACACGGAGCTGAACGATCCGCTGGAGCAGCGGCGCCGCTTCATGCAACAGATCGCCATGCGCGAGCGCGGCGATCAGGAAGCGCACCAGATGGACGAGGACTATCTGCGCGCCATGTGTTACGGTCTGCCGCCGACTGGCGGCGAAGGCATCGGTATCGACCGGCTCACGATGATCTTCACGAACTCGCGCTCCATCCGCGACGTGATCCTCTTCCCGCTGCTACGGCCCGAAGGACCGATCGGGTTGGCGGATCGTCTCGCGAGCCTCGCTCCATGAAGACGGTCCCGTGAGACACTTCGAGCTGTTCGTCGCGTTGCGGTATCTCACCGCCAGGCGAAAGCAGGCCGTCATCAGCATCATCACCGCGATCTCGGTCGCCGGTGTGGCGGCGGGTGTCATGGCGCTGATCATCGCGCTCGCGATCAACAACGGGTTCCGAGGGACCTTGCAACGCAATCTGCTCGGCGCGGCCGCGCACGTCAGCGTGCAGGAGCGCACGCCGGGCTTCGGCATCGCCGAGTGGCGCGCGTTGCTCGCGAAACTCGAGACGATCCCCGGCGTCACTCAGGTCACGCCGACGCTTTACGGCAGCGTCTACGTCGCCAGCCCGTCGCAACCCGCCGGCGCGGTCGTCAAGGGGATTCCGCCGGACAGCCTGGGGCGCTTCGAAGTGCTCGGCAAGCTCAAGGAAGGCTCGCCCGCGAGCTGGCAGGAGTTCAAGGGGAGACCGGGAATCATCCTGGGATCGAAGCTGGCGCAGTCGACCGGTTTCAAGGTCGGCGACCAGATCACCGTGCTCAGCCCGCAGGGCGAGATGACGCCGTTCGGCTCGCGGCCGAGCTCGCACTACCTGCGCGTCACCGGCGTGTTCGAGTCGGGCTTCTACGACCTGGACTCGACGCTCGCCTTCACCACCATCGCCACCATGCAGAGGATTCTCGGCGTCGAAGACGTCGTCAACGCGATCGAGTTGCGGCTCCGCGATCCCGACCGTGCCGAGGAGGCCGCGCGCGACGCCGAGCGCATCGGCGGTGAGCGCTTCGCGGCGACGCACTGGAAGGAACAGCATCGCCACATTCTCGGCGCGCTGAAGATGGAGCGCGTCGTGACGGTGATCACCATCGGCCTGATTCAGATGGTGGCCGCGCTGAACATTCTGATCTCGCTCGTGATGATGGTCATGGAGAAGCATCGCGACATCGCGATTCTGTTGTCGATGGGGGCGCGCCGCGAGCAGATCGGGCGCATCTTCCGGTTGCAGGGCGTGATCATTGGAGCCGCCGGGACCGTGCTCGGTTTGATCGCCGGCTACAGCCTGAGTTATCTGGCCGACCGCGGCCGCTGGATTCAACTGGATGACACCGTCTACGCGCTCGCCTACGTGCCCTTCGAGCCGCGGCTCATCGACGGCCTTTGGGTCCCCGCGGCGGCGATCCTCGTCAGCTTCCTCGCGACCATCTACCCGGCGCGGTCGGCGACGCGCATCGCGCCGGCCGAGTCGCTGCGATACGAGTGATCAGGCAACCGAGAGCGCGTTGGCGGTGACGAACAGGTTGCGCTCCCGGAAACTGGCGGGGCTCTCGAGAATCAGCGTGGCGCGCATGGCGGCGCCGGGCGTCGCGAACCAGGGTGAGTCGAGGAAACGGCACGGCGCCCAGGTCCATCGCGGGCGGACCTCGCCGATGCGGTCGGCGAGGGCGGCGGCGACGGCGGCGAGATAGGCGTCGGCGACGCGGCCCTCGGGGAAGCGGCCGTCGAGCAGCGGCGGTTCGTTAGCGAGGCTCGCCAGGTTGGGCGACGATTCGAAGTAGTGAAGGAAGTCGGCGAGATGGTCGCCGAAATCCTCGAAAGTGGCTGTTCGGCGTGCCGTCTCGGCAAGCGATCGGGGCCGAAGGTTCACCTTGCCCCTCCGCGGCTCAAGCCTTCGAAGATCTCCTCCACCAGGTAGAGGCACCGGGGAAGCAAGGCTGCATCGGCGTAATACTGGCGCACTACTTCAATTGTCTCCTCAGGAGTTCGCAGGCCTAACAACCGGATAAGAAACTCGATATCACGCTTATCGCCGACACGTCCTCCGCCGCCGGCGCGAGCCGCCGCGACCTTCATCCCGAGCATGTACGGCGCCGTCGGAACGAGCACCCGCAGGTTCGGCAACACCGGCAACGGCGCTGTAGTGAACTGCCCGGCCGGCGAGAGAAACCCCTTGCCCGCGTCGTTCAGCCAATCCTCCTCCAGGCCGAGCTCCCGGGCGACCAGGGCCGCGGCTCGCCGAATCTCGGCAGCGGGCGCGAACACGGCATCCACGTCCTTGGTCGATTGCCGCGCCTGGAATGCGATCATCATCGCGGTCCCGCCGATCAGCGCGATCTCCCCGACGATGTCCTGCTCGCCGAGCCGTGCCGACAGCCGCTCGAGCGCCGTGACCAGCACCTCGCGGCTGATCACCGCCCACGCGCCTCGAGCGCGTCGACCAGACTCTTCTCGATCAGCGCGACCATCTCGTCGAGGTCCGCCTCCGCCGCCGTCAGCGCCGGCGCCACTGCGAACCAGTTCGGGTCGACGCGAAGAATCAGCCCGTTCGCCAGCGCCGTCCGCTTGAGCGCTCGTCCGAGCCCCTCGGTCACCTCGACGCCGAGGAACACACCCTTGCCGCGCACCTCGCGCAGCACGCCGAGCTTCGCCAGCCCTTCGAGCTTCTCGCGCAGATAAGCGCCCAACCGCACCGCCTTCTCCGCCAGCCGCTTCTCGACGATCTCGTCGATCACCGCGATCCCCACCGCGCACGCCAGCGGATTCCCCGCGAACGTGTGGCCGTGCATGAACTGCACGTCGTCGCCCTCCGCGCCGAGAAACGCGCGCGACATATCCTCGCGCGCGGCCATCGCGCCCATCGGGATGGCGCCGCTCGAGAGGCCCTTGCCGCAACAGATAATATCGGGCGTCGTCCCGAAGGTCTGCGCGGCGAACATCGAGCCTGTGCGGCCGAAGCCTGTGATCACCTCGTCGAAGATGAGCGTCACGTCATGGCGGTCGCAGGCGTCGCGCAGGATGCGGAAGTATTCATCCGTCGGCGTGACGATGCCGCCCGTGTTGCTGATCGGCTCGACGATGACCGCCGCCACGGTGCGCGGGTCCTCGGCGGCGATCACGTCCTCGAAGGCGCGCGCGGCGAAGCGGCAGCAGGCGTCCCAGTCGGGGAAGTCTTGCCGGTAATGGTCTGGCGGGAAGACCTTCAGAAAGCCGGGCATCTGCGGCTCGAATTTCGACTTTCGCGCGCCGGTTCCCGTCGCCGCCAGCGCGCCGAAGGTTCCTCCGTGATACCCGCGATAGCGGCTGATGACCTTGTACTTCTCCGCGCGCCCGGTCTGCTTGTAGTACTGCCGCGTGAATTTCAGCGCTGCCTCCACCGCCTCCGATCCGCCGCTAAACGGCTTCACGAAGTCGAGCGCGCCGGGCGTCACCGACCCGAGCTTCGCGACAAACTCGAGCGTCACGTCCGATATCCCGTGCAGAGGAGGCGCGAAGGTGATCTTCTCCATCTGCCGCCGCATGGCCTCCATGACGCGCGGATGCCGGTGGCCGAGCACGGCGACGAAGATTCCGCCGATGGCGTCGAAGTAGCGCCGGCCGTGGATGTCCCAGTAGTAAAGTCCCTCGGCGCGGTTCACGATCAGCGGACGCGCGAGGAACTCCTCGGTCTGCTGGAAGTCGATAAAGGTCCGGCGGAGTAGCGCTTCGAGCGCTTCCGCCGCCACGGCGCTCATTGCGACGACTCCCGTTGCGGCGCGCGAACTTTCGACGGATCGAACACCTCGGGCCGCGCGGGTTGGAGCTCGTACGGTGCGAAGTCGGGCGTCGACGTGAAGCAGTCGGCGAGATCGGACGCGGTCGCATCGAACAAATTCATCGGCGGCGCGCCCACCAGGCGCAGCGCGGTCTTCAGGAGCCCCGGAAAACTGGTGTTGAAATGCGACACGTAATTCTTCCGCACGTACGGGCCCACCGCGATGAACACCGTGCGGCGCGCGTCGATGTGGTCAAGCCCCTGGGCGTCGTCGTCGGCTACCAGGATCGCCATTTGCTTCCACCAGGGCGATCGCGAGAGGCGCTCCACGACCCGGCCGAGCGCGTAGTCGTTGTCGGCGATGTAGCTGGCCTCGAACGGAAAGCCGTCCTCGGAGCGCGGCGGCGCGGTGCGCCCATTCGGCAGGTGCAGGAAGACGACGCGCGGAAACTGGGCGCCGGCCTTTTCGTACTTGTCGATCTCCTCGATGAAGCGCGTCGCGCGATACTGATCCGGTACGCGCGGGTCGAACCGCGGGTATGCGTCGCTGAACTCGCGGAAGCTGATGCCGTGCGCCGCCAGGTGCCGGCCGAGAGCGGCAGGGGCCGGCAAGGGGGCGGCGTAGTAGTTGTCGCTCATGCTCCAGCCTTGCGCCAGCGCATGATGGTTCGGCGTCACGTTGACGTTTCGCACGCCGAGACGCGTTTGCAGCGCCTGACGGCTTTGGAGAATCACGCCGTAGCGGCCCAGCCTTGCCAGCGTCGGAGCGCCGTTCACCGGGCCGTTGGAGGCGAACTCGATGTCGCCGAGAATCTCGTCGTAACTGCGATTCCCCTTGACGACGATGACGACGTGCCGGACGTCGACCGGCAGCGGCAACGGGTCGTCCTTGCGCGGAACGAAGCCGTTGTTCTCCATGACGCGCGCCGTCAGCTTGTCGAGCTCGGAAACGTCGGGAAATGCGAAATGCTGAAGTGTGCCCAGGCGCGCTCCGAGGCGCCGACCGTCCTTGGTGGCGTTGGGGCCGACGCCGTGGCCGTGCGCGCTCGCGACCCAGATGAGATCGTTGTGCACCGCGACCCTTCTCGGGCTCCACGCCGTCGGAATGTGACCGATCACTTTTCGCGCGGCGACGTCAATCACGCCGAGCGCGTTGATGCCGGCCTCGGCGACCAGGAGCCAGCCGGTCGGCGCGTGAAATACGGCCGCGACAGGCGCGACGCCGCGCAGCGACTCCAGTCCCGGAATGCGGATCGATATCTCGGCGACGACCTTGGCGTCGCGCGCGTCGACGACAGTGACGGCGTCACGTACCGGGTCGGCGGCGAAGACATGGTCTGCCGAGACTGCGAGCGAGGAGAACTCGCCCGGCGCGCCCGTTCGCACCATCGACGTCACTATGGCCGCGGCGGGATTCTCCAGGTCGACGACCGCGAGCGAGTCCGCGCCACTGGAGACATAGGCACGGCGTCCGTCCGGCGCCAGTGCGATCGCATGCGGCCGGGGTATTTCTGGTGAGACGATCTGCCTTCGCCTGCGCGTGTCGATCCCCACCAATCGCCCGCTCGCCGGGTCGACGACGTAGAGAATCTGACGAACGCGGTCGAACGCCAGTTCGCCCGAGACGCTGCCCGGGAACTTCGGTTCGTTCACATCGAAGATGTGCCGCGTCCTGCCGTTCCCAGTGTCGATCTGGCGCACCCGTCCGGACCCTCCCTCCGAAGCGAAGATCTGATCGTCGTCGGCGAAAGCGAGCGCCTCGAAGTTGAGCACCGGCGTGCCCTTCGCATCGTCCTCGCGCTCGCGATCCAGCGGGTCGACGTGCTCCATGTGCCACGAATTCCTGTCGACGCGCAGCACCGAAATCGTGCCAGCGTTTGCGACGGCCACCCGGTCCCCCTTGGCGTTGATCGCCAGTCCGCGCGCGCCCGGCCCGACGATCGCCTGCCGCCCCACGGGCGACACGATGCGCCCTCCCGGAAGGATCGACTCCGCGCCGCGCCGCACGGCGACGGCCCGCGTGCCGGCGGGTGCGCGGTAGTCGGCGGCGTGGAGCGACGCAGCCGCCGCGATCAGAAGAACGATCCGCATCGGGTCACTTTCTACTTTGGCATACAATGAAAAAGCTCATGCGCCGACGGGGTTTTCTGCACGCAATAGGAGGAGCTGGGATGTTCGCGCCATCGTTCGCCGCCGCGGCGGACTCGAAGAAAACGGGAATCTACACGTTCGACCAGTACTTTCTGCGCGCGGGCACGCAGCCGGCGCGAGTGCACGAGTTCCTTGGCAAGTCGCTGCTGCCGGCGATGGGCAAGGTGCACTCCGGGCCGGTGATCGCCCTCGAAGCGCTGATCGCGCCGCACATGCCGCAAATCGCGCTGGTCACGGGATACGAATCGTTGGAGGCGCTCGCGAAACTCCGCCCGAAGATCGCGCAGGCGCCCGAAGTGCTCGCCGGACTGGAAAAGTTGGAGGCCGGCGCGGAGCCGCCGTTCGAGCAGGTCACCAGCACGCTGCTCGAAGCCACCGGCTATTCGCCCGAAATCCAGCCTTCGCCCGCCGGCCGCGCACCGCGCATCTTCGAGCTGCGCATCTACCATTCGCCGACCTGGCGGCAGCTCAAGGCGCTGCACGAGCGCTTCGCCGGGCCGGAGATCAAAATATTCCACCGCGTCGGCGTGCACCCGATTCTCTATACGTCGACGCTCGTCGGCGCCAACATGCCCAACCTCACCTACCTGATCCCGTTCGACTCGCTGGCCGCGCGCGAAAAGGCCTGGACCGCTTTTGGCGCCGACCCCGAGTGGGTCAAGGTGCGCCAGGAGTCCATCGACCGGCACGGGCAGATCAGCAGCGTGATCCAGATGTCGCTCTATCGGGCGACGGCCTACTCGCCGGTGAAGTAGCGCCGCCGCTCCGAGCCGCCCGGTCTTACGCCTCCACCCGTTCCCTGGTCCCCGCATTGGAGTCGAAGCGGCACTCGTCGCGCATCCAGGCCGGCAGCGCCGTCATTCTGACCAGGAGCTCGACGCATCCCGACCGGCACAGCGAGCACCGGCCGTTCTCGTATAGCGCCACCAACAGGGGCTCGCCCTCCGGCGATGGATTCGACTTGATCACCTGGCGCGCGTCCATGCCCAGCCAGTGGTAATGATTGTCGTCGGGGCATTGCGCGAGCCACTGCTCGATCCGCCGGAGGTCGCCGTCACGGTAGTTCTTCGCCATCAACTCCGCCGCCCACCAGCGACGCTCGGGACTCTCCATCAACTCCTCCGCGAAGGCGCGCACCAAGTCGCCCTCGATCTGGCCCAGCGCGGATATTGCCGCGCGCGCTACGCGTTTATCGCTGGCTCTTGCAAGCTCGATCAGTCGCCTGGGCGGCCCCGGAAACGGCCGGTTTCTGAATTTCCGGAGGATCGGAGCCACTTTTTCTGGATCGGTTTCGGTCTCCAAGTGACCGGCAGCTTCGAGCAGCTCTTCCTCACTGGGACGTCGATATGTCGCTATCCAATCCCGCTCCTCCCTCAGGAACCCGGCGAACGCGGGATTCCCAGCTTCGAGCTGTGACTCCGCCGTTCTGGCGGCGTCGGCGCCGTCGCGCTCCGCGATGGTAGTCAGAAGGCGGCGCAGCATCCATTGATCCTCGGCCCCCAGGTTCGTGGAGCGGACCACCGCGAACCAAAACGCGCGGGCTCCGTCCAGTTTGACGAGTTCGTCCGCCCCGGTCAGATTGAAGCCGCCCGCGTCGATGGCGTCGTACATCGCCTGCCGCATCCCGGCGTCGCCCTCGCGCGCGAACAGCGCCGCCACCTCGAATAGCTGGGAGAGGTTGTCTTCGTCTCCGCATGATCGGAGTTCCGCCAGGACTGCCTCCCGATACGGCGGGACATCCCCGCCGAGCTGAATCAACTCCCACAAGTAAGGAGCACGGCTCTCTTCGCATTGACGATCGAACCGCTCGTCGTGCGTGAACGCGTAGAGCAGCGCCTCCCGATACGGCGCGTCGCCGTGCGCCTCGATCGCCAGCGCCGCGCGGCCGAGTCCCTTGCGGACCCAGTCGGCGAACGTCACCGCCTCCGCCGGCGACCGAAGATCGTACACGCTAACGCACCGTGATCCGCCGCGGTGCGCTCGACTGGCCGCCCGCCGATACCACCACGTCCACGGCTCCAGAGACGTCCGCCGGCACGATCGCGTTCACCTGGTAGAGTCCGGCGAATCCCGGCGCCAACCCCGCGAACAGCACCTCCGCGCGCCGGCCGCCGATCGTCACCGTCACGTCGCCTCGCACGCGTGCCAGCGGCTCGAACGGCGACGCCGACCCCGCCGCCACCGGCGCGTCCACCTCGCCCAGCCCCTCGCAGTAGATCGTCACGGCATCGCCCGCGGCCACGGGCGACTCCAGCCCGGCCACCACGCCGTCGTTCGCGAAGATCGCCGGCTGCGCCGCGGCCGTGGCGAAGGTCTCGATCGCCGTTCCACGCACGCCCCGATAGATGACCAGCGGCAACCGCGTGTCGAGCGGCAGCCCGTAAGGCAGCACCGCGTTGATCTGCCCTTCGCTCACGAATTGCAGCGGGAGCGCGCGGCCCTGTAGGAACACCCTCGTTGCGCCGAGTTGGGTCGCCAGCGGAACCTGCGTCGAACTTGCGACGGAGTCCGCCAGCCCGCGCCCGTAGATCGAAATGAATCCTCCGGGCGCCAGCGGCGCCGCTTCCGACGCGCTGGCCGCGCTCACCACGCCGCCCGCGAACACCACCACCGGATTCGGATTGTCCCTCAGGCTGCCGTCGATCGACGACTCGCCGGTGAGCGCGCGGTCGCGCGTGGTCGACGAAAGCCGGATCACCGCCGATCCCGTCGAGCCCGCGCGCCGTGGCGTCCAGGTTCCGGACCAGCGCCCGTCCTGGGTATGATTCAAGGGCATCGGCGGGTCGCCGTTGTCGAAGCTCGCCACGACAGCGCCGGAAGTCAACGGGTGGCCGCAATCGTCCACCACGCGCGTCTCGATCGGCGTGCCCCATCCGACCGTCGCCAGAAAGCTCTTGGCGACAAGCGTGAACTCGGAGCGCAGCGTGGCCGGCGTACAGTTGCTGTGCGTCGCGCGAATCGATGCGCTCCCGGCCCCGCCGGGCGGCACGATGACGAGCAGTACACGCACGGTTTGAAACCGGCCGTCGCTGAAGTCGAGCGTCAGCGTGCCCTGGCGGATCCCACGTGTGAGATTCCGGAACGAGGGCTGAAGCACGATACGGAACGGCGTCCCGGGTACTACGGCGCCCTGCGGCGGCGTCGCCGAGAACAGCGCGTTCGGAGGCTCCGGCGTGCGGCCGGTGATGAAGCTGGTGGTGCTCGCGGTGAGGATCGAAACGAACAAGTCCTGCGATCCCGGCGACGCGCCCTCTTCGCCTACGAAAATGAACCCCGTCGGTCGTATCAGCGGGCCCGGGTTCTGACCCGCCGGAAGAACATTCAGCACCACCGAGACCAACTGCGGTGAGTTGTCGGCCTCCGGTGCGGCGACCGTCACCTGGCCGTAGTAGTCGCCCGGCGCGAGGCCCGTGAAGTCGACACCGATGGTGATGGAGGGCACCGTCAGCGCGCCCGCGGTGCTTGCTCCCGCTGCCGGCCCGACATTCAGCCATCGCGGCACGTCCTCGCGAAGCACCGTGGCGCTCGCCGTCCAGTTCATCGTGCCCTGGCCGACGTTCAGCACGCCCACGTCCTGCGGCGGGACCGCGCCGCCGCCCACCACGGCGACGAACGTCAGCCCGGTCTGCGAGAGCAGAATCGTCTGCTGGACGCGTCCGGCGCTAATGGTCGCGGGAATCGTGAACGTCCGCGCGGGCGCCTCCGTCGTCACGACAATTTCGCCTCGATATGTTCCGGGCGCGAGCGTGGACCCGTCCGCCGAAACCGTGACGACGCCGGGCTGCGCCGCCGTCGCTGTGCCGCCCGCTGGACTCACCGAGAGCCCGATTCCCCGCGCGGACGCCGTGAAATTGAATGCCCCGCCGCCCTCGTTGACGATGCGGACCTGTTGCGACGACGTTCGCGCTCCCGCGGTGAGCGAGAACTGAAGACTCGTCGTGCCGACGGACGGGCTCGCCGGTGCGCCCGGCGTAACCGTCAGTGTCACGGAGATCGCCGCCTGCGATGGGACGGCCGACGGCGCTGTAACGGTGATGGTCGCGCGATACTCGCCGGGCGCGAGACCGGCGGGATTCACCCGCACGTGCGCATTCAGCGGCATGGTCCCCGACGCCGGATCGAGCGCCAGCCACGGCGCGCTCGCCGACGACGTGAATGCCAGCGGAGCCGCCGACGTCAGGTGCACCGCCTGTTCGCGCGGCGCGGCGCCTCCGGCCTGCGCGGTAAACGAAAACGCGGCCGGCGTCACCGAGAACCCCGGCGCGGCGCTCAAGACCTTCCGGATGCGATGGTTTCCCGTATCGGCGATGTAGACATTGCCCGCCGCGTCCACGGCGACTCCGCCAACGCCGCCCAGGGCGGCCTGGGTTGCATCGCCGCCGTCACCCGAAAAATCGTAGAGCCCGTTGCCGGCCACCACCGTGAGCGTCCCGTCCGGCGCCAACCGGCGGACCTGGCTGCCGCCGGTGATGTAGATGTTGCCGGCGCTGTCGGCGGCCAGTTGTTCCGGGCTGTCCACCTGCGCCACCGTCGTGATGATCCCGCCGGGTGTCACGCGCCGCACGCGATTGCCGCCGGTTTCGGCGATGAAGAGGTTCCCGCCCGGGTCCACCACCACTCCCCGCACGCCCGCGACCCGCGCCTGCCGTGCCTGCCCGAAATCGCCCGTCGATCCCTCGACGCCCGTGCCGGCCACGGTCGTCACGACACCCGCCGGAGTGATGCGACGCACCACGTGCTCGTCGAGTGGCGCGTAGTAAAGATTCCCCAACGCATCGTAAGTCAAGGCGACCGGATAGCCGACGTCGGTGTCCCGCGCGAGCGCGCCATCGGCCTTCGAGCTTCCACCGCCGGCGACCGCCGTGACATTTCCCGCCGCGTCAATCCGGGAAATCCTCGCGAACTCGCCGGCGACCACGGCGCCCGCCCCGTCCAGCGCCAGACCGATGGGCTTGTTGAGCAGCGCGATCGTGTTCACCACTCCATCCGCGCCGACACGCCGCACCCTTCCGTTCTCGGCGTCCTGAAATACTACACGCCCGGCGGCGTCCACGACCACTCGCAGCGGCGAGTTCAGCGTCGCCGCAATCGCCGGCCCGCCATCGCCGGCCAGGCGGAACACGCCGTTCCCCGCGAACCTCGTGAGCGTCCCCGAGGAATCCACGCGCCGCACGAGTCGCCCGCGGCCGCCGATATACACGTTCCCTGCCCCGTCCACGGCCACCGACGCGGCGTCGATATCCGCGTTGCGCGCCGGACCGCGGAAATCGGGGTCCTGGTTCGCTCCGCCTCCTGCGAACGTTCGGATCGCGCCGCCAGTCACGCGCCGCACGAGACGGGCGGACTCGTCGGCGATGTAGACCGCTCCGGCGGACTCCACCGCCACGCCGGTCACGCGCAGAAACTGCGCCGCGGTTGGGGCCGCTCCGTCGGCGAACGAATTGCCGCCCCCGGCGAACGTCGTGATGACCCCTTGCGGGTTGACGCGCCGCACCCGCGAATCGCCGTCGCCCTCGTCGGCGATGTAAAGGTTGCCCTGGGCGTCCAGCGCCAGTCCGGCGGGTGATTCGAGCTTCGCCGACGTTGCCTGCCCCCCGTCGCCGAGCGAGGTTCCGCCGCCCGCGTAGACGCGCGCGACGCCTCCGGAGATCCGATACACCCGATGCGCGGGACGGTCGGCGACGAAGATGCTTCCGTCGGGCGCCACGGCGATGGCGCGTGGCTCCTGGAAACGCAGGCCGGCGATGCTGCTGATGATCCCCGCGGGCGAGACGCGTCGCACGACCTCGCTGTCACCGATGAACACCGCGCCCGCGGCGTCGATCGCCAGCGACAACGGAAAACGCACCGCCGCGCGGCGCGCCTCGCCGCCGTCGCCGCTGATGTCGCGGATGCCGTTGCCGGCGATCACCCGAATCGCGCCGTTGCCCTCGACGCGCATCACCATGGCGTTGCCGAGATCGGTGAAGTACAACGCGCCCGCGGCGTCCACGGCGACGCCCGAGATTTCGCCGAGCGGCGCGTTGACCGCGGGCCGGCCGTCGCCAGGGAACAGGTACTCGGTCCCTGCGATCGTCGTGATGATCCGCTGGGCGTAGGACGTCGCGCAGAGCGCCGCGGCCAGAAAACTCCGCCGGAACATAATCACATGGTAGATTGAAAAGATCAGCGGTTTCGATCCCTCGTCTCGTTCCATGGAAGCTGCCACATCCGAAAGCGCCGGCGCCAAATTCGAGCGCCTGGTCGGCATCATGGCGCGATTGCGCGCACCCGGCGGCTGCCCGTGGGACCGCGAGCAGAACTTCGACACCATCAAGCCCTACCTCCTCGAAGAAACCTACGAGGTGATGGACGCCATCGACGCGCGCGACTGGAACGGCCTCGCCGACGAGCTCGGCGACCTGCTCCTGCAAGCCGTCTTCTTCGCGCAGATGGCCTCCGAGGAAGACCGGTTTCGCATTCACGATTCCATCGACGCCATCTCCGAGAAGCTGATCCGCCGGCACCCGCACGTGTTCGCCGACGGCGACGCGCGCACCGCCGACGCGGTCACCAGGCGCTGGGAAGAGATCAAGGCCGACGAGCGGCGCGAAGCGGCCAAGCCCGACGACGGCGGACTTCTCGACCGCATCCCGCGTTCCCTGCCCGCGCTGGTCGAGGCCGAGCGCATCAGTTCCAAGGCCGCGCGCGCCGGATTCGACTGGGAGTCGCCCGAGCAGGTGCTCGATAAGCTCCGCGAGGAGCTCGGCGAGTTGGACGAAGCGCGTCGCGCCGCCGACCAGCCCGCGATGGAGCACGAGATCGGCGACCTGCTGTTCGTCGTCGTGAACCTGGCGCGGTTTCTCAAGGTGGACCCGGAGCAGGCGTTGCGCGGGTCGAATGCGCGCTTCCGGCGGCGCTTCGCGCACGTCGAACGGGGGCTGGCGGCTCGCGGACGGAAGCTGGAAGAGTCGAGCATCGCTGAAATGGAGGCGCTCTGGCAGGAGGCAAAGTCGCTCGAGAGCGCCGGGCTATGATCGAGGCGCGCCAGCTTCACACCATCGACGAATTTCGAGAGGCCGTCAGGCTTCAGCAGGAGATCTGGAACTTCGCCGACATCGAGCTGCTGCCCGTGCGGCTGTTCGTGGTGGCGGCCAAGATCGGAGGCCACGTCTTCGGCGCCTACGACGGGGATGACATGGTGGGCTTCTGCCTGGCGATTCCGGGCCTCAAGCCCGGTCCGAAGACTTATCTCCACTCGCACATGCTTGGCGTCAAGGAAGCCTATCGCGACAAGCGCATCGGCCGCATGCTCAAGCTCGCGCAGCGCGACGACGCCCTCGCGCGCAACATCGACCTCATCGAATGGACCTTCGATCCGCTGGAGCTCCGCAACGCGTTCTTCAACATCGAGCGGCTCGGCGCCGTCGTCCGCCGGTTCGTGCCCAACCAGTACGGCATCACTTCGAGCGCGCTCCACGGCGGCCTGCCGACCGACCGCTGCGTCGCCGAATGGTGGATTCGTACGCCTCGCGCCGAGGCGATCTCTGCGGGGAAACCGTTCCCACGCGGCGACGTCGTCGAACGCATCGACGTGCCCGCCGTCGTCGAAAGCCTGCGGCGCGACGATCCGAAGCAGGCGCGCGACATCCAGAAGCGCACCGGCGACCGCTTCCTCGATCTGTTTTCTCGCGGCCTCGCCGTCATCGGCTTCGAGCGGTCGGAGACCGCCGGGACATATCTGATAGGCCAATGGGAATCGCAATAGAACAGATCCGGCTGCGGCAGATTCGGATGCCGCTGGTGCATTTTTTCGAGACCAGCTTCGGGCGCACCTACGAGCGTCACATGGTGCTGGTGGAGGCCGTCGCGGACGGCGTCTCGGGATGGGGCGAGATCACCGCGGGCGAGAATCCCTTCTACAACGAGGAGTGGACCGAGTCGGCCTGGCTGATCGCGCGCGACTACGCCGCTCCGCGCGTGCTGAAGCGCGATCTCGCCGGCGCCGGAGCCGTCGCGCCGCTGACCGCGCATATCCGCGGCCACAACATGGCGCGCGGCGGCGTCGAGACGGCAATCTGGGACCTGGAAGCGCGCCTTCTCGGCAAGCCTCTGTGGGAGCACATCGGCGGTGGTGCTCGGCGCGAGATCCCGTGCGGCGTCTCGATCGGCATACAGGATTCGGTCGACCAGCTACTCGCGAAGATCGAGACCGAACTCGCCGCCGGCTACCAGCGCATCAAGATGAAGGTTAAGCCGGGCTGGGACGTCGACGTCGTCGGCGCCGTGCGCGAGCGCTTCCCCTCCATCAAGCTGATGGCCGACGCCAACTCGGCCTACACGCTGCGCGACGCCGATCACCTGGCGAAGCTTGACGACTTCTATCTCATGATGATCGAGCAGCCGCTCGCGCACGACGACATCATCGACCACGCCACTCTGCAACAGCGCCTCCAGACGCCGATCTGTCTCGACGAGTGCCTGCGGTCGGCGCATCACGCCGAGCAGGCCATCCGGCTGCGCGCCTGCGGCATCATCAACATCAAGCTGGGCCGCGTCGGCGGATTCGCGGAGGCGAAGAAGCTTCACGACGCCGCGCAGTCCGCCGGGATTCCCGTCTGGTGCGGCGGGATGCTCGAGAGCGGCGTCGGCCGCGCGCATAACATCGCGCTGTCGACGCTTCCCAATTTCGTGCTGCCGGGCGACGTCTCCGCCAGCGGGCGCTACTGGTCGCGCGACATCATCTCGCCGCCTGTCGAGGTGTCGCCGCGCGGGACCATCGGGATTCGCGATTCCCCCGGCTTCGGGTACGATCTGGACCTCGACTTCATCCGCCACATCACGGTGCGCGAGGAGACCGTGGCTTGATCGATTCATCCCGCCCCGGGGCGCCGTCCCCGTGGAAGCTGTACGGCCTCATCGGCTGTATGGCGTTGTTCTGGTCGTTGAACTTCATCGTCGGCAAGATCGCGTTGCGCGAGTTTCCCTCGCTGCTGGCGGCGACGCTGCGCGCGACCATCGCGGGCGCCGTGATTCTGCCGCTTTACCTCGCTGTCGCGCGCGGCAAGCCCCGCCGGTTCGAACCGCGCGAGCTCCGCAACCTGGTGCTGCTCGGCATCGTGGGCATCGGCGCCAACCAGGTGTTCTTCGTCATGGGCCTCGGCCACACCAGCGTGGGCCACGCGTCGATTCTCATCGCCTTCTCGCCCATCATGGTGCTGTTGTTCGCCGCGCTCTTCGGCCAGGAAACCATCGGCGCGCGGAAGGTCGTCGGCATGGCGATCGCCGCCTCCGGCGCCATCGTGCTGCAGTCGGAAGCCGCCAAGGGCCGCGACGCCTCTCTGCTCGGCGACGTGCTGATCCTGCTCGCGTCGCTGACGTTCTCGCTCTACACGGTGCTCGGCAAGTCGGTCACCGCGCGATACGACACGCTGACGATGAACACCATCGCCTACGCGGGGAGCGCCGTGGCGCTCGCGCCGCTCACGATCTGGCAGTCGGCGCAATTCTCGTTCGCCGGCGTGACGGCGGCCGGATGGGCGAGCCTGGTCTACATGGCGCTGTTTCCGTCGCTGATCGCCTACATGATCTTCTACTACGCGCTGACCTGGATTCCGGCGTCGCGCCTGGCTGCCTTCGCCTACTTGCAGCCGGTGCTTACAATGTCGATGGCGGTGACGCTTCTCGGCGACCCGATCACCAAGTCGCTCGCTTCCGGCGGCGCCCTGGTGCTCACCGGCGTGTGGCTGGTGGAGCGCGGGGGCCGCGCCGGCATTCTTCCGGAGGCGGGTGAGACGGTGGGTCGGGTCGCCGGCGAGCGGGAGCGGGTCTAGAGCATGCCCGGGTTCGCCGCGCTGCTCCGCGACAACCGCAACTACCGCTTCACGTGGCTCGGCCAGATCGTCAGCGAGATCGGCGACCATTTCAACAACATCGCCGTCTTCAGTCTCGCGCTGAAGCTCACCGGGTCGGGCATGGCCGTCAGCGGCGTGATGCTGGCGCGCGCCGGGGCGATGATCGCCGCCGGACCGCTCGCCGGCGTCCTGCTCGACCGCATGGACCGCAAGCGCATCATGATCGCCAGCGACCTGGTGCGCGCCGTCGTCGCCGCCTGCTTCGTGCTCGCGATTCACGAGACGCGCACCTGGCCGCTCTATGCGCTGAGCGCCCTGCTGATGTTCGCCTCGCCGTTCTTCACCAGCGGACGGTCGGCGATCCTGCCGGTCATCGCGAGCCGACAGGAGCTGCACGCCGCCAACTCGCTCACGCAGGCGACGCAGTGGACGTCGCTGACCGTCGGCACGCTGCTGGCCGGAGGCAGCGTCACGCAGTTCGGATATCGATGGGCGTTCGCCTTCAACGCCATCTCCTTCCTGTTCTCGGCGCTGTGCATCGGCCGGCTGCGCGCACCCGGCGGCTTCCAGGCCGAGCGCCGCGACCTCTCCGAGGACCGCGTGCTGCGCCCCTGGCACGAGTATCGCGAGGGCCTGCGGTACATGCGCCGCGAGCCGCTGGTGTTCGCCATCGCGCTCGTCGGCGTCGGCTGGGCGACCGGCGGGGGCGCGGCGCAGATTCTCTTCAGCCTTTTCGGCGACACGGTCTTCGGACGCGGCGCCGCCGGCATCGGGACCATCTGGGGCTGTGCGGGAATCGGCCTGCTCATCGGCGCCGCCGTCGCCCACTGGTTCGGCCGCGGCATCGCCTTCGACGCCTACAAGCGGACCATCTCGATCTGCTACGTCGTGCACGGCGGCGCCTACGTGCTCTTCAGCCAGATGACGAATTTCACGCACGCGCTGGTGTTCATCGCGATTTCGCGCGCGGCCGTCGCCGTCTCGTCGGTGATGAACCAGGGCCAGCTCCTGCGTCATGTCGCCGACGAGTACCGCGGCCGTGTATTCTCGACCATGGAGTCGATGATCTGGGCGACGATGATGCTTTCGATGACGCTGGCCGGACTCGCGAGCGATTACGCCAGCCCGCGCGCCCTCGGCGCCGCCGCGGGCGTCTTCAGCTCGTCGACGGCGATCTTCTGGGCCTGGGCCAACTGGCGCGGCAAGCTGCCCGAGCCCGCGCGGCGCGGCGTCGAGCCCGAAGAGGTGGAAGTGCATGGCGACCCCACCGCGGCATGATGTGAAGGACCAGGTGGTCCTCGTCACCGGCGCGGCCAAGCGCATCGGGCGCGCCATCGCGATGCGTCTCGCCGAAGAAGGCGCCCGCGTGGCGATCCACTGCCACGGCTCGCTCGACCAGGCGCGGCGCACGGCGTCCGACTGCGGCGGCGCCCCGGTGTTCCAGGCGGACCTGGCGCGTGTCGCCGAGATCGAGCGGCTGTTCGCCGAAGTCGGCGCGCACTTCGGGCGTCTCGACGGGCTGGTCAACAACGCCGCGCGATTCACGCGCCGCGATCCGCTGGAAATCACCGAGGCCGACTGGGATTTCATCCACGACGTGAATCTCAAAGCCGTATTCTTCTGCTGCCAGCAGGCGGCTCGTCTGATGCGGACATCGGGCGGCGGGCGCATCGTCAACATCAGCTCGCTCGGCGGGATCCGACCGTGGGCCTGGCACGCGCATTACTGCGCGTCGAAGGCCGGCGTCATCATGTTGACGCGCGCGCTGGCGAAGGCGCTGGCGCCCGAGATCGCGGTGAACACGGTCGCGCCGGGCGTCATCGAGGTCGGGGAACTGAACGATGCCGCGCAGGCGATGGTACGGTCGACGCCGATGGGCCGCTCGGGCGATGCCGCCGAGGTCGCCGACGCCGTGGCGTACTTCCTCGGCGCGCCGAAGTTCGTCACCGGCCAGTTGCTGGCGGTCGACGGCGGCTTGGGCTTACGCTAGACTCTTGCGTTAGAAAGAACTGCCCGGAGGTACTTCATGGCGCTCTCACGCCACCTGCCCACCGTCGCCCGGCTGCTGATGGGACTTCTCTTCGCCATGACCGGGCTGAACGGCTTCCTGAACTTCCTGCCGCAGCCCGACACGATGCCGGAAGGCGCCGCAACGCTGGTCGGAGCCATGCTGAAGACCGGCTATATGATGCCGCTCGTGGCCGGGACGCAGTTGGTTGTCAGCCTGCTGCTGATTTCCAATCGATTCGTGCCGCTGGCGCTCGCTCTGATCGCACCGGTGGTCGTGAACATCGTTGCGTTTCACGTCTTCCTCGCGCCGTCGGGATCGGGTCCCGCCGCCTTCGTCCTGGTCTGCGAGATCTACCTGGCGTGGGCGTACCGGGGCGCATTCGCGCCGATGCTCTCGATACGAAACACACCGGGCGCCGCCCGGAATCGGTAACGTCGGGCCTCGGCGTACGTTCTCGGCGCGCCGAAGTTCTGACCGGCGGCGTCGAGCGCCGTCTCGAGGTGCTACTGCGCTCCGCCGCGATCGAGCCGCTGAATCGCGGCGGCCAGCGGCGATGGTTGGGGATCGAGCGCCGCCGCCCTCTTCAGGTACTCGGCCAGTCCGGCGTTGGATGCCGGCAGATCGATCCTCGTGCCGCGGTGCAGGGTGAAGAGCTTGTCTTTCTCGATGACCAGCGCCGCCTGGCGCCCGCCGTACACCGACGACATCCCGCAGTCGATCATGAGGACGCGCCCGCCAAAGCGCGGCATGACGGTGCCCGGCGTGACGGTGTGGCCGATCACGATGCGCTTGACGCCGAGGTTGCGCAGCGCCGTGTCGACGTGCGCGCTCAGGAGCGCCTCGTCGCCCTGCGCCAGGTCGCGGTTCCAGAGCGGACCGTCGGGGTCCATCACCACTCCGCCCTGGAGCAGGCGGAAGTCGCGCAACTCATCGCGAATACGGTCGTTCAGCTTCTGGATCATGGCGTCGGCGTACTTGGGGCCGATGCCGCCGTGGAGAAACACGCTGTCGTTGATCTTGACGATGGCGTTGTGGCCCGCGACCCACTTGCCGTACTTGCCGTTCGGCGCCCATCCGATGCGGTGCTCGACGAATCCGAGCGGGTGCTTCGATTCCCAGTCTTTCCGATAGGCCGGTTCGGGGCTGGTTCCCGGTGACGTCTTCTTCACGCTTTCCACGTGCTGTTCCCAGAGCAGCTCGCGGCTCCGCTCGGAGTTCGACTCGCGGAATGCGGCGTATTCTTCGGGAATAACGTAGCGCAGGTCGCCGTAAACGTTCATGGCCTCATGATTGCCGATCAGGGAGTGAACGTAACCGCCCGCGCGCTGGGCCTCCTTTTCGAGGCGCATCAGCAGATCGATGATCTTGCGGGTGTCGGGGCCGCGATCGGGCACGTCGCCGGTCTGGACCAGGTGAGTCTTGCCGCCGATCCATTTCTGGCCCTTGTCCACCAGGCCGGCCTGCTCCAGGAGGAGGACGAACTGCTTGTAGTCTCCGTGCACGTCGCCGATAGCGACGATGCGCTCGACCCCAGACCATACGTCCTGCTCGGCCGCCGGCAGCAAGGCCGGCAGGCACCCCAGCAGCAGCGCGACTCGCCGCGTCAACATACTGTCATCGTGCCATAGTTGGGGGTCCCCTTGGGCCTGCCGGGGCGGGCAGGAGGAATGCGCCGCGTCACGCGCCTTCAAACCACAGGCGTCCGCCGACCCTCACGGTCACACCGGGCGGGCAATCCGGCAGTCGCGGGTCGGAGTGCATGCATGGACACGGCGGATTGGCCCACACGCGACCGCAATTCTCCCATTCGGTCGCGATACGGCGACCCCCGGCGCGCACCGAGGCGACCGTGGCGCCGAGTTCCTTGTTGTCGTTGGACTGCGCGGCGAAGGCAGGCGCACCCCTCAACATCACGCAGACTTGCGCGCGCAAGCCCGCAAGCGTCCTCGCGGACCCGTTGTGCAGCCAGAGTTCCATGCGCGCGCCGCGCGACTCGGGCGCCACCGAGGCCCCGAACACGACGCCGTCCGGCAGCGTCCACCGCGACGCCAGCGATCCGCCGGCGCGCCGCTCCCAGTCGACGTTGTCGATCACCACGTTGCGCGCGTTCCACACGGTCGGCACGTGCGTGTGCGCGAGGAAGAGCAGTTCGCGACCCGCGAAGAGCGCCTCCGGCAGGTCGACCACCACATACCCGGCTCCCTCCCACGGCAGGAAGACGCTCGCCTTCGTGCCTCGAAGCGGGTCGATGGCGCCGTCGAGAAACCCGGTGCGCGGATGACGGCCGCCGGGATACGGCAGGATCGGCCCCGCGGCCTCGCCGCCGGGGAGCGGAGCCTCGCCGCCGACAGCGCGCATCTCGTCGTCCGAATAGCCGTGCCGGCGCATCGCCGCCGACCAGTAGGCCAGCTCCGCGCGCGTCGCCTCCAGCTCCACCGGCGGCGGGACGCGCCCGTCCCTCGGAGCCGGATAGCGGACGCGCAACATGGGGTCGGACGGCGGGTCGCCGCCCTCGGCGTACTCGGCGAGGTCCCGCAGTGCCAGCGTGCGGTAGCCGTTGTCCTTGAGATGGCGCATATAGCGCCGGAACATTTCGGGCGGTGTATGTACCCAGGGATGCGCCGTGTCGGGCACGCCGTGAAATTGAAGCACGGCAATGCGTCGCGGCCTGGCCTCGGCGACGACCTTCAGGAAATGCGCGAAGGTCCAGTCGGGATAGGCGTCGCCGGTCGTGGGGATCAGCAGCGGATGGTGACGCTCGGGGTCGTACGCCGGTCCGACTGCGATTCTGCCGTATTCGACCTCGGGAGACACGCCGCGGCGGGCGAACCGGTATCCGGCGCGGCGGAGCGTCTCGATCGCCTCGGGTCCGAATCCATTGCCCGGCCAGGCGAAGCTGACGGGCCGGGGCACGCCCACACGCGCCAGCTCGCCCGCCACCAGCGCCAGCTCCCCTTCCAGTCGCGCGGCGTTGCGCGGCGAACTGAAGCCGGCGTGTGTCCAGGAGTGGTTGCCGATCTCGAAGCCCATCCGGTGGAGGCCGGCGATATCCTCCCAGGTCATGAAATTCGTGCGGTCATCCATCCATCCGTGGGTCACGAAGAAGGTCGCCCGGAATCCCAGCTCGGCCAGCAGCGGCGCGACGAACGTGCTGTGCGACTTCACGGCGTCGTCAAAACACAACACCACCAGTTTCTCGGGGATGGGCTTCCGCGCGGCGAGCGCTGTGGCAGCGGTAAGGTCGAGAGCGCCAGCGGCGGTAAGAAAGGATCGGCGCAGCATGGGCGGAACGACGCCTGCCATTCTAGCGCCCCGGCGCGCCCGGGCACGCGGGCCGCCCTTTCCACCTGTGATTCAATAGGAAGGAACGATGGCCGCCTCAGTCTCCGCCGGCGCTTTGGCGAAGATCCACGACCTCGAGGCCGCGCTCAGCGACGTGATCCGCGGCAAGAGCGAAGTGATCCGCCTGTCGCTGGTCTGCCTCCTCGCCCGCGGGCACCTGCTCATCGAGGATGTCCCCGGCGTCGGAAAGACCACCCTCGCACAGGCCCTCGCCCGCGCCGTGCGCTGCCGCTTCCACCGCCTCCAGTTCACCAGCGACATGCTCCCCTCGGACGTGCTCGGCGTCACCGTTTACAACGCCCACCTGGGCGACTTCGAGTTCAAGCCGGGTCCCGTTTTCACCAATTTCCTGCTCGCCGACGAGATCAACCGCACCACGCCCAAGACCCAGTCGGCGCTGCTGGAAGCCATGAACGAGTCGCAGGTAAGCATCGACGGCCGCTCGCACGCGCTGGAGCGCCCCTTCATGGTGATCGCCACGCAGAACCCGCTCGAGCACCACGGCACCTACCCGCTACCCGAATCCCAGCTCGACCGCTTCCTCATGCGCATCCGCATCGGCTACCCGGACGCCGCCAGCGAGCGCGAGATTCTCCGCCACGCCGCCAATCATGCCGGCGGCGGATTGGCCGCGGTGCTCCCGGCCGAGGAAATCGTCGAAATGCAGGAGCTGGCTCCGGCCGTGCGCGTCGAGGACGTGTTGGTGGACTACATCATGGCGATCGTCGCCGAAACGCGCCGCCACGAAGCGCTGTCGCTCGGCGTGAGCCCGCGCGGCGCACAGGCGTTGTTTCGCGCCGCCCAGGCGCTGGCCATGGTCGAGGGCCGCGACTACGCCATCCCCGACGACGTCAAGCGCCTGGCCGTGCCGGTGTTCGCGCATCGCGTCGTCGTCAACACCCGTGTCGCCCTCACCCAGCGCACCGCCGAAGCCGCCGAGAGCATTCTCCAGGAGATTCTCACGCTAGTCGAAGTTCCCCTCTGATCTCTCATGAAGACCGCTATTATCGGTCTGCCCATGGTGGGCAAGACCTCGCTGTTCACCATCCTCACGGGCGTCCACGAATCCACCCGGATTGGTTCCATGGAGGCGCGCGCCGGCGTCACACGCGTTCCCGACCCGCGGCTCGACGCGCTCGCCGCCGTCTTCGCCCCCCCCAAGATCACGCCCGCGACCCTCGAATACCTCGACTTCCCGTCGATCTCGCGCGAGACGCTGCGTGATCCCGCCTTCGTCGCCAGCCTGCGCGTCGCCGACGCCTTCGCTCAGGTGCTGCGCGTCTTTCCAAGCGACACCGTGCCGCACGAGAAAGGCTCCGTCGACCCGCTGCGCGACCTCGAGGACCTGGAAACGGAGCTGATCCTCAGCGATCTCGTCGTCGTCGAGAAGCGCCAGGAGCGCGTCGACAAGGACCGCCGGAAGGCCAAGAGCCCCGACCTCGATCACGAGCACGCCGTGCTCGCGCGCTGCCGCGCGGCGCTGGAGGAGGGCCGTCCGCTCCGCGCCGTCGAATGGAACGCCGAGGAGGGGAAGCGTATCCGCGGCTTCCAGTTTCTCTCGCTGAAGCCGATGCTGTACGTGTTGAACCTCGGCGAGGAGGACGCGCCGCGTCTGCACGAGATCGAACGCGAGTATCGCGACGGACCGCTCGCCTCGCGGCCGCACACCGCCGTCGCGGCCATCTGTGGGAACGTCGAGGCGGAGCTCGCCGAGCTGTCGGGCGCCGAGGCCGCCGAGTTGCTCGCCAGCTACGGCCTGACGGAATCGGGCCTCCACCGCCTTATCGCCGCCACCTACGCGCTACTCGGGTTGATGTCGTTTCTCACCGCCGGCGAGACCGAGGTGCGCGCCTGGACCATCCCGATGAACAGCACGGCGGTCAAGGCCGCCGGCGCGATTCACACCGACTTCGAGAAGAAGTTCATTCGCGCCGAAGTCGTCAACTGGAAGAATCTCGTCGACCTGGGCGGCTACCCCGGCGTTCGTGAAAAGGGCCTGCTGCGCCTGGAAGGCAAGGAATACATCGTCCAGGACGGCGACGTGCTCGTCATCCGCCACGGGTGATTCTCTAGTCGATCAACTCGACCTGGTCGCCGGGCCTGACGACGCCCTCCACCAGCACCACGCCGTAGACGCCCGCGCATCCCCCGTGATCCTCGGCGACGCGTCGCATGATCTCCGGGTTCGCCTCCCCCGTATCCGGATCGAGCGTGATCATCTTGCAGCGCGCGTCCCGCTCCGTGACCGCGACCACCGCCTTGGCCCCCACTCGAACGCGCCTCCCGACTAAGGCGTTCTCGCCGAAACCCTCGCCGGAGGCGAGATCGACATATATGTTGGCCCGGAACCGCCGCGGGTCGGCACCGAGCGTCCGGGCCGTTTGAAGCGCGAACAGCGAGACCGGACGGCAGTCCGTCAGCGCGCGCTCGGATCGCATCAGCGTTAACCTGTGCCCTTCCCGCGCACCCGCTCTCAATAGATCGATCAGCCGCGGGTCGTCGATCGCCAGCCGTTCCCCCGCCGGCGTCTCGACGTCGACCGCCAGATCCGTGGCGTACACCGGTGTCAGCCCCGACCCCTGCGCCTCCGCCTCCGCCAGATTCGGCGGCAGTGCGAGCCCCACCGCATCACGGAACCGCGCCGTGCACCGCAGCATTTCCGGCTGCTCCCTGCCCGTGAAATGCGGAAAAAACTTCGGCGCCGCCGACGATTGGAAGGCCCACACCCGATCCCCATACACGCCGGGGAATCCGACGAACGCCTCCCGCAGCCGCTCGCCCCGCATGCTCTTCACCGGATAACGCCACACGCTTTCCACACGGCCGACGATCATGAGGCCCTCCCGAGGCGATCATTGTACTGAACGGCCGCGCGGCAGCCCCATGCCTCCTCCCGCCGCGGTCCTGCGCCGCCGCTAATTGCCGCGTATGGAGACTGTCCTGACGACCTCGCCGGCAGCGATCCGGAAAACGTTGTTGCCCCGGAGCGCGCCCAGCCGCAGCGAAACGCGCGAGAAACCAGGGAATGTGCCGTGCACCGGGTCGACCGAGACCACGCGGCCGGTGCCCGTCGTCACGCTGACCTGCGGATCGAGTTCGTCGATCGACTGCTGCGCCGCGTCGTTGATCCGCACGTAAAGGGTGACCGACGAGTTCGGGGCTGCGCCGAGGAACTGGACGCCCACCGTGTCGACCACCGTGATGCTCGCCGGCGTCGAGGAGCGCACCGCGTAGAAGAACGGTACGCGCGCCACGGTCCCGGCGTCGACGGCGCGGATCGATACGAATCCCTGGTGCGTCCCGTTGGCGAGTCCGGTCTGGTTCAGCCGTAACGTCAGAGTCTTGGACGCGCCCGGCTCCAGCGTGAATAGCGCCTCGGAAAGATCCGGCACGACTCCCTCGGTCAGGGGCGCGGCCTCCGCCGCATAGGTCTGCACGGTCCCGCTGACGTTGGTGATCTTCAGATCGCGGCTCGCATCGACGGTCGCGCCACCCGATCCGAAGGTGAGCGAAGTCGGATTCGCGGTGGCGGTGTTCTTCAGCGCCGCCTCGACATTGAGCATCCCCGCTCCTGCCGAGTTGACCGGCGACGGGCCGAGTGCCTCTTCCACTAGCCGAGTGGCGCTGTTGATAACCAGCGACCGGACCTGCCCCGTCGTCGAGCCCGGACGCCCTGCCTTGACCACCGCGGCCGCACCGGCCACAATCGGGGCGGCGAAACTGGTGCCGTAGAGAATGTTGTAGCCGGTCACACCGTTCGGGTCGTCGGCAAGCACAGCTGTGTAAACCTCGGCGCCCGTTGCGACCAGGTCGGGCTTCACGGCCAGGTTGACGGCCGGCCCGCGGCTGGAAAACTCCACCACCTCGTTGGGATCCATCGGCACGCCGATGAAATCGAAGTACAGCGTCGCCGCCAGTTCCGGGGTGTCGGCGATCTGCTTCTTGATGCGCAGGCCGTCGGAATTGGCCACCATCACGCCCGGCAGCGGCGCCGACACCTGGTCCATGCGGCTGGCCTCGCGGTCGTCGGTGTAGACCAGGGCGGCGATGGCGCCGGCCGCCTGCGCGTTGTTCAGCTTAATCTCGAAAAAGCAGACGCCGCGGAAGATCAGCGCGACTTTCCCTTGCAGGCTGCCCGCCGGAAGGGGCTCGCAGGCGAGACCGCTCGGGTCCACTTCGGCGACGTCCCGGATCGGTCCGCTGATCGGCTCCGGCGGCGGCGGTCCGTTGCCCGGAAGCGCGCCGTAGAGCGGCCCGTCGCCGACCTTGGCGCCCGCCGGCGCGAGCGTTCGCCCATGCCAGCTTGCACCCACGGTAATCGCCGACGGCGCCAGCGGCGATGTCAACGTACCGGGATCGGGGCCTTCGTTGCCGGCGGATTTGGTGACGATCACCCCTGCCGCCGAGGCGCGTTCGACCGCCTCGAGAATCACGTCGCTGTCCGGATTGACCGCCGGAGCCGTACCGAAACTCAGGTTGATGACGTCCATTCCGTCCACGACCGCGTCCTCGATGGCGCGCAGAATCGTCGACGTGGCCGCGCGCCCGTCGGCGCTGAAGATCACGTAGCTGCCCAGGAACGCGCCGGGCGCGATGCCGGTGATGGTCCCGAAAGGTCCCTTGTTGCGGACGCCTGCGGCCGCCATCGCCACCGCGGTGCCATGCGAGCCGACTGGCTGCGCGCTCGTCGAGCTTCCGTAGCTTTTCGCGACGATCACTTTGTTGTTCGTAAACGGCAGGTCGGACTCGCGCGTCACCTTCGGGAAGCCTTCGGGCAGGGCTTTCTCGAATCCTCGAAATCCGGGGTGGTTGACATCGATCCCTTCGTCGATGATGGCGATCTTGACGCCCTCGCCCGCCTTCTGCTCGCCCCCGACCGCCTCCCAGGCCTGCACCGCCCGATGGAGAACCGGCGCGTGGTCGAGTTCCAGGCGATACTCGAACGCCGGGTAGACCCGGCGGACGCCCGGCGTCGCGCGCAACGCGGCCACCCGGTCGTCGGCGATCTCGACGGTCAGCGTGTTCAGCAGTGTGTCGGTCGAACCGGTAACCCTGACCCCGCGCGACTCCAGCGCCGCGCGCATGCGCGCCTGCTCGAATTGCACGACGGCGCGCCGGTCGGCGGCCGCCTGCCGGGGCAGTCCGGCCTTGGCGGCGATGGCGATAGCAGGGTCGCCGTCGAGCTCGACGATGTAGATCCCGGGAATCTGCTGCGCCGCGGCGGCCGCGGCCAGCATCAACAGAAGCAGTACGCGCATCCCAAAAGCTCCAATGCGAGGGACAATTCTATTATTACTGAATCGGCAGATTGACCGGTTTTGAGGAGACGCCATTCGCGGTCACCACGACGGGTTGGATTCCGGTCGGCGCCGACGCCGGCACACGCACGTTGATCTGGTACAGCCCGACGAAGAACGGGGTCAGGCCGGCGAAGGATACCTCGCCCTCCACTCCTCCGAACGTCACTGTAGGTAAAACCCTGGTCCGTGCCAGGGGTTGCGCGGGCGTGGGTTCGCCCGTAGCCGGCGTATTGTCGACCGGGCCGAGTCCGTTCACGTACATCACGATGATGCGGTTGCGCCCCGCCGGGCGGCCCGTCCCGATCAGGTTGGCCCCGTCCTGCGCCACCCCGAACTGCCGCCCCGAGGACGGCTCGACGTACTCGAAAACCCCCGGCGAATAATCGTTCAGAGGCACATCGTAGAGCGCGCTCGACGTGTCGCCGATGCTCACTTTCATGAGGATCGTGTTGAGTCCCTGCAACTCCCAGGGGATTTGCACGTTGATCTGCCCGTCGCTGACAAAGTGCAGACGCCCCGGCAGGCTGATGCCGCGAGTCGGGTCGTCGAAGCTCACGCTCACTTGCGCGAGCGCAAGCGGAAGCGAGGCCGTCGTCCCGATCTTGGTCACCTCCGACAGGCCCCGGCCGAAGATCGACATGTACGAACCCGGCGCGTTGCCGCGGCCCACTTCCAGACTCGCTGCGTTGACCGCGCCGTCCGTTCGGATCACCGGAACCAGGCGCGCGCGGCCGGGGAAGAACACCGTCAGCGGACCCGATTCGACGGTGAACTCCTGGTCGCCGAGCTGCGAACCGAGAAAGACGATGCTCGCTTCGGCGATGCCCAGCGCGTCGGTCGAGGCGTTGGCCGTGTCGATCCTGCCGCCGCCGAGCGTGGCGCGGAACCGCACGGGCGCCAGGTTCACCGGCAGGCCGTAGCGGTCCACCACCTTGACCGCGAGCCGTCCCGGCATGCGCTCGCCGACGTTGCCGAGAAAGCCGAATCCCCGCAGCGGGAAAGCGTTGAACGCAACGTTGTCGCCCACCAGGTAGAGGAACGGAACCCGGATCGGCACGCTGCCGCCGTTGACCAGGATGTCGCCCTCGTAGGCCCCGGGCGCCGGTCGCGCGCCTTCCAGCCGCACCGTGATCTGCCGGTTCGCACCCGCCGCCAGCGCGAAGTTCGATTCGCTGAGCGTGACGCGCGTCGCGGCGTTGGCGTCCCGCGGCCGCACCTGCAGGGCGATGTTGGCGGCGCCCGAGCCGGTATTGAAGATGCGCAGCCCCAGCGACGGCAGCGCCGCTCCCGCCGCCAGCGCGCCGAACGAGAGCGTTGACGGCTCCGCGACGAGGGTCGTCCGCACGGCCGCCGAGGCGTCCAGGAGCCCGGCGCCCACGCCGGTGACGCGCGCCTGGATCAGGCGGTCGTCGAAATCGTAGTCGTCGAGGTCGTTGTTGGCGGTGTTGACCACCGCGCTTTTCAGTTGCACCGGAGTAAACGCGCCGCGCGCCTGCTTGACCAGGGCCACGCCGCCGGCCACCATCGGCGCCGAAAAGCTGGTCCCTTCGACGGCCGTGTAGCGGCTGGAGTCGAACATATCGCCGTTTGGATCGAACGCCTGCGTGGCGACATAGGTCTGTCGCCCGACCGCAACGAGCTCCGGCTTGATGATCGACGCGCCGATGTTGGGGCCTTGCGACGAGAAATACGCGACCACGTAGGGATCGATCGCCGAAGCTGTGACGGCCGGTTCGAGCGCGGTCGCCTGGTCCGGCGCCGCCGCCAGGTGCGCTTTCAGCGCCACGCCGTCCGTGTTGCCGATCAGGGCCGCCGGGATCGCGGTCTCGGCGAGGCCCGTCGGCGGGAACAGGAAATCGCCGCTGTTGCGGTAGATCACTACGCCGATCGCTCCCGCCTTGTGCGCGTTGTTGACCTTGGTGGCGAAGGAGCAGTCGCCGCGCTCGATCAGGCCGATCGCCCCGGCCAGCGAGTCGTTGGCGAGCGGCGAGCAGGCCCGCCCGTTGTCGCCCAGGCGCGCCACGTCGCGCATCCGCCCGCGCAGCGTGGCGGCGGGGCGCACGGCGCCGAACAGCGCGGGAATCCTGCGCAGATTCGCGGGGGCGGCCGCGCCTTCCACCAGCACGCCGGGATAGTATAACTGCGCGTTAGTGATGGCGCCCACGGTGATCGCCGAACCCGCCGTGCCCGGCGTGTGGATCGAGTTTTGCGTCGGCAGCGCCAGGCCCAGGTCGCCGTCGTTGCCCGCCGAGACCACCACCGTCATGCCGCGGCGCACGGCGTTCTCGACGGCGTCGGCCCGTGGATCGCAGGGCGCTCCGCTCTGAAGGTTGCAGACGCTCCCGCGACTGTCCGGCGCCCACAAAGCAGCGCGGCCGAGCGCCAGCACGATCACGTCCATGCCGTCGATGAGCGCGTCTTCCATCGCACGGATGACCACGTCGTCGAAGGTGACGTCGTTGACCCCCGGCGATCCGAAGATCTTGTAGCTTCCGACGAACGCCCTGGGCGCGACCCCCGATGCGATTCCGAGCGGTGTCTGGTGCCGCACGCCGGCGGCGACCATCGCGGTCGCCGTGCCGTGCCCCACGCGGTCGCGCGGCGAAAGATCGTCGGGCCGCGAGAACGCCGGCTCCTCGCCGAGCACCAGCATGCGCACGTAGCTCCGCGCCACGATGACCTTGTTGTTCGTGAACCCCGCGCAATCCTGCGGCTGGCACTTGGGAAAGCCCGCCGGGCGAATGTAGCCGGCGTCGCGAAAGGCGGCGTGCGTGTGGTCGACGCCGGTGTCCAGCACCCCGATCTTCACGCCTCCGCCCGCGTTCTCGGGCCCGCCCAGACCGTTCCATGCTTCCTGAGCGCGAACCAGCTCGGGCGCGCGAACCATGTGGCGCTTCATCGCCAGCATCGGCTCGACCCGCGCGACGCCAGGCAAGGCCGCCAGCGCGTCCGCGTCCTCCTCACGGGCCGCGACGTAGACTGCGTTCAGCAGCGTGTCGGTGGCGCCCGTGACGGCCACGCGGCGCCCGGCCAGCGCCGACCGCAGCGCCGACTGCGCGGCCTGTATCTTGCGGAGATGATCCTGTGCGGCGGCGGTGCGCAGATTCTTCGCGTCTGGCTCCACTTGCGCCATCGGCGGATCGGCGAGGATGAGCGCGTAACGTTGGGGCCGGCTCTCGCCCGCCAGCGGCAACGCCAGGATCGACGCGCAGACCAACGGGAAAGCTCTCATGCAGGGTGCGACGCGGCGTGGCGCGCCGCAGTTTCAGTGTAGCGCGGACGCGCGGCCCCGGAGGCCCGTGTCCCGAGACGAATTGCCGCCGCCGTGGTAATGCGATTCCGGGGGCCCGGCGCGCCACTCCGCCATTCGGCGAGAATGAAGAGTATGGAAGAGACTCAAAAGAAGTGGACTTTCCCTGTCTGGATGGCCCCGGTCGGTGTCGCCGCCCTGGCCTTGTGCATCGCGGGGGGCGCGTGGATCTATGTGCGGTCCCCCGAGCCTGGGGTGAACACCAGGACTCCGTATCAGGCCGTTCTGCTGACGAACAACCAGGTTTACTTCGGGCGCCTGGAAGGCTACGGCGCGACGCCGCACCCGATTCTGCGGGAAGTCTATTACGTCAAGAGCGCCGTCGATCCCAAGACCAACGCGGCCACCAACATCCTGGTCAAGCGCGGCCAGGAGTGGCACGCTCCCGACCACATGATCCTCAGCGCCGATCAGGTGGTGCTCGTCGAACCCGTCACCAGGGGGTCGAAGGTGATGGAACTGATCACGGCGCTGCGCATGCAGCGCTAGCGCGCCTATCACAAACCTCGCCGCTCAGTTCGACTGAACTCTGGCGAGGGCTTGGCGGATGCGTCTCTGTTCGTCGGGTGAGGGTCCTTGCGCGAGGGCGGCCTGAAGCTCCTGCCTTGCCTTGACGCGGTCTCCCTTGCGGAGAAGCGACAGGCCCAGGTGATAGCGGTAGTGGGCGTCCTTGGGAGCCTTCCGCACCAGGTCCCCGAATATCTGGATGGCGTTGTCGATCAGCCCGCGTTCCAGGAACACCAGGCCGAGCGTGTCGTAGACCGCCGGACTGGGGTCCAACTGGACCGCCCGTTGCGCGTGCTGCAAGGCCTCGTCCAGGTTGCGGCGGTCGAGCGCCAGCAGGTAGGCGAGATTGTTCCTCGCGGCGGGGTTTTCCGGCATCAGCCGGATGGCCTCGCGATACGCCTGGATGGCTTGTTCCCGGCGCTCCAGGCCCATGTAGACCATCGCGCGCTGCATATGAGCTTCCGCGTAGTCCGGATTGGCCTTGACGGCATCCTCGAACGCGGCGGCCGCCTGCTCGTGTTTCCCTGCGCGCCGGTAGATCTCGCCCAGGCGATAGTGCAACTCGGGCGACAAGGGCACCTTCGACAGCAGATACCGCAGCTCTTCGATGGCTGCGTCGTAGCGCTGCTCGCGGGCCGCCAGCTCCGCCAGCACCATCCGGTGCGGGAACGAATCGGGAAAGCGCTTCACCTCGCCGTCCACCAGCGCGCGAGCCTCTTTCGCCCGCCCTGCCACGAACAGCGTCTCGACGAGCCCCTGCAAGGCGGAGGCGTCTCGCGGATCGGCGTCGTACACCCGCCGGTAGGCGCCTTCGGCTTCCCGGAATCTTTTCTCGCTCAAGTCGAGCGAGGCCATCGCCAGCACGGCCCTGGGCAGATCCTTCCGCACCGCGAGCACCTCGGCGAGGTCCCGTCGCGCCTTGGCCGTCTCGCCCTGTCCGATCCAGGCCGAGGCGCGCACCATCAGGGCGCTCAGGTCCTGCGGAAGCACCTGAAGAACTTCTTCCGCCACCCGCAGCGCCTTGCCAAAATCTCGTCGCGTCAGGTGCAATTCGCCCAGCGCGATGCGCGCGGCGTATAGCTGCGGGCGAAGCTCGATGGCCTTCTCCAGGTGCCTCGCCGCCTCGTCGTATTCGCGAACCAGGACCAATGCCTCGCCCAGCCGGAAGTGCAGCGGGCCGCTCGCAGCCTGATGCCGGACCGCCGTGCGAAGCCCCGTCACGGCGGCGTCGATGTTCTGCAAGCCGCCCATCCTGAGCTGTAGCAGCGCCTTGAGCCCCAGACACTCGGGATCGTCGGGATACTTCTGCACGAGCTCCTCGGCAAGCCCCAACGCCTTGCCCGACAGTCCCGCCGCGTACAGGCACTCGACCATCTTCTTCTGGTATTCGACGGCCCTCCTGGGATCCTCCTCGAGACCCCGCTGGTAGCTGTCGATCGCTCGATTCAGGTCGCCGAGCCCGAACCAGAAGTCGCCCGCCTTCAGGAACCGGATGGGCAGGCGCGTCTGGGCGGTCATCCGCTCCACGGTCCGCTGCATCTCGTCGCGGCGCCCCACGCGCAGGTAATGCGACGCCAGTTGCAGCCACCAGTCGGTCGAGGCAGGAACCCTGGCGACCTTGTCGAGCAGCACCTGCTCGGCCTCCGGCCGTCTCGCCTGAAGCCAGTAGAGGCGGTACAGCGCGTCATAGGCGGGTCCGTACTGGGGGTCGGCCCGGAGGCAATCGGTGAGCAGAGCCTCGGCCTCGGAAGCCCGGTTGTCGGCGGCGAGCATTTCCGCCAGTAGGACCACCAGCTTGCCCTGGTTCGGCTGCGAGCGATTAGCCGTCTCGAAGGCGGTAAGGGCTTCCTGCCTCCGGCCCGCCAGAAGGTGAATGTAGCCCCGAAGCCGCAGTCCCTCGAAGGATTGGGCGTTTTGCCGGATCAACAGTTCGGCGACGTCGTCGATCTCGTCGATCATCTCCTGGCTGCGGACCGGCGACGCCAGGTACGAAGTCAACATGAGGTCGCCCAGTTTGGCGCAGGCCTCGATGCGGCGCGGATTGAGCTCGCAGGAGCGGCGGAAGGCTCCCGCGGCCAGCCGTGGGTGGCCCGCCCCTATCTCCGCCAGGCCCAGCCTGTAGTGCGCCTCTTCGTACCGGCCGTCGCGGGCCAGAGCCGCCCGGTAGATGACGGACGCCTCCAGGAACTTGCCCTGATCGTAGTACTTGTTGCCCGTCGCCAGAAGCCGGGTCTTGTCGGTGCGGCAGGCGGCCAGCAGCACGCCGGTCGTAATCATTGCCAGGGCGTACTTCGGGCGCGACACGAGCTTCTCTCTATTGTCGGTGGGCGGCCGCCGGGGGTGCAAGGGCGCGCCCGCCGGAGGGCGACGGGACGCGGAATGTCAGGATCGGCGACGGTATCGCCGGTACCCGGCTATCGCGGCGAGGCCCCCCAGCATCAAGGCAACCGTCGATGGTTCGGGGACCGGTGCGGGAACTCCCGTGACCGTGAACTGTAGGCTGTTCGGGTTGTAGAGCGATGTGAACGAGAACCCGTTAAAGACCTGCGTGACTCCGCTGGCGTTGAAGTTGAAGAAGGCCCCCGTGCGGGTGCCGGTCCAGGTCAGCACCGTGAGTACGTCGTTCAGCAGGAGGTTGAAGGTCGATCCCGGGAATGGCGCCAGCGTCAGAATCGAACCGGCGCCGAGCGTCAGGTTGCCGGCGATGTTCAGCACGCTGTAAGAAGACGCCGACGCTACGTCGAGCAGCAGCGTCCCGTTGAGGGCGTAATTACCGGCTACCGTGAATGTGCCCGGCGAATTCCCGATCTTGTGTGTACCGTTGACCGTCAGCAGTCCGCCGCCGACGTTGATCGTACCCGCGCCCATGAGATATCCCAGGGTGCCGACCGTCATGTTCTCGCCGTCGCCGATACCGCCGCTGGCGGTACCGCCGGTGTTCAGCACACCGTTGACCGTCAGCGTGCCGCCGCTTTGGAAGACGTTCTCGGCGAACATGGTGGCCCCGGAGGCGATCGTTACCCTTCCACCCGTCATCGTGAGGGTTGTATCGTTACCAATGCCGAGGGTGCCTTCATCGACCTGCATCAAAACGCCGGTGACGTTAATCACACCGCCTGTTATGGTCGTGGTCTCTACTCTAAGCGTTCCACCGAGATCGAGCGTTCC
>CAZEVY010000005.1:0-28664 GCA_964515555.1 uncultured Solibacteraceae bacterium | reverse complement strand
CGATACTCATCGTACCGCCCACCCCGACGAATCCCCCGGAGAGCGTGACGTTGTTACCCGAGACGCTGCCGTTGGCGGTGAAGGTCCCGCCGCTCATGATCAGGTCATCGACCATGTCCAGGTCGCCGCTCGCGTTAACGACCGTATTGCCGCCGGTCTGGAAGAACAGATTGTTGATGTCCAGGTTACGAGTGGCGCCAACCAGAATGAAGCCGCCGGAGTTGGTGAAGGTGCCGTTGATATCCAACTGGATAGTTCCGGCGACTATCGTGCCCAGGGAGTTCAACACGATACGGTCGTCGCCGTCGGTGGCGCCGAGGTTGCCGGAACCAACAATGGTCTGATTGATGATGTTCAGAACCTGGTTATTCGTGGCGGCAAACAGGTTATCGGAATCGTTGGACGTGATGATGGTGCCGCCTCCGGTGAGGTTGAGGGTGCCGTCCTGCCAGGTCAACTCGGTAGTCGCGGTGGTGGCGCTAAGCACGATGAAGTTCGAATTCGTCAGCGTGCCGGCCGTCAGGCTCGCGCCAAGATCGTAGTGAAGCCGCGAGTCGTTGTTGATTTGAATGGTGCCCGCGTTGAGGATTGTATTCGCCGCGGTTGCGCCCCGGTCCACCGTGAAGCTGAAGTTTCCGCTCAGTGTCAGCGACGCAGTCGAAGCGAACAGATCCAGCGCGCCGATCGGCCCGATACTGGTGAGCGCACCGGCATTGGTGCGGTTCTCCACGTTCGCGCCCGCGCCCAGCCGCGCCCAGTCGCCTGCGACCGGAACGGTGGTGTCCCAGTTCCCCGTGGATCCCCACCGCGTGGTCAATGAGCCGCCGTCCCAAGTGATCGTGGCGGCCATGGCGCAGGCGGTTAAGGCGAGAACGCAAACGACGAGTCGTAGTGCCCGATACATTGACGGAATTCCCCCGATGCGAAATCCCATCTTAAGGGGAAAACCTGATTGAGTCAATAGGATGAGGCCGAAACTCTAAGGTCGCTTGGCAGGTTCACCTTAGCAGGCAACCGTCACGGAATCGGCACTTTTCTGGGCTCGTAGACGTTCAAAGAGGACCCGATCACGTAGTCCGGCTCGCGGTCGAGAAGCTGGCCGTAGAACTCGCTGTTATAGAGCCGGTGCAGGAAGTTCCGGCTCACCACGACGACACAGTTAACCCTATCGAAATCAATCTGTTGTGTTCCTCTCTGCACATTAAACCAGACCAGGCCGTAGTAGGCTGGGTCGGCCATGCCGAAGTAATTCAGACAGAGCGTCGGCCGCCCCCGCGACTCCCACCATCGGGTCAGGCGCTTCAGATCCTGCCCCCAGTCGAGGTTCGAGTCGAGCAGGTACATGTGCCCGTTCTCCGGACCCCCTACCGCCCGGCTGAAGAAGCCCACGTACCTGGGGTACGCCCAAAGCGTCTCCACGCCGACGAGGCAGACCCCCGCCAGCACGAGCTTCCGCATCCACGATGCTCCCCCGGCCGTCAGCCCGGCCGCGCACAGCACGTGGACGAACGGGTAGATCGGGAGAATGTGCCGCAGCCCGATATTGAGCGAGCTGGTCATGCTCAGTAGAATATAGATTAAGGGAACAATGCTAATCAATAGCAATGGCAGGGTTATCTCGCGCCTCCAGATGAGCGCGATCGCGGCCCCTGCCAGCAGAATCAGGGTGAAAACGGGCGTCTTGACCAGGAACGCGACCGGGAAGTAGTACCACCACCCCCTCATCGACATCTCGCCCATCAAGTACGCCTGGTGACCGCGCAGCGAATGTCCGCCGACGAAGTAGAAGCTCGCCAGGAAAGGATGGCCCGGAATGCTGGTCGGCAGCCCCTTCTGCGACAGCCACTTTCCCAGCTCCGAATCGTCCCCTGCCGACAAGGTACCGGGATTCTGGAAGTACCACACGGTACCAGGTACGTAAACCAGCGCCACCACCGCCAACGCCACCAGCCCGATCGCGGCCACGCCCGCCAGGTTCCCCTTTCCCAACCTCATCACGCGCACCAGAACCCAGAGCAGAACCAGCACCGGGCCCAGGAACCACGTCGAAAACTTCACCGAGAGCGCCACCCCCAGCGCCAGGCCCGCCCACAGCGCGTCGCGCCGGCGTCCGCTCTCCAGGTACCTTCCCGCGGCGGCGACGGCCAGAAACGTACCGGCGGTCGCCGGGAGATCCGTGGTGATGTAATGGCCGTGCGCGATGATGTTCGGATCGAGCGAGTAGAGCGCGTGCGCCACCAGCGCGGCGAAGTCGCCGAAGCGCCGCCTCGTCCACACGGCGATAAGAATCCCCAGCCCCAGAGTCATGAGCATGGTGACGCCCCGGGCGCGCATCAGCAGCGCCTCGGCGCTCATCGTGTTCCGGTAGAGGAAGACGCCCGCCGCCCGGAACGCCGACTCGATGTTCCACGAGAGGATTCGCTCCGGGACGTTCGGCCGCAACGTCAGCAGCGGCAGGGCTTGCAGGGCGCGCGCCAGCGGCGGGTGCTCGCAGTCCAGGCTGTAGCGGCCCTGGGTGATGTAGATGTAGCCGGTGAGCAGGTGGATGCTCTCGTCGAATACCTGCGAGTCGTCCACCGCCGTCGTCAGCATCAGGGCGCCCTGCACCGAGGCCAGCAGCGCCACCACCGACCAGAACGACGCCTTCGACCAGTTCACCGCCAGCCGTCCGGTCCGAGATGGCAGCCGAACGACTTGGCCGCCTGCCCCCGCAGATTTTCGCTTTCGCGCACGCGCCCCGTCTGTCGCAGCAGAACATACAGCTCCTGGTGTCCGCCGCAGAGATTCTCGCGCACCAGCGGGCAACTGGTGTCCAGCCGCATATCCGATCCGGACTTGACGATCGCGCAGCTTTCCGGTGCTGCCTCGTGGTACCAGCCGAACAGCCGGGCTTTGATGGGCGCCCCGACGTTACCCGGCGTGAAGCTCAGCGCCTGGTGCGCGGACCGAATCGCTTCCATCTTCCTGCCCGACGAGTAGAACGCATTCGCGAGATTCACGTAGGCGTCGGAGGTCAGCGGCTGTAGGCGGCGATGCTCGCGCGCGGCCTCGATGGCTTCGTCATAGAGTCCCAGCTTCTGGCAGGTCTGCGCCAGGCCGTTGTAAATGTCGGTGTTGCCCATCGCCACCATCTGCTCGGGCGGCTTCCCGAACGCAATATCGTCGCGCCGCCGCGCCTGCCGCAGCGCGCGGTCCACCAGGGCGCCTTCGCGCAGCACTGCCCGCGACTGCAGATACAGCTGCCGCGCGCGGTCGTTGACCTTCAGCTGCCCGCCGGTCCCGCGCGGGGCGAGCATATCGCCCTTGAGCCGGTAGTAGGCGCCCAGGTGCGCGTAACTCATCGAGCTGCGATGCTCGATGGGGAGCCCCTCGAGCACCTCGAGGCTGCGCTCGGCCGACGAAATGACCGTCTCGATGTTGTCGGCCGACAGGCCGGCCCGGTAGTGCGAAAAGGCCAGCAACTGGTGCGTCTTGAAGCTGTCGGGCGAGACGCGCACGGCGGCGCGGAACAGCGTCTCGTCGGAGACCCAGTCGCGATTCCGCACGATGGTCCGCGCCGCCAGACACGCCACCGCGAGCGACAGAATCGCGACAGCGCGCCGCCCGGCGAGCCGGAACACGAGGAAGGTCGCCACGCCCGCGAAACCGATCGCCGGGACGTACAGGAACCGCTCGGCCATGATGCTGCCCGTGAAAAACAGCAGGTTCGCCATCGGCAGCAGCGTGCCGAAGAACCAACCGCCGAAGAACGTCACTTCCCGGTTCCGCTGCCAGAGGAGCGCCGCCGCCAGCGCCGCGAGCACGACCGCGGCGGCCAGGCACTCCAGGTCTTCCCAGCGGTTCAGCGGCCAGGAAAAGACTTTCACCTGGTTGTAGGAGTAGTCGGCCGAGAGCGACTGCGGCCAGACCAGCAGCCGCAGATACCGGAAGATCACCTTCAGTGCCGTCAGCCGGGCCGCGATGAAGTCGGCGGCCACCGCCGGGTTGTCGACCACCGGAAGCAGCATCGGCGACGTGAGCACCCGCCGCCGGACATAGAACATCGCCGCCAGGGGCGGGAGCAGCACGGCATAGTGGCGCAGCGCGAACCCCGCCAGGTTCGCCAGATACGGCCGGCGCAGGCGGAACAGGACGTCGTAGAGCACGATGACGCCGCACAGGACGATCGAGTTCTCCTTGGCGAATGCCCCGAACAGCAGGATCAGCATCAGCGCGGCCAGCCAGGGCAGCCGCCGCAGTCCCTCGCGGCGCGTGCTTTGGATATGCACCAGCAGTCCGCCCGTCACCACCAGTCCGGCGAACAGGTCGGCGCGGCCGACGATATTCGTGACGGATTCGACGGTGACCGGGTGAACGGCGAACACAGCGGCGGTAAAGAACGCCCGCCACGGCTCCCTCCACAGCACCAGGCCGACGAGGTACACCATCGCGGCCGTCGCCAAGTGGAGCACGAGATTGACCGCGTGGTATCCGGCCGGGCGGTCGCCCTGCCCCAGCACGGCGTAGTTGAAGTACAGCGTGATCGTCGAAAGCGGGCGGAAGAGTCCGCTGGAGGCGCGCGGCCACCAATAGTCCTCCGTGAAGATCTGCCGGACCTTCTCCCAGCCCGGTTCCTTCATCCGGGGATCCTCGAGGATCAACAGCCGGTTGTCGAGCGGAAAGCCGGTGTCGAACGAGTTGAGGTAGGCGAGGAATACCGTCACCAGCAGCACGGTGAGGAAGCCGAACTGCCGGGCGCGTCCGACGGCCGGCCACAGCGGCTCGGGCTTGGGATCGGCAAGAGGCTCGGGGGCGGCGGTCTCCGGTTGCACCTAAGACTCTACTGTAAGACATGCCGCCGGATTCACGGCTCCCAGGCGCCGTTCTGGTATGTTGTCTCCATGCGGAACCTGATCGCAGTGCTGGCGCTGGCGGGCCTGGCGGGGGCGCAACCGTTGAAGGTCGGCACGCACACTCTCGCCAACGGCATGAAGGTGCTCGTCCATGAGGACCACGACGTGCCCAACGTCGCCATGTACCTGTTCTACAAGGTGGGCTCGCGCAACGAGCGGCCGGGCATCACCGGCATCTCGCATTTCTTCGAGCACATGATGTTCAACGGCGCCAAGAAGTTCGGCCCCAAGCAGTTCGACATCGTCATGGAGGCCAACGGCGGCAGCAACAACGCCTACACCAGCCGCGACATCACCGCCTACACCAACTGGTTTCCGCGCACCATGCTCGAGCTCATGTTCGATATGGAAGCCGACCGCATCCGCGACCTGGGCTTCGATCCCAAAATGATCGAGTCCGAGCGCGGCGTCGTCTATTCCGAGCGCCGGCAGTCGGTCGAGAACAGCAACTTCGGCCTGCTCTACGAGCAGATGAACGCGTCCGCCTACGCGGCGCACCCCTACGGCTGGCCCGTCGTCGGCTGGGGATCCGACATCGAGGCCTGGACCATGGCCGACCTGAAGAATCACTTCAAGATGGGCTACGCGCCCAACAACTGCGTGCTGGTGGTCTCCGGCGCCGTCACGCACGCCGAGGTCGTCGCGCTGGCGAAAAAGTACCTGGAGTCGATCCCCGCGCAGGAGGGTCCGCCGCCGGTGCTCACCAAGGAACCCGAACAGATGGGCGAGCGCCGTGTGACCATCGAAAAGGCCGCGCAGCTTCCCATCGTCATGGTGAGCTACCACATCCCGCCGACGCGCGACGCCGATTTCGCGCCCCTCGAGGTCCTCTCGACGATCCTCACCGAAGGCCGCAGCTCGCGCCTCTACCGCCGCCTGGTCGACCGCGACCAGCTCGCGCTCGGCGCCGACGGCGGCCAGCAGCTCTCGCTCGACCCCGGACAGTTCCTCTTCACCCTGCGCGTGCGCAGCGGCGTCGACCCCGCCGCCGCCGAAAAGGCGCTGTACGAGGAGATAGAGAAGGTCCGCACCGGCGGCGTCACCGCCCAGGAGCTCACCAAGGCGAAGAATCAGCTTCTCACCGGCCTCTACGGCGACATGACCACCATCGCCGGCAAGGCCAACCGCCTCGGTCAGGCCGAGGTGTTCCTCGGCGACCACAAGCGCCTGTTCACCGCCGGCGACGAATTCGACAAGGTCACCGCCGACGACGTGCAGCGGGTCGCCGTGAAGTACTTCGGCGCGAAGAACCGCACCGTCGCCACGTTGATCCCCGAGAAGAAGGGAGCCGCGAAGTGAAATCCGTCCTCGCACTTGCCTCGCTGCTGCCGCTCGCCGCGCAGCAGGTGAAACTCCCTCCGTTCGAGCGGCAGACGCTCCCCAACGGCGCCGTCGTCCTCACCATGCCGCGCACCGACGTCCCGCTGGTCACTGTGCGCGCCATGCTCCGCGGCGGCCAGGAGGCCGACCCCGCCGGCGCCGACGGTCTCGCGTCCATCACCGCCGAGCTCCTCCGCCGCGGGACCGCCACGCGCACCGCCGACCAGTTCGCCGAGCAGGTCGATTTCCTCGGCGCCAGCTTCAACGCCTCCAGCGACGACCACGCCAGCTACATCGGCATCGCCTGCCTGAGCCGCTACCTCGACCAGGCGCTGGACCTGCTCGCCGACGCCGCCTTGCGTCCTGCCTTCCCCGAGGAGGAAGTCAAGAAGGCGCTCGCGCAGCGCATCGACAGCGTCAAGTCGGTCAAGGACCAGCCGGGCGCCGCGCTGGGCATCTACTTCCGGCCATTCTTCTACGGCGGGTCGCATCCTTACGGACGCGTCGCCGACGAGACCGGCCTGGCGAAGATCACCCGCGCGCAAATCGCCGACTACCACAAGCGCCTCTTCACGGGACGCAACCTCACGCTGATCGCGGTGGGCGATTTCGATCCGAAGACGCTCGGGGCGAAGCTCGCCAGGGCCTTCGGCAACCTGCCCGCGGGCACGGCCTGGCCCTGGGTGAAGGACCCGTCGCCTCCGTCCCGCGCGGCCGCCCGGCTGCTTCTGATCGACAAGCCCGACGCGACGCAAACCTACTTCCAGATCGCGCAGCCGGGAATCCATCGCGCGCATCCCGACCGCGTCGGCCTCCTGCTGGTGAACACCCTTTTCGGCGGGCGCTTCACGTCGATGCTGAACGATGAGCTGCGCGTCAACAGCGGCCTCACCTACGGCGCCAATTGCCAGCTTTCGCAGAACCGCCTGACCGGCGCCATCGTCATCAACACCTACACCCGGACCGACACCACCGTGCAGGCCATCGACCTCGCGCTCGACGTGTTGAAGCGGCTCCGCGAGAAGGGCATCGACGCCGAAATGCTGGCGTCGGCCAAAGCCTACCTGAAAGGCGGCTTCCCGACTCGGACGCTGGAGACGGCGTCGCAACTGGCCGGCCTCCTCGCCGACCTGGAGCTCTACGGCCTCGGTCGCGACGAGATCGACGAGTTCTTCGCGCGCATCGACGCGGTGACCAGGGAGCAGGCCAACGCGCTCGTCAAGAAGTACTACCGGGGCGACAACCTCCAGTTCGCCGTGCTCGGCAACGCGGCGAAGATTCGCGAGTCCGTGGCAAAGTACGCCGGGTCGCGTAAGGAGATCTCGATTTCCGCCGCCGGATTCCGGCCGCCCGAGTTTTGAGGCCGCCGCCCATCCATCGAGTGCCGACCGGTAAACTCCGGCCGCCCGATTCTGCTTGCAGTAGAACCTGCGATTCTGCCCCTACTCAACTCAATTGGAAAGGTGTGACAGTCGGCTAAGTCGATGTTACTTGTGTTGCGCCTCTAAGCCGTTGGCATAGCACCGGACTGGGTGCGCACATCGTCTCCGTCTGATGCCGACCCGCCAATGACCCGGACCGCCGAATTAAAAACTATTCATTGGACAAGGCGTTCTGTATAATCGGTAGACTGATGCGAGTCTACCTGGTCAACGCGAGCGACGTGGCGTTCGGTGTTGGCGTGATCACTCCACGCTGGCTGTACGTGCTCGCCGCGGCCACCCCGGAGCGCTACGGCGACCCGGTTATCGTCGACGAAACGCTCGATCCCGTCCGCGCCGAGGATATCCAGCCCGGCGACGTGGTGGGCATCGGCATTCACACCGGCAACGCGCTGCGCGGCTTCGAAGTCGGGCGGCTGGCGCGCGAGCGCGGTGCCTGGGTCGTCTTCGGCGGCATCCACGCGACCCTGTACCCGGAGGAAGCCTTCGATCTGGGCGGCGCGCACGCCGTCGTCAAAGGCGACGGCGATGTCGTCTGGGCTCAGGCGCTCGCCGACTGCGAGGCCGGTACGCCTCAACGCCTATATGACGGCGGCCGGATCGAGGCCGGCCGATTCCTCGCCGCGCGCTGGGACCTGATGCCCAAGGACCGCTACATGTGGGCCTCGGTCCAGACCGTGCGCGGCTGTCCCAAGCACTGCTCGTTCTGTTCGGTCTGGCGCACCGACGGGCAGAAGCCCCGGCAGCGCCCTGCGGACTCCGTGATCGAGGAGATCGTGCAGCTACGCCGCCTCGGGTTCCGCTTCATCGCTCTGGCCGACGACAACTTCTACCCGGTCACGCTGGCCGACATCGCCCTCGCCGAGAAGCAGAACGACGAGCATCGCCTCGCCGATCTGAAGCGGCTCCGCGCCGAACGCTTCGAGTTCATGGACCAACTCGCCGAGCTGCCCTCCGACATGATCTTCTTCACGCAGATCACCATGGAGGCGGCCGAGGATCCCGGATTTCTCGACGCCATGCGAAAAGCGCGCATCAAGGGCGCCTTGGTCGGAGTCGAGGCCGTGACCCCCGAGGGACTCAAGTCGATCTACAAGGATTTCAATCTCGCCGGCGATAACCTCGTCCAGCGCCTGAAGCTGTTCAAGAGCCACGGCGTGCACGTGCTCGGGTCGTTCATTTTCGGATTGTCGACCGACCGCGCCCATACCTTCGACGCCACCGCCAAGCTCGCCAAGGAAGCCGGACTCACCTTCGCGCAATTCGTGACGATGACGCCCTTTCCCGGCACCGTCGACTTCGAGCGCTGGGAAAAGACCGCCGGCGACGACGTGGTGCGCGTCGACGGCGTGCCCGTCACGCGCTACTGGCTCATCCCCGGGCACAAGCGCCCCAAGCTCTACACGCCGCATCCCACCATGAGCCCCGATGAGATTCGAACCCGCACGCAGGCCGTCTGGGACAACTACTATCGGCTCTCGGAAATCTGGCGGCGCGCCGATTGCGTCAAGTCGCTCAAGGCGCGTCTGGCCTTCGTGTTCATTTCCAAGCTCTACCGCCAGATGTACGCCAACACCGGCCTGGCGACCGACAGCGCGCGCCGCAAGACCGCCAATCGCTGGGCGCGCTGGACCGGCAGCCTCTGCCTGCGTCTTTTCAAGGCGAAACCCGACCCGACCTTACAGGTCCCGCGCCAGGCGCAGCCCGCGCTGACCGTCCTCCAGTAATCGCCGGGGCGCTACAGCCGCGCCACACCGCGTATCATGAGGAATGCCCGCCGGCTGGCCCGCGGCGCTTGCCGCGACTACGGGCGTCTTCCTTGGTGTCGGCGCCTACACGTTTCAGTTCGCCAAGGGACTCGCCTATTTCTCCAACGATCCCGCCGCCTGCGCCAACTGCCACATCATGGGCGATTATTTCGATTCCTGGCTCCAGTCCGGCCATCACGGCCGCGCCACCTGCAACGATTGCCACACCCCGCACTCGCCCGTCGCCAAGCTCATTACCAAGGCCGATAACGGCTGGAATCATTCCGTGAAATTCACTCTGCAAAACTTCGCCGAGCCGATTCGCATCCGGCCGGTAAACGCGCGCAAGCTCCAGGCGAACTGCCTCTACTGTCACGCCGAGTTCGTGGCCGAAATCCGCGGGGCCGCCGCGCACGGGTCCTCCGACGTCGAGTGCACGCGCTGCCACGCCGGCGTCGGCCATGGACCGAGGAGATGACCGCATGACGAAGTACATTGCGCTGACCGCCGCCGCATCCGCCGCGACCTTCGGCGTCACCATGCTGCTCATGAACATCGGCGAACGGCAACAGGAGGCGCGGCAGACATACCTGCCTCTCGCCTATATCACCGAAGACACCGTCGATCCCGCCGAGTGGGGCAAGAACTTCCCCCGGCAGTACGACGGCTATCGCCGCACCGTCGACACCGAGCGCACGCGCTACGGCGGCAGCGAGGCCTTCCAGCGGCTCGATAGGGACCCGCGCCTGCGGCGCATCTTCGCCGGCTACGCCTTCTCGATCGACTATCGCGAGGAGCGCGGCCACGCCTACTCGCTGCGCGACCAGGACGAGACCGAGCGCACGCGCCGCAAGCCGCAGCCGGGCGCCTGTCTCCACTGTCACGCTTCGGTGATCCCGGCCTATCGGCGCGCCGGCGCCGGCGACATCATGAAGGGCTTCGAAGTGATTTGCCCGCAGCCGTTCGCCGAGGCGCGCAAGCTGGTGACCCATCCGGTCTCCTGTCTCGACTGTCACGACCCGAAGACCATGCAGCTCCGCGTGACTCGTCCCGCCTTCCTCAACGGCATCCGCGCCTACATGAAGACGCAGGGCGTCGGGAATTACGACCCGAACACCGCCGCGACCCGTCAGCAGATGCGCAGCTTCGTGTGCGGCCAGTGCCACGTGGAGTACTACTTCACGCCCGACAGAAAGCTCGTGACCTACCCCTGGTCGAAAGGCCTGAAGGTGGAGGAAATCGAGTCCTATTACGACGAAATCCAGTACGACGACTGGAAGCACGCCGAGACCGGCGCCGGAGTCCTCAAGGCGCAGCATCCCGAGTTCGAGATGTGGAACCAGGGCATTCACGCACGCAGCAGCGTCGCCTGCGCCGACTGCCACATGCCCTACCAGCGCGAAGGCGCGATGAAGGTGAGCGACCACCACGTGCGCAGCCCGCTGCTCAACATCGAGCGCGCCTGCCTGGTCTGCCACCCGTTCCCGGCGGCCGAAATGCGGGCGCGCGCCGAGCGCATTCAGGAACGCAACGCGGCGCTGCTGGTTCGCGCCGAGGACGCTCTCATCGCGCTCTACGACGAGGTCGCCGCCGCGCGCAAGGCGGGGGCTTCCGAGGCGGATCTCGACGCGGCCAGGAAGCTACAGCGGCGCGCGCAGTTTCGGGCCGACTTCGTGAACGCCGAGAATTCTATGGGATTTCACGCGCCGCAGGAAGCCGCGCGTATTTTGGGCGAAGCCATCGACTTCGCGCGCCAGGGTCAGATCGCGGCCATCAAGCGGGGGCGATAGTCCGGCGAGACCGCGAGGTCGTCCGCAAGCGTGTTGGCTTCCGGTGATTCCCGCGTGTGTTAGCATTCCCTTCTAGATCCAATACCGGCCTGCACTATTCGGATCCATTATGAGCATCTACCGGGATATGGACGATGTCGTCGAAGCCGTTCGCAACGCCAAGGGACGCGGCCGGAAGTGCGCCATCCTGATCGGCGCCGGCTGTTCGGTGACGGCGAACATTCCTTCAGCGGCCGGCATTGTGGACATGATCGAGAAAGACTGGCGGCCGCCTACAAAAGGGCAGCCGCGAGATCCGGCCCCACAAAGCCCGGCTATCCCCTTTGCATGGCCGCGCTCGCCGACGACCAGCGCCGCGAGCTTATTGTCCCTTCGGTGAGCCGCGCGAAGATCAACTCGGCTCAGGTGCGTACAACCTCGCCTGCCTGGCGGCGCACCACGGAGATCACCCGACCTGCCGACGATGGCTCGGGGTGAGCCGCACGCACGGCAGGCTGCCAAACCGCGACCACTTGTTGAGCGATGCGGACCTCGCATCGGCCCGCGAGCCTCGCTGGTTTCAAGAGTTCCTCGAGTAGGCATCGCCCCAAACCGGCGCTGCCGCCAGTCCGAGGTGAGCCCAGCTCCACGCGCCATCCGGCTCCCGTCGCTCCGGCGCGCGCACTACCGTCGACGCCAGTCCCAGCCCGCCGCCAGCGCCTTCGCCTGCGAATCCTCGGCGTAGCGACCGCCGTCTCCCCCGACGCGTCCTCGCCGCCGCCCATCCAGCCGCCCGGGCCCATGAGCGTCAGGCGATAACGAATGTAATCGCATTGGGACTTAATTCCGAAGATTTCTGATTAACACTCCCGGGTTTACTGTAAACCGCCGAATTACTATTGACCGGCGAGCCGCGGCCGGAGGAATCCGCAGCCGCCTCGCCCGACCATGACCGCCCTGCAAACAATTGCACCGCTGATCGACGTGCCCTTGGCCGTCGAGATCGAACTCGGTCACAAGACCATGACGATGCGCGAGATTCTGCGTCTCGAAGTGGGGCAGATTCTCAAGCTGACCCGATCGGCGGGCGAGAACATCGACGTCAAGGTCGGCGGCACGCTGGTGGGATTCGGCGAGATCGTCATCCTGGAGGACACCATGGGGGTACGCATCACCGATTTCCACGAGGAAGGCTGATTTCCTCATGGAAATCGCATATCAATTGCTCACGGTCGCGCTGGTCCTCGGATTGCTCCTGGTCTCCGTCAGGATGCTGTCGCGGAACCGTGCGGGATGGTGGACCGGTTGGCGCCGTCCCCCCAATCGTAAGCACGAGATCGAGTTGATCGACCGGCTGTCGCTGACCCCGCAGCACAGCGTACATCTGTTGCGCGTCCGCTCGCGCACCCTGCTGGTGAGTTGCCAGCCCGGCGGCGCCACCCTCCTCGCGACGTTTGACGCCGACTCCGCATCCGGGGTGAAGCCGTGAGCCTGCTTCGCGCGGCAGCCCTGGCCCTGGCACTTGCCGCCTCCGCGGCCGCGCAGACCCAGACCACGATTCCACTGACCTCTCCGCGCAACGCCGTCCTGGGCGTGCCGATGCAGGTGGTCCTGCTGCTGGCGTCGCTCACGCTGCTTCCGGCGGTGATCTTCTCGATCACCCCGTTCCTGCGCATCACCATCGTCCTGCACTTCCTCCGGCAGGCTCTCGGCACGCAAACGACGCCGTCGAACCAGGTGCTGGTCGGCCTGGCTCTCTTTCTGACCCTGCTCATCATGCAGCCGGTCGCCGGGCAGATCTACGACAACGCCTGGAAGCCGATGGAGGCCGGCCAGATCGGCATGAGCGAGGCGCTCGACCGCGCCGGCGCGCCGATGAAGACGTTCCTGCTGAAGTTCGTCCGCGAGAAGGACGTGCAGTTGATGCTGGAGATTTCGAAATCGCCCGCTCCCAAGTCGCCGGCCGACCTCGATCTGAAGGTCGTCATCCCGGCCTACGTGCTTTCGGAACTGAAGACCGGCTTCCAGATCGGGGCCATTCTTTTTTTGCCGTTCCTGGTGATCGACCTGGTTGTCGCCTCAGTGACCTTATCGGTCGGAATGGTGCAACTTCCTCCCGTAATGTTGTCGGCCCCGTTCAAGGTGCTGCTGTTCGTGCTGGTGGACGGCTGGAACCTGGTGGTCGGCTCGCTGGTGAAGAGTTTTTACTAGAACAAAATGACCCCTCAATCCGTCGCCGAAATCATCCGTCACGCGCTCATGGCCGCCTTCTGGATCAGCCTCCCGCTGCTCGTCATCGGCTTCGTCGTCGGCGTCGTCATGAGCCTGCTCCAGATCGCCACCTCCATCCAGGACTCCTCCTTCGCGACCGTTCCGCGGCTGGCGGCCTTCCTGGTCGGCCTCATCCTCTTCCTGCCGTGGATGATTATCCGCATGACCACGTACACGACCCAGCTCTTCGGGGATCTCGCCAGGTATGCCCGCTGAAATCGCGCTCCCCTACGGCACGTTGTGCGCCTTCCTGGTGGTGCTGGCGCGAGTGGGCGGAGCCTTGACCTTCGTTCCCTGGCCCGGCGCATCCGGCAGTCCGATCGTGGCGCGCATCGCGCTCGTGGTCGCGGTTACTGTCGCCCTGATGCCCTCCTGGCCGGCCATGCCTTCGGCCGCGCCCACCGCCGGGCAGATGATCGTTTGGATCGCAGCCGAGGCCGCCTTCGGGGTCACCGCGGGCGTGATGGTCGCCTTCATCAATGAAGGCTTCGTGATGGCGGCGCAAATCTTCGGTCTCCAGGCCGGCTACTCCTACGCATCCACCATCGACCCGGCCACTAACGCCGACTCGAGCGTCCTGCAAACCCTGACGATGCTGACCGCGTCGCTGCTCTTCGTCGTCCTCGGGCTCGACCGTCAGGTGCTGCTCGCCTTCGCGCGCAGCCTCGAAACCTGGCCTCCCGGCGCCTACACGATCTCCGCGCAGGCGCTCGACGACGTCGTCCGCCTGGGCTCGGCGATGTTCACCACGGCGCTGCGGCTGGCGCTGCCCGTCGTCGCGCTGCTGGCCATGGTCGATATCGCCCTCGCGCTGCTCTCCCGCGTCAACGCGCAGTTGCAGTTGCTGACGCTCGCCTTCCCCGCCAAGATGCTGGCCTCGATGGCGCTGCTGGCGGCGCTCGCCGGCATAACCCCGGCGCTCTACCAGGAAGCCGCCGGCCGAAGCATCGGCGCCCTCTTCAAACTCGCCGCCGGACCCGGAGGCCGCTGAGAAGCATGCATGGCGGACCAGGCAGAGCGCACCGAACAACCCACGCCACGGCGCCTGGAGAAGGCTCGCAAGGAAGGCCGCTTTCCGGCCAGCCGCGAGTTCGTCCTCGCCGTCGAGTTCGCGGTGTTCATCGCCTTGCTGATCGCCTTCTCGAACCAGTGGATCGAGGGTGCGCGGCGCTTGATGCGGTCGCTGCTGACGCTGGGATTCCACGCCGAGCCGACGCCGGCCGGGCTCATGCGAATCTTCGCCGAGGTGCGCGACGGCGTCTTCCTCCCCTTGCTCGCCGGCGTGGCGGTCTGCAAGGGCGCCTCGATGGCGGCGCATCTGGGAGTCACCGGCCTCGGCTTCAGCCTGGCGAAGCTCGGACCCGACCGGTCGCGCCTGAATCCGCTCGAGCGCCTCAGAAATCTCCCGAAGGAGAACTTCCCGCAGGTCGTCCAGGCCGCGATTCTGCTGCCGGTCTTCGGATTCCTCGTCTGGGGCCTCATCGGCACGCACCTGCCGATGCTGGTCACCCTCCCCAGGATCGGCCTGGCCGGCGGACTGGCACTGGTCGGCGAATCGATGAAAGAACTCCTGTGGAGGGCGGTCGGACTCTTCCTGATTCTCGGCGCCATCGACCTGGTCCGCCAGAAGCGCCGTTACCGGAAGTCGCTGCGCATGACCAGGCGGGAAGTGCGCGAGGAGATCAAGGACGTCGAAGGCGATCCGCAGGTGCGCATGCGCATCCGCCGGATGCGTCGCGACCTGCTGCGGCGGCAGATGAGGAAGAACGTCCCGCCGCCGCCGTCGTCGTGAAGCCGCCGCACTTCGCCCGGGCCGTCACGTACGGCATAAGGAGATAGCATGGCGACTTCCCCGATAGCCGCTCCCACCACTGCCCTGGCCCCGGCCACGCCGCACCCGCCCGCCGCCGGAGGACATCCCCGCGCACGCGCCGCCGGAGGCGGCTCCATCGCGCTGAACAAGCTCGCCTGGACCGAGATGGCCGTGCCGCTGGCCGTGCTCGGCATCGTCCTCGCCCTGATCGTCCCTCTGCCGGCCTTCGCGATGGACCTGCTCATCGGCGTCAACATCACGCTTTCGGTGATCGTGCTGATGGTCTCGATGTACATCGGCCGGCCCGTGGAGTTCAGCGTCTTCCCGGCCACGCTGCTGCTGATGACGCTGTTCCGGCTGGCGCTCAACGTCTCGTCGGCGCGCCTCATTCTTCTCAACGGCAACACCGGCACCGCGGCCGCCGGACACGTCATCGAGGCCTTCGGGAACTTCGTCGTCGGCGGGAGCTACATCGTCGGCGCGGTCATTTTTCTCGTCCTGATCGCCATCCAGTACATCGTCATCAACCACGGCGCGGTGCGCATCTCGGAAGTCACCGCGCGCTTCACTCTCGACGCCTTGCCCGGCAAGCAGATGTCGATCGACTCCGACCTCAACGCCGGCCTCATCGACGAATCCGAAGCCCGCTCGCGCCGCAAGATGCTGGCCCTCGAAGCCGAATTCTACGGCGCCATGGACGGCGCCTCCCGATTCACCCAGCGCGACGCCGTGGCGAGCATCCTGATCACCGCCATCAACATAGTTGCCGGATTCCTCATCGGCGTCCTCCAGCACAACATGGATCTGGCGGGCGCCCTCAAGACCTACACCGTGCTGACCATCGGCGACGGACTCGTCACCGTCATCCCTGCCCTGATGATCTCCATCTCCGGCGGCCTCATCGTCACCCGCGCCAGCTCGGATTCCCCCCTCGGCGCCGACTTCCAGGGCCAGATGCTCGGCAAGTCGCAGCCGCTGATGCTCGCCGGCGGCGTGCTCATGGCGCTGGCGCTGTTTCCCGGACTCCCCACCTTCACGTTCCTCGCCCTCGGCGGCGGCGTCCTGTACGGCGGCTGGACTCTCGGCAAGCGCTCCGCCCTCGAACCCGCCGGCGTCCCGGCGGCATCGGCGGCCGTTCCCGCCCAGGGCAAGGCGGATCTCGAGTCGCTCATGAAAGTCGACCTGCTGGCCGTCGAAGTCGGCCTCGGCCTGGTCAGGATGGTCGAGGACGGCCCCAATTCTCCGCTGCTGCGGCGCATCTCGGGTATCCGCCGTCAGATCGCCTCCGACCTCGGATACATCCTGCCGCCGGTGCGCGTTACCGACAACCTCGCGATGAGCGCCGGTGAATATTCCGTCATGCTCAAGGGCGTCGAGGTCGACCGCTTCGACATTCGCCAGGGATGCGACCTGGCCATCCACACCAGCCAGGACGTGGCCGCCCCCGAAGGCATCCCCGCCCGCGAGCCGGCCTTCAAGTTGCCGGCCTGGTGGATCCCCTCGCACACCGCCGGCCAGGCTCGCGCCGCCGGCTTCACCGTGGTCGACCCGGTCAGCGTCGTCGCCACGCATCTCTCGGAGTTGATCCGCCGTCACGCGCACGAAATGTTCTCGCGCCAGGACGCCAGGAGATTCCTCGACCGCGTCGCCGGGGAGAACCCCAAGGTCGTCGAGGACCTGGCGCCCGGGCTGATTCCGCTGGCGACCGTGCAGCGCGTCTTGCAGAACCTCATGCGCGAGCGCGTATCCATCCGCGACGGCGCCTCCATCCTCGAAGCGCTGAGCGAGGCCGCCGCCACCAGCCGCAACCCCATCCTCCTGACCGAATCCGTCCGGCAGGCCATCCGCCGCGCCGTTGTCCGGCCGTATCTGAGCGCGTCGAACGAGCTGGCGGTCTACATCGTCGACCCGCAGATCGAGCGCCTCATCGAAGCGGCCGTCGAGCACGGCGAGCTGACCAGCCAGTTGAACCTGGCGCCGCAGAAGCTGCGCGAGCTGGTCGACAAGATCCAGGCGGTCGTCGATGCGCGGTCCACTTCGGCGGTCCTGCTCACCGGGGCCGGGTCGCGTTATTTCCTGAAGCAGGCGGCCGAGTCTGTGCTCGAATACACCGCCGTCATCGCGCACAACGAGATTCCCGAGGGAGTCCAGGTGATCTCCCTGGGGGTGATTCAGTGAACCCGTGGAGCGGCGCGCCGCGCACAGCGCTTCTCGCCGCCGGGCGCCTACGAGCGCATGCGGCAATCGCGGCGATCGGATTCCAGGGGTCGAGACGCCGCTGGAGCTATCCCACGCCCTCGATGAGTATAGGAATGAATCGTTAGTACTGGTGGATACTCCTGGATTTATTGCGAGTAATATGGACTTCTCCTTAGAAATGACTAGTGTTATCTCGAAAAGGCCGGATATTCACGTGCGTCTGACTCTATCGGCCCTCGCGAAGTCCGCCGATCTTACACATGTTGTGACCCGTTTCCAAACTCTCGGTCCGTCGGGGCTGCTGTTCACCCAGCTCGATGAGACCGCCCGTTCCGGCAACCTCGTGTGCGAGGCCGTTCGCGAGAGTCCGGATCTGCACACCGGCCCGACACTGCAATCAAGCCCGTGGACCGAACCGCTTTCCGATACGCCGGCGCGAACTCCCGCCGAGGAGCCGCCGGGGGGCGCCGCCGTGGCGGCCTGACCCCGCATTCTCATAAAAGGACGCCGCCGCCAGCGCATGGGGACTAAGCCCACCGCTACCGTGATGGAGGCCTACGCCTACGCCTCCGCCTGGGCTGTCTCGGCCGAGGAGCGCGAGCAACTGATTCTGGACCACCTGCCCCAGGTCCGCCTCATCGCGCGTCGCATTCATGAGCGCCTTCCCGAAAACGTCGCCCTGGAGGACCTGGTCTCTACCGGAATCCTCGGCCTGATCTCGGCCATCGACAACTTCGACCCGACGCACAACGTCAAGCTCAAGACATACGCCGAATACAAGATCCGCGGCGCGATCCTCGACGGCCTGCGCGGGCTCGATTGGGCGCCGCGTCAGCAGCGCAAGAAGTGCAAGCAGATCGAGTCTGCCTTACACGCCGTGGAGCAGCGCGTCCATCGGTCCCCCACCGAGGAGGAAATCGCCACGCACCTGGGCATCTCCCTCGACGAGTACCACGATTGGCTGGTCGATGTACGGGGGGTGAATCTCGGGAGCCTGGAGTCCAGCGCTTCCGACGAGGACGGTCGCGACCTGCTCCAGTTCATCTCGGATTCCGAGGAGGCCTGGCCGTCGCAGGTGGTGGAGCGGGCCGAGTTGGAGCGCCTGCTGGCGGGCTCCATCTCGAAGATGCCCCAGATCGAGCGCACCATCCTGAGCCTCTACTATCACGAGGAACTGACGCTGCGGGAAATCTCGCGCGTCGTCAAGCTGCACGAAAGCCGCGTCTCGCAGCTCAAGACCCAGGCCATCGTGCGCCTCCGCACGCAGGTGCAGAAGAAGTGGCCGCGATCCCGGGGGAAGTGACGCCGCGGCTCTGAGGTCTCGACTTGGATTTAGTCAAGGAATTCTCACAACATCTCCAGAGCGCACTGGAGCGCATGACCGGGCAGGCGCCTCAATTGAGTTCGCGCCCGCTCGAATCGCCCCTGGACCCGTCCGCCCCGGTCTTCTGGTGGGAGCAGCCCCTCGATCTCGCCCCGTCGGCGATCGTCTGGGTCGGCGCCACCAGGGACGTCTGGTCCGGCGCCGGCGGCTACGACCGCCACTCAACCTATTTGGAAGTCCTCCAGCAGGCGCTGGGCGCCCTGGCAAGCGCCATCGGACTTGCCATCGGACGTCCGGTCTCCTGCCAGGGAGGGGCGGAAGCCTCCCTCCCGCCGTCGGATGCGCCCGCCGAGGTGACCTTCCGCTTCGACGGCCAGCCGCCGCGATCGGTGTGGGTCGCCTTCTCACCGGGATTGACCGCGGTGCTCTCCCCCGGTTCGCCGGCCGAACGGTCGGCTCCGCCTCCGGAGACCGCGGACCCGGCCGCCGACGGCGCTTCAAACAAGCTCGACCTCCTGCTCGACGTCGAGCTGCCGGTCAGCATTTCGTTCGGACGCACGCACGTGCCCCTCAAGGACGTCCTCAACCTGACCTCCGGTTCCATAGTCGAACTGAACCGCGGCGTCACCGAGCCGGTCGAGGTCATCGTGAATAACTGCGTGATCGCGCGCGGCGAAGTGGTCGTCGTGGAAGGCAACTACGGCGTGAAGATCAACCAGATCGTCAGCCGCCGGGAGCGGCTGCGTTCGCTCCCGTGAACGCATAGAAGGCGCTTCCCCGGCCTCCCCCCTCGTTAACGTTCCCGAAATCTCTTGACACCCAGGCCCCGCCCCGTCTAAACTGCCATATCAGATTAACTTACCGCGGGACCCCGAGGTCCCGCCGCTCAAAAGGGGTGTTTCCGATGCTTCGTCGCATTCTCTTAGCAGCCACATTCGCCGCGACCCAGACGTTCGCGCAGCAGGCCGGCCAGATCGTGGGAGTCGTCGCCGATTCGAGCGGCGCCGTCATCGTCGGCGCCACCGTCAAGGCCACCGAGGTCTCCACCGGATTCGTCCGGTCCACCATATCCGCCTCCGACGGCCAGTACGTCCTCGGCTCCCTGCGTCCGACTCTCTATGAGATCACCGCCGAGAATCCCGGCTTCCGCAGCTTCCGCCGTACCGGCATCGAGCTGCTGGCCAATCAGAGCCTGACCCTGAACATCGCCCTCGATGTCGGCGCCGTCTCGGAGACCGTCACGGTCGCCGGCGCCGCCGTGCAGGTCAATACCTCTACCTCCACACTCAGCGAGGTCATCGACCGCTCGCGTATTCTCGAGATGCCGCTCAACGGACGCAACGTCGCCTACCTGGCGGCGGCCGTTCCCGGAACCTCGGTCATCTCCATCAGCAACGAGAGCGGCAAATCGATTCCCGGCGGCTTGCAGCTCTCCTCCAACGGAACCCAAAGCCGGCAGGTCTCCTACCGCCTCGACGGCGCCAACAACACCGACGCCTACTACCAGGAGAACCAGACCTTCCCGTTCCCCGACGCCGTGCAGGAGTTCTCCATCCAGACCAGCAACTACTCGGCGGCCTCGGGCAACAACGCCGGCGCGGTGGTCAACGTCGTCACCCGGTCCGGCTCCAACGAGTGGCACGGCGGCGCCTTCGAGTTCGTCCGCAACCGCGTCTTCAACGCGCGCAACACCTTCTCGCCCACCCAGGACTTCCTCAAGCGCAACCAGTTCGGCGCCTTCCTCGGCGGGCCCATTCGATTGCCCGGCTACGACGGCCGCAACAAGACCTTCTTCTTCGCCGGCTGGCAGGGCACGCGCATCCGCAACCTCGCCAATTCGCTCTCCACCTTCGCGCCCACCATCGACCAGCGCGCCGGCAACTTCTCCACCTGCGGCAACCCCTGCAATCGCGTGCTGCGCGACCCCCTCGGCGGCAACTTCGCGAACAACCGGATCCCCGTGTCGCGCTTCGACCCCGCGGCCCTGAAGGTCAACAGCCTGATCCCGGCGGTCGGCGGCGACGGCTTTACCGTCATCGGGAGGCCCATCCGTCACGGGCTCGACCAGGGCGTCGTCAAGGTCGATCACCAGTTGTCGTCCAAGGACCGCGCCAGCGTGCGCTACTTCATCGACCACTTCCAGAATGCCGGCACCTTCGATCCGGCGAACCTGCTCTCCTACCGCAACCCGACCCTGGCCTCGCGCGTGCGCAGCCAGAGCGGCGTCGTCAACTGGCTCCGCACCGTCAGCCCGACGCTCCTCAACGATTTCCATTTCGGCTTCAACCGCATCCACGCCGCCCGCGGGCCTTTCTTCACCGGCGTGCCGAGCATGCAGGAGCTGGGAGTGCGGCTGCCGCTCTACCCCTCGCTGCCGTCGATCTCGCAAATCGAGGCCACGGGCTTCTTCAACATCGGCGATAACCTGGAGGCCAAGTTCCCCCGCACCGCCTTCGAGTGGAAGAACCGCACCAGTTGGATTCGCGGCCGCCACAGCCTCCAGTTCGGCGCCGAGCTCATGCGCCAGCGCGTCGATATCGTCAACGAGTTCCGCCGCGCCGGACACTTCGTCTTCTCCGGCGACGTCACCGGCCTCTCCATGGCGGACTATTTCCTCGGCGCCATCCGCACCTTCGACCAGGGCACCGGCGAGTACAAGTCCTTCCGCAACGGCTATCCGGCCGTCTTCTTCCAGGACGACATCAAGGCCAGCCGCCGCCTGACCCTCAACTTCGGCGCGCGCTTCGAGACCGCGCCGCCCTATCACGAAACGCGCGGACGCCTGGAAGTCTTCCGGCCCGAGGACTTCTCCGCCGGCGTCAAGTCCAGCCAGTTCGTCAACGCCCCCATCGGCGAGACCTTCCCCGGCGACCCCGGTTTCCCCAAGGACGGCACGCTGTCCGACAACAACAACCTGGCCGTGCGCACCGGCTTCGCCTGGGACGTCTTCGGCGACGGCAAGACCAGCATCCGCGGCGGCGCCGGCATGTTCTACGATCAGCACCAGTACGGCGAGTTCAACAACGGCGCCGTCAACGCGCCGCCATGGAGCATCCGGCTTTCGGTCACCAGCCCGCAGGGCCCCTTCTCCGATCCGTATCGGGGACGCTCGGACTTCAACCTCGTGCGCGTCGAGTCCATCGGCGACCGCAACGCTCCCTTCCCCAAGCCCGTGCTGATCTCCACTTACGACCGCCGTCAGGAAGCGCCGCTCACCTACAACTGGAACCTCACCATGGAACGCGAAGTCTTCCCCGAATGGCTCGCCCGCGTCGCCTATGTCGGCTCGGCCTCCAACTACGGCCGCGTCTCCAAGCAGCTCAACCCGGCGCGCTACATTCCCGGCTCCACCTTGGGGACCGACGCCCGCCGCCTGTTCGCTCCCGACATCGGCTCCATCGACTACTACACCGAGGACCGCCGCGGCTACTATCACTCCGGGCAGTTCTCGCTGACCAAGCGTTTCAGCCGCGGCTTCACGATTCTGGCCAACTACACCTGGTCGAAGACGCTCGACAACTACGGCGCCTTCGTCAAGCCGTGGTACTTCCCCGACGCCGACGCCATGCAGTACGGCCGGTCCGACTTCGATCATCGCCACCGCTACGTCGCCTCCTGGGTGTGGGATGTCCCGAAGGCGCCCGGCTCGAGCGCCGCGGTGCGGCATCTTCTGCACGGCTGGCAGTGGTCGGGACTCGGACAATACCAGTCCGGCAGGCCCTATCAGGTCCGCAGCGGCCGCGATAATTCCTTCACTGCCCTGGGCAACGATCGCGTGAAGCTGACGGGTGCGAGCGTCGCGCCCGTCGCCGGCGCCGACAAGCGCGTGTGGTTCAACCCGGGGGCTTTCGCCGTCAACGATGTCGGCACCTTCGGCGACCTGGGCCGCAACACCTTCACGGGCCCGCAGTTGTTCGACTTCAACATGGGGATCTTCAAGAACTTCAAGTTCGGCGAGAAGGCCTCTGCGCAGTTCCGCTGGGAGATGTTCAACATCTTCAACCAGACGAACTTCAACAATCCCAACGTGAATCTCTCCGGCGGCGGCTTCGGCTCCGTAGTTTCGGCCGGCGACCCGCGCATCATGCAGTTCGGTCTGAAATTCTCGTTCTAATCCAGGTGCGGCGGGCCTTCAGGGCCCGCCCGCCCCACCGCCGGAGCGCTCCGCCCCACCTCTTATATACTCGATGAGTATGAAACTCATCGCGACGGCGCTCATCGCCGCCAGCCTCTATGCGGCCGACCCGCCTAAGAAGCCCAAAGTCCGGCTCCCTACCTCCCGCGCCGACATCGCCAAAGGCGAGAAGCTCTTCCTCAACCAGTGCTCCCTCTGCCACGGCGCCAAGGGCGAGGGCGGACGCGGCGCCATCCTCGCGATCCCCAAGCTCTCCCGCGCCCCCGACGACGACGCCCTCGTCAAGGTCATTGAGGACGGCATCCCGCGGACCGAGATGGGCGGCGCCTGGTCGATGAACGAGTACGAGATCCGCCAGGTCGCCGCCTACGTCCGCACCCTCGGCCGCGTCCCGCGCGCCTCCGTCCCCGGCGATCCCAAGAAAGGCGAGCAAACCTACCGCACCTCCGGCGGCTGCGTCGCCTGCCATGGACTCAAGGACTCCACCGGCGCCGTCACCGGCGGTCTCACCGGACCCGAGCTCTCCTCCATCGGACTGCGACGCAACGTCGAATACCTCCGCGCCTCGCTCGTCGACCCCGAGGCCGCCGTCCCGGAGGGCTTCCTCCAAGTCCGCGCCCGGCTCGCCGACGGCCGCGTCGTCACCGGCGTGCGCATCAACGAGGACACCTTCTCCATTCAGCTCCGCGACGCCGCCGATCGCATCCACTCGTTCTGGAAGCACGAGCTCGCCGGCCTCCAGCGCGACCAGGGCAAGTCGCCCATGCCGTCTTATAAGGACCGGCTCACACCCGGCGAGCTCGACGACCTGATCGCTTTTCTCGTTTCTCTCCGGGAGGGTTCCTGATATGCGCGCCGCGTTCCTGCTGATCGCCACCGCCGCCTTCGCCCAGGTCCCCTTCGAGCGCATCCGCGACGCGCAGCAGAAAGAGCCCGGCAACTGGCTGACCTACTCGGGCGGCTATAACGGACACCGCTACTCGCCCCTCGACCAGATCAACACCGGCAGCGTCGCCCGCCTCCGCGTCGCCTGGGTGCATCAGGCCTCCGGCAGCCGCGAGCCTTTCCAGGCCTCGCCCATCGCCGTCGACGGCGTGCTCTACATCACCGAGCCGCCCAACATCGTGCGCGCCATCGACGCCAAGACCGGGCGATCGCTGTGGCGCTACGAGCGTAAGATCCCCGACGACCTGCGCCTGTGCTGCGCCCGCGTCAACCGCGGCGTCGCCATCCTCGGCGACCTCGTCTACTACGGCTCCATCGACGCTCATCTCGTCGCGCTCGAAGCCAAATCCGGGCGCGTGCGCTGGGACGTCGAGATGGCCGACTACAAGATCGGCTATTCGAGCACCGTCGCCCCGCTCGCCGTCAAGGACAAGATCGTGCTCGGCGTCGCCGGCGGCGAGTTCGGCATCCGCGGCTTCATCGACGCCTACGACGCCAAGACCGGCAAGCGCGCCTGGCGATTCTACACCGTCGCCGGTGAAGGCGAGTTCGGTCGCGACACCTGGGCCGGCGACTCCTGGAAGACCGGCGCCTCCTCCATCTGGGTCCCCGGCTCCTACGACGCCGCCACCAACACCATCCTGTGGAGCACCGGCAACCCCGGCCCCGACTGGAACGGCGACGGCCGCAAGGGCGACAACCTCTTCGCCTGCACCCTGCTTGCCCTCGACGCCGACACCGGCCAGCGCAAATGGCACTTCCAGTTCACGCCTCACGACGTCCACGACTGGGATTCCACCCAGGTGCCCATCCTGGTCGACGACGTCTATCGCGGGCAGCCGCGCAAGCTGGTGGTTACCGCGAATCGCAACGGCTTTTTCTACGTAATCGACCGGGAAACCGGGAAATTCCTCCAGGGAAAACCGTTCGTCAAGCAGACCTGGGCCAGCGGCCTCGACGAGGCCGGCCGTCCCATGGTGCTCCCCAACACCACGCCGACGCCCGAGGGCAATCTCGTCTATCCCGACCTCGGCGGCGGCACCAACTGGTACAGCTCCACCTACAGCCCGGTGACGAAGCTCTACTACGTGCCGGCGCGCGAGGGCGGCGCCTACTACATCAAGGGCGAGGCCAAGTACGAGCCCGGCAAGTTCTTCAACGGCGGCGGACAGCGCCCCGTCCCCGGCGAGGTCAGCTATGGCGCCATTCGCGCGCTCGAGGCCACCAGCGGCGACATGAAGTGGGAGTTCCGCATGCACTCGCTCCCGTCGTCGAGCCTCATGGCGACTGCCGGCGGCCTGGTCTTCGGCGGCACCGCCGAGGGCGACGCCTTCGCGCTCGACGCCCGCACCGGCAAGCCGCTCTGGCGATTCCAGACCGGCGGCCGTATCGCGGCCAATCCCGTCACCTATATGTTCGAGGGGAAACAGTACGTCGCCATCGCCGGCGGCTCGGCGATGTTCGTCTTCTCGCTCGACTGAGGCGACGAACTAGAGTCGCGGGTACAACCCCCGCAGCGCCGGATACAGCTCCCGGTACACCGCGTGCTTCTCCGCGTAGAAGCGCGACTCCTCCGCGCGCGGCTCCACCGACTCCACCTCCCGCACCGCCGCGCCGCACGCCTCGCCCACCGACCCGAACGCACCCGTCGCCACCATCCCCAGCAGCGCCGCCCCGTACGCCGACCCTTCCTGCGTCTCCACCACCGACACCCTTCGCGCGAACACGTCCGCCAGCATCTGCCGCCAGAACGCGCTGCGCGCCCCGCCCCCCGACACCCGCACGCTCCCCACCCGAACGCCCATCGACTCGATCGCGTCCAGGCAATCCTTCTGGCTGTAGCTGACCCCTTCGATCGCCGCCCGCACCATGTCCGCGCGCGTATGCATCGCCGTCAGCCCGATCCAGGCCGCGCGCGCCGCCGCGTCCAGGTGAGGCGTCCGCTCGCCCATCAGGTAGGGAAGCCAGTACAGCCCCCGCGCTCCCGCCGGCGATGTCGCCGCCTCCGCCGTCAGCGCGTCGTAGCTTTGCGCCGGCGCCAGTTGATTCCGGAACCACTGGAGACTCAGCCCCGCGCCCTGCGTCACGCCCATCGCGTGCCACGCTCCCGCGACGGCGTGGCAGAAGGTGTGCACGCGGCCGCCCGCGTCGTACGCCGGCTGCTCCAGGTGCACGAACACCACGCCCGACGTCCCCAGCGTGCAGGAGGCGATCCCCGCCTCCACGATCCCGTTGCCCACCGCGCTCGCCGCCTGGTCGCCCGCCCCCGCCGCCACCGGCGTGCCCTCGGCCAGCCCCGTCGCCGCCGCCGCCTCGCGCGTCACGCGCCCGCTGATCTCCGCCGATTCGTACACCCGCGGCAGAATCGACGCGTCGACTCCGGCGCGCGCCGCCAGCTCCGTCGCCCAGCGCCGCTTCACGACGTCGAACAGCGCCGTCCCCGAGGCGTCCGAGACGTCGCTGGCGAACTCGCCCGTCAGCCGGAAGCGCACGTAGTCCTTCGGCAGCAGCATCCGGCGCACGCGCGCGAAGTTCTGCGGCTCGTGGTCGCGCACCCACAGCAGCTTTGGCAGCGTGAATCCCGTCAGCGCCGGGTTGGCGGTCGCCGCCAAAACATTTTCAGGTCCGATTGTTTGATTGATCCAGTCCACCTGCGCCTGGCTGCGCTGGTCGCACCAGATCGGAGCGGGCCGGATCACGCGGTCCGCGCCATCGAGCATGGCGAGCCCGTGCATCTGCCCCGAGAGGCCCACGCCCCGGATGTCGGCGCCCGCCGCCCCGGCCTCGGCCAGCACTCCGCGCATCGCCGACTGCGCCGCGTCCCACCAGTTCTCCGGACGCTGCTCGGCCCACAACGGCCGCTCCATGCGCATGTCTTCGTGCGGCGCGGTGAAGGCGTGCCGCACCCGCCCCGCCTCATCGGCCAGCAGCGCGCGCGTCCCCCCCGTTCCGACGTCGACCCCTAACCAGTAGACCACCAGCGACCCCTCGCGCCTTCACCCCGCATACGGAAGGTACGCCGCCCCGTACAACCCCGCCATGTTCCCTAGCGTGGCCTTCTCGATCCGCGTCTTGGCGTTGCGATAGGTGAACGACCGGCGCTCGATCTCCTCGATCATCGGCGGAGCAAAGTAATCCCAGGCCGGCAGCGGCCCGCCGCTCAGCAGATACAGGGGAAAGTTGAAGATGTTGATGAGGTTCGCCAGCCCCACCCCCAGCGCCCGGCCCATCACCTCGAAACATTTTCGGGCGAGTTCGTTTCCCTGCACGGCGAGGTCGTAGACGTCCTTGGCGGAGAGGTTGTCGCCCAGCGAGACCAGCTTCGCCATCGCCTCCAGCGCTGTCGCCGACGCGTGCTTTTCCATGCACCCGACGTTGCCGCACCCGCACGGATTCCCGTTCGGCACGACCGTGATGTGCCCCAGCTCGCCCGCCATCCCCACGTGGCCGTGCAGCACCCGGCCGCCGTGGATGATCCCCCCGCCGATGCCGGTCCCCAGCGTCAGCAGCACTAGGTCGTCGACGTCGCGTCCGGCGCCGAACCACTTCTCGCCGAGCGCCGCCGCGTTGGCGTCGTTTTCGAGGATGACGGGCCGTCCCAGCCGCTTCTGGATCTCGTCGCGCAGCGGGAATCCGTTGAAGAACGGCAGATTGTGCGACCCCGCGATCTTGCCTTCCTTCAGCAGAATGAAGCCCGGCACCCCGATGCCGACGCCCACCAGCCCGTCGCTTCCGAGCTTCTCGCGCAGCCGCACGATGTTGCCGACAATCGAGCCGATCACCGCCTCGCGGCCCAGCTCAGCCTCCGTCACCCCTCGGATCGTTTCGACAAGATTGCCCTCGCGATCCATCGCCGCCGCGCGCAGATTCGTTCCGCCCAGGTCCACACCGATCGAGTATTCCGCCATGCGAGACTGCATGATATCATTCCGCGCCTCGACCACCTGAGACCTGACACCTCACAACTGCCACCTTCCGTTACTCCTTGCATCCCCCCGGCATCTGCGCCATCATTTCATTCATCCGCCGCACGATCTCCTCGTGAGGCAGCGTTTCCTTCACCGTCGCCAGCGCCCACAGGTGTCCGAACGGGTCGCGCACCCAGCCGTAGCGGTCGCCGAAGAAGGCGTCGTGCGGCGGCATCACTGGAAGGCCGCCCGCGTCCACCGCGCGACGGTACGCCGCGTCCATGTCGTCGACGTACATCTCCAGCACCACCGAGGTTCCGCCCAGCGTCTCCGGCGTCGACGGGCCGTGCGGCATGCGCATCTCCGGCGGCGCCGAGCAGACCTGGAACGTCGACTCCCCCATCGCCACCTGCGCAAACACGCCCGCCCCGCCCGGCAGCGCCGACCGGTACAACACGCGCGCGCCGAAGGCCCGCTGGTAGAAGTCCAGCGCGGCGTCGCCGTCGCTCACGAACAGGTACGGCACGATCTGCCGGTTATTGGGTCTTCCGCCTTGTACGGCCATGTGCATCCTCCTTGGTTTGCGGGGACGGCCCGGCGATCCTCCACCCGTGCCCGAACGGATCCTTGAACTCGACGAACGGCAGCACCCAGCGGTACACGTTCTCGAGCGGCTTCGGATTCACCCGGTAGATGCTCTCGCGCCCCGCGCGCCGCGCCTCCACCAGTCCCGCCTCGCGCAGCACCGCCAGGTGTTGTGACACCGCCGGCTGGCTGATCCGGAACGGACGCTGGAGATCGCGGACGGACCGGTCCGACTCCCTCAGCAGCGCCAGCATCGCGCGCCGCGTCGGGTCGGCGATCGCCTTGAAGACCTCCGCCTCCGCCGTCACTCCTC
>CAZEVY010000004.1:37721-123067 GCA_964515555.1 uncultured Solibacteraceae bacterium | reverse complement strand
CCGCCGGGCGTCTCGTTAACGCGGCGCCCGGCGCGGACGGCAAGCTGATAGCTGACAGCTGATCGCTGATCGCTGACCGCTGATCGCTGTTGCCGGCGCCGTAGTGTCTTTACTCGCCGTGCCATACTCGAAATTGCCGACGATGGCGCGACGCGCTCTCCTCGTCCTCGCCTCCACCCTCTTCGCGATCCTTCTCGCGGAAGCCGCTCTCCGGCTCCTCGCCGGCGCCCCGCGCCCCTTCCTCACCGGCGCCGTCGACCGCTACGCCGGCCGCCTCCCCGCCGCCCCAGGAACCGACCGCCGCTGGTTCGCCGAAGATCCCCCGCCGCTCCCCAATCGCCGCCCCGTCGACGCCGCGCGCCGGAAGCTCTACGACGACTACCAGCGCCGCGGCGTCTTCGTCCACGAAGCCGACCAGGCCTGGAATCGCCACTTCCTCGAAACTCAGCGCTGCGCGCCGTCGAGCATTTTCGATCGCTACCCGCCCACTCTGCGCGTCTTCGATCCTCCCGCCGTCTCGCCGCACCCGCGTTATCGCTTTCTGCCGAACATCACCACCGCCGGCCGCATGGTCGTCAACGAATTCGGATTGCGCGGCCCGCCGCTCGCGCTCGCCAGGCCCGCCGGCGCCATTCGCGTCGGCTTCCTCGGAGCGTCCACCACCGTCAGCCAGGCCTACTTCGCCTTCTCCTATCCCGAGCGCGTCGTCCACTGGCTGAACCGCTGGGCCGCGCATCACAACCTCGCCGCGCGATTCGAGGGGCTCAACATGGGCCGGTACGGCATGATGTCGTCCGACATCGCCGCCATCGTCCGCGACGAGTTGCTCCCGCTCGATCCCGACCTCGCCGTCTTCTACGAAGGCGCCAATCATTTCTTCTCCGTCAACGGCATGGTCGACCCCTGGATTCGCCCGCGCGCCAGGATCGATCCCAATGACCCCGTCGCCGCGCACGTTCTCCCCGCCTTCCTGCGATCGAGCCTCCGCACCGCCGAGCTCACCGACCGCGCGCTCAACGGCTTCAGCACCGCCGGCGAGCCCCTCAAGCCGCGCTATCGCCTTAAGTGGCCCGCGGGCGTCGACGAGCAGTCGCCCGACCCCGCGCATCCCGATCTCCCGCTCGACCTCACGCGCGTCTTCTCCGATCTGGAGACCATTCGACGCACGCTCGATTCCTCCGGCGCGCGCCTGCTCATGAGCTCCTTCGTCTGGATGGCCGCGGGCGACCTCGCGCTCTCGCCCGCGCGTCACCGCTATCTCTACGAGCAGTTGAACACCATGCTGTGGCCGCTGCGCTACGCCGATATCCGCCGCATGGCCGATTTCCAGAACCGCGCCTACCGCCGCTGGGCCTCCGATCGCAAGCTCGACTTCCTCGACGTCGCCGCCGACTTCCCGCTCGACCCCGGCCTGTTCGTCGACGGCGTGCACATGACCGAGGACGGCGAGCGCCTGCGCGCCTGGATCGTCTTCCAGCGGCTGGTCCCCATCCTGAAGCGGATGCTCGACGCGGGCGAACTGCCCCGCGCCCCTGCCGGCGCGCGATTGCCGCCGCCGCCCTCCTTGACGGCCTCGGAAGCCACCACGCGATGCGGCGATGCGCCGTCCCCCTCGTTGGTGCGCGTCGACCGCGCCGTCGCCATCGAGACCATCGCCGCCTACGACCCCGCGGAAGTGCGTTTCGCGCGCACCGTGGAGGTCGTCGCCGGACCTCGCGCGACTTCCTACGCCGCGCTCGTCCCCGTTCCCATCGCGCGCGGACTCGCCGGACCGCATTACGTGCTACTGCGCGCGCGCGTCCTCGAGGGCCGTGCCATCGCCGGCGTCCTCGAGCGTCTCGGCGAGCGCAAACACTCCAATCCGATGTACGAGAAGCTGCTCACGCCGGAGTTGGGCGCGATCAATGTCTACGTACCCGTCTTCTCTCCCGGGCGCACGGACACCCTGGTCATCGCCAACGCCGCCGAAGGCGTGCGCTCGCGTGTCGTTATTGAGGATGTCGCACTTATGGCGGCGTCGAAGGATGCGAAGGAATCCGTGCTCCGCGGAGTCGCTCTCGACCGCCTCACCGCGGTTCCGGGCGCCGCCGTCGAGCTGCGATCGGGCGCCGCGCACATCGCCGCCAAGGCCGAGCGCTGGAGCTACGCCGCGCGCGCCTCACTCGGCTACGATCCCGGTGGGCGCGAGGGAATCACGCTGCGCATTCGAGCGCGCGTGCTGGAGGGGCAGGCCGGCTTCCGCATTCTGGATCGCCGCGGCGGCGAGCCGCTCACGCAAATAAGCCTCTGGCCTTCGGAGAAGTTCGTCGACGTGATCGTCCCGCTGCCCGCGCAAAACGCCGGGGACCTCATGATCACCAACGTCGCTGCGGGAAACGTCCCGACCCGGCTGATCGTGGAAAAGATTGAGGTGTGGGCGCCGGACTAGACTCCGCCGCGGCGACCCTCCGGGTCGCGCTTCATGGGTGCTACGGCGCTCCAGCACCGCGGCGACCCTCCGGGTCGCCCGCTTACGACACTCGCGTAATCGGCTCTTCGCGACGCGCCACCGGCGACACATCGCGGATCTCCAGAACCTTCGAGGTCCGCATGATGCCGTGCTCGGGGTGACGAAACTCCAGGTACATGCCCCGGCCGATGTAGTGCATCTTGATCATCGCGTGACGCCAGGTCGAACCGTGCAGCTCGACCTGCACCGCCTGGGGGCAGTACTTGGGATGCCCTTCGATCATCACCTGCCCGTCGCCCAGGTTCTGGACGATGTAGGTCCGGTTCGCGGTGGTCACTTCCAGTCGCGCTCCGATCGGCAGGTTCTCCAGGTACACGCCGCCTTCTACCTCGGACTCGACGATCTGCCCGTTGATCTGACTGCTGAGATTCGGGTGAGGTTCAAACATCTCCGCCACGCTTAGCATTTTGCCCTTCCTGACACTTATCGGATGCAGTTTCGGTGCCAATGACCGCAAAGTTTCCGATCTGTCCCGTCTGTCTTTAGAAATCAACGTGTTACGGCCTCCCCGCCTCCACCCCCGGCGCCGACCACGACATTTCGTGGCAGGAAAACTCTACCAGTCGTGGGGTCCTGGGTGGAATTGCGCGGCCTGCGCCAAAAACGCCCCCCGATTTGGCCGCCGATCTGCTGTAGCTTGTTCATTGGCCGCATGATCGCTTCAGCCCGACCCGACCCCGCCGGCCGCGCCATGGCGCTTTCGCTCGCCGTCGGCGTCGCCATGCTGATCGGCAAGATCGGCGCCTACTGGATGACGGGATCCGCGGCGATTTATTCCGACGCCGCCGAGTCGGTGCTCCACATCGTCGCCGTGGCCTTCGCCGCCTTCAGCTTCTGGCTCTCGAAGCGTCCGCCCAACGCGCGCTACCGCTATGGATTCAGCCGCATGAGTTATTTCTCGGCCGGTTTCGAAGGCGCCGCCATTTTCATCGCCGGCGCGAGCATCGTCGCCGCCGCCGTACGCGTGCTGCTGGCCGGTGTGACGCTCGAGCGGCTGGAGGCCGGGACGCTGATCGTCGCCGCCGCGTCAGTCGCGAACCTGCTGCTGGGCCTCTACCTGGTGCGCACCGGCCGCCGTCACGGATCGCTGATCCTCGTAGCCAACGGCAAGCACGTGCTCACCGACAGTTGGACCAGCTTCGGCGTCGTCGCCGGCCTGGGCGTCGTCTGGGCGACCGGATGGAAGCCGCTCGATCCGCTGGTGGCCATCGCCGTGGCGCTCAACATTCTCCGCACCGGCGGCCAGTTGATGCGCCAGGCCGTCCGCGGCCTGCTCGACTACGCCGACCCGGATATCGACGCGCGTCTCCGCGCCCGGCTCGACGGCATTTGCCGAGAACTCGGCATCCGCTACCACAACGTGCGGTTTCGCGACATCGGCGGGCGTGTGCTGATCGAAGTGCACCTGCTGTTTCCCTTCTCGATGCCGCTCGGCGAGGCCCACCAGCTCGCCACCGCCCTGGAGCGCCGCGTCGCCGGCGACCTGGGGGTGCGCGCCGAGATCATGACCCACCTGGAGTCGGCCGAAGACCACGCCCAGGTTCACCCCGACGAAGAGTAAGGCTCCCGCCCGCGCCCCGGCGCCGCTGGGGTATTTCGCCCACCTCCCCCGCGCCCTGGTTGCACTGCACCGGCCTCACCACTCCGACGACAGCGCGTCGAAGTAAATCCGAACGCCCTTCAGAAATTCCGCGACCGGGATGCGCTCGTCGTCGGTGTGCATGCCCATCGTGGCGAGGTCGAGCACCATCGGCGTCAACCCGTAGGCGATCACGCCGTTGATGCGCAGCTTCACGGAATCCGTCCCGTGCGGCACCAGCATCGGCGTCACCGCCGCCTCGGGGTGATGCTTGCGGATGGCCGCCGAGATGGCCGCGAACAGCGGCGTGCGATGGTCGCTCGCCCCGGCGTCGTCGGCCACGTTGGTCAGCTCCACTGTCACGCGCGGGTCGTTGATGCGCGCCCGCATCTCCGATACGAACTCCTGTACATTCACGCCCGGCAGCAGCCGGCAATCAAGCGTGGCCTCGGCGACTGACGGGATCACGTTGGCCTTCTTGGGCGAGCCGACGCCGGCCTCGAGCGTCGTGAGCGAGATGGTGTTGCGCTGGATCGCGTCCATGTACTTGTTCGACGCCAGCGCGCCGCCCGCCGCGCGCCGCATCTCGCCGACCACCGGATGCACGGGCGCGCCCTCCTTCTGCGCCATGGCGCGCTCCAGCGCGCGCAGCAGCGTAAGGTTGGCGTTGTCGGCGATCGGCTGCGAGCCGTGGCCCGCCGTTCCCGTCGCGCGCACCTTGATCCACGCCACCTGCTTCTCGCCCACGGCCACGCCGAAGACCAGCTTCCCCGGCGCGAACACCTCGCGGCTCCCGAGTCCGCCTTCGTCGATGACGTACTCGGCGTCGATCTCCCGCGCGCGGTTCTTGAGCATCCACTGGATGCCGTAGACTCCGTTGGTCTCCTCGTCGGCGGTGGAGAGCATGACGATGTCGCGCGGCGGCACGGCGCCCGCCTGCTTCATGGCGACCAGCGACACCAGGTGCATCACGCCGATGCCCTTCATGTCCATGGCGCCGCGTCCCCAGATCATGCCGTCGCGAATGATGCCGCCGAACGGATTCAGCTTCCACGCTTTCGGGTCGACCGGCACGACGTCGAAGTGATTCAGCAGCAGCAGCGGCCTCTTCGCGCGGTCGCGTCCGGCGAGGCGCACCGTGAGGTTGGTCTGGCCGTTGGGCCCCGCGACGTGGATCTGAGGGGCGAGCCCCGCGCGCTTGAGTTCGGTCTCGAACAGCGCGGCGGCGGCGCGCGTGTCGGCGGGCGGGTTCACGGACTCGATGCGCAGGTAGCGCTGGAACAGGTCGAGCGCGTGCTTTTCGATCGCCGGCCAGTCGGGCTCGGCGGCGCCGAGGGTGAGAGCGGCCAGGAGGAACGCGAGGAGTTTCATTTTTCCGTCTCCGGTAACTGGGTTAACACGGGTCTCAGTCCCGCGGCGCGATAGGCTTCGATCAGCGCGCCCGCGGCCGGCCCGTGTCTCGGCTCGTGCGATCCCCCGGCGAGCGCGGAGAATCGCTCTCTCACGATATCGCTGCGAAAGACTCCGCCGATGTGGGCGAGATCGCGCGACGCCCCGAATCCGAGCGCGACCGCGACGGCGTCCGCGAATCCCGCCAGGCGCGCCGCCGCGTCCTCGAGAATCCCGCGCGCCACAGCGTCACCCGCGCGCGCCGCCTCGTCGACCAGCTTTGCGTAGGAGGCGATGCGAGGGCGCGGGAAGTCGGTCGTGTAGAAACGATGCAGCAGGTCGTTGGCGCTCGACGCTCCCGTCGCGCCGAGCAGCGCGTCGCCGAGCGCGGTCGCCGGGCCCCAGCCTTCCTCGGCGCGAAGGAACGCGCGCAGAGCTTGCCTTGCGATGTCGAAGCCGCCGCCTTCGTCGCCGAAGACGTAGCCCCATCCGCCGGCGCGCGCCGTGCGGCCCTCGGCGTTGCGCCCGAAGGCGATCGACCCGGTGCCCGCGATGACGATGATGCCCGGCTCGCCCGCGGTCGCGCCGGTGAGCGCGATGGACGCGTCGGTGGTGACGATCAGCCGCTCGGCGCGCAGCATCTCCTCGAGAATCGACTGCTTGTCCGCCGGGCCGCCGCTGAATCCGAGGCAGGCGGCCTCCCATCGGACGGAGGACTCGACGAGGCCCGCCGCGCGGCAGGCCTCGCCGACGCATCCCTCGATCGCGCCGATGAACTTCTCGCGTCCGCCCGGTCCGCGCACGTGATTGCACGGTCCCGCGCGACCGTAGCCAAGGACGCGGCCGGCGTCGCCGCCGATCAGCGCCGTGGTCGACGATTGCCCGCCGTCGACGCCGAGAAACAGGCGCATCTCAGTCGATCCTGTAGAGCCGGAAGCCGTGGCGCTCGCCGACCTCGGTCATGCCCCAGGAGGGCGCGTTCGAGCGATAGTCGGCTGCGCCGAAATCGTCTTCGTGAACGAGCATGTGCGTGACGCCGCGCTCCTTGAGCTCGCGCGATGCGGCCATCTTCACGCCCAGCGGCGGCAGCACCTTGCGGACCTCGGGTTTCTCGGCGAGCGTCGTCCACGCGCCGCCGTCCGAGCCCTCCAGCCGCATCCGCACTTTGTACTGGTCCTCGGAACATTCCAACACGACTTCGTCGGCCTCAGTCGCGGCGCCGAAGTCGACTTCGACGAACATGCCGCGAAACAGCGGGTGCCAGCACTTCCAGCGCGTCACCGGGCTGTTGTCGAAGGCCAGCTGTACCTCCCACGGATTCGGCTTCGCGGTGAGACGCCAGCGCGCGGCGCGCTCCAGCTCGCGGCCTTTGTGGAAGACGCGCATTTCGGAGATGCTCCAGTGGTCGGGCCGGCCCTCCTCGGTTTGCGCGACGCGAATCTTGCGCAGCGCGCGCGGCGGGAAGCGGAACGTGAAGCGCTGCACGGGCTGATACTCGGGGATCAGCGGGGTCCAGAGGATCTCGCCGAGCACGCCGTTCGACGCCGCCTGGTAGACCACCAGCACCTCGCGCGAAGTGTACGCTTCGCCGGTCTGGTTGTAGGTGAGCACGCGCCCGCCCGGCGGAACCTGCTGTTCGATGAGGCGCGCCGTCGCGTACGGCGGCCAGCGTTGGCTGAGGTACTCGTCCTCGGATTCGAGCCGCAGCGCCTGCTTGTAGCGGATGCGGTCGAGACGCCACGCGTAGGGGTCGCTGTACTCCTTGAGAATGTCGGGCCACGAGCTGAGCGCGTGCGCGGCGACGAGGAGCGCCGCCATGCCGCGCGCGTTGGCGAGCGCGAGCGCCATCGCCAGGGAGAGGAAGGGCATGGCGGGGATGAGGAATCGCGTGCCGATGTTGGCGGCGTACGGTATGCCGAACAGCAGCGCGGCCAGGAGCAGCCGGCGGCCCATCGGCTCGCGCAGCGCGACCAGTGCGATCGGCGAGAGGAGAAAGACGGGGCCGAGCAGTCCGCAGAGTTTTCCGCCGCGCACGGCGACTTCGAGCGGAATCTCGCGGCGGTCTTTGACTTCGTACCGGCGCATGTGCGCGCGATACTCTTCCTCGAACGAGACGTGGACGTTGGGGTTCGGAAAGACGGTGTTGTAGAACGGCGAGACGGGGTTTTCGAGCCAGATCCAGTTCTTGGCGGCCCAGGGGACGATCATGAGCGCCGCCGCGGCGGCGAAGGCGGCAATCGGCCTCGCACCGGACCGCTTCCACAACAATCTGCCGATCACAAAGGGAACCGCGAGAAACGCGGTGTACTTGGCCGCGTACGCGAAGCCCGCCAGCAGCCCGATCGGCGCGACCAGCCCCGGCGCGCGCGTCGACGCCCAGATCTCCACCAGCGCGAACACACCGAACAGAATCGCGGCGACCCCCACATCGTTGTACGCGCTGGCGGCGTCGACGCCGACCACCGGGCTCGCGAACACCAGCAGCGCACCCGCCGCGGCCGAAGGCGCGAGTCCGAAGCGCCGCACGAAGTTCAGCATCGCCCAGACCAGCGCGATCAAGAACGAAAAATGCACCAGCGCCGCCGCCGAGTGCCGCCCGAACGCGAAGGCGTACAGAAACAGCATCTCGACGCCCTGTGAAAGGTTCGCGTACATGTTTGTCGTGATTCGCTGGAAGCCGTGCTCGCGGTAGTAGCGCGCGACCAGGCCCAGATGATAGGCGCTGCCGTCAGGACTCATCTCCGGCGCCATGGCATGCGAGAACGCCAGCACGCCGAAGGGCGCGATCACCAGCCACGAGAGCGCGCGCCAGAACATCGGCAGCGGTGCGAGCGGCTGGCCCATCGGCTTGTGCGCGCCCATGCGCCACGCCGCGGCGAGAATCACCAATCCCACGGCGAGGAAGGCGCCTTTGTAGACGACACGGGAGGCCGCCATCGCGAACACGATCAGGCTGAGCATCGCCGCGCCGGTGAGGAACGCCAGTGGATGCTCCTCCTGGCGATGCAGCGGAACGCGCAGCCGCCGCAGCAGCATCCTGCCGAGCGCGAGCGCGACGGCGACCGTGAATCCCGCGCCGAACAGGATGTAGAAGGGCTGCGGCATTTAGTCGAGGAATCCGGCCCGCACCAGCAGCAGGCCGAACCTCGCGCCGTCGCCGGCGACGAACATCTTGTCGAGCTCGAAGGAGACCAGCGTGTCGCCGTTCGCGCGAATCCACTTGGGGTCGATGCGCTTCTCGAAGTGCTGCTCGCCGTCCTTTTCGTACTTCATGGTCGCGAGCGGATGGTTATTGACGGCGATCGACAGCGTAATCGGCCCGGTGTTCTTGAGCACCACGTCGTGCACGATGTAATCGGCGACGAAGCGCAGCGGCTTCCCCGCCGGGACGTGGAAGCGCAGCACCGGGCGCTTGCCGGTCCAGCGCCCGCCGCCGCCCTCGACGCGGTCGTTGATGTCCATCATCAGGTGCGGCGCGGCCGCGGGGTCGTTCATTTCGACGAAGTGCTTCAGCGGACCAACGGGTTCGATGGTGAACGGCTTCCGTTGGATCGGGGGCGCGTAAATGTCGGGCGTCTGCACGCAGGCGGCGAGCGCCAGCATGGTTCCGAGCGCGGCGATGCGCTCACACCGCATCGGAGATCGAGGTGAACGTGAAGTTGTCGGCCAGAATCGACGGCGCGATCATGCCGCCGCCCTCGCCGCCGCGGCATCGCACCGCGCGGCCCAGCGTGCGCGCGTTCTGCAACAGGCGGATGGGACTCTCGTTAAATCGAAGATTCACCAGCGCGCCGGAAATCTTCCCCTTCTCGATGAGAAACAGCCCGTCGCGCGTCAGCCCGGTGGACTGCATGGTCTGCGCGTTGACGCCGCGGATGTACCAGAAGCGCGTGACGAGCAGCCCGCGCTCGACGGCCTTGATGAGATCGTCCACCGAGGCGTCGGTGCCCTCGAGAATCAGCCCGCCGCCGGCCGCCGTCGGCTCCTTGCCGGTTTTGGCGGCGTAGTAGCGGTCATAAGAAAGATTGCGCACGACGCCCTTCTCCACCCACGTGACGCGGCGCACGGGCAGTCCTCCCGCGCCCCACGGCGACGATGGAAATCGACGGTCGAGCGGGTCCGACACCAGCGTGATGGCCTCCGGAAACAGCTTCTCGCCGACCAGCGTGCCCCCGCCCTTCTTGCTCAGGAAGCTTCGGCCTTCCTCGGCCGATCGCGCCGAGAATCCGCCGCCGCCTCCACCGAAGCCGCCGAAGAATCCGCCGCCGCCCGCGCCGCCGAAGCCCGCGCCCAGACCAGAGCAGAGGTCGCTCACCGCGGTCGGCTCCAGCACCACGGTGTATTTTCCCGGTTCGATGCGCTTGGGATTCTTCCACTCGAGACACTTACGAATGGCCGTCTCGCCGAGCGCCCCGCCGTTGATCTCGCGAATGCGCGTCGAGGGCTGGCCCGCCCAGCCCGAGCTCGACCCGTCGGCGGCGCGCACCGTGGTGCTCATGCGCGAGTCGGCCGAGCGGCGATATCCGAAATTGCCGCGCTTGTTGCCGAAGGCGTCCGCGCTGGTGACACGCATGAAGAATCCCGCGGCCACCAGCTTCTTGCCGGCGGCGTTCTCGATCACCGCCTTCACGTGCGGAATCATCACCGGCGACCGCGCCCCGGCGGTGTCCTCGTCGTAGGCGCCATCGGCGTACTTCTGCGCGCCGAGCGGCTCCATGTACTCGGGATTCGGCGGCGAGATCCCCGCGAGTCTCTCCGACTGCGCCACCGCGGCCTTGAGCGACGCGTCGTCGATCTCGTTGAGCGACACGCTCCCGGTGCGGCCGCCGCGCGTCGAGGAAATCGATATCGTCCGCTCGACGGTGAAGCCGGCGGTGGTGATGCCGTTGTTGGCGAAGCGCACCTGCGCGGTCTCGGTCTCGTCGAGATTCACCGAGCAATCGGGGAACTGGGAGTACGAGAGGGTCTTTTCGATGAGCTTCTGGGCCTGTTCGCGGGTGATCATGGCGCGCCTCCTCAGTCGGTCAGAATCACGTTGATGCCGCGGAAGCGCGAAGGCGCGCAGCCGTGGCTCATCGAGTTGATCTGCGTGGGCTCGCCCTTGGCGTCGCCGCCGGAGCCGTATTGCTGCCAGAAGCTCGGCCCGGCGATGCCGTCGCAGGCCTGCCAGAAATCGGTGGTCCGCGCCTGGTAGCCGACGCGGCTGATCATGCCGCGCTTTTTTCCGCCGCGAATCTCCCAGAAGGCGTCGCCGCCGAACTGGAAGTTGTAGCGCTGCTGGTCGATCGAGTAACTGCCGCGGCCCTCGATCAGAACGCCGTCGTCGACCCCCGCGATGAGGCTGTCGAGCGAAGTGTCGGCCGGACCGGGCGCGAGCCACACGTTCGGCATGCGCTGGAACGGGCAGCTCGACCAGGAGTCGGCGTAGGAACAGCCGCGCGATTCCTTTTCCCTGACGAGATGCGCCTGGTCGCGCACGGTCTGGTAATGCTTGAAGATCCCCTTCTCGATGATGGGCCAGCGCGTGGTCCTGACGCCGTCGTCGTCGTAGGCGCAGGTGGCGAGGCCCTTCTCGTAGGTGCGGTCGCCGAAGAAGGTCACGATGTCGCTGCCGACGCGCTCCTTGCCCATCTTGTCGACCGTCAGGAAGCTCGTGCCGGCGTAGTTGGCTTCATAGCCGAGCGCACGATCGAGCTCGGTGGGATGGCCGATCGACTCGTGGATCGTCAGGAACAGGTGGCTCGGCATCAGGATGAGGTCCTTCTTGCCGGGCTTGACGGGCGGCGCGCCGAGGTGTTCGACGACCTCCTCCCGGATGCGGCGCGCATGCTCGCCGAAGTTGAACGTCTCCACGTGCTCCCATCCGGCCAGCAACGGCATCGGCGTGTAGGCGCGGTTGCGGGAGAGGCCGCGCGAGAGGTCGACCGCCGAGGCGTTGAGCGACGAGAACGTTTGCAGCAGGAATTGTTGTATCGACGATCCTTCCGAGGAGGCGAAGTACTTGTCCTCGGAGCGGAACGAGAGGCTGGCGCCCGAGCCGAAGACCTGCTTGCCGGACTTCACATCGAAGGCCGCCGTGCGCAGCAGCGCGAGCTTGGCTTCGAGCGGCACGTCGAAGGGGTTCTTCTCGAAGGGCGACGTCCAGCGGTCCTTGTATGTCTTGGTCGGCGCCAGCACGATGGGCCGCGCCTTGATGCTGGCGTTGGCGCGGGCGACCGTCACCGCTTCTCCGGTGATGCGCGCGATCTCCTCGGGGGTCACCACCGGCGAGGCCGCGAATCCCCAGGCGCCGTCGACGATCACGCGCACGCCGAAACCGAAGCTGGAGCGGTCGGCAACGCCCGGCACTTCGAGCACGCGCCCGGTGCCGCGCTCGGGATTCATGCGGATGGAGACGTTCTGGTCGCGCTCGCGGCTGATGCGGATGTCGCAGTAGGTCGCGCGGAGCTTCCTGGCGTGCGCCAGCGCGCCGGCGGCGAGCTTTTCCAGTTCCGGCGAAGGCGTCTTCGAGTTTGCGTCGGCGGCCCCGAACAGTTTCGCGGCCAGGGCCGCCGACGAGGAGCCGAGAAATACACGTCGGGTGATCATGCGGTTTTGTCCTTCGCGTAGCACAGGTCGTCGAGCGGGCACTCGGAGCACTTGGGCCGCCGCGCCACGCAGATCTGGCGGCCGTGATGAATGAGCTGGTGCGAGAAGGCGATCCAGCGCGCGCGCGGGATGGTCTTCATGAGGTCCTGTTCGATCTTGACGGGGTGCTTCTGGCGCGTGAGGTCGAGCCGCCGCGCGATGCGCTCGACGTGCGTATCGACCACAACTCCGGAGGCGATGCCGAAGGCCGTCCCGAGCACGACGTTGGCGGTCTTGCGCGCCGCGCCGGGCACACTCAGGAGCTGATCGATGTCGCGCGGGATTTCACCGTGGAAGTCGCCGAGGATCTTCTTCGCCGCGCCGATGATGGATTTCGATTTGTTGTTGAAGAAGCCGGTGGAGCGGATATCGGCCGCGAGCTCGGCTTGCGGGACGGCGGCGAAATCGGCGACGGTCGGGTACTTCGCGAAGAGTCCGGGCGTCACCATGTTGACGCGCTTGTCGGTGCACTGCGCCGAGAGAATCGTCGCGACCAGCAGTTCCCAGGGCGAGCGGTGCTCGAGCGCGCACTCGGCGTCCGGGTAGCGCTTATCGAGGCGCGCGAGGATCCGGCTGACACGCGCGGCGCGGTCGGCGGAGGTGCGCGGGCGCTTCGACGCCGCGCGCGGACGGGCTTTGGGCGCGGCCGCGGCTGCCATGGGTATCGAACATCATAGCAGCCGGAAGCTCACCTCGATCAGCGTTCCCGAGGCCACCGGCGCGCCGTTCATGCGCGCGGGCCGGAAGATCCATTTGCGCACGGCCTCGACGGCTTTCTCGTCGAGACCCATGCCGAGCGCGCGCACGACCTTGATGTCGCGCAGGCGGCCGTTCACGTCGATGATCGCCGAGATCAGCACGGCGCCCTGGAATCGCGCCTTGCGCGCTTCGTCGGAGTAGTCGGGGTCCTCGCGGTGGATGAGGACGGCCTGGGTGACGCCGCCGCCTATGTGAGCTACGCCGTCGCCGAAGACGCCGCGGGATCCGGGTCCGACGCCAGGTCGGTCGCCGGGGCCGACGCCACCGTCGCGGCCGGGGCCGATTCCGCCGCCCGATCCAGGGCCGTTCGAGGGCGGACCGGCTTTGCCCAGCGGGTCGCCGTAGGTGACTGTGATCTCGGGAATCGACGCGTCGGCGATGATCGCCGGGGGCATGAGGAGCTGCGCCTCGACGGGGTCGACGCGTGGCGGCGTGAACTGCCGTGCCGCGGCCTTCGGGAGCGACCCGCGGCTGGCCGGGAGAGGCTCGCGCGCGCCACCGCCGCCGCCTCCGCGCGCGGGCTCGCGGTAGGGCTTGGGGACGTAGAGCACCAGGTCGGTGGCGAACATTTTGAATTTCGTCTGAATCTCGGGGCGCGAGCCGATGGTCAGCAGCATCGCGAGCGCCGTCGCGTGAATCATCATCGACGTGGCCGCGCGAGGCACGGCGCGCAGTCCGGCGATCGGCGAGGCTTCGCGCGGCGCGCTCCACACCGGCCGCGGCGGCGTGACCCCGGCGCTCCAGCCGCGCAGCGCGTCGCGGAAGTCCGCGATCGGCTGCTCGATTCCGTTCATGACGGCGATCTCTTCCGGCGTCCGGTTCATCGTTCTCCCCCCACTTCGGCGCGCACCGCATGCAGCGCGCGGAACAGATGCACCTTGACGGTGCCCTCCTTCATGCCCGTGACCGAGGCGATCTCGGCCAGTTCCATTTCCTCGACGAATCGCAGCAGGAACACGGTCCGCTGGCGTCCGGAAAGATGCTCCAGCGCGCGCCAGACGGCCTCGATCTGCTGCCGCGCCGCGGCGGCGGCCTCGGGCGAGGCGCCGTTCGCCGGAATCCAGTCGCGGATATCGGCCACGTCGACCGAGCGGCGCAGCGCGCGCCGCCAGAACTTGAGGCGTTCGCTCGACTCGTGGCTGCGCACGAGATTGAGGGCGATGCGCGTGAGCCAGGTCGAAATGCTGGAGTCGCCGCGGAAGCGGCCGCGCGAGCGGTAGGCGCGCGCGAAGCAGTCCTGCGTGAGGTTCTGGGCGGATTCGACGTCGCGCACCGAGGCCAGGATGAAGCGGAAGATGCGGGGCCAGTGGAGGCGCGCGACGGCGTCAAAGTCGGCTTCTTCTTCGCGAAAGACGCCGGCCGAGGGCGTCAGCGGGGAGGACAGCGTTTGTTCCACTCGGTCGGTTAGACCGCTCCCGAGGGCGCCGCGTTTACAGGAGGATTAGGGGAATTCGAGGGCCCTACGCGGCGGGTGGGGGAGGCTGTGGCTTCCGCACGCCGCGGGAGGCCAGAAGCCTGTTCAGTTTTTCGGTGATCTCCGCGAGGTTCTTTTCGATCCGGCGGGTCATCTCATTGGCCTCGGCGGTGCGGCGCTCGCGATCGGCGTGCGCCTCAGCCTTCCGCTGTAGGATCCAGACCAGACGCCGCCGAGTTTCCGCCGTGGTCTTCAGAGCGGCGCGCAATGCCTTCGCAGCCGAACGCAACTCAGGGTCGGCGCGGTCGAGCCTGGCACGTCGCTCGTGGATCTCCTGGTCGCTCACGTGCCGATTATCGCACCGCTCTACAGCAAATCCTTGCGGCCCCGCTTCTCCAGCACACGCACCAGCTCGCCGACCTGCTGCGCGCGCTCGCGGTCGGCCACCAGCAGGGCGTCGCCGGTGTCGACCACCACCAGGTTGTTCACGCCGACCAGCGCCACCAGCTTGCCCTCGGCCTCGACGTAGTTGCCCGCCGAGTTGTGCGCCACCAATTGCCCGCGCGCGGCGTTCGATTGCGAGTCCTTCGGAAGCAGATCGTAGACAGCGCTCCAGCCGCCCAGGTCGTTCCAGCCGATATCGGCCGCGGCCACGCCGGCGACGTTGTCGGCCTTCTCCATGATTCCGAAATCGACGGAGATGTTCTCGGCGCGCGGGTAAATCTCGGCCAGGCGCGCGGCGAAGCGGCGGTCGCCGAAACGGGGCAGGCCGTCGAGCAGCGCCGCCATGCGCGGAAGGTAACGGCGCATCGCCTCCAGATAAGTCTGGGCGCGCCAGAAAAACATCCCCGCATTCCAGTAAAATCGCCCGGCGGCGACGAACTCGCGCGCGGTCGCCAGATCCGGCTTTTCGCGGAATCGCAGCACGGGCGACGCCGAAAGGGCGCCCGGCCGCACGCCCGGCGGAAACTCCAGATAGCCGTAGCCGGTCTCGGGCCATCGCGGCTGGATGCCGAGCACCACCAGCTTCCCCTGCGAGGCCGCCTGAAAGGCCGGCCGCAGCAGCCGGCGGTAGGCCGCGGCGTGCGCGATGTGATGGTCGGCGGGAAAGACGCCCAGCAGCGCGTTGGGATCCTCCTCGTGAATGATGCGCGCCGCCAGCGCGATGCACGGGGCCGTGTTGCGCGCGGCCGGCTCGGCCAGAATCTGCCGCTTGGGGACATCGGGCAGTTGGCGCGCGATCTCGCCGCTCAACTCCCGGTTGGTGAGAATCCAGAATCGCGACGGCGGAATCAGCGGACGCAGGCGGTCGAAGGTTTCGCGCAGAAGCGTGCGTCCCCCCACCAGCTTGAGAAGCTGCTTGGGCTGGCGCGCGCGGCTGCGGGGCCAGAATCGCGTCCCCCGCCCGCCGGCGAGGATCAGTGCGTATCGACGGGGCGCAGGCATCAGCTCAGCGGGTACCCCCGGATGCGCATGAACGTCCGGCGCCAGCGGGTCTTCGAGAAGAAGTTCAGCGCGATGTCAAGCAGGTGCCGGATGTTGATGTTGCCGTCGGCCAGACGCTCGGTGGGAGCGTCGTAGGACCAGTAGATGATCACCGGCTTGCCGATGATGTTGTCGCGATGCACGAAGCCCCAGTAGCGGCTGTCGAGCGAGTTGTCGCGATTGTCGCCCATCATGAAGTAGTGGTCCGGCGGAATCACCACTTCGTCTTTCTCGACGTGCTGCTCGAGCATGCGGCGCGCGCCGTCGTAGATGAACGTGTTGGGCGTCGACGGGAAATTGTCGCGATAGGCGTCGATATAGTCGGTTTTGTGAATCTTGTACGGCTCCTGGACGGCCTTCCCGTTCAGGTATAGCTGCTTGCGCTCGATGCGGATGCGGTCGCCGGGAATCGCGATCACGCGCTTGACGAAATTCTGCCGGATATCGACAGGGTAGCGGAACACGGCCACGTCGCCGCGCTTCACGGGCTGGTAGGGAAGCAGGTACTTGGAGACGCCGCCGCCCGGGCTGTAGGCCAGCTTGTCGACGATCAGGTGGTCGCCGATGAGAACGTTCTCCTCCATCGAGGAGGTCGGCACGACGAACGGCTGGGCGACGGTGGCGGTGCCGAATACCAGCACCAGGATGTTCAGCGTCCAGTCGGCCACCCAGTGCCGGATCTCGGGCCGGCGGCGTTCCGGCTCGGGAGGATCGGCGGTGGCGGCGGCCGTCTTGGGGATTTTCGACAAGTTCCTTGCTTCCTCCTATTCGAGCGGATGACCGCGAATCAGCATGAAGGTGCGGCGCCAGCGGGTCTTGCGGAAGAAGTTCAGGGCAAGGTCGCGGGCGTGGTTCCAGGTCAGGTACGGCTGGTCGATCTCGCCGGGCAGCGCTTCGTAGGACCAGTAGACGATCAGCGGCTTGCCGATGATGTTCTCGCGCGGGACGAAGCCCCAGACGCGGCTGTCGCTGGAGGCGTCGCGATTGTCGCCCAGCGCGAAATAGCGGCCCGGCGGCACCACGATCTCGCCGCCGGCGATATGCGGGGCGAAGCCGCGGGAGGCTCCGAAGCCGTCCGCCGAGGCCGGAAACCGGCCGCGGTAGGCATCCATGTACGCGGCCTTGTGCACGATGTACGGCTCGCGCACCGCGCGTCCGTTGACGTAGAGCTGCTTCTCGTCGAGGCGCAGGCGATCGCCCGGCAGCCCGACGACGCGCTTCACATAGGTCTTGGAGATGTCGACCGGATAGCGGAAGACGATGATGTCGCCGCGCCGGACGTCGCGATACGGCAGGAGTTTTCCGCTGATGACGCCGGGCGGAGCATAGGCCAACTTGTCGACCAGCAGGTGATCGCCCACCAGCAGCGTGTCTTCCATGGACCCGGTGGGAATGACGAAAGCCTGCACCAGCGTGGTGGCGCCGAACAGCAGCAGCAGCACCGTCACGGTCCACTCGGCGATCGCCGGGCGGCGGTCGAAGGGCGGAGGCGGAGCGGGCGCTTCCACGGACTGATCGGTTTCGACGAGCGGTTCCGGCTGCACGGAGTCGTTCACTGTTCGTGGGTCAGGGCGGCCCGGCACGAATTGCCGGCGCGGCAGGCACGAGTGCCTGCGGCACGCTCTCTATTGTATCAGTCCGCCTCCGAGAAGCGCCTCAATCGGAAGACCTGGACGAGCGCGATGTAGACGTCGAGCAGTCCCAGACCGCTCAGCGCGCCGCGAAAATAGTTGCTCTCCCAAATGCCGCGCCATTCCGGCGAAATCGACGCGAAGTAGTTGGACGACCAGTAGTCCATCCAGGGAAACACCACCAGGAAGACGCCGACCTCGAAGCAGAAGACGGCCAGCAGCACGGCGGCCATCTTGTGGTACCAGCGCACCGACGGCGGCGACGGGCGCTCGAAGCCGTTGCCGGCGATCATGGGGCCGCCGCCGCGAAAAGCTGCATCTGGCGGACGCCGCGCGCCGGCGCGTATCGCCGCACGGGCGCGAAGCTGTGCCGGTGCTGCGGCGTGACGCCGTAGGTTTCCAGCGCCTGGAGGTGAACGGGACAGGCGTAGCCCTTGTTGCTCGCCAGACCGTAGTGCGGGTACTCGGCGTCCATCTCGCGCAGACAGGCGTCGCGGGCGACCTTGGCGACGATGGACGCCGCGGCGATGGAGCGCGACCGCGCGTCGCCGTGGAGCAGAGCGCGCTGCTCGATGGCGAGGTCGACGGTGACGGCATCGACCAGCAGATAGTCGGGCGGCGGGTCGATCTGGCCGACGGCGCGCTTCATCGCGAGACGCGAAGCCTGGAGAATGTTCACGTCGTCGATCTCCTCGGCCTCGGCGCGTCCGACGGCCCAGGCCACGGCGCGCTCGCGGATGCGGCACGCCAGCGTCTCGCGCAGCTCGGGCTCCACCTGCTTGCTGTCGTTCAGGCCGCGGATGGGGCGCTCCGGGTCGAGAATCACCGCAGCGGCGAAGACGGGGCCGAACAGGCAGCCGCGGCCCACCTCGTCGACGCCGGCGATGCGCGCGTAGCCCGCCTGACGGGCGCGCCGCTCGAACCCATCGCCGCAGCGGAACGGGCCGGCCGGGACTGTGCGGGTGGCCATGCGGCGGATCGCGCCGGTCAGCTCTCGCGCTCGCGCAGCCGCGCCGCTTTCCCGCGCAGTCCGCGCAGGTAGTAGAGCTTGGCGCGGCGGACGCGGCCGGTGCGCACCACTTCGATGCGGTCCACCACCGGCGCGTGCAAGGGGAAGATGCGCTCCACGCCCTGTCCGAAGCTGATCTTGCGGACAGTGACGGTTTCGCCGAGCCCGCTGTTCTTGCGGGCGATGACCGTGCCCTCGAAGGCTTGCAGGCGTTCCTTCTCGCCCTCCCTGATCTTGACGTGCACGCGCACGGTATCGCCGGGACGGAACGAAACGACGCTCTCGCGTTTGTGGCGATTGACGACCTTGGTTAACAGTGCGTTGTTCATTGGACTACCGACTCCTCAGGTTTTCGTGAATCTTGGGGGTCCGCTCGCTTTGGTCGCGGCTCGGTTACGGCGGGCCGCGGCTCGGATACGGAGGCGAGCAGATCGGGGCGCAGGCGCGCGGTCTTCTCCAGCGCGGCATCGCGTCGCCAGCGGCGAATGGCCTCGTGGTTGCCGCCAAGCAGCACTTCCGGGACGCGCCAGCCGCGATACTCGGCCGGCCGCGTGTACTGCGGGCAATCGAGAATGCCCTCGCTGAACGACTCGCGGCGCGTCGACTCCTCGTTGCCGACCACGCCCGGCCGCAGGCGCGCCACCGCGTCCACCACCACCGCCGCGGCCAGCTCGCCGCCGCTCAGCACGTAGTCGCCGATCGACACCTCGGCGTCGGCCAGGCGCTCGGCGACGCGCTCGTCGACGCCCTCGTAGCGGCCGCAGATGAGCAGGATTTCGCCGCAGCCGGCCAGATCGCGCGCCATGGCCTGGTCGAAGATGCGCCCCTGGGGCGAGAGCAGCAGGACGCGGTGGAGGGCGGTGCGTTCGGGGAATATGGATTCCACGGCCTGGAACACCGGCTCGGGCTTCAGCAGCATGCCCTCGCCGCCGCCGAAGACGCGGTCGTCAACGGTGCGGTGGCGGTCGGCGGTCCAGTCGCGCAGGTCGTGCACTTCGACGCGGATGAGGCCGGATTTCGCGGCTCTCCCGACGACTCCGCAGCCGGCCAGGCCGCGGAAGAACTCCGGGAAAATGGTGAGCACGTGAAACGTCATCGGCGATTCAAATCCCACAATCCTTCCGGGAGGTCGACCTCGACGACGCCGGCCGCCGGGTCGACGCGCGGGCACAGGCGGGCGGCGAAAGGAATGAGCACTTCATGGTCGACCACCAGCAGCACCTGGCCGCCGTTCTCCTCCCATCCGGTGACGCGGCCGAGCTCGCCGCCGGTCGCATGCGCGACCACCCGGCAGCCGACCAGGTCGTCCAGAAAATATCCGCCCTCGGGGGCCTGCCGGCGCTCCTCGGCCGGAACCCGCACTTCGGCGCCGCGCCAGCGCTCGGCCTCTCCGATGGAATCGACGCCGCGCAACTTCAGCACCCACTGGTCGCGATGCGGCCAGACGTTCTCGATCTCGAACCCGGCGCCCCCGGGTTCGCTCCCGCCGGGAGCGAACAGGAACACGCGCCGCAGTTCGCGCAATCTCTCCGGGAAGCTGCTCAACGAGACCGCCGTCAGCTCACCCTTGCGGCCCTGGGGCCGCCCCAGCCGCGCCACGACGACCCAGCGGGCGTTCGCGGCGTCCCCGCTCACTCCAGGATTTCCAGCGTGAAGCGCCGGTTCAGCTTCATGCCGGCGGCGCCGAGGATGGTCCGGATGGACCGCGCCGTCCGGCCCTGTTTACCGATCACTTTGCCGAGGTCGCTCTGGTCCACCTTCAGCTCGAGCACGGTCACCTGCTCGCCGAGCACCTCGCGAACGGACACCTGATCCGGGATATCCACCAGGGCCTTGGCAATCTCCTCAACCAGTTCCTTGATGCCCAACTCCGCTGCGGCCATGAGAGAGACTCCCGCTCTGTGTCGATGATAGCAAATGGGTTGGCGGCGCACACCGCCGGATAGCGCGCCGGGCGCACTATCGCCGCCCGGTGACCTCAGCCGGCCGCGGGCGCCGGGGCCGGCGACGACTTCATCAGCCGCGCGACGGTACCGGAAGGCTGAGCTCCGGCCTTGATCCAATGCGCGATGCGTTCCTGCTCGAGTGACACCTGGGCGGGCTTGGCGATGGGGTTGTAGTGTCCGACCACCTCCACGCAGCGGCTGTCGCGCGCCCGGCGCTTCTCGATGACGACGACGCGATAGGCCGGCTTTTTCTTCGCCCCGAAGCGGGCGAGACGAATCATCAACATGCTTTCTCCAACTCTCTCTCTACGGAACCAGCGCAAGACGCAGCCGCGCTGCTGGACCGGCGATGTTTGTGAGCACTCAACCGCAGCGCTTGTTCGCTGGGCTCCAGCGCGGCGCGGACCGGTGTCCGCCGGCGGCTCGAAGCTTCCCTTTATTGTCGCCTAAGAGCCGGCGGGAACGCAAAGGCTGGTATCAATATGAGGTGTTCGCGTCCGGGAGCACGGACCGGCGTGTTTCCAGCCTACTCCTCCAGGCGGAAGTTCACCGTGATCGTGGTGATCACCTCGACCGGCTGGCCGTTCAGCAGCGTCGGCTGGTAGCGCCATTGGCCGACCGCATCGAGCGCCGCCTTCGAGAGCTCGGCGTCCACATGCTGGTTCAGCACTTCCAGGTTCAGCAGCGAGCCGTCCTTGCCGATCACCGCTCGCATCAGTACCGTCCCCTCGATGCCGAGCTGCTTGGCGCGCTCCGGGTACGACGGGCGCGTCATGCGCAGGACTTTGGTCGCCTGCACGTCGCCGCCGACGCGGATGCGCCGCGGGCCGCCGGCCGCCGACGCCGCCGGGACTGCCGGCGAGATTCGCTTGGCGACCACGCTGACCGTCTCGGCGACCTTGCCGAGCTCCAGCACATAGTTGTAGAGGGAAGCCTGCCCCTGCCGCAATACGATGTCCTTGCGCTCCAGGCGCGCGAAGCCCGGCCGCGCCACCTCGATTCCGTAGCGCCCGTAGGGGAGTCCCTTGATCGCGTACTGGCCGGCGTCGTCGGTCTGGGTGATCTCCGTCCGCGGCGAATCGAGGCTCGTCACTGTGATTCGCGCCTTCGGTACCGCACCGCCGCTCGGATCGAACACGATTCCCGCGATGACGCCGTCGCTCTGCGCCCAGGCCGTCACCGCCGCCAGCGGCAGCAGCACCAGCGCCGCGGCGATCACCGACGCCGCCATCGCGCGCGAGGTCAACGCCTGGCGCCGAACGCGCGCATCGAGCAGCGCCGCCAGGCGCGACTCCAGTCCCGAGGGCTGCGCCATGGCGATCCCGGCCGCCGCCAGCGCCGGGCGCGACGCCATCGATCGCGCCATCTCCAGCAGATGCTCGGCGTAGTGCGCGCCGCGCTCGCCCGAGCGCAACACGGCGTCGTCGGCCGCGCGCTCGCTCTCCTTGCGCAATTCCCGCAGCGCCAACCACGCCAGCGGATGGAACCAGTAGAGCGCCGCCGACGTGCGGGCCAACATCATGGTGAGCCAGTCGAGGCGCCGCACATGCGCCATCTCGTGGGCCAGCACCACGCGCAGCCGATCGGCGGTCCACTCGCGCGAGTTTTCCGGCAGCAGGATGACCGGCCGCCGCGCACCCCACGTCATCGCCGTGGCGACCTCGGCGCTGGCGCTCACGGTCACGCCGTCCTCGGCCGATACGGGCCGCGCGCGCGCCGTCAATCGCGCCAGGCGCACCAGGGCGGCGGCGAGTCGACCGAGGGGCACAGCAGCGCCCGCCAGCCAGATCCAGGTCCAGGGAATCGGGCGCGCCGGTGATGCGGGGACGGGCGCGTTCGCCTGAGCCGCCGATGCGATGGGCGCCGCCGGCTCGGGGATCGCCGCGGCGATCGGCGCACGCCACTCGGGCAGAGCGCGGGTCAGCAACGGCAGGGCCAGCAGACCCGCGAAGGCGAGCGCCCATACCAGGTGTCGCGCCGAGGCCGAGGCGCGGCGCAGGGCCAGCGATGCCAGGCCCGCCGCCGCCAGGACGATGGTCGACTTCACGGCCAACGCCAGAAAACTTTCGGGAGATGACGGAAACATGATTACGCTCCTTCTTTCTTGGCCCGCGCGATGCGCTCGGCCAGGCGGTCCAGCTCGCCGGGGGAGAGTTCCGCCGCCGAGGCGTCCAGCAGCGCCGCCACGGCGCGCTCGTGCGACCCGTCGAAGAACGTCTCCACCAGGTGGCGCAGGGCGGACTTTCGCGCGCGCTCGCGGCCGACGGTCGGCGTGTAGATGTAGCGCAGCGCGCCGATCTCGTGGCGGATGTGGCCCTTCTGTTCGAGGATGCGCAGCAGGGCGCGCACCGCCGAGTAGCTGGGAGGGTCCGGCAGCGCCTGGTGGATTTCCGAGGCCGAGGCGCGCCCGCGGCGGTAGAGCACGTCCATGATCTGGCGCTCGCGTCGGCTGAGGTGGAGGTGCGGAACGTGGGGCGCGGCCGGCATGCTCGTTTTTTACCCTCCTGCTAATTTATTAGCACTACCGGGCGCCGCTGTCAAGCCCGATTTTGCTACAATGCCCTCCTTATGGCCGCCGCCGCCGACCTCCGGCGGTTCCTCGGGCGCGAGCCCGAGCGCCTGTCCCTCGCCGAGCGCGAGGCGCTCTCGGGCAAGTGGATCGCGCTGGAGATCTACACGCCGCAGACGCTGCCGCTGCGCCGCATCGAGGCCATCGGCGAGAGCGTCGCCGACTGCGCGCGGCAGCTCAACGAGCGCGGCCTGGACCCGCGGCGGTTCGAGTTCGAGTCGCTGCGCTGGCCCTACGCTTAGGTCTCCGGGCTGTTCCAGTTCGATTCGATAGCTGACCATCCACAGCTCGATCTGTTCGAGGCGGTCCTTCCAGCGTGTCTTGAACGCTCGCATCCAGCGGCGATTCTCGATCGTGTCCGGAGTATCGACGATCAGCCGCACCAAGTCGTCACGGTAGGTAATCCCGCCGTGACGCCAGTGCCCTTCGATTCCCTGAGTCTCGTAGCTGGTCGCGCCAAAGTGACCGACGACCTCGAGAACGGCATCAGCCAGCCATTCCGCGGGTACGTCCCGACCGTTATTGAACCGGAGTGGGAGCAGTACCTCGAATCGCCGCCACTTGCTGCTCATACGTGGTTCTGCCCATTACGGTGAAAGGAATGCCCTGCCCGGCGAGCGCTTCGACGGCCGCCGGGGGAACCAGGTGCTCGCCGGACCGGAGAACCCGGCCCGAGAATCGTCCCAGCAGGAACGCAAGCGCCTTTTTCTCCGTCTTCTTGTCGGGAAACCGGATCGTCACCATGATGCGCTCTGCCTCGATCGTATCACGCGGTCACCCTCACCCCCACCATTTCTCCCCCGCCGCCAGCCGACCCTTCACCACGTCCGGATTCAAGTCCACGCCGAGGCCCGGCTTCTCCGTCAGGCGCAGGAACCCGTCGGCGATGTAAGGCCCATCCAGCGCCAGGACCTCGTCCATCCAGCCGCCCGCGCCGGTCACCGTCTCGCAGGCCAGGAAATCGCGGATGGACCCGGCCCATTGCACCGTCGCCCACGTGTTGAGCTGACTCCCCGTATTGTGCGTCGCCATCGGCAGACCGTAGATGTCCGCGAGATCCGCGATGCGCTTGGTCTCCAGGAAACCGCCGCTGTTGCGCAGGTCGGGATGCAGAATGTCGCAGCCGCCGTTGACGATGAAATCCTTGAATCCCTGCCGCCGCGCCAGGTTCTCGCCCATGCAGATGGGCACGCGCGAGGCCGCGCACAGCCGCCGCCACGACTCCGAATAATCCACCGGCAACGGATCCTCGAACCACATCGGCTTCATGCCCTCGATGGCCTCGGCGATCTGAATCGACGTCCGGAGATCGTACTCCCAGTGGCAGTGGACCATGATGTCGTGGTCCCAGCCGATGGCCTCGCGGCAGTTCTCGAAGCCCTGGCGGATGTTGATCAGCTCGCGCGTCGTCAGCACGCGATTCGACGCGTCGCGCGCCTTGTCGACCTTCGGGTCCGTGTGCCGGAACCCGAACTTGTGCGCCGTGAATCCGGCGGGATTCGCTTTCACCTTCGCCGCCCACTCCCGGCAGGACGCCTTGTCGAGCATGTCGCGCGGCGCCGCGTGGTCGTAAACGCGCACCTTGTCGCGGAACTTGCCGCCGAGCAGCGTGTGCACCGGCACGCCGAGCACCTTCCCCGCCAGGTCCCACAGCGCCATCTCGATGCCGCTGGCCGCGCGCATCAGGTTGTGCGCCGACCCGTCGGTGCGCGTCCCGCTCAGGCTCGGCGAGCGTTCCCCCAGCGTCGTGTAGATGGTGTCGATCTGGAGCGGGTCCTTGCCCACCAGCCACGGTTTCAGTGAGTCGATCTGCTCGCGCACGCCGACTCCCGGACTCCCGTAGGCCTCGCCGATGCCGTAGACGCCCGCGTCCGAATCGATGCGCACCAGCGTGTAGGTGCGCGCGCCTTGCATCATCATGGTGCGCACGTCGCGGATCTTGACGCGCTTGGCTTCCGCGGCCGCCAGCTCGCGATATCCCGCCAGCCATGCGCCCGCCGCCGCGCCCAGGAATCCGCGGCGAGAGAAATCAGTTCTTCCTTCGGCCATGCTGATGCTCCTTCATCGCGACCCGCTTGCCCGCGAATCGCACGCCCTCCGCCTCCAGGCGGAAGCGCTGCTCCCAGGCCGACGTGCCGCGCAGCAGAATCCGGCCGCCTGCGCCCAACACGCGATGCCACGGCAGTCCCGGCGGGGCGGACCGCAACGCCGCCGCCACGCGGCGCGCTCCCCGGGGCATGCCCGCCGACCGCGCCACGTCGCCGTATGTGGCGACCTTGCCCTTGGGGATCGCGCGCACCGCGCGCCAGATGGCGCGGTCGCTGCTCTTACTGTCCACCCGCCCAGGCGTCCCACATGGCCGCGCCGCGCGCGACGATTTTCGGCACGTCGGCTTCGAGCACGTAGCCCGTGCGCGCCAGCTCGCGCGCCGCCGACTCGAACTTCGCCAGGTAATCGGCGCGCCCCTTGTAGCGCTCCTCGATCGACGGCCGCGGGTCGCCCGCCTTCTTCCGCTCCGCCGCCGACTTCGCGAATGGAATCGTCGACCCGACCATGCTGAACAGCTCCGACGACGCGCCGAGTTCCGGCCGCCGCAGGTTCCACCCCGTCATCGTCGCCAGCGGCACGGCGACCACCGGCAGCCGGATGCCGCTCGACTCGTTGCCGTCGGAGTCCACCTGCGGCACCAGCGTCGGGAACGCCGCGCCCAGCGACGGCGGCTCCCTGGTGACGATGCCCGCGGTGCGATGTTCGGCGCCGTAGTCGGCGCGATACGCCTTCTGCTGACGCGCCGGCAGCGCGACGCCCGGAATCTTCGGGAACGCCATCGCCGAGGGCGCCACCAGTTGATCCTTACCCACCAGCGGATGCGACGACGCGGGCGGCTCCTTGCCGCTCACCAGCCATTCCTGGAACGCCGCCAGCAGGGCGCGCATCGGCCAGCGGTAGTCGTTCGCGTTACTCAGATTCTGCCCGTTGCCCTTCTGCGGAGGAAAGGCGCCGGGCCCGTGCTGCGCGCCGGCGAACAGGTACGCTCGCGAGTCCTTCGACAGTCCGAAATCCTGCCGTCCGTCGATGGAAGTGTGCACCAGCGACGCCGCGCGCCCCCAGTATTCATACGAGCTGTTCGTGTACATGATCTTCGGCGCGACGTTGTCGGCCACGGCGCGCGAGAGCAGTCCCTCATCGAGTCCCGTGGCCGCGTCCTTCTGCGCGAGATCGGAGAAAGGATAAATATCGGTCGGATACTGGCAGTTCATGTGGGGATGGCCGTCGCGCGAGGGCTGCGCGAAGCGGTGGTTGAAGCTGCCGCGCCCGGCCCCGGCAACGTGCGACCACACGCCGTCGAAGACGCGCCGGTCGCGCTCGTCGCGATTGAATCCGTAGTAGAGGAACGTGCGCAGAAAGCGCCCGCTCTGCGATGTTCCGAAGCCGATCGCGCGGCGGATGAATCGCCGCTGATCTCCCAGCACCGAGATGTCGGCTGCCGGGCCTCCGTACTTGAGGTACGAGATGAAGTCGCGGATCGCCGCAGGACCCAGCCCCGCCAGCACCGGGTCGCGCGACTGGTAGACGATCTCGTACACCTTGCCGGGCTCGAAGCCCGCCGCCATGTAGACCTGTGTCGGGTCCGGGATCGGCTTGCCGTTTTCGAAGCGCGCGAAGCTCCACTGCGCCCGCGGGACGACGCGGCGCTCGGCGTCGCAGCGGTCGCGCACAGTGAGCCGTACCGCGGGATCGTCGGGATTCACCACCGCGTAGGCGACGTGATTGCGGTCGGCGAGCGAGTGGCTGAAGATCTTCGAGTCGGGGACGAACTCGGCGCGCACGACACCCACGATCGGGCGGCCGTTCTGCGTCGCCACCGGAGCGCGCAGCCGCATCAACTCGGGCTGGTGCGGCACGTCGTGCTGCCAGCCGAGCCACACCAGGGTGAATCCGCGTTCGAGCAGAAAGCGGTCGCCGAAGTCGCGCTCTTCCTTGGGGTCGAGACTCGCGCCGCCCATGTTGAACATGCCGATCATGCCCTTGCGCCCGCGATTCGACACCTCGAACAACGCCGTGCCGTTGCCCGTGCGCGGATCGCGCGGCTTCAGCACGTAGAGATCGGAGGTGAACTCGACGAGCGCGTCGTCGTTGCGGGGCGCCAGGTCGATGTCCGAGATGATGCGGTTGGCCGGGATCTTGGGGTCGACGGTGAAGGTCACGCGCGCGACGATGCGCTCGTAGGGACCCGCGGTCCCCATCGGCTGGCCGTTGAGCACGTCGGTGCGCTCGACCACGTGAACGCTCTTCACCGCGGCGCCGGCCACGGCGCAGGAACACAATACTGCCACGAGAATGCGGCTGGGCATGGTCTTTATTAGAGTGCGTCTTCAGGCGAGTGTCAAACCCGCCCGCGCGCGCAGCGTGAAATCGGCGAACTCCCGTCGCGCGAGCTTCGGGAACGCGGCCGCGGCGATCATGGCGGCGTTGTCGGTCGAAAGCGCCGGCGTGGGAAAGTAGACCGGGCACCCGATCGCCGAACGGGGGGCCGCCGCGCGCAATCCCGCATTGCAGGCGACGCCGCCGGAGATGATCGCCGACCGCGCGCCGATCGACTCCACGGCCGCCGCCGCCCGCCGCAGCAGCTCGTCGATCACCGCCTGCTGAAAGCTCGCGAGCAGATCGAGTGTCGCGCGCGGAGTCGCCGCCAGCCACTCTTCTTTCGACGGCCGCGGATTCGCGCGCAGCAACGCGCGGCGCGCCTCGATTTCGCCGGCGATATCGCGCTCCTCGACCCATCGCAGCACGGCCGTCTTCAGGCCGCTGAAGCTGAAGTCGAGCGCGTTGCCTTTCATCCTGGCGAAGGTGAAGCGCACCGCCCGCGGGTCGCCGTGCGGCGCCAGCGCGTCGACGATCGGCCCGCCCGGGTAGCCGAACCCCAGGAGCTTGGCGACCTTGTCGAAGGCCTCGCCCGCGGCGTCGTCGCGCGTCTTGCCGAGCAGCCGGTAGTGGAAATCGCGCGACACCTCGAACAGGTGCGTGTGCCCGCCGCTCGCCACCAGCGCCAGCGCCGGCAGCTCGATCTCGCCGGACTCCAGCAGCACCGCGTGTATGTGCCCCTCGATGTGATTCACGCCGATCAGCGGCAGTCCCGTCGCGAAGCACAGGGCCTTCGCGTAGGTCATTCCGACGAGCAGCGAGCCGACCAGCCCCGGCCCCTCCGTCACCGCGATCGCCGCGAGACCGGTGTAGCCCGCCTGGGCGCGCTCCAGCGCTTCGCGCACCACGGGCACGATCGCGCGCAGGTGTTCGCGCGACGCCAGCTCGGGCACCACGCCGCCGTACTTTCCGTGCGCGTCGAACTGCGAGGCGACCACCGAGGAGCGAATCGCCCGCGCGTCCTCGACCACCGCCGCGGCGGTCTCGTCGCACGACGTTTCGATGCCGAGGATGAGCACATTGTTATTCTATGGCGGGGCTGAAGGGTCTCCGCACGTGCTTCTCTCCGAGTTCGACTACCACCTGCCGCCCGAACGCATCGCCCAGCAACCGCTCGCCGACCGCGCCGCCTCCCGCATGCTCGTACTCGACCGCGCCGCCGGCCGATTCGACGACCGCGCCTTCCGCGACCTCCCGAGCCTCCTCCGCCCGGGCGACTGCCTCGTCGTCAACGACTCGCGCGTGATCCCCGCGCGGCTCTTCGGTCATCGCCGCGGTTTCCAGGGGGAGGTCGAGGTGTTGCTGTTGCGCGCGACCGGCGAAAAGACCTGGCAATGCCTCGTTCACCCCGGAAAGAAGGTCCGCACCGGCGAGCGCATCGAATTCAGTGACGACCTCAACGCCGAAGTCGTCGGGCGCGGACCATTTGGAGAGCGCCTGCTGCGCTTCGACTGCGAGGGCGATTTCCATGACGCCGTCGCGCGCGTCGGTCACGTTCCCCTGCCTCCCTACATCCGCCGCGCCGACGAGGCCCAGGATCGCGAGCGCTACCAGACCGTCTTCGCGCGCGAGCCGGGCAGCGCCGCCGCGCCGACCGCCGGACTCCACTTCACGCCGGAGATTCTCGACGCCTGCCGCGCCGCCGGGGCGTCGACGGCGACCATCACGCTGCACATCGGACTCGGCACCTTCCAGCCGATTCGCGAGGAGAATCTCGACCTCGCGGCGCTGCACGCCGAGGCCTATTCGATCGCCGGCGAATCGCTGGCGCTGATCCGCGCCGCGCGCCGCCGCATCGCCGTCGGCACCACCAGCGTCCGTGCGCTGGAGACGTATGCGCGCACCGGCGCCGCGTCGGGCGACACCGATATCTTCATCCGCCCCGGCTTCGATTTCCGCCTCACCGATGCGATGCTCACCAACTTTCACCTGCCGCGGTCGAGCCTGCTGGTTCTCGTGTGCGCCTTGGCGGGGCGCGACCTCGCGCTGGAGGCGTATCGTCACGCGGTGGAGTCGGAGTATCGCTTCTACTCTTACGGCGACTGCATGCTCATCGGCGACGGCCTGCTGTTGACATAGAGTACTTCGTAGTGTAAAGTGTGCTATGGAACGGGGTGGACGCAGCGCGCAGCCGGCGCGCAGGTGAAACGCAACTTATGACCAGATTACGATTCGCGACGCTGCTAACGCTGGCGTTTTCCAGCGCAGTCCAGGCACAGACGTTCGACAAGGCGAAACTCGATGAGTTTCTCGACCGGCTCGCCCAAAAGAACAAGGGGATGGGGAGCCTGACTCTCGCCAAGGACGGCAACGTTGTTTACAACCGCTCCTTCGGCTACAGCCAGATCGACGGGAACGAGAAGAAGCCTTCGACCGCGGAAACGAAATACAGGATCGCCTCGATCACAAAAACGTTTACCGCCGTGATGATCTTTCAGCTCGTCGAGGAAAAGAAGCTAAGGCTCACCGACACGCTCGACCAATTCATACCGCAGATCCCGAACGCCGCCCGAATCACCATCGGGCAGATGCTCGCGCACCGCAGCGGCATCCACGACCAGGAGGCCGATGGTTCCTGGGGGAAGCAATACAGGACACGGGAGGAAGTGGTCGCCCGTATTGCTCAAGGCCAGCCTGACTTTGAACCGGACGCCATGCATCGGTACAGCAACGCGGGCTATGTCTTATTGGGTTACATCGTGGAAAAAGCCGGTGGCAAACCGTATCCGGAGGCACTGAGGGAGAGAATCACTTCCAAGGCCGGGCTCAAGGACACCTACTTCGGCAGCGGAAAGACGGATCCCGGCAAGAACGAAGCTCTTTCCTATGTCTACATCGGAGGATGGAAAGAATCAGCCGAAGTCGATTTCAGCGTCACGGCCGGAGCGGGATCGATCCTTTCGACACCCACCGACATGGCGAGATTTATCCAGGCGCTGTTCGATCTGAAGCTGGTCTCCGCCGAACACCTCAAGCAGATGACGACGATGAGGGACGGCGAGGGTATGGGAATGGGACCGTTCTCGTTCGGCGGCAAGACCCTCTACGGGTACACGGGCGGGACCACCAGCTCCGGAGCGTGGCTGGCCTACCTTCCGGACGAGAAGTTCGCCCTGGCCTACACAACGAACGCGAAGATCTACCCGGTCAGCAATATCGTGAGGGGCGTCCTGGACATCTACTGGAATCGGCCGTTTCAAATCCCCACCTTCGACGCGGTGGAGGTCAGCCCGGAAGTTCTGGACCGGTACGTCGGCGTTTACTCGATCCCGGGGGCTCCCGTGAGATTGACGATCACACGAGAGGGCACGACGCTCTACTTTCAGCCGGCGCGGGAATCCGCTGTCCCCCTCGAGGCGACGGCGGAGGACAAATTCAAGATCGATCCCTTCGTCTTTTTCGAATTCGATGCCGCGAAACGCGAGATGACTATCACTCGAGCCGGTCAGAAGAGGGTTTTCACGAAGCAGGAATAACCGATCGCTCAGCGCGGGTGGCAGCATGGCAGGCCGTGGCGATCGTTTGGGAAAGCCGGCGTGGCAATGAACAAACCAGAAATCTCCGGCATTGCGCCGCTCTTCATTGTGAATCATGTCCCCACCACCCTCGCGTTCTATCGCGACCGTCTCGGGTTCGACATCACGTTTCAAGGGCCCGAGCCTGACGATATCTTCTTCGGCATTGTCCAGCGCGGCGCTGCGATGATCCTGTTCAAGGACGTCGGCGTCGATCCAGTGCCGAACTACACTCGAGACGTTCAGAAAGGCATCGCCCGCTGGGACGCCTACCTCTATGTCCCCGACCCGGACGCGCTGGCGGCGGAGTTCTCGTCGCGCCATGTCGAGTTTTTCGAACCGCTCAAGGACACCGATGACGGCTTGCGTGGATTCGAGATCAAGGACGCCGACGGCTACGTTCTGTTTTTCGGCCGTCCTCTTCGCGATCCGCCCCGCACTGCAACGTAGCTGGCGGCCCGCTCCCCACGCGCTGGTGCAATGCGATAATCCAGGGCGATGAGCCTCTTCGACCCGGCGCCGGTGGCACGCGCGAGCGAACCGCCGCGGCCCCTGGCCGAGCGCATGCGGCCGGAGACGCTCGACGAGTACGCCGGCCAGGAGCACATTCTCGGTCCCGGCAAGCCGCTCCGTCAGCAGATCGAGCGCGACCAGGTCACCTCGATGATCCTGTGGGGGCCGCCCGGCACCGGCAAGACGACGCTGGCGCGACTGATCGCGCGGGCCAGCCGCGCCGATTTCGTCCCCTTCAGCGCGGTCCTCAGCGGCATCAAGGAAGTGAAGACGGTGATGGCCGACGCCGAGCGCCGACGCCGTCTCGGCCGGCGAACCGTGGTCTTCGTCGACGAAATCCACCGCTTCAACAAGGCGCAGCAGGACGCCTTCCTGCCCTACGTGGAGCGCGGCGACGTGACGCTCATCGGCGCCACCACCGAGAACCCGTCGTTCGAGGTGATCTCGGCGCTGCTGTCGCGCACCAAGGTCTACCGCCTTCGGGGCCTCACGCCGGAAGAACTCGCCGGACTCCTCTCGCGCGCGCTCGCCGACGAAGTCCGCGGCCTCGGCGGGCGCAAACTCGACATCGCCGGCGAGATGCTGGAGCAGATCGCGATTCACTCGAACGGCGACGCGCGGTCGGCCTACAACCTTCTGGAGCTGGTGGCGGCGGCCTCCGCCGAAGGGCCGGTCACGACGCAGACGATCGAGGACGCACTCCAGCGCAAGGTGCTGCTCTACGACAAGAGCGGCGAGGAGCACTTCAACCTGATCTCGGCGCTGCAAAAGTCGGTTCGATCGAGCGATCCGGACGCGGCGCTCTACTGGCTGGCGCGGATGCTCGAAGGCGGCGAGGACCGGCTCTACATCGCGCGGCGGCTGGTACGCATGGCGATCGAGGACGTCGGGATGGCGGATCCGCGGGCGATGGAGCAGTCGATCGCCGCCATGCAGACGGTGCACTTCCTCGGAATCCCGGAGGGCGACCAGGCGCTGGCGCAAGCGACGATCTACCTCGCCATGGCGCCGAAATCGGACGCGGCCTACAAGGCGCTCGGCGCGGCGGCGGAGGCGGCGCGGACACGAGTCGCCGAACCCGTTCCGATGCAGCTTCGCAACGCGCCCACGAAGCCGATGAAGGAGTGGGGCTACGCGCAGGGCTACCAGCACGCGCACGACTTCGACGACGCCATGTCGACGATGGAGTGCCTGCCGGAGTCGCTGGCCGGGACGCGGTTCTATCTTCCGAAGGATCGTGGGATCGAGGCGCGGCTGCGCGAGCGCCTGGAGGAGATTCGCAGGGCGCGCGGGAAGGCTTAGAGCAGCCCGCGATATACTGGCGCGAAGCATGGATCTCAATCTGACGCCATCGCAGGAGCAGTTCCGCGACGAGCTGCGGGCCTGGCTCGCCGGCAACGTCCCGCACGGCTGGCGCGAGCGTCACGCCGCGCTGCCCTCGATGTCCGAGCGCTTCGCCTTCATCCGGGGCTGGCAGAAGAAGGTATTCGAGGCGGGCTGGGCCGGCGTGGCGTGGCCGAAGCAGTTCGGCGGACGCGGGGCGTCGCTCATCGAGCAGGTGGTCTATCACGAGGAGATGGCCCGCGCGCAGGCCCCGCCGATGGCAAACGTGCTCGGCATCGGCATCATCGGCCCGACGATTATTTCCGTCGGGAACGACGAACAGAAGCGCCGCTACCTCGCCAACATCCTCAGCGGCGACGAGATCTGGTGCCAGGGCTTCTCGGAACCCAACGCCGGCAGCGACCTGGCCGCGCTGCGCACCGAAGGCCGCCTCGACGGCGATCACTACGTCGTCAGCGGACACAAGGTGTGGACCAGCTACGGCTGGGCGGCCGACTGGTGCGCGCTGCTGATCCGCACCGATGCGGAGGCGCCCAAGCACAAGGGTCTCACCTACATCCTGGTCGACATGCACTCGCCGGGCGTTTCGGTACGGCCGCTGCGGCAGATGACGGGCGAGAGCGAATTCACCGAGATCTCCTTCGACGCCGTGCGTGTCCCGGCGGCCAATGTGCTCGGCAAGGTCAACGACGGATGGAACGTCGCCATCACTACACTGATGCACGAGCGCGGGACCTTCGGCGCGAGTCTGCATGTCAACTTCCAGCGGCAGTTCGAGCGGCTGGCGGCGCTGGCGCGCACCATCGACCGCAACGGTCGGCCGGCGTCCCAGGACCCGGTAATCCGCCAAAAGCTGGCGCAGTGCCGCGCCGAGATCGAGATTTTCCGGCTGACGCAGATGCGCGCCATCACGCGCGTGAATCAGAACGGCGTGCCGGGACCGGAGGGGTCGATTCTGAAGATCTTCTGGAGCGAGTATTTGCAGCGCTTCCAGCAGGTGGCGTCGGAGATTCTAGGCCCCTACGCGCAGCTCACCGAGGAGTGCTCGCTCGCGCCCGACTCCGGCCAGTGGGCCTACGCATTCCTGCGCGCGCGCGGCCACACGATCGAGGCGGGGACGTCGGAAATCCAACGCAACATCGTGGGGACGTATACTCTTGGGTTGCCCAAGAGCTACTGATCCGAAAAAAACAAGGCGCACTACACGCCGAGGAGACGAGAAATGCCTCGATACTTGAGATTCGCAATGATCGCAGCGTTCGCCGCCGGAGCGGCGGCGGCTCAGGCGCGGGCGCCCAAGGGCGCTCCCGCCGAGCAAAAGTACAAGGCGATCTGGGAGCCCGTGCCGTTCTCCAAAGACATCGAGCTCAATGCGATCTCCTGCACCGGACCGGAAACCTGCTGGGTGGCGGGCGCCAAGTCGACGATCATCCACACCGCCGACGGTGGCAAGACCTGGAAAGTGCAACTGGGCGGCGATCCCGAGGCGGTGGAGCAGGACCTCGACGAGATCTTCCTGCTCGACGCCAGCCACGGCTGGGCGAAAACCGAGCGCAGCGGCCTGCTGGGCACCACGGACGGAGCCAACTGGGCGGCGCTCGGCAAGGTTCCCTCGACGTCGCGGGCGTTGTGGTTCGTTTCGCCGCTGCGCGGGATGGTGGCGGATCGGGGGGACTCGCAGTCCCGGTCGATGATGAACCACAGCAGCGACGGCGGCAAGAGTTGGAAGCGCGCCGACCCCTGCGGCGTGGAGACTACGGTCGACGGGCTGGCGCGGAAGCTCGGCTGCATCGTCCGCGACATTCAGTTCGTGAGTCCGGAGATCGGCTTCATGGGCGGCGCGGCCCCGCTCAACATGGGTACCAACCTGGCGTCCTTCTCGAAGACCGCCGACGGCGGCGCCACCTGGACACACTCGATCATTCCCGACACGAAACACCAGGTCGACAGCATTCACTTCTGGTCGGAGAAAGAAGGCATCGTCCTGCTGGCGAGCGGCCAGGTGTTCTGGACCGCCGACGGCGGCGCTTCCTGGACGGGCTCGGCGAATCCGCCCGCCTGGCGGAGCATCTACGCTTCCGGAGGGGGGAAGATCGTGGTCGGAGTCAATGAGAACGGCCGCGTCGCGGGATACTCCTTCAACGGCGGGCGGACGTTCACCTCACGGCCGATGACGCTCCCCGCCGCCCCACGCGCCGTGACCTTTCCCGACGCCAAGAATGGCTACCTGGTCGGCCAGCACGGCATGGTCTACCGGTACCGGATCGTTCCGATCGACTATTCGCGGCCGGGAATGATCGCGGCCCCAGCGGCCGGCGGATAACCGGCGGAGTCTCTTTTTCGAGGCCCGAGGCAGCGGGGCTACGCAACATCGTGGGAACCACGCTCACACCGGGGATCGTGACCGCCCGGCCCATCGGAGCGTCCGGCAAAGGAATCTCCGGAAGCGCGTAATCTATCGATATGAGCCGATTCCTGCTCGCACTCGCCGCGGCGTCGCTGGGCGCCGCTCAAGGACTTCCCGAGACGACGCGGTACACGCTCGTGTACCTGGTCTCGCATCCCGAGCGCCCACAGCTTCCGCGGGAGGAGGGCCAACGCATTCAGGGCCTGCACCTGGCGCACCTGCGATCGCTGTTCGAGCGCGGCGAGGTCGTCGCCGCGGGGCCGATCGCGACCGCGGGGTCAAAGCTTCGCGGCATCGTGATCTTCAAGACTCCGTCGGCCGCCGATGCGCTGGCGCTGGCGTCGGCGGACCCGGCAGTCGAGGCCAAGCTCCTGGCGGTCGAGGTGCGCCCGTGGAGTTCCTTCAAAGGAATCGGCGAAGAATACGCGAAAATGTACAGGGCCGATCCGAAAATGGCGACGAAGATGCGGACTTTTCAGCTGATCGTGTTCCGCCGCGGCCCGAATTGGGGCGGCATGGAGAGTCCAGAGCTTCCCAAGCTCGGCAAGGAGCACCTCGACGTGCTCGTGAAGCTGCGCGGCGAGGGAAAGCTGGCGCTCGCGGGCCCCTATGCCGACCTGGCCACCACGCCCGGTGGCGTCTTTGTCCTCAAGCTCGCGAGTATCGAGGAGGCGCGCGCTATCGCCGAGGCCGATCCGCTCGTGAAGGCCGGCTGGTTCCTTTACGATCTCTACGACTGGATGTGCGAAGAGCGCGTCATGCCGTAGCATGAGAGTGTGCGCGGCTGGTCCCCGATTCTACTGCTGGCGGCGGCGCACGGTCAGACCACCACTGGCGTCATCCATGGCGTAGTAGCCGACGCCGCCGGCCGCGCGGTCGCCGGCGCCGAAGTCCGGGCGTCGAACACCGAGCGGCGCGTAACGCGCTCCACAACGACCGGATTCGCGGGCGCCTACCGAATCGACGGACTGCCGCCCGGCGCCTACGACGTCACGGCCGCCGCGCCGAAGCTTCAGGCTGTGACGGCGACGGGCGTGATGGTGCGCGTCGACAGCAGAACCGCGCAGGACCTTGTACTGGAGGTCGCGCCGATGCGCCAGTCGATCGAGGTGGCCGCGCCGCCGCGCGCGCTGGAAAGCGAGTCTCCCGCGGCGGGCTTGACGCTCGACCGCGCGTCGCTGGAGCAGCTTCCGCTCAACCGGCGCGATTTCCTGCAACTGAGCTTTCTGGCGCCCGGCGTGCTCCCGCCGGTGCAGGATTCCGAGCTCTCCTCGCGAGGGTCGTTCGCCATGCACGCCTCGGGCGGCCGCGAGGAGTTCAATAACTTCACCATCGACGGCGCCGACAACAACGATCAGTACACCAACCGCTACGTACTTCAGCCCTCGCTCGAGTCCATCCGCGAGTTCAAGGTGCTCGCCGCGAGCTATGGCGCCGAGTACGGGCGCGGCGCGGGGGGACAGATCAACGTCGTCACGCGATCGGGCGGCGCGTCCTGGCACGGGGCCGTCTACGACTACTTCCGAAACGGGGCGCTCGACGCCCGCAATTTCTTTGACTCGACGGGGAAACCCGGCTATCGCCGCAACCAGTTCGGGGGCGCGGCCGGCGGACCGCTGGTGCGGGATCGCGCCTTCGTGTTCGCGACGTACGAAGGTCTGCGCGAGCGGCGCGGTCTTACACGACTCGCCACGGTGCCGACCCTGGACGATCGCGACGGCGTCATCCCGGCGGGACGCATCGTGGTGGACCCTTTCACGCAGCGGCCCTTCACCGGCGACCGCCTCCCGGCCGCGCGCATCTCGCCGGTCGCGCGCCGGGTTCTGGATCTCTATCCGCTGCCGAACCGGCCCGGCGCCGCCGGCAATTCCCTATCGCAGCCGGTTCTCCGTGACCGGCTCGACCATGCGTTCGCACGCGTCGACCTTCCCTTCTCGAATCGCTCGCGCCTGGCGGCGCGTTTCGGGCTGGGCGACGACGACCTGCTCGAGCCGTTCGCCGAGGAATCGACGGATGTGCCGGGTTTCGGCAACTTCGTCCGGAACACCGGACACAGCATCGCCGCCGAGCACCAGTACGTACTGGGGCCGCGCTCGGTGAACACGGCGCGCATCAACTTCGGGCGATCCTTCCGGCACGCCCGTCAGCAGAATCACGCGGTCGACGCCGGCGCGCTGTGGGGCGTCGACTGGCTGCGGGTGCGCCCGCGCGACTTCGGTTTCCCTTCGATCAAGACGGCCGGGTACTCGGTCGCCGGCGACGTGGATCAGCTTCCTCTGGAGCGCACCACGCATACCTGGCAGTTCGCGGAGGCGATTTCAATTTCGCGTGGTGCGCACGCGCTGAAGTTCGGCGGCGAGGTCCGCCGGTTCTCGGTCGACGGTTTCCTGGATTACTTCGCGCGCGGGTCGCTGACGTTTTCGGGTGTCGTCAGCGGGAGCGGTATCAGCGACCTGCTGCTCGGCTTTCCCTCGTTCGGAATCCAGTCGACCTTCGACAATCGCCAAAAGCTGCGGACGACTTCGCACAGCGTGTACTTCCAGGACGACTGGCGGCCGCGGCGGGACTTGAGCCTGAGCCTCGGCGTGCGCTACGAGTACCATGCGCCGCCCGTGGATCCCGACGATCGGATGTATATTCTGGACGCCGGCGCGGCGCGGCTGGTGCGCGTCGGCGAGAACGGCGTGCCACGCGCGGGCTATCGCGGCGACCGCAACAACGCCGCACCGCGGATCGGCGTGGCCTGGACGCCGGGCGGCGACTGGGCGGTGCGCGCCGGCTACGGCGTTTACCACGATGCGGGGATGACAGTGGTGAACTCGTCGCTCTACTTCAATCCGCCGCTATTTAACGTGCGCATCTTCTTCCCGACGCAGACGTCGCTGCTGACGCTTAACAATCCGTTTCCGACCGGGGGAGGGATCACGCCGCCGCCGTCGCCGAGCACGCTCGCGATGGACATCACGACCGGGTATCTTCAGCACTGGAGTCTTACGGTGGAGCGGCGGCTGGCGCCTTCCGCCACGGCGTCGGTGGCATATGTGGCTTCGAAGGGGACGCACCTGATCCGGTCGCGAGACATCAACCAGCCGCCGCCGGGACCGGGCGCGGTGGCCGCGCGCAGGCCGAATCCGGCGTTCGGCGGCGTGTTCTTCACCGAGACCTCCGGGCATTCGGTGTTTCACTCCCTCCAGGCGCTCGTCGACCGCCGTCTCTCGCGCGGACTGGGTCTGGTCGCCGCCTACACCTGGTCCAAGTCGATCGACGACACGTCCGCGTTCCTCGCGACCAAACCCGACAAGAATTTCCCGCAGGACAGCCGGAATTATCGCGCCGAGCGCGGACTTTCGAGCTTCGACATGCCGCATCGGTTCTCGTTGGCGGCCGTGGCGCGCTCTCCGTGGCGCCACTGGGCGTCGCGAGCGACCGACCTGCGGTTGATTGCGGTGGCGCAGGCCGGGCAGCCATTCACGCCGGTCCTGCGGTTCGACAACAGCAACACGGGCAACACGGGCGGCATCTTCGGGTCGGACCGGCCGGATGTGCTGCGCGACCCGCGGCTCGCCGACCGGACACCGGAGCGCTGGTTCGATACGTCGGCGTTCCGCCTGGCGCCGCAATACCGTTTCGGATCGGCGGGGCGGAACATCGTGCGAGGCCCGGGAATCGTACAACTGGACGCGGGTATCTCCAGGCGATTCCGCGTGGCGGAGGCATGGAGGCTGGTCGCCGACGCGCAGGCGTTCAACCTCGCCAACCGGGCGCAGTTCGATCTGCCGGAGCGCTTCGCCGACGAGCCGGCGCCGTTCGGCCGTATCTTCTCGGCGAAGGCGCCGCGGCAGTTGCAGTTGGCCCTGCGGCTGGAATTCTGAGCACTTGCGTGCGCCATTTCGCCTCCGGCGAAGCGGTCGCAAGGCAATGATTCCGGGGAACGTTCACGCATGTTCCCTGGAGAGGTAAGACACCCGGCGGCCCGGGCGTCTCCCATCGGAGGTATTTCGATGCGTCGTGCCCTACGACTCGGCGGGATCGCGCTGGGCGTGTTGTTCCTGGCCTTGCAGGCGCTGCCGCGGCCGGACCGGGTGAACCCGCCGGTCGACGCGAGGCGCGCGGTGGGCGCGTATCGGAGCGTGCCCGGGGAAGTCGACGCCATCCTTCGCCGAGCCTGCTACGACTGCCACTCGAACGAGACGGTCTGGCCGTGGTACAGCCTCGTGCAGCCGGTGGCGTGGTTCCTGGGCAATCATGTCGAGCACGGCCGCCGGCAGGTCAACTTCTCCGAGTGGCCGTCCGATCCGGCGGAGGCGGCCAAGCGCCTGCCGAAGTGTTGCGAGGAGGTGGAGCACGGCTATATGCCGCTCGCCTCCTACCTGCCGCTGCATCCCGAAGCCCGGCTCTCGCCGGAAGACGTGAAGACGATATGCGCCTGGACCCGGGCGCCGCGCTGATCACTTCACGGCGATCTCGACGGGCGGACTGGTGACGCCGGCGACGGCGATCACCACGATCGCCGGCCTGCCGGCCGCGACGACGCGGGGCATTTTCACGTTAATCTGGTACAATCCAGTGAATCCCGGCGTCAATCCTGCAAATAGTACTTCGGCACGCACTCCGTCGATGGTTACGGTCACCTCGTTCGCGGTGCGGCTCAGTGGATCGAGCGGCGCTGCGACGCCCGCCGCCACTGCCGGGCTCACCGGTCCCAGGCCGCCCGCGTAGATCACCAGAAAATCGCCTTCCGCGGCTGGATTGCCGGCATCGGCGAGTGGCGCCTCACCCGTGGGCCGCGTGATGTAGATGTGCCCCTGGCCGCCGCCCGACTGGTTGACCGTGAACACCGCCGGCTGCACCGGCGAGAGCTTCACCAGCTCCGGCGCCGATTGCCGCGCGCCGCGCCGCACCACCACCGGCAGGCGCGTGTTGCTGGGCACGTCGTAGGGGAGCACCGCGTTGATCTGCCCGTCGCTGGTGAAAATCAGCGGCGCCAGCTTTCCGCCGACGAACAGGCGGCTCCCGGCCAGGTCTGTCGGCAGCGGGAGCGCCGGCGCCGACGACACCCCGGCCGCCATTCTCCCTCCGAACAGCGACACGATCGCGCCGGGTGCGGGCGACCCGGTATAGCTGGCCGCGCCGAGCAGCCCGCCCGCGGTGATCGTCGGGATGTCAGGGTTCTCCGCCGCCGACCCCGTGAGGGCCACGGTGCCGCGCAACTGAGGCGCCGACTGGTAGGCGTCGAGTGTGATCACCAGGTCGGCATTGCGCGGGTTGCGCGATGTCCAGGTTCCCGACCAGCGCCCGCGCCCCGTGTGCACCAGCGGCACCGGTGCGTCGCCGTTGTTGAAGGTCGCCACCACGGAGCCGGAGGTGAGTGCGTGCGCACAGTCGTCGGCCACCAGGGCTTCGAGCGCCGAAGGCCACGAGGCAAAGGTGGAGAACGACGATGCCAGGAGCGTCGAGACGGGAATCAGCACCGTCGGGTTGCATGCCGAGTGCGCGGTGCGAAACTTCGGGTTCTCGTCCGAGGCGGTCAGGCCCGAGCCTCCGCCGGGCGCGACGATCAGGACGAGCGCCACCACGCGCGTCGTGCCGTTGGAGAAGTTAAAGGTGACGGCCGCCGTATAGACGCCGGTCGCCAGCGCAGTGACGTTGGATTGCTGCACGGCGACGTTCACCGGCGCGCCGGGCTGCACGGCGCCCTGCGCCGGCGCCAGCGTGAACCAGCGCGCCCCGGGGAACGATAGGACCGTCGTGAAATTCACCGCCGCCGTGCCGAGGTTCGTAACGGCGATGGTCTGGTTCGCGGGCGCGGGACCTCCAGTCGGCGACGTGAACAGGAGGCCAGTGGGCTCCACCGTGGGAGCGAGCGTCACATTCGCGGCGGCGACGTTGAACACCACCGTGACGATCTGCGGCGAATTGGCGGCCCCCGGCGCCGCGATCGCGATCTCGCCGTAGTAATCGCCCGGCGCGAGGCCCGCGGGATTCACCCCCACGGTCAGCGCCAGAGGCGTGTTGCCGCTCGAGGGCGTCACCGTCAGCCAGCCCTGCCCGCTGAAGGTGGATACGGTCGCGGTGGCGGCGAGTGCGCCCGGCGATCCCAGCACGGTCAGCGTGCGCGATGGCGGCGACGGTCCGCCCGATGTCGCGGTAAAGGTGAAGCCGGTCTGCGAAAGCACCAGGCCGGCGCCCGCCGCGGGGCTGGCGATCGCGATGCGCCAGCCAAAGGGATCGCCGAGGCGGCTGGCGGGGATTCTCCCGGCCGGAAACGGCTGGCCGGTGCGCGGATCGAGCAGCACGGCCGCGAAGGCAAAGAAGTCGCCGGCCCGCTCGGCGGCGGTCGGAACATAGGCGTCGAACAACTGTCCGGAGGCGAGCTGCACGGGCGCGCAGAAGGCCGCGTTGGGACTGTTGGGCAGCGGGATGCGCTGGAGGTCGCGCAGATCGGCCAATCGGCCGACCACCAGCCGGTCGCCGGCGGCGTTGGGCTGCGAGATGTACTGAATGGAGCTGAACGGCGGCGGGATCGCCGGGAAGTGCAGGCAGCTTGAAACCGCGTTGTCGATGGTATCGACCAGGAGAAACACGTCGGCGTGCGCCGCCGCGCCGCCGAGGTTGCGGAAGCCGAAGCGGAAGGTATAGTCGCCCGCGGTGGTAAAGATGGCGTTGAAGGCGCCGGCCTCGTCGAAGATGCGAACCGTGCCGGCGCTCTGGCCGAAGGCGTCGATGCGCAGGGAGTCGGGCGCGGCGGCGGCGGAGCCGAAGATCACGTTCATGGGGTCGGTGAGCCGGTGCGCGCCGTTGGCGTCGTTGAGGTCCATGTCGACGGTCATGGACGCTCCCTGCGGATTGGTGACCGTGAGGCGCAGAAAGTCGTCAATGCCGAATCCGCCGCCGCCCCACAGAAACGTGCGGCCGGGCTGGCCGCCCTGCGTACGGGAGACCGTCGGCGTGTCGTTCCAGGCGATCCAACGGGTGCGTGACGGGTCGACGTAGACGGCCACGGTGGCGCTGTTGAACTCCACCGCGCCCAGCCCCTGTATCGGCGCGGGCGTGCGATTGGCGACCAGGGTGGCGTTCACCGCCGCGAACGCGGCCGGCGCAAGCGCGGCCCAGCACAGGACGGCTTTGCCCATCACTGGAGAATACGACAACCGGGGCGCGACCGGATCAGGCGGCGGGCGGCTCCAGCACCTCGACGAGCGGCAGTTCCATGGCAGGATCCTCGGTGCGCAGGACGCCGTCTTCGGCGACTTCCCGAATGCCCGAGGCGTCGTAGGCCGTGGCGCGCCGGCGGCGCGGGTCGACGACCCACACGTAGCGGACGCCGAAGGCGAGGTAGTCGTCGACGCGCTCCTGCATCTCGCTCATGCGGTCGTCGGGGGAGAGGATTTCGATGCAAAGGATGGGCGGTCGGGTGATGATCTGCTCGACGGGCGTGTCACCGCGGAGAACACACACGTCGGGAATGCGGAAGCGGTCGTGCTTGACCTGGACGCGCTGTTCGGCGAGCGCGCGGATGCCCCAGACCTTCTCGCGGCCCCGAATGTAGAACGCGATGTTAATTTGCGATCTGCTGTGATCGTACTGGCCCACGTTCCTCTTCAAGATGACACCTTCGAGATAATCCACGTCCGGGCGGTACGTGGTCGCGAGGTATTCTTCGACGGAAATGAGCGTCGCGGTCGCCATGGTTAAACTCCAGTATAGGACGACGCGGTGGGGCCGCCCTCGAGCGCGGCGCGCGACCCCTGGGGTCACGCACGGGTCGGGCCTGGAGGCCCTCCGCGGCGCTGGAGCGCCGCCCCACCAAAGCGAAAGCGCCGGGAGATTGCTCCCCCGGCGCCCTCGGTGAAACTATCGGAAGCGCTCTAGTAGTAGAACTTGATTCCGATCTGGATCTGGCGTGGATAGCCGTTCTGCGTCGAGTGCTGGTTCGGGAACATGGTCCCGAAGTTCGGGCTGTTGCCGTCTCCGTTGAAGCTCTCGTTGCGCCCGAAGAAGTAGTAGTTGGTGGTATTGAAGGCCTCCAGCCGGAACTGGATGCGCATCTTTTCGGAGATGTAGGTGTCCTTCGACAGCGCCGCGTCCATGTTGAACATCGACTGCTTGCGAATCTGGCCGCTCCGGGCCGGATTGTAGCGCGGCGAGAAGGCGGCGGGCAGTAGCCAGGCGTAGTTGGCATTATCGGTACCGCAGCCACGGGCCACGCTGAACGCCTGCCGCTCGATGCGACCGTCGTCGAACTGGCGCAGGACGCAAGGATTCCAGCCGATGACTTGGTGGCGCTTCCAGTCAACGCTCCCGGTCCAGTCGCCGCCTACCGTGCGAGGGTCCTTCAACATAAGCAGGCCCGGGAGGTTGGTCGGCTCTCCGGAAGAGAACTGCGTGTAGGTGCTGAACGTCCAGCCGCTGACCAGCGTCCGCACAAAGGCGTTGCTGCCCGACAGGTACGACTTGCCCTTACCGAACGGAAGGTCGTACACGGTCGAAAACTTGAAGTAATGTGGCCGGTCGTTGAAGTACAGCCCCTGCCCCATCACGTTGTTGTAGGGATCGTCGTAGCCCCAGCGCTCCACCATCTTGCTGAGCGTGTAGTTGCCGAGCAGGGTGAGTCCGCGGCCCATGCGGACGTTGTAGTTGACCTGGAGCGAGTTGTACCAGATGTTGGATTCGCCTCGCCCGCGTTCCTGAAGGTTGCCGGTGAACTGCGAATGGGGGCGAGCCAACTGGAATCGCGACACAGTCCCGGCCGTGAACAAGGTCGTGCCGGCGAAAGGCGCCAGGTTCTGGAAGGGATTTGTGATCTGCTGGTTGCAGAAGACAGGGCTGCCGCCCTCGAGGAGATTGCACTGTTTGCGGAAGTCCGCCGACGGGATGTTGAAGTCCCGCTCGGTGTTGGCGCCCCGCGTGCGGCTGCCCACGTAGGCGACCGCCAGTGTGCTGCTGTTGGAGAGGCTTCGCTGGATCTCGAACGAGAACTGGTGAACCCTGGGGGTGCGCATGTCCGGGTTGTACCAGTTAAAGTTCTGACCGACGAAGGTGTTGTAGCCGAGACTCGCGCCCGCCGGCTGACGAATCCCGTTCGGGTAGGGGTTCGAGAGGAGATTCGGGAGCAGCGTGCGGCCGCCATCGAGGCTGTTCACCAGCGGGGTGCTGGTCGAGAACCCAACCGTCTCGAGGAAGTTGTTGTTGGGGTTGAGGTAGTTCAGACCGTAACCCGTGCGTATTACAAACTTGTCGCTGACAGCGTAGGCGACTCCGACACGAGGCTGGAAATCGTCCAGGTCCTTGTTCCCCACCAACCGTGAATTGCCATTCACGCCGACGAACTCCAGGCCGCCGGTGAGATTACGGAGCTGCGGATACAGCGCCAGGTTGGCCGCCGAGATCAACGGCGCCACCGGACTCGCCGCCCTGCTGTTGAAGCCGCGGTTCAGGCGGTTATACTTCTCATCCGGAGCGAGATTCAGGTCCCATCGGAAGCCGAGGTTCAACGTCAGCTTACGGCTGACTTTCCAATCGTCCTGGAAGTAAGGCGAGAAGTACCACTGACGGAAGAACGGATAGAGCGGGTAGTTGGACGAGCCGCCGACGCCACCGATCAGGAACGAGGCGTAGCCGTCGCCGGCGTTCGTTTCGCCCTGGTTGTAGAGCCGCTGCGTCCACTGTGTCTGACCGGTGAAGTCCAGGATATTGCCGCTGTTCTGTGTAATGTAATGAATTCGGCGCAGATCCACGCCGAACTTCAGGTTATGGCTTCCCTGAATCTTGGTCACGCTGCCAGCCAGATTGTAGTTGTTGGTGAAATTCAAACCGGCGGTGCGGCCGAGCCCGCTATAGCCGTTGAAGCCCCAGGTTCCGAAGAACACTGGACCGGGAAGCTGGCTGATCAACGAACTGGGCAGGCCCAGCTTCGTCAGATCGAAGTCCACGTTTCCGCGACCGAAGCCCTTCTCGATGAACCGGTTGTGGGACGCCCGGAGGTTTACCACCGTGGTCGGAGTCAAAGTGTTTACCCAATCGAGCACGTAGGCGTCGTTGATCCGCTGGAACGGCTGCTGGCCCGACATGCCGGGGCCGGAGCAGATGCCGTTGGTGCAACGGTCCTCGGTGCGGTCGTTGGAGGCGTGCCGAACGAACACGCGATTCCTGTCGCCGAAATTCCAGTCGAACTTCAGGATCAGGTTGTAGAAATTGTCGGTCGCCGGATACTCGGGATTCAGCAGGTTCTGGACGGCGTAGCGCTGTCCCGGAGTAGTCGCGTTGGGAGCGGGCATGAAGCCCGTTACCGCGCGCGCCACCGGATGAATCCGGTTGGCAGGGATGGTGTTGTTCGGGAAGGGCGTCCGGATGGGATCGCCGTTGGCCGCGAACTGCGTGGTGTTCGGATCGTAGATCGTCACCGGAGCGCCCTGGGCGGTGACCAGCCTGCTGAAGTCACCGTTGCGCATTTCGGGGGCGGGATACGAGTTGCGAAGGAACTGCGGCCAGAGCTCGTAGTAGTCCTCGATGCTGCCGAGGTAGAACAGCTTCACGGCGCCGTCCTTCTTGAGGAGCCCCGGGAAGTAGACCGGGCCGTCGAGCTGGAAGCCGTACTGGTCCAAGCGGTGCGCAGGGCGCGCAGCCGAGATGGAGTTGTTCTGGAAGGTGTTGGCGTCCAGGAATTTCCGGCGCATGAACTCCCAGCCGGTGATGTGATGCGAGAGGGTGCCGCTCTTGAGCACGACGTTGAAGACGCCGCCGCCGGTATGCCCGTACTCGGCGTTGTAGGTATTCTGCTGCACGCTGAACTCCTGCACCGCGTCCACGATGGGCACGTAGGCGATGTTGTTGTTGCCCATCTGCGCGTTGTTGGGCGCGCCGTCCATGAAGAACTCGTTGTTCGACTGGCGTCCGCCGTTCACCGACCACTCGGCAATGGCGCCGTTGTCGAAGGGCCGCTGCCAGATGGCGGCGCCTCGGAACGTCACGCCGGACATCATCGCGCCCAGCATGAACGGGTTCCGGGAGTTGAGGGGGATCTCCGATACCTGCCGCGTATTGACGACGCCGACGCGGCTGGCCGTCTGCGTCTCGAGCAGAGCCGCCTCGGCCGTCACGTTCACCGACTCGGTGACTGCGCCCACTTCGAGCGTAACGTCGATACCGACGATGCGTCCGACCTCGATGGTGATGTTCTCTCGCGTGTACTGCTTGAAGCCCGGCGCGGATACGGTCAGCTTGTATACCGCCGGCCGCAGGAACGGCAGACTGTACGTCCCGGTGTCGTCCGAGGTGGCGTTAGTCACCTCGTTGTTGGATGCGTTCACTACCGATACCTTGGCGTTCGCCACCGCGCCGCCGCTGGAATCGAAGATGTGACCGGAAATCGTCGCCCGGAACTCCTGCGCGAAGCTGAACGACGCCAGCGCCAGGACGAGAAAGAACAACACAGTTCTTCGTGGGAACATTACCCCAACCCCCCTTGATAGAGTCTCCCCTTCACCCCATGTGCTGAAGGGTTCCATATATGTTATCCCCGGACCTTGGCGATTGCAAGCGCCCTCAGCATCAAATTGCGTGTTGTTAACGATCACGTACCAACGCGGGGGCCCCGGGAAGGCTCAATTCAGCGGCTTACCGGCGGCTCCAAAACCGCCGCCAGGGGCATCTCGATGGGCGGGGTTCCGGTGCGCAGAATGCCGTCCTCGGCATACTCGCGGATGACGCCGCTCGCGTCGTGAGCGAAGGCGCGCCGCCGGCGGGGGTCGATGACCCAGACCTTGGGGACGCCCATGGCGAGGTAGTCGGCGACACGCTCCTGCATCTCGCTCATGCGGTCGTCGGGTGAGAGGATTTCGATGCAGAGAATCGGGGGGCGGGTGATGATTTCGTCGTAGGGATCGTCGGCGCGCAGAATGCAGACGTCAGGAACCCGGAAGCGGTCGTGGCGGACCTGAACGCGCTGCTCCGGCAGGACGCACACACCCCAGCGCTCCTGCCACCCTCCGATGTAGATGACGATACGTCCCTGCAATCCGCTGTGTCCTCGAGTACCCACGTTGCGCTCCACAATTACACCTTCCAGATAATCCACGTCCGGACGGTACGTGGTGGACAGGTACTCCTCGACGGAGACAAGCGCCGCTGTCGCCATATCCGGATTCTATCGCACGAACTTCACGAACCCCCACCGCTCCGGGATGTGCATGTTAATCGCCCCCTGCGGCGACCACACCCAGTTGTCCTCCCGAAGCCCCTTCAGCTTTTCGTACTTCTTCCCGACGACCTCGTGCCGCCACTCGACCCGCGAGAAGTTCACTCGCCACTCGTCGCCCTCCTTGGGGGGCGACGAGCGCCGCGCGTACTCGGCCAGCGCCTTCCACGGAATCGCGATCTCGACGCTCCAGCCGCGATCCTCGTTCGAGGGGTCGTTCAGCGTCCCGCTGATATGCACCGCAGTCTTAAGGCCGGGGATTTCCCACTCGTTGCGGGCCTTGCCGCCGTGCCGGTAGGGCTTGTCGAGGAACAGGTCCCATCCGGTGTTGAGGGCGTTGATCTCGAACTCGTAGTATTCCAGCGTGTCGCCGTTGGGGTCGATGAAGACCTCGAAGTCGTTGTCGTGGAAGATGACCGAGTCGTGTTTGGTCAGCGTCCCCCAGACGTGCGGCTCTTCCATATCGGCGGCGATGTAGAAGTACTCGTCGTCCCACATCATTTTGGCGCGCGTGCGGAAACGCGGGAGCGGCTTGGCGTCGCCCTCGATGTCGACGAAGTCGGAGGTCCAGGGCGCGCGGGACCAGGCTTTTTCGTTCAACTTGCCGTCGATGACCACCTTCTCCGTCACGCGCGGAGCGCTGTAGCGCTGGGGCGGCGTCGCCCAGGCCTTACGGGCCTTGGCGAACACGTCGGCCCACAGGTCGAGATCCTCGCGGTGGAGCGCCGAGCCGGTTTCGATCGAGTCGCCGAACTGGAGGTACTGGTCGGACTTGGCGTCGTAGCGCGGCCAGGCGGGCGCCGTCGAGGGGGCGAGCGTCCTGGCGAACTGCGTCCAGGCATCGGTCATAGTCCGCGAGAGCTCCCGGTCGCGATCCGTCGCCTGCGGCGCGAGATTCCCAAGCACGTAGGGGATCTCGGTAGCGTGCGTCGCGCCCAGGTTGGCGAAGATGCCCACGGGCTTCGACGGCGCGAAGCGGTAGAAGTACACGGGGACGCCGCGCGCCGCCAAGTCGCGCGCCACCGAGCGCGACCCGTGCAGGAACCACGACGCGCCGACCATGCGCCGGATGGAATCGGCGGCTTCGGCGTCGGAGGTCACCGGGTAGAGCGTCGATATTCGCTCGAAGTCGCCACCGTATTGGCGCCGAATCAGCCGGCGGGCGCGCTCGGCGGTGATCTTTCCCGACATCGCCATGAACAGCGCCCCTTCGTCGGCGTTCACGCCGACGATCAGCGGCGTCCTATGGAACCGGCCCGAGGCGAACAGCGCCGCCGGGTCGTCGGGAATCACGTGGCCGTCGACCACGGGCCACAGGCGCGGGCTTTCCGAGAAGATGAAATCCGTCGAGATGTTGGCCTTCTTGAGGAGTTCGGCCGGATCGGCGGCGCGCAGAGACGCCAGATCGCCGTATTTGCTTCCGGACGATTCCGCCGGCTCCAGTCCGTAGCGCATCTCGCGCAGCCAGGCGATTTCCGAGTACACCGCCGGGCTCTGCGCGATCACGCCGTGAAACAGCCCCTTGGCCTGCGGGGCGACCATCAGCAGCAGGACGCTGGTGCCGCCCGCGGATTCGCCGAAGATCGTCACGCGCCTGGGGTCGCCGCCGAAGGCCGCGATGTTGCGCTGCACCCATTCGAGCGCGGCGATCTGGTCGAGCAGCCCGTAGTTGCCCGATCGGCCGGCTTCCTTCGTCAGCTCCGGATGCGCGAGGAATCCGAGCGGGCCCAGCCGGTAGTTGATCGACACGAAAACGACGCCGCGCGAAGCCATCGCCGCGCCGTCGTATTGGGCGGTGTTGGCGGTGCCGACGACGAAGCCGCCGCCGTGAATCCAGACCATTACGGGAAGCCGGTCCTGGGCCGATTTCGCCGGCGTCCACACGTTGAGATTCAGGCAGTCTTCGCTGGCGCGCGGGACGCCGGCGAGGGCGAACGCCGGCTGCGGGCAGGCGTCGCCGAACCGGGTGGCGTCGCGGATGCCCTCCCAGCGCGCGGCGGGCTGCGGCGGCTTCCATCGCGCTGCTGTCGCGAAGGGGACGCCCTTGAACGATTCGACGCCGTCGACCGACGCACCGGCCAGGCTGCCGGTCTCGATGCGGAGGGTAGTGTCGAGCGCCCAGAGGGGCGCGATCATCGCGGCAGCGAGGAATATTCGGCTCATGAACAGCTATCTTAGATTGAATCGCCGCCGCGTATGTGGAAAAGTTCGTGGCTGAAACCGGTGGTCGCCGCGCTGTGCCTGGCGCCGCTTGCCTGGCTCGGCTGGGAGTGGTATCACCAGCGTCTGGGCATCAACTCGATCGAGTACGTGGCGCGATTCACGGGCCGGTGGACGCTCCGGCTGCTGCTGGCGACGCTGGCCATCACGCCGCTGCGTCGCCTCCCGGGGCTGAGCCCGCTGATCCTCCTGCGCCGCATGTTGGGGCTGATTACCTTCTTCTACGGCGCGCTGCACGGGCTGCACTACTTCTGGCGCGACGCGCAGTGGAATCTCGAGGTCATCGCCGAGGACCTGACGTTTCGGCGATTCTTCATCGCCGGGGGTGTCGCGCTGCTGTTGATGACGCCGCTCGCAGCGACGTCGTTCGACGCAGCCGTGCGTTGGATGGGCGGCCGGCGCTGGCGAATCCTGCACCGGCTGATCTACCTGAGCGCTGTCGCCGCCATCGTGCACTATATGTGGCTGGCGAAGGGGATCGTGGTGACCCCGCTGTATTACGGCGCGGTTCTTCTGACGCTGCTCGCCGCACGCGTGGCGTTCTACGTCGCGGACCGGCGCCGTCGCCAGGCGGTCAGGCCGCGCGCGGCAGGCTGATCACGTATCCGGCGTCGAGCGGCGAGTTGCAGCGCGGACATCGCTGTCCGGGCTTCACCCAGAGGGCCTTGCGGACCGCGAGCACCTCGGCCTCGACGGTGTGGGTGCACATCGGACAGTAGACGGCCGCCTTGGGCGCGGCATCGAGCTTGGGTTTTGAGAGCGTCGCCATAGCCACCTCCCTGTTTGTATATGACGTAGGAGGCGGCAAAAATTCTTCAAAAAAGTAGGCCCGGTCCCGCCCATCGGCCGGGACGCGCTTCGGCGGGGCGGCGCCGCATCCGGCGCGTCATTTATCCGCCGGAGTTGTGCCCGCCGGAGTTGTGCCCTGTTCCGCGAAGGCCTGGGCGAGCTTCACCGCGAGCGAGTACGTGTCCGCGTAGGAGATGTTCGACGTCACCGCCACGGCCATCCGGCGCTCGGGAAAAGTCAGAAGCGACGACGCCATCCCGCCCAGCATCCGGCCGTTGTGGCCGGCGGCGCGCGTTTGTTCCCCCGCCAGCGTGACGGTGGCGAGCGCCCAGCCCAGACCGTAATCGGTTTCCTGACCCGAGGCCAGCCGCTGCGGCGTCTGGAGCAATCGGACGGTGTCGCGCTTCAGCAGCTTGCCGGCGTTGATCGCCATCCCGAAGCGCACCAGGTCGGAAGGAGTGGACACGAAGACGCTGGCGCCCGCATAGCAGGACTGGTCGAGGGGACGCATCATGTGGAGGCCGTTCTTGGGATCCGCATTGAGCCTCGGGAAGTAGGACGTCACCTGATTCGGGATCGGCTTCGTTCCGGAGCCCTCGCCGGTGACCAGGTTGGCGTCGCCCCCCTTGATCCGATCGATGACCTGGTCCTTGAAGAACGTCAGAAAGGGAGCGTCATCGGAGCCGTCGGGGCCCTTGGACGGGTCGGCGATGGTATCGCGCATCCCCAGTGGATCGAAGACACGCTCCCGCATGAACTGGAGGAACGGCTCGCCGGCGGCGGCTTCGACGGCCGCGCTGACGAGGATCCAGCCATAGTTCGAGAAGCGGTACTCGGTCCCCGGCTCGAACCGCAGCGAACTTTCCGCGAAGTGCGGCAGCGCTTCGACCGGCCGCGCGCATTGTCTGGAAAAGAGCTCCGACTCGTCGCCGCCGTCGCTGATGAGGCCGGCCATATGTCCCATGACCTGGCGCAGCGTCACGGGCCACTGCTTCTTCGGGAACGCGGGCACTTGGGTCTGAATCTCGTCGTCGAGCTTAAGGCGGCCTTGCTCGATCAGCATGCCGGCCGCGGCCGATGTGAGCATCGCGGAGGCGGTTCCGATCCGGAACCGGTGATTCGGCGTGACGGGCAGGCGGCTCTCCATATCGGCATAGCCGAAGCCTTCCGCCCACACGAGGTCGCCGCCGACGCCGACCGCTACCGAAAGTCCCGGCAGGTTCTGCTCGCCGAGACCCGCACGGACGATTTGCCGTCCCTGGCCGACGGCGCGGGCCCAATTCGGCGGGGGGGCCGACTGCGTCACCGACGGCGCCTCCTCGGGCTTCGGGTGCAGGGGCGTCGCCGTAGAGGTCATGTAGAGCCACGTCCCGGGAATCACGACGAGCATCATCGCGGCGGGGATGAGGATCAGCGCGAGCCAGATCTCGGACCGAATCTTCGCCATGTTCCCTACTTGTCAGGATTGGACCCTTGTGTTCCGGGTGTCAATCGTCTTCGGGTCGAAGGGCGATGGGGGTCGCTGGGCACGTCTTACTTTATTACGACAAGTACTCTGTGTCAATAGCGGCTCAAGACGGCTCTCGTGCGCAGGCTGCCGACTTGGACACCAGGAGCGACAGGCTCCTCGCCTTCGCCCAATAAATCGCCTAATCAACAGGCAGCGCGTTCTTCATTCATCGATGAGTCGAACCGGAGATCTAGTAGTGGTAGCGACAGGCGAGAATCCGAATCTTGTCCGGCAGCACCTGATAAACCAGCCGATGCTCCTGGTCAATTCGCCGCGACCAGCAGCCGGCCAGCGCGTGCCGCAACGGTTCCGGCTTACCGACGCCGGCAAACGGATCGCGCAGCGTTTCTCGGACGAGACGGATGATGCGAATCGCTTGAGCCCGATCCTGTTCTGCCCACCATGTCAAGTCGTCGAACGCCCCAGGGTCGAACTCGATGCTTCTCACAAACCCAGTTTCGCCACCGCGTCATCCAGCGGCACACCGCTCCCACGTTCCAGCGCAGCCAGCAGCCGCTGCCGCATGGTCTCGGATTTCAACAGGTACGCGGTTTCGCGTTCCGAAGCGATCTCCCTCCAAAGCGCGATTGGGACGATAACGGCCGTCGGCTCGCCAGCTTCGTTGGAAACAACCTGGATGTCAGCTTCAGGCACACGTCCATTCTAGCGCCCAAGAGATTCACGGCGTTGAGCCGCAGTTGGGAATCTCGCGGACGGCGGCGCCCCGGTGGACCCGCAGCAAGGCGTTCGTTCTGCAGGCCGAATCAAACTCCTGTTCGATAGCACGAAGTTCCGGCGAAACAGGGTCTGGAGATCTCAATGCCATGCGAAGCGGTCGGAGTTACAGCGAACTCGCGCCCTAAGACGTGATCAGGTACCGCTAATTGCCGTCCTTTCGCGGCGACCCCTGCGGGTCATCCTCCGAGCCCCACCCTGCACGCTCCCTTGCGACGTATGCGTCGCCACACTCGTCGAGCCACAACTCGCGACCGACACCCCACATGGCAAGAACCGGGTCGTCGCTCAAGTCCAACGCGACGCGGTCGTCCTTCGATTCGCCCACATCACTCACACCTTCTCCGGCACTACGAACCCAGCCCGATACGGCCGGGTCAGCAGCGCATTCGCCTCGCGATCCGGCCCGAAGTTCTCGCGCGACGCGTCGAACGCCAGCTTGCGGCCCGTGCGATACGAGATATTTGCCAGGTGGCATAACGCCGCCGAGAGGTGACCCGTCTCAATGCCGCAAGTCAGATCGCGCGCCTGGCGCGAGCGCACCGCCTTCAGGAAATTCTCCATGTGCGGCGACGTGTCCCACTGCCGCGGCTCGGCGTACTTCATCGCGGGGCCCGGCGTGCGCTTCTCGCCGAGAAACGTCCGGAAGCCCAGCACGTCGACCGTCATGTAGCCTTCGCTTCCAAAGAAAATGTTCCCGATCGAGTTCATCGACCCCGGCTCCGGCCCGATATCGGCCTCGATGCCGGTGATCAGGCCGCGTACCTCGAAAACCAGTTGCGCGTCGCCGTAGTCGAAGGTCGCCGTCAGGGTGTTGGGCGTCTCCTGATCGTCGTCGTAGACGAACTTGCCGCCCGAGGCATAGACTGTCTTCGGCAGCGTGTCCTTGCCGAGTCCCCAGCGCGCGATGTCCATCTCGTGCACGCCCTGGTTGCCGATGTCGCCGTTGCCGTAGTCCCAAAACCAGTGCCAGTTGTAGTGGAACCGGTTGGGGTTGAACGGACGGTCGGGCGCGGGGCCGAGCCACTGGTTGTAGTCGACGCCCGCGGGCACCGGGCCGTCCGGCTTGCGGCCGATGGTCACGCGCCGCTTGAAGCACAGCCCCTTGGCGAGGTAGACCTTGCCGATCACGCCTTCGCGCAGCAGCGTCATGGCGCGGATCTTGTGCTCGATGGTCCGGCTCTGGTGGCCCACCTGCACGATGCGCTTGTACTTGCGCGCGGCGTCCACCATGCGGCGGCCTTCGAAGACGTTGTGGCTGGCCGGCTTTTCGCAATAGACGTCCTTGCCGGCCTGGCAGGCCCAGATCGTGGCGAGCGCGTGCCAGTGATTGCAGGTGGCGATCGAGACGGCGTCAACGTCCTTGCTTTCGAGAAGGCGCCGGAGGTCGCGATACTCGGCCGGCTTGCGCCCTTGCGCTTTCTCGGCGATCTGCGCGGCGCGCTCGCTTTCGGAGCTGTCGATATCACACACCGCCGAAACCGTGGAGCCCGGGCGTGTCGCGAAGATGCCGACGTGCTCCTTGCCGCGGCTGCGCACGCCCACCACGGCGACGTTGACGCGCTCGTTGGCGCCAGCGGCCCGGCGCGCGGCGGCGGCGGTCGCGCCCGCCGTGAAGATGAAGGATCGGCGATTCATGGGTGCTATCCTTCCCGCAGTGCGGAGCACTGCTGTGTCAGATGACTCAAGTTATCATGTATGACGCCGAGAGAGGAGGCATTCCCATGTCGAGATGGTTGGTTGCGCTGATTGTGGCCGCAGCGGCGGCCTTCGCCCAGGAGGGCTGGTACCCGCACGAAGGCAGCCTGATGAAGTACCGCGTGCAGATCCGATTCGGCGAGGAGCCGGACACGATGCCCGACGGCTGGAAGTTCGGGCGCGTCTCGTCTGTGGCGGTCGACGCCAAAGAGGAGGTGTACGTTTTCCATCGCGGACCCAAGGCCGACCCCATCGTCGTCTTCGACGCCAAGGGGAAGTACCTGCGGTCGTGGGGCAAGGGTATGTTCGGCAATGCGCACGGCATGCGGGTGGACCGCGACGGCAACGTCTGGGTGACCGACAACGGCGACCACCAAGTCATGAAGTTCACCCGCGAGGGCAAGCTTCTGCTGACTCTCGGCATCAAGCAGAAGGCGGCCACCGACGACCAGACGTTCAACCGTCCCACCGACATCGCCTTCGCGCCGACCGGCGAGTTCTACGTTTCGGATGGGTACGGAAATTCCCGCGTCGTGAAATTCTCGCGCGACGGAAAGTACATTACCACGTGGGGCAAACGCGGGACGGCGCCGGGCGAGTTCAACACGCCGCACTCGATCGGGGTGGACTCCAGGGGCCGCGTCTACGTGAGCGACCGCGAGAACAACCGCATCCAGGTCTTCGACGCCGACGGCAAGTTTCTGCGGCAATGGAGGCACCTGGGCGCGACGCAGAACCTGTTCGTCACGCCCAAGGACGAGCTGTGGATCATCACGCACCGCGACAACATCGAGAACATCACCTACGACACGCTGGCGGGGCGAATCATGCGGATCGACATCGAGACCGGGAAGGTTCTCGGGTCGATGGAGAGTCCCGGTCATTGGCTGCATGTGACGCCGAAGAACGAGATCTTCATCGGCAGCCTCACGGGCAACGTCTTCCGCTGGTATCCGGGGTGGCTGACGCGCGGCCTCGGCGAGACCGAAGGGCTGAAGCCGGCGAACTGATCGCGCACCGGCTCCCGCCTCGTTACTTCACTTCTAACCGGTCGCCTTCGCGCCGCGCGCGATCGGATTCGCCGAGAGAAAGATCGACAACTGAATCGCGCGCCGCACCGCCGTCAACGCGCCCACCGCGTCGATGCGGCGGAACTTCTGGTTGGTGTGCGACACGTTGTCGTCCTCGTCGTCGCCGTCGAAGATGGTACGGGAGCCGCGGCGCAGCCATGTGACCAGGTCGGCCACTTCCGGCAGACGGCCGGTGCGGCGCTGGTGGAACTCCTGCATGAGCAGGATCACGCCGGAGGTCACCGGCGTCGCCTGGCTGGTGCCGTGCTGCACGGATTCGCCCTGGTCGCTGGAGATGCCGGAGGAGGTCACCGGCGCCCCCGGCGCGAAAATGTCGGTTCGCGTGCTGGTATTCACCGAGTCGTGGAGGCGCTGCGAGAACGGCGTGATACGGTCGGCGGCCGAGGAGTTCGCCACGGCGCCGCTCGAATAGCTGAAGCCGCCCTCGTCGGCGTCATATACCGCGCCGACGCTGACGCACTCGCGCATGATCGCGGGGTAGCCCATGCCCTGCTGGCTGCCGTGCGTGAAGTAATCGTTGCCGGCGGCGATACAGACCGGGATACGCATCTGGCGGAGCTTCTGAACCTTTTGGCGGATGGCGTCGCCGGTCAGATCGGCGTCGGTGGTGCGATTCGAGGAGTCGCCGAGCGACATGGAGACGCAGGTGATCTTGTGGGTTTGGGCGTTCTGGATGACCCAGTCGAGCGCCTGATCGACCGAGCCGAAGTTGCCGCCGCCGTTGTTGCGGAGCACCTTGAGGGGAATGATGTTCGCGTCGATGGCGATCCCCTTGTGGATCTTGTTGGCGACGATAATGCCGCCCACGTTGGTTCCGTGGCCGTTGCCGTCGGCGGCGTTGTTGACGTCGCCTCCGTTGTCGGGGGTGAAATTACGCTGCGCCACCACGCGGCCGGTGAAATCGACGTGGGTGGTGCGCAGCCCGGTGTCGAGCACCGCCACCGTGAGTCCTTTGCCGGTCACGTTGAAGGCCTGGCGCGCGGTCAGGGTTCGAATCAACGAGTCGACTTCCACGTCCTCAAGTCCGACTTGAGGAGCCTCGAATTGAGCTGGTTTTTCGACGGGGGTGATGAGCTGGTCGCTCAGTGCCATAATAACCTCCTTCTTAGCGGGCAGACACGACTCCGAGTCTGACCCGGTTGTGACTGGACCAAAACGGTTCCAGGACGGGGCGGGACCGAGCTAGCGCCAACGATAATAGCGCAGATTCAAAACCGCGGAGGACCCTATCCGAGCTCGATGCGTTGGGCGATTCCCGCCAGCTTCGTAACCGTGTTCCAGTTGCGGGCGGTTCCGGCGATTTTCAACGCTCTTTCGACGGCGGCCTGGGGAAACTTCGAACGCCCGGCGCCATTCGGGTAATAGACGAACAGCTCGCGTCCGGCCAGGTGCATCTCCTCCGGACTGGCGCGGATCGCGGCCAGCTTCGCGCGCGCCTCGGCGCTGGGCTCGGCGGCCAGGAACGTGACGAGCAGTCTCGCGGGATCGAGGCCGCCTCGCGCGGCGAAGGGATTCCGCGCGATGGTCTCGCGCAGCTCCGGCGCCGTTCGCAGAATCACGGCCGGGCGGAAGCCGAGACGCTTCCCGATGGCGTCCTCCATGCGCGCCGCCAGCCGGTCCAGGCTTCCAGCGGCCGTCCGGAACACGGCGTTGCCGCTCTGCACGTAGGTCTCGACATCGCGCAGCCCGAGCGATTCGCAGATCGAGCGCAGGTCGTCCATCCCGATCCGGTTGCGCCCGCCGACGTTGACGGCGCGGAGCAGCGCGATCGCGACCCTCATCGGCCGATTATGGCTCGAAACGCTCCGCCGCGGCGCCCGACGCTTGCCCGAGGACCTCGAGAAACCGCTCCGCGACGCGGCCCGGCGCGTGATCGCGGGCGATGTGCGCGCCCGCCCGCCGGCCGATCTCGCGGCTTGCACAAGGGTCGCGCGCGAGCCACAGCAGGAACGCCGCCAGCATCTCCTCCTCGGCCGGGCCGGCGTCGACGCGCACGCACGCATCGGCGGGATAGCGCGCGGTCTCATCGCCCGCGGTGACGATAACAGGCCGCCCACGCCCCATCAGGCGGATGGCGATTCCCGATGTCTCGCCGGCCGAGGGACGGCGGAGGTTCACGCAGACGTCGACCGCCGAGGCCGCCAGCCAGAACTCGCTCTCGGAGAGATACCCCGTCTGGAACACGCCCGGCTGCGCCAGCATTGGCCGCGCGGCACGCGCCAGATCTTCGGAAGCGAATGAGCCGGCGACCAGCAACGCCGCGCGAGGCTCGTAGGATCGTACGCGTGCGAACGCGCGGAGCAGCGGGACCAGGCGCTTGGATTCGCGCAGGTGCCCGAAGACGCCGAACAGCGCCGCGCCGGAGGCCACGCCCAGCCGCTGGCGGTAGCGATCCGCCTCGGCCGCGGAAGGCGCCGGAGGCGCCGTGAACAGGTGTGGGATTTCGACGATCGCCGCCTCGGGCGCGTGCGCCCGCACCATGGCGGCGGCCGCCGGGTTGTGCACCACCACCGCGCGCGAACGTTCGGCGATGCGCTTGAGCATCGGGTAGTCGAAGTACCGCGGGTCCTGCGCCGAGCGGCCGCGGGAGCGGTAGAGATCGCGGGCCAGGTCCTCGGTCCAGGTCCCGTAATTGAAGACGAACTCCGCGACGTAGGCGCGCTCGTCGAGCCATCCCAGGAAGAAATGCTGGAGCACCGCGTCATGCAGCACCACGACACCGGGCCGCGCCAGAGCGCGTTCGTAGATCGCGCGATGAAGCTGGTTGTTACCAAGCTGGTAGAGATCGACGCCGCCCGGGGCGTTTACGGCGATGGCCGCTCGCGGCGCCAGCGCATTCAGGAGTCCCGCGGCGTAGTCGGCGACGCCCGTGCGCGCGGGAGGCAGCGGAGCGTGGTAGCCGATCGTCATGGCGGGACTCACGCGGGCCGGCGGCGCGGGCCGAACAGCGCCGTGCCGACGCGGATGTGCGTGGCGCCCTCCTCAATGGCGGCCTCGAAATCGTGCGACATGCCCATGGAAAGGCACCGGGCGCCGCTGGCCTCGCCGATCTCACGCAGCCGGCGGAAGTAAGGCCGCGCGGCCTCGGGGTCGTCCGTCCAGGGCGGCATGGTCATCAGGCCGAGGAAGCGGAGATGCGCGTGGGCGCGGACGCTATCGACGAGCGCGGGAACCGCCGCGGGGTCGGCGCCGGCCTTGGCGTCCTCGGCGGAAAGCTTGACTTCGATCATGACGTCAAGGGGCCGCCCGCACTCGTCGAGCCGCCGCGCGAGTTTTTCCGAGTCGACCGTCTGGATCACGTGAAACAGCCCGGCGGCCAGACGCGCCTTGTTCGATTGCAGATGCCCGATGAGGTGAAAGCGCGCATCGGGGCACGCGGCGAGTTCCGGCGATTTCGCGCCGAACTCCTGGACGTAGTTTTCGCCGAAGTCGCGCAAGCCGAGCGCGTAGGCGTCGCGGATGGCGGCGGCAGGGAACACCTTGGTGACGGCGATGAGCGTGATCTCGCCGCGCGAGCGTCCGGCGCGCCGGCAGGCGGCGGCGATGCGTTCCTCGACACGGTGGAGCCTCTCGCGCAGCACGTCTTCATTATGGCGGGAGATCTTCGGCACGCGCCGCCACTTCCTCATTGATGGCGGACGACCTGCGCGCGCGGCTGGCGGGATTTCTGGCGTCCTGCCGCAGTCCGGCGCTCATCGAGCCGGGCGAGGAGCCTCTCGCGCTGGCGCCGGGCAATTATGCGATTGAGAATACCAACGGGCGCGTCACCATCCACGTCTGGGACGAGCGGCGCAATTTCGCGCGCCGGCTTACCGGAGTCCGCGGGCAGAAGCCGGGCCGGCTGGAAGTCGAGGTGGCGCGCTTTGGCGAGCGGACTGGGACGATCGAGGTGGTCGACCTGGCGCGGCCGGAAACCATCCACACGCGGCGGCAGGGATCGCGCATGGTATTCCGGGAGCGTTTCCGGCGCTTCCTCGCGCGCCAGTTCCCCGACTGGAAGATCGCCGAGCTGTCGACCGAACAGGACCTCCAGCACAGCCTCTCGCCGGCCTACCCGCGCGCCTACATGCGCCGCGGCGGCGCGGGATGGGCGGCCATCGGAGCGCCGGAAGATCCCGGCTCCGGCGGCGGGCTGCTCAGCTTCGGTCTGATCTGGCTCGATCACCTGCGGCATCGCGAGCGTCGCGTGGTCGTCGAAGGGCTGGCGCTGCTGGCCCCGAAGGGAAGGGAGATTGCGACCTGCCTGCGGCTGCGGTGTCTTCACCCGCGCGCGGCGAAATTCGCGGTCTTCGTTTACGGCGGCGACGGTTTCGAGGAAGCGGTGGATCCGCACGACCACGGCAACATCGAAACCGAGCTGGCGCCGTGCCCTCGTCCCGCGCCCCTGGCCGAGTGGCTGAACGAGACGGCGCGGATGCCCGAGGTGGATCGCGTCGACTGCGCCGACGGCTCGGTGAGCCTGCGCGTGCGCGGCCTGGAGTTCGCGCGGCAGTGCGGCGAGCAGGTCTCCATCGGCCTGGATCGCAAGGAGCCGGTCGATGCCGCGGCCTCGCGCGAGGCCGCCTCGCTGGCACGGACGCTGGCCGAAATGCGGTCGCCGGAGGCGCGCGATCCCGCGAATCCGCTGTGGTCACGCGGGCCGGAGGCGTGGCTGGAGTCGCGGGTGCGCGGCGCGCTCGAGACGGTCGACGCGGAACTCGTGGCGCAGCCGGTCTACGGGCAGGCGCCGCTGGTGGCCGGTCTCGACCGGGGGCTGATCGACCTGCTGGCGGTGGATCGTGCCGGGCGGCTGGCGGTGATCGAGCTGAAGGCGTCGGCCGACCTGCACCTTCCGATTCAGGCGCTCGACTACTGGATGCGCGTGGCCTGGCACGCGGCGCGCGGCGAGTTCGGCGCGAAGGGATACTTCCCCGGGATCGAGCTTCGGACGGAGGCGCCGCGGCTGTTGCTGGTCGCGCCGGCCATGGAGTTCCACCCCACGACGGAGACCATCCTGCGCTACTTCGCGCCGTCGATCGAGGTGGCGCGCGTCGGCGTCAACGCGGACTGGCGGCGTGAGCTGCGGGTGATGCTCCGCCTTCGAGGCGCGCAGACCGCGGCCTGAAACAGCACCCGGACCGTTTCGCAGGATCCTTGTAATCTGAATATGCTATGCTCAATATTCAAGGATGATGCGAAGGGGCGAAAAAGAGCGGCAGGTGCTTCGGGCGATCCGCGCCAACCCGGTGACGGCGCTCTACGGCCCGCGCCAGTGCGGCAAGACCACCCTCGCCCGGCGCATCGCGAGCGCAGCCGGCGCCGAGATCTTCGACCTTGAAGATCCGGTCAGCGCGCGCCGTCTGGCCGAACCCATGACGGCGCTTCGGCCCCTTCGCGGACTGATCGTCATCGACGAGGTGCAGCGCCAGCCGGGGCTGTTCCCCGTCCTCCGCGTGCTGGCCGACCGCAGGCCCCTGCCCGCGCGCCTGCTGATTCTCGGCAGCGCCTCGCCCGAGATGCTGCGCCAGAGCTCGGAGTCGCTCGCCGGCCGGATCGCCCTGGTCGAGATGGGCGGCTTCGACGTGACCGAGGCTGGAGCCTCCGCGCTGCGGCGTCTCTGGTGGCGCGGCGGATTCCCCCGCGCGTTCCTGGCGCGCGGCGAGCGCGACAGCCGCCAGTGGCACGAGGACTTCGTGCGCACCTTCCTCGAGCGCGACATCCGTGAGTTCGGGGTGCGGACGCCGGCGCCGGTCCTGCGCCGGCTGTGGAGCATGCTGGCGCACTACCACGGGCAGGTCGGCAACATGTCGGACATCGCGCGGTCGCTGGGCGAGTCACACACCACCGTCAAGCGGCACGTCGACCTCCTTGCGGGGGCGCTGGTGGTCCGCCAGCTCCAGCCCTGGCACGAAAACCTCGGCAAGCGCCAGGTGAAGTCGCCGAAGATCTACGTTCGCGACAGCGGCCTACTGCACGCACTGCTGGGAGTGCCTTCGTTCCGTATGCTGGAGGGCCACCCCAAGCTGGGTGCGTCCTGGGAAGGATTCGTGGTCGAGGAGGTGGCGCGGCGCGTCGGCGACCGCAACATGCATTTCTGGGCGACACAGGCGGGCGCCGAACTCGACCTGCTGGTGACGGCCGGCGGCGACCGCATCGGGATCGAGGTCAAGTACGCCGATGCGCCCGGCATGACCAAGTCGATGCGCATCGCGATGGAGGACCTGGCGCTGAAACGCCTCTATGTCGTGTATCCCGGCGAGGAGTCGTACGACCTGGATCGCAGGACGCGGGTGCTTCCCCTTCCGGAGTTGCTCGATCGTCTGCCGCGCCGATGACACGCGCTACGGTGTTTCGGCGGGCGATGCAACCTCATGTACAGTGAAGTTGTGACGGCGGCGGAGGTGTTCGAGTTGGCGACACAGAGAGGCACAACCGACTTCGCTCGGCTGATCGCCGCCTGCGAGTCGTGGGGTCCATATTGTCTGATCGGCGGCCTGGCCGTGAATTGTTACGTCGAGCCGGTATACACGCTGGATGCAGACGTTGTCGCGGCTGCGGCGAGCCTGGGCGACCTGACGGCGCACCTCGCGAAGCAGGGGTTCCGGATAGAGCAGCATTCGCACCCGGTCAACGTGGTGGCGTCCGGCAGCGAATTGCGGATTCGGTTCACGACGGACGAGAGATACCAGGCCTTCCTGCCGCGGAGAGTCGAAGGGGAAATCCTCGGTATGCGGGTGAAGGTTGCCTGCATCGAGGACGTCGCGCGCGGCAAACTCTGGGAGTACGGCGACCCGCGACGCCGGCTGAGCAAGCGCAAGAAGGACGAGCTCGACCTGATCCGCCTCGCCGAGCGTTACCCCGACCTGAGGGAGTTCTACCCGCGCGAAATCCTCCCTCAACTGGACGGCTGATCTATGCGTCTCACGAGGCCGCGAGCGATGGTTGCTGCCGCGGTGTTCCTCGCGATCGGACGCGCGAACTGGGACGACACCTCGCCGGGAATCGACCTGGACAAGCTTCCTCGGTTTCCGATGACGAAGATGCGCTCGGGCATTCTGCCTGAGGGCGAGCGGGTCGCCTTCGACGGCATTACCGCGGAGGCCGCGATGGGCCGCGTGCGACTTCGCGGGCGGGCTTGGGACGCGGAGATGTGCTGGAGCTGCTTTAACGACGTCTGGCGCGCGGATTTGGACGGCAACGGAACACAGGATTTCGCGATCTCGGGCGGAGGTCCGTTCGGGAACGGCCGAACGACAGCCTTGTACTCGCTCCACTTTCTGCTGATGGATAAGAATGGCCTGCCGACTCCGTTCTGGACCGCCGTCTGGCACGGCGGTGGTGGGAAGGCCGTGAAGAACGTGGTCGACCTGGATCGCGACGGGCGTGCCGAGGTGCTGATCAGTATCTACGACGAGAGCCCCTCGGACCCCCGCGCCGGTCCTTTCTGTTCCGGCCACTGGGTAACCCAGCGCTATCGGTTCACTCCCAACGGCGTCGAGGAGATTCGCATGGCCGCGGCCGGCATCTCGTTCCCTTTCGTCAACAAGTGGACCTACGTCCCCCGGGAATGTCCCGCCCTCGCCGAGCCGCAGACGGTAGCGTCACCCCTGATCATCGACGAAGGGACGACGCGCAAAGGGGAGGTAACCACGCGGATCGGCACGGCCAACGACACTTTCGATCTCAAGATCGACCCGGTCGAGAGCTGTCATACCATCTACGCTCGGACCATTGTTCACGACCGCGGCGACACCAGGAGCATCGCGTTCGAGAACCTGTACACGGATGCCAGCTACAAGGCGCAACTGGCGAAGGCGATTCTCGCCGATGGGGGCGCCGTGACGCTCCGAGGAATCGCACCTCGGGGAGACGGCTACTGCACGGTCAATCTCGTTTGGGCGTCTCGGTAGCCCTCGCCAGGTTCTCGAAGAAGCGCCGGATCATCATCCGCGAGGTCGTATCCAGCAGCCTCTGCCCGACCGCCGCGATCGTCCCGCCGACATGCACCTCGCCGTCGAAGCTCACCGACGTGCCACCCTCCACCGGGGCCAGCGCCAGCAGCCCTTCGCCCTTCATGAAGCCGATGCGGCCGCTGCCCTCGACGACCAGGCGGAAGCCCGCCGGCGGATTGCGGTCGGCGATGCGCACCTTGCCGTCGAAGCGCCCGGAGATGGCCGCCAGCGCCATCTTCATCTTCATGCTGTACTCGTCGGGCGCGATGGGCTCGAGCGATTCGCAGCCCGGCATGGCGCGGGCCATGACCGCCGGGTCCTGCAATAGCTCGTAGGCGCGGCCGGGAGGAAACGGCAGGGTGTGCGCGCCGGAGATCTTCATCGCGCCCGCGCGAGCGCCGCCCGCACCGCGCGCGACGCGTAGACCCGCGCCATCCGCGCGCGATAGGCCGCCGAGGCGTGAATGTCGGAGTTCGCCTGAACGCCCTGGGCGATGCCGGCCGCCGCGTGCGCGACATCGCTGTCGCTTCCCGCCGTGCCCTCGAGAAGCTTCTCGACGCCTTCGGCGCGAAAGGCCGTCCCCGCGAGTCCCGTCACGCCGATGCGCGCCGAGGCGATTTTCGCTCCCTCGCGCCGCACCCGCGCCGCCACGCCGACGATCGCGAATCCCGAGGCCGGCTGGAGCATCTTCTGGTAACTCACGCCCGCGCCCGCGTCCTCCACCGGCACGGTAACCTCGACGATCAGCTCGCCGGGTTCGAGCGCCGTCGTGAATGTATCGATGAGAAAATCGCCGATACCGATGGTACGCGACGCTCCGGGCCGCGCCAGCTTCACTTCGGCGCCGAGCGCGAACAGAGCGGCGGGGTAATCGGCGGCCGGGTCGGCGTGCGCCAGCGATCCACCGATGGTTCCGAGATTCCGCACCTGCACGTCGCCGATGTGCGCGGCCGCCTCGGCCAGCAGCGGGCAACGCGCGCGCAGCAGCGCCGACGACTCGATCTGGAAGTGCGTCGTCATGGCGCCCACGCGAATCCGTCCGCCGTCCTCGCGGATGTAGTTGAGGTCGGCGATGCGCGCCAGGTCGACCACGCGCTCCGGCGCGGCCAGCCGCAGCTTCATCAGGGGCACCAGGCTCATGCCGCCTGCGAGCGCCTTGGCCTCGGGCGACGCGAGCAGCTCCAGCGCCTCCTCGATGGTCACCGGCGCCGAGTAGTCGAATTCCTGCGGGATCATTGCGCGCCTCCCTCGATGATCGTCCAGAGCTTTTCCGGCGTCAGCGGCATGTCGAGATGCCGCACCCCCAGCGGACTCAGCGCGTCGACCACGGAGTTCACCACCGCCGGCGAACAGCCTATCGTGCCCGCCTCGCCGACGCCCTTCACGCCCAGCGGATTCACGGGCGACGGCGTCTCGGTGCGATCGCATTCGAGCCACGGCATCATGGACGCCTTGGGAATCGCGTAGTCCATCAGCTCGCCGGTGACGAGCTGACCGCTATCGTCGTAGACTGCCTGTTCGTAGAGCGCCTGCCCGATGCCCTGCGCGACGCCGCCATGCACCTGCCCCTCGACCAGCAACGGGTTGATCACCTTGCCGCAATCGTCCACCGCGACGTAGCGCTCGATCTTCACGTGCCCCGTATCGCGATCCACCTCCGTTACGACAATGTGCGCGCCGAACGGAAACGCGAAGTTCGGCGGCTCCCAGAAGTGCGTCGAGACGAGTCCAGGCTCGGTGTTGGGCGGCAGCTTCATCGCGCGGTAGGACGCGCCCGCCACCTGCGCCAGCGTGACGGTCTTTCCCGAACGGTTGCAGGTGCAGACGCCGCCTTCGAAGCTCACGTCCTCGGATTCCAGCATCATCGCCGCGAAACGTTTGATCTTCGCCTTGAGATCCTGCAACGCGAAATACACCGCCGTGCCGCCGACCGCCGTGCCGCGGCTCCCGAATGTTCCAATGCCGTACTGCACGATGCTGGTGTCGCCGTGCAGGACCATTACGTCCTCGGTCGTGAGACCCAGCTCGTCGGCGGCGATCTGCGCGAAGGTGGTCTCCTCGCCCTGTCCGTGCGGCGACGCGCCGGTCATGACCGTTACCTGGCCCGACGGCTCGATCTTCACCGTAGCGCTCTCCCAGCCGCCCGCGGGCGTCGCCGGCGACGGGCCAAAGGCGCAGATCTCGCCGTAGGTCGAAATGCCGATGCCCATGAAACGGCCCTGCTTTCGCGCGTCCGCCTGCTCGCCGCGCAGCCGGATGTAGTCGACCGCGGCGAGCGCCTTTTTCAGAGGCGCGGCGTAGTCGCCCGAATCGTAGACCAGGCCGGTCGCCGTGGCGTAGGGGAACTGGTTGGGCTGCACGAAATTCTTCAGGCGCAGCTCGGCGGGGTCGACCTTCAATTCCGCGGCCAGCACGTCGACCATGCGCTCGATGCCGTGCGTCGCCTCGGGGCGTCCGGCGCCGCGATAGGCGTCGGTCGGCATGCAGTTGGTGAAGGCGCCGACGATGTCGGCACGGATGTTCTGGAAGGCGTAGACGCCCGGCATCATCAGCACCGAGAGGGTCGGAATCGCCGGCGTCAGGAGCTGGTGGTACGCGCCGAGATCCTGGATCAGCTTCAGCTTGAGTCCTGTGATGATGCCGTCCTTCGTCGCCGACATCTCGAAATAGTCCACGTGACCGCGCCCGTGGATGGTGCACAGAAAATTCTCGCGCCGCGACTCGATCCACTTCACGGGCTTGCCGATCTTCATCGAGATGAAGCCCATCAGCGCTTCCTCGGCGTAGACGTTCAGCTTCGAGCCGAATCCGCCGCCCACCTCCGGGGCGACGACGCGCAGCCGGTTCTCGGGCATGCCGAGCATCATCGCCACAAGCGAACGCAGCAGGTGCGGGATTTGCGTCGACGACCACAGCGTCATGGTCCTGTCGCCCGAGCGGTAGTCGGCGACCACGCCGCGCGTCTCCATCGCCGTGGGAATCAGGCGCTGGCTGGTGATGCGCTGCTTGACGACGACGCCGGCCGCGGCGGCCTCGGCGAACACGGCGTCCACCTCGCCGTTCTCCTGGTGAAACGTGAACGCGACGTTATCGGGCCACTCCGGATGCACGGCCGGCGCGCCAGCGGCGATGGCGGCCTCCGGGTCGGCGACCGCGGGCAGGACGTCGTAGTCGACCTCGACGAGATCGACGGCGTCGGCGGCGATGTAGCGGTCGGTCGCCACGACCACGGCGACGGGATGTCCGGGATAGTAGACGCGATCGGTCGCCAGAATCGTGTGCTGCGGCACGCGCAGGCCGGGCAGCGACGCTCCGCACGGCACGGGCGCCACCGCGGCGGTATCAGCCGAAGTGAACACGGCGAGCACGCCCGGCCGCGCGGCGGCCGCCGTGGTGTCGATCCCGCGAATGCGCGCGGCGGCGTGCGGGCTGCGCACGATGGCCGCGTAGTGCATGCCGGGCATCTTGATGTCGTCGACGTAGGTGGCCGTGCCGGTGATGAGACGCGGGTCCTCTTTGCGGCGGAGCCGCTTGCCGACGGAGGGTTCGATGCGGGTGATGGTGGTGGTCGCCATAGTGGTCTCCTCAGCGGCCCGCGGCCGCGGCCTTCACCGCGTTGACGATGTGCTGGTAGCCGGTGCAGCGGCACAGATTGCCTTCGAGTCCGTGGCGGATTTCGTCGTCGGTCGGATTCGGATTGCGCTCCAGCAGTTGACGCGACGCCATGATCATGCCCGGCGTGCAGAAACCGCACTGGAGGCCGTGTTCGTTCCAGAAGGCCTCCTGGACGCGGTGCAGCGCGCCGTTCGTCGCGAGTCCCTCGATCGTCACGACGTCGCGCCCGTCGGCCTGGACGGCGAACATCGCGCACGACTTCACAGCTTTGCCGTCGAGCGCCACCGTGCAGGCGCCGCAGATCGAGGTCTCGCAGCCGATGTGCGGACCGGTGAGTCCCACGACCTCGCGCAGGTAGTGAATGAGCAGCAGGCGCGGCTCGACTTCGTCAGAATGGCGCGCGCCGTTGATGGTCAGGTTAATCTTGCGTTTCATGGATGTTGGCCCAGCGGATTTGAAGTTATCAAAATCGCGCGGGGATTGCCAGAGCGCACTCCGGTAGCGGCGCCCCGGCGCCAGGTCGCGGCAGGCGATCCTATCTCTTCGGCTGCTTCGGAGCGCCCGGCTTGGCCGCGGCGGGCTTCGGCGCCGCCTTCGCCGCCGGACCCAGGAGCTTGTCGATCTCGGCGAACAGACCGTCGCCCGTGAAGATGTGCGTGTTCTCCGGCTCGTGGTGCCAGTCGGCGCGAATCATCCCCTGGCGGTCGATGAGGAACACGTGCGGTACGTGAATGGTCGGCGCGTGCGGCGGCGGACGCAGGTACGACAACGCCACCGACCCGCAGTCGAGCAGGATAGGCGTGGTCACCTTATGGTCGGCGGCGTACTTCTGCACCGTGTCGACGATGTCGGGCGGCATCACCACCTGGAGCACCGCTATCTTGTCGCCGTATTTGGCGGCGACACGGTTCAGCACCGCCGTGAACGCCTGGCAGTTCGGGCAGGTGGTTTGCATGAACTCCAGGACGACGACCTTGCCGCGGTAATCGTACAGGTCGTGCTGCTGGAGATTGACGTCGGGCAGCGAGAACCCCGGCGCGCGCCGTCCGGCGTTGCCGTCGGCCAACAGGGGAAGTGCGAGCGCGGCCGCGGCCGCCACGAGACGAAGCATGATCTCAGGCTAGCATCACTCGATGTTCAGGGCCGCGAGATGCCGCTCCACAGCCGCGGAGTCCACATCGACGGCGGCTTTCATCGCCGCCGGCGACTCGCGCTCGTCGAAAGCGCTGAAAAGAGCCATCTTGGCGATCGCGTAGCGTTCCGTCGAGCTCAGCTCGCGTCCGTGCGCGCGCTCCCAGGCGGCGACGGCGGAGGCGGCGACGATGACGGGCGCCGGAAAGTACTTCGTCCGGTCGGCGCTGACGCTGAAGACGAACTCGGTTGCCGCGCCCCCGCGCGAGTCTCGCTGGCCTTCGTAGAAGTACTGATAGACGTAGCCGCTCTGCGCCGAATAGGTCTTCAAACGGCGGACGGTGGGCGCGCCGGTCAGGGGCGCGGGCCGGGCGCCGATCAGGTTCTTCAGCCAGGTCATGATGCGGGCGGCGGACTCCTCTCTAGTTCACCACGCGCTCGTGGACCGTGTAGCGGCGCGTGGATAGCGCGACGCGATACTCGTCGCGCAGCAGCCGCGTCATGTAGGCGTGGATCTCCGGGTGTGTCGAGGCCGACCGGCGGAGCCAGCCGCGGTAGATCGAGTTGGTGACGATGAACCGCGGGCGTTTTCCGCTGAAATAGCCCAGGCGGAAGTCGTCGATCATCCCCGATTCGAATCCCAGCGCGAAGGCGAACTCGCCCGGGGCGATGAGTTGACCCGCCGGCGGCTTGAGAAACGCGACGACGCGCTCATAGTCGCGCCGCGCCGGCTGATCGTAGAGATACAGGAATGTTGTCGCCGCCTGGGCGGCGATGAACGCCACCGCGACGCCGCCGATGGACCAACGCGCGATTCTTCGGCTCCTCAGCGCGGCGTGCCGGACGAACACCGCCGTCAGCGCCGCCGCCAGCGGCAGCGTGTGTACCAGGTAGGCGGAGCCTTTCAGCCCGTCGAACAGCGCCATGACGAGATAGTCGACCGCGCCGATCAGCAGCAACACGCGGACTCCCGTGTGGCGCCGGAGGGCGCCGGTCGCGATGCAGCCGACGGCCGCGACCGTGTAAACGGCCAGCGAGAACAGCATCAGACGGCCCGCCAGCGTCGTCTCATACCATCCCGACGTGGCCGCATAGCGCAGCGCGTACTCGCGCCAGAGCGCGGCGATTGGCGACGCCAGTCCCGACCATCGCGTGGCCGCGGTGAACTCCCCCGCGATCCCCGAAATATTGCCGGTGAACTGCCGGACAAACTCGGCCGGCGCCTGGGCGATGTAGAGTCCCCAGGCCGCGAGCCCCACTGCGTAGGGAAGGGCCACGCGCCACAGCAGCGCGGGAGCGATTCGCGACCGGTCGCAGTACGCCATCATCACGATCAGCCCCACCGCGTACAGCACGCCGCAGGGATGCGTCAGGCAGGCTGCCGCGGCCAGAGCATGTCCGGCGATTAGCGCGGCGGGCAGCGATCGCTCGCGCAGGGCAAGATACGCCGCCAGACCGGCGGAGCCGAAAGCCGCGCACAGCATGTCGGCGCGGCCCAGCACCCCAAATGTGAGAAAGCGCGGATCGAGGAGGGTAATCCCCATCGCGAGAAGCGCCAGGGACCGGTCGCCCGTGAGACGAACTACGATCGCGCACCATGCCAGCAGCACGGCGACGCCCGCGACGATCGACAACGATCGCAGCGCCCCGAGGCTGAACCCGACGACCCGGTACCACGCCGCCTGAACGAGCAGGTGGACGGGCGGCAGCCAGTAGGTGCGGCGATCGAGGCCCTCCATCCAGGTCCCCTTCGACTCCAGAATGGTGGTGCCGAGGTAGCCATTGTGAAGCAGCGTTACCGCAGGGCTGGCGAACCAGGCCTCGTTCGACCAGATATACATGGTCCTGGCCTTGGCGATCGCCAGGCACACGAAGACGGCGGCTAACAGACACACACCCGTTCGCCACCGCGTCCTGGTAAGTGGGCTGGTGAGAAAACTCAGGTTACTTGCGGCGGTTGCGGCGCCAGGCCGCAATTCCCAAACCGGTCAGGCCGATCGCCATGAGGGCGACGGTGCTGGGCTCGGGAACAACAACGCCGTCCGCGGGCTGGGAGAACGCCGCCGGCAGGAAGGCCGCCAGCATGGCGATGAGCGCACGAACTTTCATATCACCTCCGGAAGAAGCGACTATAACACGATGTAGGCGATCCTGGTGGTTTGGACACGCGCTCACCCGCAGTACTCCATGGCGCTCCGCGCCAGAATCGCCGCCAGCCGCACCGCCGACTCCAACTCGACCCACTCCTCGGCCGCATGCGCGCCCCCGCCCGCCGGCCCGATGACGACCGTCTCGACGCCCGCCGCCGCCAGCAGCGCAGCGTCCATCCACGGCGTGTCGCCGCAATACTCCGGCGCGTCCCCGCGTACCTCTTCGGCAGCGCGCGCGACCGCCTGGACGATGCCAGCCGACGGCGCCACCTCGAACGGTTCGCGCACGAAGAACGTCCGCACCTCGGCCTCGAAGGCGGCGTCCCGGGCGCGCAGCCGGTCGACGATCTCCTGGATTTCGCCGGCGGCCTGCGCTTCCGTCTCGCCGGGAACCGTCCGCCGCTCGATGGAGAGGACGCATCGAGAAGAGTAGGTGCTCAGTCCCGTTCCGCCCTGAATCATGGCGGCGTGCAGCGACGGCGGCCCGACCAGCGGATGCGGCGGCCGCGCCCGCAGGTCGCGCTCGAGCTTTTCCAGTTCCACCAGGAAGCGCCCCATCCGCAGGTTGGCGTCGACTCCCAGGTCGAAGCGGCTGCCATGCGCGGCGCGCCCGGCGGTTGTCACCTCGATCCACAGATAGCCCTTGTGAGCCAGGCAGACCCGGAGGGCGGTCGGCTCGGTGACGATAGCGCCGTCGACGCGATACCTTCCGATGAGATCGGCGGTGCCGATGCTGCCGTACTCTTCGTCGGCCACTGCCGCGACCAGCAGGTCGCCGCGCAGGGGCACGCCTCCCTCGATCAGCGCTTTCGCCGCCGCCATCTGAGCCGCCAGGCTGCCTTTCATGTCGTAGGCGCCCCGGCCGTAGAGTTTGCCGTCGCGCACCTCGCCGGAAAAAGGCGCCGCCATGCCCTCGACGCCGACCGTGTCGTAATGCGCGTTCCACATCATCGAGCGTCCGCCGCCGGTTCCCGGAAGGCGTCCCACGACGCTGACCCGGCCCGGCTCTGGCTCGTGTGCCGCCACATCGAGGCCAAGCGCTCCGAGCGCACTGGCGACGTACGCGCCGACCTCCCGTTCGCCGCCGCCGCCGGGAACCAGCGTCGGATTGATGGAGTCGATGCGAACCAGATCGGCGAGCACCCGGGCCAGGTAGCTGCTGTCGATCGGCGGAGGAGTCATCTGACGCAGGATACTCCGGGAAGGCGTCGTCCGTGTCCGGAGTTCAGTACAGGGGATGCTCGCCCGCCGGGCGGGTCTTCCAGCGCTGGTGAATCCATAGCCACTGGTCCGGATAACGCCGGATGACGGTCTCCAGCACCTCGTGCAACCGCCGGGTGTCGGCGACGGCGTCGCCCGTCATCTCCACAGGCGGGAGGAAGCGCAGGACGTATCGCTTTTCGGCCTGCTCCCAGAGCGCGAAACCGGGGATCACGGCGGCGCCCGTGTGCGCGGCGATGCGCGCCAGCCCCGGGTGGGTGCATGCCGGAATCCCGAAGAAATCGACGAACACCCCTTCGTCCGCGGCGGTATTCTGATCGGCGAGAATGCCGACCGCCTGGTTGGCCGCCAGCGCCCGGAGGATGCCGCGCGCGAAATCGCTTTTCTCGATGACGCCGTTTCCCGACGACGCCCGGCGGGCGGCCAGGAACCGGTCGAGCAGCGGATTGTCGAGCGGGCGCACCACCACGTGCATGGGCCGCGACATCAACGCATGCGCGTGGGCGCTCAGCTCCCAGTTGCCCAGGTGGGCGGTGGCGAACAGCACGCCCTTTCCGCGTCCCAGCGCCGCCTCGAAGTGCTCATAGCCCTCGTAGCGGATCAGGCCGCCGACGTTGCCGCGACGAATCGTCGGCAGTTTCGCCAGGGTGACCAGCAGCCGGGCGAGCGACCGGAAGGCGCCCTCGGCGATGCGCTCCCGCGCGCTCGCGTCGAGCTCCGGCATTGCCATCTCGAGATTGCGCCGCGCCGTGCGTCGCAGCCGCGGGACCAGCCGTCCGGCCAGTCCCACCGCGGCCAGCGCCATCGCATCCGACACCGCCGCCGGAGCCACTGCCAGCGCGCCGAGCAGGAACCGCGCGAGCGCGTACTCGATCCAGTTCCGGAACGCCCCGCGCGGGCGCTTCCGGCTCGTCACCTGCATGCCGGGACGCACTCTAGGGCCGCGGGGCGTCCCCGCTGTGGGCGGTCGCGCGCGCCAGCGTCACCGCCGACGCCGCCGACATGTCCCCGTAATAGGACACGAACCGGCGCGTCTCGGGGGCGTCGTAGCGCCTCAGATTATCCGCCCAACGGTAGGCGACCGGCTGGAACCACAGCTCGGCGTCGATCCGGAACGGACCTCGCGCGGCGCCCGTCGCCACCGAGTAGCGCACGCGGTCGCCCCCGGCAACGAAGTCGCCGTCACCGAGCGCCTCGCCGACGACGGCGATGTCCCTATCCGCCGACCGCTTGTCGAATCCGCCGGGCAGCAGGCGGTTGTCCTTGAGGTAACGCACCGCCTTGAGCAGCGCCGTCGTGGGCGCTCCCGCCGCGTCTCCCATGACGGATTCGTAGATCTGCACCTGCCCCGCCGAGGCGATCGTGGCGTGGTGCGGCTCGAAGCGCGCCGCGTCGTCATCACTGTCGTTGCCGGCGATCGATCCGTTCGCGCGCAGCGCGCCCGATTCGAACACTACGCGGCCCTGGCCGTCCCTCACGACCAGTCTCAGCCAAACACGGCGCGACGGATACGCCGTCGGCAGCTTGTGCCCGCTGAGGCTCTCGACCGATACATCCGCCTCCAGACGGCCGTCCCGTTGTTCGACGCGGTCGACGCGCACCCGCGCCGTCTGCGACTGGAGAAACGCGACCGTGCGCGCCGCCGCGGCGTCCAGTTCGGCGGGCAGCGCCGTTACGCCGAGATCATTGCGGTACCGGTTCAGCATGCGCAGCATGAAGAAGTTCCCGCCGACGAAGGTGTGCCGCGACATTCCCTCGCGCGGGGCGCCCAGCACGCTGGCGATCGGCGTCTCCCCGGGGACCTCGGGCATGTGGCAGTCCTGGCAGCTCCGCGATTCCCGGAACTCGCTGTGCAGCCATTCCTGGTAAGGGACCTGCTCCGGCAGTTCGCCGATGATCTTCCCGTCGGGCCCGAGCGCCTTCGTGTACAGCGTGTGGCAGGTCGCGCAGACCTCCGACTTGCGGATGTGCGGCGCTTCGGTCGGCACGAATCCGCGCGACGAGGACCGCATCACGCGCGCCAGGCCCGCCTCCACCTTGTACGGCCCGTACTCGGCGCGATTGCCGTCGGCGCCCGGCGGGTCGATGACGAAACCGCCGATGAAGCTCTCGCGCGTCCCCAGTTTTTCCTTGCCGATCTGGTGGCACAGCGAGCACGAGACCCCGTCGGCCGCGAGCCGGCCGGCGGGCTCGCCCGAGCCGCCCAAGTGCGCGAAGACCTCACCCTCGCGGCCCGCGGACTTCGACTCGTGCCGCGCCATCGGCATGTGGCAGGTCGCGCACTCGTCCTCGATGGCCGCCCGAGCCTCGGGATGGTCGGCGACCTCGCGGCGCACCCCTGCCTGCCAATAAGGGTCGCGCGCCGAGTTGGCCATCATCGACGCCCGCCAGTCGAAGCCGATCGACACATCTTCCCCTGAGGATGTGGTGAGGCCGTTGTGGCAGGCGATACAGCGGTCGGAGGTCTGGAACGCCGGCGTGGGGGACTTGCGCGGCGCGGTCCAGGCGAGCAGCGCTGCCGCCAGCAGAATCGGCGCCCGTTTACCAGCCCGCACGGAGGCCTCCATCGAATCGATCCCATAGCAGATAGAAAACGATCTGCGCCGACCGCGACAGCGTGTTGTTCACCGGCACGCGCACGCCGAAGCCGAGCCGGAGATGCTGGCGCTTGTTGATCGTCACCTGCATCTGCGGTACGACGTCCCAGTTGGTCCGCGCGCCGGAGGCGAACTCGCGATCGGCCAGAAGCTCGACCATCGGCGACCACAGGCGTCCGAAGCCTCCGTCGCCCGCCAGGCTCGTTCCGGCGGCCGTTCTCCAGAAGACGGCGCGCGGTGCGTCGCGGCGATCGGCGGGAAGCTCGAAGCCACCCTGGAACTGGAGGAAGCTCTCCTTCGGCAGGAGCTGCCCGTAGGCGCCCCAGCCCTCGAATACGGTGGTCCCGCCGCCGAAGCCGCGAGAGGCGTCGCCGGTCGGCAGCTTGACCTCGCCCGCGGCGCTGAAGATCGACCCGGTGCGCAGGCTGCTCGCGAGCATCCGCTTATATCCCAAAGTGACGTCGCCGACGCCGCCGAAGCGGCTTGCGCCCGGCTCCCGCCGCAGGCCGAACGGCACAATCATCTCGAACTGGTTGCGGACTCCGAAGCGCTGCTCGTACACCAGACGGCTCGAGACATTTCCGCCATTCTTGGTGTCGAACGCCGTCTGCAACACCGCCTCGTCTTCCGGAAAGGCCTTTTCGGTGAAGAGGGCCCGCGGAAGGTTGAGTTCGCCGCGCGGCCAGGCCGGCTCGCGGCAGAAGCCGCGCACGTAGCCGATCACCAGGTCGATCTGCGCCGGCGTCAGCGCCTCGCGGAAAGACGGCATGATCTCGGAGAAACCCTTCGCGGGGCCGCCGTTATGGATGATGGTCTGCCAGTCGGCGTTCGCCTCGCGGGTGGTGGCGTTGCAATCGGTGAAATCGGGGAAGGTCTCGGGCGGCTCGAATCCGAGCGTCGATTGCGGCTGACCCTTGCCGTCGGGAGCGTGGCAGGCGACGCACGACGCCTGGTAGATCTCTTTTCCCGTGGTGAGCTTCAGCGGGGTCTGCGACCGGAGGATGCCCTGCATCCAGACGAAAAGCAGGCAGAAGACGACCGGCAGATAGCCGCAGATCGGCGACATTCGGTACAGCTTATCAGGGCGCCTGCCCGGACCGCTTCGCGGGATTCGCACGGGCTGGCGAGGCGCGCTTCCGCGCTCCGTCACCGCGCCGGCGGAAGCACCTTGATGTTCCCCGAGAGGGTGAACAGCTCGTCGGTGAGCCCCTGGTTGACGGTCACGGAGTCCGAGTAGATTTCGAATATCTTCTCGCCGTCGCGGTAGCGCTGTACGACCATGGGCCACTGCACGCCGCCGGCCTCCCGGTACTTGGAGAAGTGCGACACTTCCTCGGACCGCACCTTGGTCTTCGGATCGCGGCGATAGAATCTCTGCCGGATGGGCAGCTTCGTCGAAAAGTGAAAGTACACGGTGACGGTCTGGTTGGCGTCGTCGATGATGTCGACGATCTCAACCGGCTGGTTGTCGAGCACGTCGGTGCCCTGCGATTCGATCACCAGGCCCGGCTCGCCCATGCGCTGCCGGAGAATGTAGAAAAAGTTCCGCAGCGTCGACTCGCGATACCGTTCGTAGCGCTCCGGCGGCGTCGGGCGCGCGCCGCGGAAGGTGATCTGAAAGCTCTTCTCTTCGTCGAACAGCACCGAGACGTCCTGGTCCTTGCCGAACGCCTGGCGCTCGCGGACGAACAGCCGTCCGGGCGGCGGCGGCGGATCGGGCCGCGTCAGGTAGCGCGTGTAGATGGTCGCGCGATCCAGCCCGGCGAGCTGCTCGCGATAGAACGAATAGGCGCGGCCGGATTCCACCCGGTCCTTCATCGCCATAAAGCTCGGGCCGCCCAGGGCCTGGAGCGCCGCCTGAACCACTCGCTGGCCGCGCTCCTGCTTGGTCTCGGCCGAGAGGGACGCGGCGCATACGGCCGTCAGGACGATCGTTCTTCTCATGGCGTCCTCGCTTATGGCTTCTGGGCGATCTCTTCGGGTTTGAGTCCCGCGTTGATGCTGCATTCCATCAGGACGATCTCCGCGTAGGGACGGCCGTTGAGCGTCAACGACGACTTCCAGGGGACCTTCACGCCCTGAATCTCGCGCCATTCGATGAAGGTCTGCTCGGCGAAGGCCGCGGTTCCCTGAAACGTGATGGTCTCGTATGCCTGCTTGCGCGGCATGCCGCTTTCCTCGTCGATCCATAGGTCGACGCGGTTCCCCGCTTTGTCGGTGATCTGGACGAGGCCGTCGCCGGCGTAGCTGATCTGCCGATCCTTCGAGCGATCGCTCAGCACCATCTGGAAAAAAAGGCGGAACATATCGCCCCGGGTCCGGAGCGCCAGCAGCGGCGGCATCAGTCCGACGCGGCCCTGGGGGTCGCGCATCCATCCGCCCCGGCCGTCGGTGTATAGCGACAGGCGGCCCTGCGGCAGATCCTGTTCCTGCCGGTAGTGGGAGGGCGCGGCGAAACGCTCCCGGACCTTCACTCGCAGGGTCGGCCCCTGTGTCACCGCCATCTCCGAGGTGTGCGAGTAGTCGCGGACGGCGGCCAGCAAGTCGGCGCCCCCCAGCGCCTGCTGCGTCTTCGCGAGCAGCTCGCGGGCGCGGGCGGCGCTCTGCTCGTCGGGCTTGACCGCCCCCGGCTTGGGCGGAGCCGCCACCAGCGTGAATGGCTCGACCTTCATTCGCAGGTCTTCGAGCGGAATCACCGAGTCCCGCGGATTGCCGACCATAATCACGGTGAAATCCTGCGGCCGGATGTGTTCGCGGGCCGCGCGCATCACGTCGGCCGCGGTGACGGCCGCCAGGGCCTTCTGATACCGCGACGCGAAGTCGCGCGGATAGCCGAAATACTCGTACGCGACCAGGCGGTCCAGGGCCTTCTCCGGATGATCGAAGTGGAATACGTAGCTGTTCACCGCCGAATCGCGAGCGCGTTCCAGCTCCAGGGCGCTCACCTCAGTGGTACGAAGCCGCTCGATTTCCTCCAGGACAGCGCGGATCACCTGCGCCGCCGCGTGCGGTTTGGCGACAGCCGACACCAGGAAGTAGCCGGGATGTCCGAAATCGGCGAGCCAGTCGGCGCCGGTGCGGAGCGCCCATCCCATTTGTCCCCGCAGACGCTGGTTCAATCGGCTGGTGACGGGTCCGCCAAGTATATCGGCCATGACCTCGAGCGCGGCGCTGTCGCGGTCGTCCAGCCGGCCGCCCAGATGGCCCATGGCTAGCAGCGTCTGCGGCAGATCGAAGCGGCCGACGAAAATGCCGGGCGATGGGCGGGGCCGCACCTCGGGAAAGGCGGGCACAGGCGGCTGTGCGGCCGTCCAGCCGGCGAAGGCCTGCTCGATTTTCGCCCGCATGGCCGCGGCGTCGAAATCGCCCTGGACGGCCACGAGCATGTTCGCCGGGAAAAAGTACCGCTGGTGGAAGGCCACCAGGTCGGCGCGTTCGATGCGGTCGAGATGGCTTCGCTCGGTCCGCCGCCCGTAGGGCGTGTCGCGTCCATAGATGCGCTCGGCGAGTTCGCGCAGCAACACCCTCTGTGCATCGTCGTCGCTTCGCGCGATCTCAAGGGCGAGCCTGGCCTTGGCCGCGTCGATCTGTTCCTGTCGGAACTCGGGCTCGCGCAGGATCGTGCTGAGCAGCGCCAGCGTAGCGTCGGCGTGGGCGCTGAGACACTCGAAGGCCACCTGGCCGCTGGTTTCACCGATGCTGCTTTCGATCGACGCCGCGAAGTTCTCGATCTCCTCGTCGAGTTGGCTCGCGCTCTTCGTACGAGTGCCTCCGGCGCGCAGCAGTCTTCCGGTCAGCTCGGCGACGCCGGGCTTGTCGGGCGGGTCGAACAGGTTTCCCGTACGAACGATCACGCGTCCGCGAATCTGCGGGAGTTCGCGATTCTCCAGGAGGAACAGCTTCATCCCGTTGGGCAGGGTGGCCGATTGGATCGCCGGGACGTTGACGGGCGGCATCTCCGGGAACGTGAGGCCAGCGTCGAACGGGTCGCGGACTACAGCGGCGGCCGGTTTTTCGGCCGCGGGCGCCGACCGGCCGGTTCCGGCTGGGCGCTTCGCGGCTTCGGGTTTCGGCGCCGGCGTCTTCGGGACCGGTGTGACCCGCGGCGGAGGATTCGTCCCCCGCCCGGACGGCGGCAGCGTGGGAATCGGAATCGGCTGCGACTGCTGGGACTGGCACAGACCCGCGAACGCGATCGTCAGAATGGCGGCGGTTCTCATGGGATGCGCACCGGTCTCCGGTCGAGCGGATTTTTCGGGGCCGCAGGCGGTGATGCGGTGGAAGTCGACGGCCGGGGCGCGGGCGCCGCCGGCGGGTAGACCACGTGCTGCGGCGGCACCGTGTACGCCACGGTTCGGGCCTTCGACGTCAGGTATTGCCGCGCGACACGCTGCACGTCGTTGGCGGTGACCTTATCGACCTGGTCCAAGCGAGTGAACATGACGCGCCAGCTTCCGAAGCGAGCGTGAAAGAACGGCAGTTGGCCGGCCAACCCGGGGTTGTCGTCGAGCCACCGCAGGGTAGCGGCGCGGAGGTTCGCTTTGACCCGCTGGAGATCGACCTCGCCGGGTTTGCCGGCCTGCAACCTCGACACGACCTCGTAGAGGCCGGCCTCGTTCTCCTCGGCGGAGTGACCCAGGGCCGGTTGCGCGCGGATGAGAAACAGCCCCGGGTAGCGCCCCCCGGGATACATCGCGGTCACGCCCGCCTCGGCGGCCAGGCGCTTCTCATGGATCAGCACCTTGTGCAGCAGACCGGTCCGGCCGCCGGCGAGGAGCCCTTCGAGTACCTCGAAAACGGGTGCGTCGGCGTGGCGCAAATCGGGCCGCTTGTAGGCAACCAGGAGTTCCGGCTGCACGGAGGATTCGAGCGTCGCGCGGCGCTCCCCGTCCTGGGCGGGTTCGACCGCGGCAGGTTGTGGCGGCCGCAGGCCTGTGGGGCCGCTGAAGTATTTCTCGGCGAATCGGCGCACGTCGGCCAGGCGAAAGTTGCCGGCAATGCCGACAGTGACGTTCGGCGGTGTGTAATAGTTCGCATGGAATCGCGCGGCCTCGCTGGCGCGAAGCGCGGCCATCTCGCTCGGCCATCCGGCATGGCAGCGGTAGGGATGAGTGCTCATCGCCGTCGCCAGCAGCAGCTCGCGCAAGCGGGCGCGCGCGTCGAAATCGACGCGCCGGCGTTCCTCGACCAGGGCGTCGCGCTCGGCGTAGAAATCGCGGAACACGGGCTTCTTCAGCCAGGAGGACTGAAGGAGGAACCACAGTTCCAGGCGATTGGCGGGCAGGCTCATGGAAAACGTCGTGGCGTCGGCGGTGGTGGTGGCGGAAATTCCGGTCGCGCCGTTCTGGAGGAGCAGGCCGGCGTAGGTGCCGGAGGCCTCGAAGGTGTTGGCGCCGGAGACGGCCAGTTTGAGCTGGGCTTCCAGCCGGAGCAGATCCTTCGGCTCGGCGGAAGGCCGTCGCCGCTCGGCGGCGAGCCGGTCCAGCGCCAGTTCGATCTCTTCCAGCGCCTTCTTCTCGGCGGCCGGGTTGCCGGAGCCGATCGACTCGGTACCCTTCAGGAACATCCGCTCGAACATGCGCGCCAAGCCGCTTTGACCGCCCGGGTCGTCGACGGAACCGGCGTTCACAAAGATTTGAAATGAGACGACCGGTGCTTCCGGGCGTTCGACGGCTATGAAGTGCAGGCCGCTGGCGAGTGTGAATTCGCTGACTCGTTTCTCGAACTCGGCCAGGTTCTGAGCGGCCACCGCCAGAGGCAGGCACAATACCAGCGCCCACGGCGAAATCCAGTGCATCTGCTGTATTTTAGCAGGGCCGGGGATGCTCCCTCGCATCGCCGCAACCTCGCGCGGCATGAAAGCGTAATGGTACTTATGGAAAACTGGATCCGCGACGCCCGGCAGGCCCTCCGGTCGCTGACGAGGGACAGGGGCTTCGCGGCGGCGGTCGTCCTCACGCTGGCGATTTGCCTGGGGGCCAACGTCGCCATATTCGCGATCGTCAATTCGGTGCTCCTGCGGCCCCTTCCGGTTGCCGAGGCGGACCGCATCCTGCTCCTGTCGAACCGCTATCCCAAGGCGGGAGTCGGCGACTCGCACTTCAGCGGCGGCGCCGATTATTACGACCGCCTCGACGCCATGAAGGTTTTCGAGGAGCAGGCCCTGTTTCGATTCAACAATCCGACCGTGGAAATCGGCGGCGCGCCCGAGCGCGTCGTCTCCATGTCGGCGACCCCTTCGCTGTTCCGGCTTCTCCGGGTGACGCCGTTGCGCGGGCGGGCCTTCACCGCCGAGGAAGGAGAGATCGGCGCGGAACGGAAGGTGCTGCTGAGCCAGGGCCTGTGGCAGCGGCTGTTCGCCTCGGACCCGCGCGCCATCGGCCGCCAGCTCCGGATCAGCGGCCGCGAGCATGAGATCGTCGGCGTCCTGCCCGCTGACTTCAACTTCATCGATCCGGATGTGCGCCTGTGGACGCCTTTGGCCCTCACCCCGGACCAGAAGAACGGGCGTCACAGCAACAACTGGATGCATGTCGGCCGGCTCCGCCCTGGCGCGACCCTCGCGCAGGCGCAAGCGCAGGTGAACGCCGTCAACGCCGCCAACCGGCAGCGGTTCCCCCAATGGAACCAGCTCCTCGACAACGCCGGTTTCCACACCCTGGTCCAGCCGCTCCAGGAGTTTCTCGTATGCGACGTGCGCGCGACCCTCTATGTGCTCTGGGGCGGCGCCGCCTTCGTGCTGCTGATCGGCGTGCTGAACGTCGCCAACCTGGCGTTGGCGCGCCTCGGCGGCCGCCGCAAGGAAACCGCCACGAGGCTGGCGCTCGGCGCCGGGCGCGCCCAACTGACGCGGCGGCTGGTGGTGGAGAACGTGATGCTGGCGGTCACCGGCGGCGCGGCCGGCCTGGCGCTCGGATACCTGGCTCTGCGAGGCCTGGCGGCGTTCGGCCTGGAGCGGCTACCGCGCGCCGGCGAGGTCCGCATCGACGCCACCGTGGCACTCGCGGCCCTGGCGACGTCGGCGGCGGCGGGCCTGGCGATCGCGCTGCTGCCCATGGCGCAGGTGTTTCAGACGCGGCTGACAGGCGTCCTGCTCGACGCCGGCCGCACCGGGACTCGCGGAACGCGGTCGCGCGCGGTGCGACGGGCGCTGGTGGTCGCACAGGTGGGTGTCGCCTTCGTGCTCCTGGCGGGCGCCGGCCTTCTGACGGCCAGCCTCGCCGCACTGATGCGCGTCGACCCGGGCTACGCCGTTGAAGGCGTCGCCACCGCGTCGACCAGCCTGCCCACGGCCCGCTACCAGCGTCCCGCCGAAACCGCCGCCTTCACCCGCCGGGCGCTCGAGGCGGTTCGCGCGATTCCAGGCGTCACAGGGGCGGGCGCCACCAGCAATCTCCCGCTCGGCGGACGCTTCGGCGACTCGGTGATCCTCGCCGAGGGATACGCCTTGAAGCCCGGCGAATCGGTCATCTCGCCGAAGCGCGTCGCCGTCACCCCGGGATACTTCGACGCCATCGGAACGCGGCTGCTGCGCGGCCGCGACTTCGACGAGCGCGACGCCGAGGGCGCGCCGCTCGTGGTGATCGTCGACGAGCGGCTCGCGGAGCGCTTCTGGCCGGGCGCGGACCCGGTCGGCCGGCGGCTGTATTATCCCGAGGGAATCAGCCTGCGGATCACCCCGCGCACACGATTTCTCAAGGTGGTCGGCGTGGTGCGCGCAATGCGGCTCGAGGATCTCGAAGATCGGGGAGCGCCCGTGGGCGCCTACTATCTTCCGTTCACGCAGACGCCCGCCTGGACGATGACGTTCGCCATGCGGACCTCGCGCGACGCCGATAGTCTGCTTCGTCCGATGCGCGCCGCGATCGCGTCGATCGACCCGGAGCTGGCGCTGTTCGACATGCGCTCGATGGCCGACCGCGCGCGCCTGTCGCTCGCCGGACGCCGCACGTCGACGATGGTGTCGGCGGCCTTCGGCGGCGTGGCGCTGCTGCTGGCGGCGTTGGGCATCTACGGGGTGCTGGCCTACCTGGTCGGACAACGGCGCCGGGAGATCGGCATTCGTGTTGCGTTGGGGAGCACGCCGTCGGGTGTCGCGCGCCTGGTGTTGCGCGAAGGTGCGGCGCTGGCCGCTCTCGGCCTGGCGATCGGGCTGGCGGGCGTGGCGGCGATGCGAAAAGTCGTGGAGAAGGAGGTCTACGGGGTCGGCGCGCTCGACCCGTTCGTGCTAGGGGCCTCTGGCGCGGTGCTAGCGGCGATCGCGCTGGCGGCCTGTCTGGGTCCGGCGCGCCGGGCGTCGCGGGTGGACCCGGCGGCGGTGCTGAACTGCGAGTAGCAGGCTCATCCCCCCATCACCACCCGCACGCCCGAGGCCGACACCTCGATCCGATCCATGTTGTGCTCCAACTGGAACGGCTTGCCGATCTTGGCCTCCGGGTAGCGGGGCACGAGATAGTTCTCGATCAGCCACTCGAGCATCGCCCCGCGCACGGGAATCCCGCTGATCTCCACGCTGTCGACGAACACCGTGCACCAGCCGCCGGAGGAGCGCAGCCGCACCGTCACGGCGACCGGGCGCTCGCCGCCGAGCAGCCAGGACATCAATCGTCCGGGAGGCTCGCCCTCCGCCGTCCGCAACTTGACGAAATCGAGCATCGCGCTTCCGGTCGCGCCGCCCGCCCTCAGGACGATTCGGGGATTGCGCGCGCCCGCCGGCACGGCCGCCAGCAATTCGTGCGCGGCGTAGGCGTTGATCTCCGCCGGCGTGAAGGCGACCGTCGAGCGCTTCGCCGCCTTATCGGCGCGGATCGTCTCGATCTTGCGCGCGGCGCGCTGGTAATCGGCCGAAGGCGCCGCCGCCAGCGCCAGGGCGGCGAATATCGCGGGGGACTTCAATTGGTCGGCGCGGGGCGTTCGTAGGGGGTCTTCAGGTATTTCGCCGCTTCCTCCTGCGCCCCTTGGGTATTGTCCTTGGTACGGATCGCCAGGTTGTACTCGTTGACGGCGCGCTCGCGCTGCCCCGAGGCGTCGTAGATCTTCCCCAGGTTGATATGCGACCACACCTCGACCCACTTGGGCTCCAGGTCGCCCGAGATCGCCTGGCGGAACTCGTTGGCCGCCTGCTGCCACGAGCGCTGGAGGAAGAACGCCTCGGCCACGCGATAGTGCGCCAGCGAGCTGTTGCGGTTCACGTCGAGCGCCTTCTGGTACTCCTTCAGCGCCTCCTGGAACTCGCCGATCTCGGCGAACATCTCGCCGCGCCGAATCGCCACCGCCACCCGCATCGGGTTGCTGTAACGCAGCACCTTGAAGCTCGGATCGATGACCACCGACTTCGGCCGCCCGAACGTCTCGGCGATGAACTCCGACGAGGTCCCGACCACCTCGACGTTCTTCATCTCCGGATTGCCGTCCGTCTCGATCTTCATCTCGACCGGCATTCGGAACGTGTCCAGATCCTGCGAGACCTTGCCCATCACGCGGAATCCGCCCTTGGTGCGGAAGACCGTGTATTCCAGCCGGAACTCGGGCGCGCCGCCCGACTCGATCCATTGAATGAAGAAGAACCGCAGGTCGCGCCCGGCGGCGGCCTCGGCGGCCTTGCGGAATTCCTCGGTGTTCATCGACTTGCCGGCGAACTGGTCCGCCGCGTCCTTAATGAGCTTGCGGAACGGCTCGTCGCCGACGATGCCGCGCAGCATGTGCAGCACTGCCGCGCCCTTGGCGCCCGTCACCGCCCAATACTCGGGCGAGTAATCCTCCAGCCGCGCCGACTGGATCACCGGCGGATTGTCGATCGTCAGCGCCTCGACGTAGGTGTCGCGAATCTCGGCTTCGAGCGCGCCCGGGCCGGCGGCGTTTTCCACCCACATCATCTCGGCGTAGCGCGCCATGCCGTTCACGATCCACAGGTGATTGCGCGTCATCGGCGACGTGAGGTTTCCCCACCACTGCCGCGCGACCAGGTTGACCAGCAGGCGCGAGTTCACCTGCTTGCCGATGGCCCGCGGCGAGAGGAACAGCACGCCGGGCGCCGAGTATCCGTTCGGGGCCGTGTCCTCGGTTTCGACCAGCGCGAGGCTTGCCTGCGGCGCCAGGCCGAAAAGGCCCGTCAGGTACACCATCACCTTGCCCATCTCCTCGCCGTAGCCCTGCGCCATCTCACGCGAGCCGTCGCGGAAATAGAGGAAGGTGTTGACGCCCTCGGAGCTGGTTCGCACCGCGTCGCCCTTCACCAGCGCGATGCTGCCCGGAAACGCCGGCTGCGTGATGCGGAACTGGTGGATGGTGTGCCCTTCCGCGGCCGCCTCCTTGGTCTCCAGCCCTCCGCTGACCGCTCGATATCCCGGCGGAACGTTGATCTTCAGCTCGGCGGTGAAGCGGTCGGCCGTGTATTCATTGACCGGGAACCAGCGCGCCGGGTACAGAAGATACGAGAACTCCTGCTGGATCGACGCGAAGCGGATGCCGTTGACCGGCGACTCCTCGTTGCCCTGCAAACGCCCGTCGTAGCTGAAGGTCAGCGCGATCGGCTTTCCCTTCGCCAGCGGATCGGGGAAGCTGAGCCGCACGCTGAAGTCGTCGCGCGAACGCGAGGCGGCGATTTGCCGCCCGCTCTCGTCGACCACGCGGCTCAGGTTCAGCGCGTTGTTCAGCTCGAACGAAGCCGACGTGGTGTTGTCCTCGAGCGGCGTGAAGCGCACGGTCGCGCTGGCCTTGAGCGACTGGGTCGCCGGCAGCACCTCGGCCTCGATGACGTAACTCTCCACGTCGATGCGCGGCGCCGCGCGCCGCTCCTGGGCGGCCGCGGTGAGCGCCACCACCGCCGCGACCGTCACAATCCTACGAAACATGAACCGTATCCTCTGCTGCTATCTCCAGTACGCAATCCGCGGCCGTCTCGATGGGATCGGAAACCGTGGAAAGCCGCTGGGCCACGTCGGCCAGCCCGGCGCGCATCCGCTCGCGAGCGCCCGGGTCGTCGAGGAGCCTGGCGGCTTCCGACGCCAGTCGCGGCCCGGTCATGGCGGACTGCATCAATTCAGGTACGACGTCGCGTCCGGCCACCAGGTTTACCATCGTCAGGTAGGGCGCCTTCACCAGCGGCCGTCCGGCCATCCAACTGATGCCGCTGACCTTGTAGAAGCTCACCATCGGGGTTCCCAGCAGCGCGGCCTCTATAGTCACAGTACCACTAGCCGCCAATGCGAGTTCCGCGTGGGCAATTGCATCCCAGGTCTCGCCCTCAATTAGTTGGATGGGCGCGCCGCTAATGCGTTCCGAAAAAAATGACTTCGGAGGCCCCCCGGCCGGGCTGGCGAGGACCAGATTCACCGAGCGG